>JBIOHC010000004.1:0-128891 GCA_044448685.1 Bacteroidia bacterium
AGGCAGACAGGTAGGCGAGTACGGCTTCAGCCAGGCCGAAGAAGACAATAAAGAACGCCGTTATAGCATGCTTGGACCTGATGCGTGATTTCTCATTAACAGAGAAGACCGGCTCAGGAACCTTTTTCTGTTTATTAACGTATATATATTAAAATTAACGTAAGTACTCCAGCATATTAAGATATAGATTTTACAAACTGCCTCCTTGTTCTCAAAAGCAGTTTAAAAGATATTAAGAAGGCATTACCAGTTAAGCGTTAAAATAAAAACACAATCCATGCGCCACAAAACAGTTTTATTTTCTGTTTTCATTTTCTGTCTATCCTTCCATTTGACAGCACGGGAAAGAATAACTCTGAATGGTCCTATATCGAAACCGGACGAACTTATTGTACAGGTTCCTAAAATCAACATGAAAGTTTATGAGTCACTTAAAGCTTCTCTGAAAGCTACCAGTGGAGTTACCTATCTCGGTTTTGTAAAAGACCGGAATATGTTTTTGCTGAAGGTTGACAGGAGCCTGCAGCCCCATGACGATTTTATGAATACCATTTTAAGGCCTTATGGTTGGTCTTATTATATAAAGGAAGGAACATCGATTAATAAAGTAATACTGACATTCAAAAATGTAATTGATAAAGAAGATGGAGGCAACTCCTTAAAATCAAATTAAATGATCCGTTTCATTTTCATGATGTTTAGTTTTAATAATATGAGAAAAATCTATTCATTAGTTATTACATTCCTGATTGTCTCTGCCACGTTTATGAATGCGCAGACAACGACTATTGTCAATCCCGCTGCCGGCGGAGGTTTTGAATCGGGAACTACCTTTGCAGCCAACGGCTGGACTGTATGCAACGGAGGAGGCTCAGCGGCTAACTGGAATGTAGGAACGGGCTCTGCCCCTCAGGCTGGTGCCAGATGTGCTTTTGTTGGCCTTACTACTTCCACGAATGACTATGATCACAGTACCAGTGACGATATTCATTTTTATCAGAACGTAACTATTCCTGCCGGACAGGCTACAATTACCCTAAGCTTTAACTGGAAAGGTTACGGAGAATCCTGTTGCGATTATCTGGAAGTATATCTTGTCCCGACCACCTATACTCCCGTTGCAGGAACTTCTATGTCCTCCTCTGCTTATTCTTATCTGGGTCATTACAACCTGCAGAGTTCATGGCAATCAGCTTCCATCAGTCTTCCTTGTTCTAATTCAGGCACAACCCAGCGTTTGGTTTTTACCTGGCACAATGACGGTTCTGTAGGAACTGACCCGGCAGGTGCTATAGATAATGTATCCTTGGTTTCTGTTGGAGCTGCGGGAGGTTGTGCCGGATTACTGGGAACAGGGGTTATCAATGTAGCTTCCCTGCCATATGCTTCGGGTGCCGGAACTACTTGCGGAGCAGTCAATGATATTACCTCTTCAAATTCTACTTCCTGTGGCAGCTCTTTGTATCAGAGCGGTGAAGACCAGGTCTATATCTTTACACCGGCATCTTCCGGGCCTGTAAATATTGCCATTACTTCTGCAGGTTCATACGTGGGACTCACACTTTTTGACGGATGTCCCATGAACTGTTCCGCTTCGCCGGGAACCTGTGTCGATTATTCCCAAAGCTCAAGTGGTAACCAGAGCATGTGCTATCCCGTAATCTCCGGACATACCTATTACCTTATTGTAGATTCCTGGTCTCCTCCATCCTGTAATGCATACAGTAACCTGACTATTTCAGCTCCGGCTGCTGCACTGCAAGGAACAGTTTGTTCCAATGCACCTTTTATAACCCTCCCTTATACCGCTACCAGTCAAACTACTGCCTGTTACGGAGACGATTATAACAATTCCAGTGTCGCTTCCTGTGGTTCCTTGTATGAATCCGGTGAAGACAGGGTATACGCCTATACCTCTGCAGGCGGGGAATGCATGAGTATTATCCTCAGCAATATCAATACAACAGAAGCCGGGGTTAACGTATATCTTGGCTGTCCGGATGTATCAGGCTCAACGTGTATTGCCCACTTTGGAGGATCCAACCCTTTAAATGGGACTGCTATTCTGTCAGCCGCAGGAACCTATTACATTATTGTAGATACCTGGAGTACTCCTTTTAACTGTACTTATGATATTAATATCACCTCCAATTCAACGCCCCCCAATGACCTGCCTTGTAACGCTACGCCCCTGACCTTAAATGTAACAACCGTAGGTAACACAGTTTGTTCAGGTATTGCCGGTGAACCGGCCCTGCCCGGCTGCTGGTATGGAGGTGAAACCAATACGGTGTGGTACAGTGTTGTCTGCCCTGCTTCCGGTAAACTCTCTATCAATACCTCTGCCGGAACCTTAACCAATACTGAAATAGCCCTGTACTCAGGAACCTGCGGAGCCGGCCTTACCTATGTGGATTGCAATGAGGATTTCAGCTGCGGTTCCAACGGCAGTGAAATGTCACAGCTTGTTGAAACAGGTCTTACTCCCGGAGCTACTTATTATATTGAAGTTAGCGGTGACGGAACTGTTGCCGGGACATTCAGTATTGTTGCGGTCGATGGCAATGTCGGATTACCTTCTTCACAGGGACAGGATTGTTCCCTCCCCAATCCGGTTTGTTCCCAGATTATTACTGTAGGTAACCCTGGTTATCAGGGTATAGGAACCACCTGTGACTTCGGCAGCAGTGTAAATTGTCTGCTCTCCGGTGAACGGGGATCGGACTGGTACACTATTCCTATTCTGTCGAACGGAAACCTTGTGTTTGATATTGTTCCGAATGACTGGCCTGGAGCTCCAAGTACCTCCAGCACTGACTATGACTTTGCCGTATGGAAAACAGGAGGAACCGGAGCTACCACCTGTGCCGGAATTGCCGGAGGTGCCGCCCCTGTATCCTGTAACTACAGCTTCCTGGGAGTTACGGGGTGTTACGGAGCCAGCAACGGTACTAATCCTGCCGCATACCCCGGATACAGTGCTTCTTACAATGCCCAGATCCCTGTACTGGCAGGTGAGACTTATCTGATGATCATCAGTAACTTCTCAAACAGTACTTCCGGATTCACCATTAACTTCAATACCTCTCCTATTAACTATGCGCCTTCTGCACCTACCATTAACTGGACAGGTGGAGCCAATACTACCGTATGGGGTACCACTCAGAACTGGGGAGGTTGTTCCGTACCCAGCTGTACGATTAGCGCAATAGTAGGCCCAGCCTCTGCCAGTCAGCCAGTACTCGTTACCGGAAATACCTATACAGTGAATAACCTGACCATCAACCCGGGCGGTGTACTTACACTGCAGACCGGTTCCACACTTTACGTGTGCGGAAACTATCTCAACAATGGAAGTCTCGTAGCGAATCCGGGTGCGACCATTGTTTTTGACGGAACAGGAACACAGACTATTGACGGAACATTGATCGGTTCCAATGCAATGCCTAATCTGACCATCACAAAAGCCAGCGGAACAGTTGTTCTGAACCAAAATATGGACATTGCAGGCTCATTTACCACCAGCAATGCAACAAGTATTTTTAATTCCAACGGAAAATATATCAAACTGGCCGGGAACTTCACCAACTTCTCCGGTGCCACAACATTTACAAATGTAACCGGTGGAACGCTAGAATTTAATGGAACTTCACAGACCTACTCTTCCGGAGCTCTGTTTTCACTGAATAATGTTACAATGAACCAAAGTGCTACCACTTCAACCGTAACTGTGAGTGGTTTCAATATGCAACTTGGAACATCCGGAGTTCTGACATTTACAAAAGGACGCATTGTTACCAATGCACTTAAGGTTACACAACTCAATACTGCTGTTGCTTCCGTAACTGTAGGTAATACCAATTCCTATGTGGACGGAAATCTGCAGCGCTACCTTTCAGGCGCAGCAGCTGCCTACGATTTCCCTGTAGGTTATGGAGTACCCGCCGGTTACAGCCCGGGCGGAGGATATCAAAGGGCCAATATTGCCTTTACAACTGCAACCACGATAGGTAACCTGACTGCCCGATTCGACCTGTGGGGAGGTGCAAACCCGGCATTAGCTCCGGAAGGACAGAATGAGGCAGGTTGCGGTATGTATACCGTCAATGATCTGGATAACGGATTCTGGACTATTTCAGCAAATGCAACCCCCACTTCCGGAACATACAATACCACCTTATACAGCACCAATTATTCAAACAGTGCGCTGGGCGTAATGTGGGAAGTGACTAAAAACACAGCTCTCACCGCAGGCGGCTGGTATATGGACGGAGTCTGTGTAAATAATGCATCTCCTGCCGTAGTGGTAAGAAATGCCATGAACGGATTCTCCTGGTTCGCCGTAGCACAATCAATCGTGGTACTGCCGGTAGAACTGATCAGTTTTACAGGTAAAAACGAAAACGGAATCAACTACCTGAACTGGGAAACGGCTACAGAAACCAATAATAACTACTTTCTCCTGGAACGTTCTTCAGACGGACTGAACTTTGAAGAGCTGGGCTTACTGAGCGGTGCAGGAACTACATCGACTGCACATTCCTATAATTTCACGGATAACCATCCTCCTCATGGCATCTCCTATTACCGATTTAAACAGGTGGATTTCAACGGCAAATATGTCTATTCCAACATCGTTCCGTTGCTTAATACCATGAAACCTGTTATTCTGGAAAACATATACCCCAATCCGACTACACAGGGTATCAGTTTTGACTTCTTTGCACCGGTAAAAGGAAACGTTACTATAGAGATGATGGATGTGGTTGGCAGGACTTTGTTTACCGAGACAAAAGGTGTTAATGCAGGTAAGAATATTCTGAGCGAGGATATGCTTGAATTAAGTGCCGGATCCTACTACATGAAAGTTACCTTCGATGCTGTACCTTATATCAGTACTCATAAGGTTATCAAACAATAAAGAATTAAAATGCCGGATCGTCTGATCCGGCATTTTTCATTGAATTCCATCCCCTTTTACAGAATCATCCCCGTTTTCTTAACTTTGACCCATGAAACGGATGCTGTTTCTTTTTATTCCTGCCATGCTCCTGTTCAATACCATGAACGGAAATGTGCTTTCTGCCCTCCTCACCTGGTGTGCATTTACGACCCCGGATCATAAACCCTATGTGGAAACCTATATTTCTATACTGGGCAATTCGGCTGTATATGCAAAGAACTCCAATGGTAAGATGCAGGCTTCCATTGAAATCGGAATGCTTTTTACCAAAGCCGGAAAGATAGAAGCTGCACGGAAATTTGTACTCCACAGCCCTGAACGAAAAGATTCGCTGATCCCCCCAAGCTTTATTGATCAGCAACGGTTCAATCTTCCTGCCGGTGATTATGAGCTTGAACTGACTATGCTCGATAAAAATTCACCCTCTTCCAAATCCTTTCTCAAAAAAGAAACAATTCATATTCCTTTTCAGAAGGAAGAATTGAGGATTTCAGATATAGAGTTCATAGAATCTTATACACCCTCTGCCCAACCAGGCCCCCTGACTAAAAACGGGTATGACCTGGTGCCCTATATTGCAAGCCTGTATCCGAAGAATATGAACAAACTGGCTTTTTATGCCGAAGTATATGAAGCCCCAAAGGTGATTAAGGCGGGAGAAAAATTCGTACTTCGTTTCTATGTTGAACAGGTCGATGATTCGGTACGTATGTCTGAATGCGGCGGGTTTGTTAAATGTGCTCCCCTGCCGGTCAATATCATACTGACAGAACTGAACATTGACAAACTGCCTTCCGGAAGATATAACCTCGTTATAGAACTCTATGCATCCGATAACCGTATACTCAGTGTTCAGAAACGTTTTTTTCAACGCCTTAACCCTGTCAAATCAGAGCTCATTGCCCTTGAAAAACTGGGTGATGACCAGCTGAAACAATCCTTTGCCGGCCGTTTCCATAACCTGGATACATTGAGCGATCTCTTACTTTCCCTTCGTCCTGTAAGCAATGAAGTGGAAATGGGTGTTATTGAAAATGAAATCAAGGGAAAGGAAATCAAGATCTTACAAAAACGTCTGCTTGCCTATTGGCTTGGTCAGAATCCTAAAGATCCTGAAACCGCATTCGATAGATACAGTGAACAGGTTGTTGCCGTTCAGAAATCTTACGGTACCAGGCTGCGAAGAGGGTATGAAACGGACAGAGGAAGGGTTTATCTGAAATACGGAGAACCGTCCACCCGTCAGATCACAGACAAAGAACCAAGCAGCTACCCTTACGAAATATGGACTTACTACAGGCTGTCAGACGGGCAGACCAACCGGAAATTTGTTTTCTATAACCGCGATCTGGTGACCAATGACTACCGTCTTATCCACTCCGATGCAATTGGAGAAATATACGACTCCAACTGGAGCATGAAGCTTCATGCCAGGAGTAATCCGACCAATGATATGGATCAGACCGTTGCACCTGATCATTTCGGCGGCAATTCATCTGAAGATTATGACCACCCTAAATAAGCTCTTCTTATTCCTCCCCCTGACTATCCTCCTTTGTTTATGCCTGAGAAAAAGACGGCCGTTGTAATACTTAACTGGAACGGAAAGGATTTCCTTTCCCGCTTCCTGCCGGGTATTATCGCCTACAGTGGCAGGGCCGATATAGTGGTTGCAGACAATGCTTCCACAGACGGCTCCGTGGAAATGGTCAGGGCCGCATTTCCCTCGGTATGTATTGTTCAGAATGAAACAAACGGGGGATTTGCAAAAGGCTATAATGATGCCCTCCGGAAAATAAAAGCTGATTATTATGTACTCCTGAATTCGGATGTGGAAGTCACTCCGGGATGGCTGGATCCTATGCTTCGTTTAATGGAAAGTGAACCCGGCATTGTTGCCTGTCAGCCCAAAATACTGGATTTCAAAGAAAGGTCCCGTTTTGAATATGCAGGGGCTGCAGGAGGGTTCATCGACAAATTCGGATACCCCTTTTGCCGGGGCAGAATTTTTCACAGCTTTGAACAGGACCAGCACCAGTACGATGATTCACGCGAAATATTCTGGGCTACCGGAGCCTGTTTACTTATCCGGGCCGATGCATACCATGCCCAGCAAGGGCTGGATGAGGATTTTTTCGCCCATATGGAAGAGATTGATTTATGCTGGAGACTGAAAAATCAGGGTTACAAAATCATGTATTGTGCTTCTTCATCTGTTTACCATATGGGTGGAGGAACACTGTCAAGACTCAGTCCGCGCAAAACCTATCTTAACTTCCGGAATAATCTTATCCTGCTTTGTAAAAACCATGCACCGGAACACTTTACCATCAAGCTCATGATCCGTATGCATCTGGATGGAATTGCGGGTTTAAAATTTCTGGCTTCAGGAGATATCTCCCACTTCTTTGCCGTTATCCGTGCCCATTGCAGCTTTTATTATACATTGCCTAAAACAATGCGAAAAAGGCGGGCATTGAAAAAGCAGACGTGTGTTTATGCCACTACTGCCATATACCGTAAAAGTATTGTGTTCGACTATTTCCTCCGTGGCAAAAAGAAATTTTCGGCTTTGAATGAACGTTTATTTTATTGACCAGGTCCTCAGTTTCTGAATAAACTGATGGACCTGCTCTGCAGGCCATTCAGGATTCTGTATCCCGTCATTGAATCTGTTCCACATACCCATCAGAAACAAAGCGCGCAGCATTCCGAAAACAGGAATCAGATTCTCCTGTGTCCGGTTAAGCTCCATTTGTGACGCATAACCTGCATAAAAGCGGGCAAGCATTTCTTTTGTCTTGGCCCGGTGATCATACCAGGTATAAGCTCCCAGATCGTATAACAGCGGGCCCGGGCCACAGAAATCAAAATCTATAAACCGGACCGTGTCCTGTTCGTAATAGAAATTCTCAGCCTGCAAATCACCATGACAGAGTCCTGCCTGCAATTGCACGCCCGACAACCTTGCCCTGATCTGATTTGCTGTTTCATCCAGCCACTGCAGATCGGCAGGATATGCTTTCATACAATTTGCAATGCTGTTCTGTACAAAGGAAATAACCTGTTCTGGCCTGTAATCCCAATGCAAAGGTCCCGGATTATAATCCAGGCTGACTTTATGCAGCTTACCTAAGGCCTCACCTGCCTGGTAACATTGGGTTATATCAGGTTTACGTATCATCTTACCTTCGGCAAAGGAAAAAAGTGCGGCAAAGCGAATACCTTCTGCCAGATCCAGTGTCTGAAGCAGTCCTCCTTTTTTATCATGCAAAGCACCGGATACAGGGACCTGTTTCTCCTGCAGAAAGCAAAGCCAGTTAAGTTCTGACCTGATTTCCGATTCGCTTCTCCGTCCTTGTCTGAATAAACGAAGAATGAATCGTTCCTTCCCTGTACGTACAAGATAAGTGTCATTAAACCCCCTTTTCAGGAACCGGATTTCCAGCACCTTCAATCCATACTCCCCTTCCAGCTTGTCATGAAGAAGTGAAGGAGGAGGCGTGGAATAAAGAGCGTGTACGACACTCATCCGTGAACTTCGATTTTCTTTTCTGTAAAACGAATTCCTTTACCGGAAAGGGCTTCCAGCACAGGTTCGTATATTTCCTTTCCAGTTGGAATACAGACGCCTTTGGAATGTATGATTCCATCGAGTATAAGCCCGGAGGCAATGGCAACAGGCAGTCCGACTGTTTTTGCCATGGCTGTATGAACAGGATCATCTCCTTTTACAACCAATGAAGAAATCAATTCCTGCTGCTCTCCATCCAGGGAATAACAGAAGCGGTGCTGCATAACGATCATATCCTTGTCACCTGTTTTCAGCCTCCACTTATCTTCCAGCAAATGCTGCAGGATCATGGCAGGACTAGCATTCTCCAATCCGGAGCACCGGTCTGAAAACAAATCAAGCCAGGCAATCTTCTCCATACTGTCTTCATCCAGTTCGGAACCCATGAAGCGAATCAGACGTTCCGCAAGATTCCCTTTTGCCGGGGGAAGGAATGATTCCAGCAACTGGTTATAGGAAAGGTGTGCTGAGTCAGCAATACGGTATGTATCATCGGTCCACCCGAGTTTTACAAACACATTCCAGGCATTACAATATCCAGGCATACGCAGGGTCCCCCGAAGCATGGTAGGTATAGAATCCAGTCCGTAATGCCTGCGATACGATAAAGAATCCCTGTTGGCATAGGCTTCAAAATTTCCATACCCTTCAACAGCTACTTTCTCCGTTTGTGTAAAAAGTCTGTTATATGGAATGTATTTATACGATCCGTTTTCCATATACTGTGCCGTTCCCTGACCGGCCAGGATTACATTGCGCGGGTTCCATGAAAATTTGTAGCCCCATGGGTTATCGTTACTTTCCGGAGCCACCAGTCCTCCGCAATACGAACGAAAAGACGTAAAAATCCCTCCCCTTTCCTTGACCGAATCAATGACCTGCATGGCACTCATATGATCGATTCCGGGATCGAGACCTGTTTCATTAAGGAGTATGATACCCGCTTTTTTTGCATCTTTATCGAGAGCTGAGATTTCAGGAGAAACATAGGATGCCGTGACCAGCGGACGGGCCAATCGTACACAATCAAGGGCTACTTCCAGATGCATAAAAGCAGGGAGCATGGAAATGACAAGATCGGAATTCCGGATTTCCTTTTCCCTTTGTTCCTTATTGTGTATGTCGAATGCCAGTGGCCTGGAAGCCGGATGCCCCTTCGTTTTCTCCAGCACAAGTTCTTCAGAAACATCCGCCACTGTAACTGTCCATTGTTTTTTGCCTGCTTCGGAAAGCAGATGTGTAATGAGTGATGATGCCGATCGTCCGGCTCCTATTACCAGTATATTTTTCATGCCAAACAGATTATAAAGCGAAATTAGGATTAAATTTAAATGAAGGCGGAAAGCTTTTCTATATTTGTGTTCATGTACCGGAACATCCTTTTGTTTTCTGCCTTTTCAGGAGCGCTGACTGTTGCCTTCGGAGCCATGGGAGCACATACGCTGCGTAACCATTTTCATGTGGATGAAAGCCATATGCAGATTTTTGAAACAGGTGTCCGTTACCAGGCATGGCATACCCTGGCCCTGATGGGGATCGGTATTCTGAGCCTGCTCTATCCGGCGAAAACAGTAGCCTGGGCCGGAAAGATGTTCATAACAGGCATTCTGTTTTTTTCGGGTTCCTTATTCTTTCTTGCCCTCAGACCCGTATTCGGGATTCCGGATGAACACTGGAAAGGTATCGGTGCTCTCACACCTTTGGGAGGAATAGCCTTTATCACCGGCTGGATATTGCTTTTTGTATATATCTTAAAACTTAAGAAATGAATGCTGCTTACGAGCGTTATAAGGAACTTTTGAGGAGAGTGGCTGATGTTCAGTATGCAACAGCTGTGCTTAACTGGGATCAGGAAACCTATATGCCTCCGATGGGGGCTGACTTAAGGGCTCAGCAAATAAGTACCCTGAGCGGTATCGCACACAACTTATCCATTTCGGAGGAGTTGGGCGATATTTTGCTGAAACTTGAATCGGACTCAGGTCTGGATCCGAAAGAAAAGAAGAATATTAGTCAGAGTCTGAAAAATTACAGACTCAATAAAAAATACAGCCAGGCGTTTGTTGAAGAAATCAGCATGGCTGTATCAGAAGCTTTCCAGGCCTGGCAGAAAGCCAAGGAATTGAACCTGTTCAGCATTTATGCGCCCAAACTGGAAAAGCTGGTAAGGCTGAAAAGAGAAGAGTGCAAAATTGTCGGATATACCGGGCATCCCTATGACACACTGCTTGATCAGTATGAACCCGGTGCTCTTACAGCCGACCTCAGTATACTCTTTGCCGATGTGCGTTCTCAGCTTGTTGATTTTGTAAAACAGATTGCATCCAGCCCTCAGAATGAAGATCAGTTCATGTTTGAACACTATGACAAACAAAAACAATGGGATTTCGGACTGGAATTGCTTACCCAAATGGGGTATAACTTTGAAGCCGGACGTCAGGATATTTCAAGCCACCCCTTTACAACCAATTTCGGGTGCAAGGATGTGCGTATAACTACCCGTATTGCTGAAAATAACCTGAATGAGATGATCTGGAGCTGTATCCATGAAGGCGGACATGCTCTTTATGAACAGGGACTTCCGGATTCTGAATATGGCCTCCCTTCCGGAGAATATATCTCACTCGGCATTCATGAATCACAAAGCCGGCTCTGGGAAAATAATGTAGGGCGAAACCTGGCTTATTGGAAATGCAACCTGCCAAGACTCAAAAGTGTTTTCCCTGAGCAATTGAAAAATGTGAACCCTGAAGCATTCTTTAAAGCCATCAATAAAGTGAGACCATCCCTCATACGGACAAATGCAGATGAGCTGACCTATCATTTCCATATCCTTATCCGCTTTGAAATTGAGAAAGCGCTTATTGAAGGGAGTATAGAGGTCAATGACCTGCCGGCTTTATGGAATGCCAAATACAAAGAATACCTCGGCCTGGATGTGCCTACCGATTCTCAGGGTGTATTGCAGGACATACACTGGAGCCATGGAAGTTTTGGCTATTTCCCGACTTATTCACTGGGAAGCTTTTATGCCGCCCAGTTTTACAACCAGGCAGAAAAGGAAATACCCCACCTTGAAGAACAAATAATACAAGGGAATATGGCCCCCCTTCTGAGCTGGTTAAGAACCCATATTCACCACTTTGGCAAACAATACACGGCTGATGAACTTTGCCAGCATATTTGTGGTGAGAAGCTGAATTTCAAGTACTTCATGAATTATGCAAGAAAGAAGTATGCACAGCTTTACAAGCTTTAAACCGGTTTTCTGTGCTTTTGTAAAATAATAGTTTTCAACAAATACCCTTCCGGGAAGTTTCAATATACTGGAAATCAATCGAAAATATATTACTCCCCCTCTCCTGCCCCTGATACGTGATAATTATCAGATTCAGCAAGGCTCTTTTTTCTTAAATTTGCAAATATTTTCAAGCCAAACCACCGTATTTTAAACCAAAATCAGAAAAAATGAATGAATATGGTCTGAAAGCCAAGGACGCCAGTGTTGCAAGCCTGGGATTGAAAAATGTCTCTGCTGCTTATTGGAATCTGAACCCTTCCGAACTTGTTGAAGAAACAATTATACTCGGGCAGGGAGTTTTGAGTGACACAGGTGCACTTGCTATCGATACAGGTGAATTCACCGGAAGAGCGCCGAAAGATAAATTTATTGTGCTGGATGAGAAAACGAAAGATTCAGTATGGTGGGGTGACGTGAATTTTAAATTTGATGCCGGCAAGTTTGATATCCTTTATAACAGGGTTACAGCTTACCTCAGCGGTAAGGATATTTATGTACGTGACTCCTATGCCTGTGCAGATCCTAAATACAGACTCAATATAAGGGTTGTAACGGAATATCCCTGGAGTAATCTCTTTGCCAACAATCTGTTTTTAAGGCCAACAAAGGAAGAAATCCTTTCCTTCCTGCCGGAATGGACGATTATATGCGCTCCCGGATTCCATGCCGACCCGGCAATTGACGGAACACGCCAGCATAATTTCGCCATTCTGAACATGACCCGAAAGGTTATCCTCATTGGAGGAACAGGCTATACAGGTGAGATTAAGAAAGGAATCTTTTCCCTTCTGAACTATATTCTTCCACATGAAAAAGGTGTTCTTAGCATGCACTGTTCAGCCAATATTGGCAAGGAAGGCGATACTGCCATTTTCTTCGGGCTTTCAGGAACAGGTAAAACAACCCTGAGTGCCGATCCTAACAGAGGCCTCATAGGAGATGATGAACATGGCTGGTCTGAGACTGGAGTATTTAATTTTGAAGGAGGTTGCTATGCCAAATGTGTAGATCTGACTAAGGAAAAAGAACCAGAAATATTCGAAGCTGTGAAATTCGGAGCCTTGCTTGAAAACATCAATTTTCTGGATGGGGGTACAACAGTCGACTATACCAATATCTCCAAAACTGAAAACACGCGTGTTGCCTACCCTATCCACCATATATCCAATGCTGTAGAACCTTCTGTCGGAGGTATACCTAAGAATATTTTCTTCCTGACCTGTGATGCCTACGGTGTATTACCTCCTATTTCCAAACTCAATGCCGGTCAGGCCATGTACCATTTCATTTCTGGTTATACGGCTAAAGTTGCCGGAACAGAGATGGGTATTACAGAGCCAACTCTTACTTTCAGCGCTTGTTTCGGAAAAGTATTCCTGCCATTGCACCCAACCAAATATGCCGAGCTCCTGGGCGAAAAGCTCAGAAAGAACAAAGTAAATGTATGGTTGGTTAATACCGGATGGTCGGGTGGTGCATACGGAGAAGGCAAACGCATGAAACTGTCTTATACCCGCGCTATGATCACTGCTGCCCTGAACGGCAGCCTGGAGAAAGCCCAGTTCGAAACGCTTCCTGTTTTTAACCTGAATGTACCCGTAGCCTGCCCCGAAGTGCCTTCTGAAATCCTTAACCCCAGAAATACCTGGAAGAATAAGGATGCCTATGATGCCAAAGCCAATCAGCTGGCAGGATCATTTATCAAGAATTTCGAACAGTATGCCAATGCGGCCAGTAAGGAGATTTTAGCTGCAGCTCCAAAGGTGGCTGAGAAAGTCTAGACACAAGAATCAGTATTTCCACAACTCCAGCAGCTTCTTCTCAAAACGTTCTTTGGGAAGAAAGTTCTGTTCCAGCTGAGGGGAGAAAGGGATTGGTGTATCCAGACTGGCACTACGCATAACCGGAGCATCCAGTTGTTCGAAGCAATGCTCCGAAATCAATGCCGCTATTTCTCCTCCTATTCCACCAGTCAGGGTATCTTCATGAAGGATGAGGGCTTTACCGGTCTTGTTAACCGATTTAAGGATCGTTTCAATATCCAGGGGTAACAGGCTTCTTAAATCAATCAGATCACAAGATATATCCTTTTGTTTATCAAGTACTTCGATGGCCCAATGTAAACCTAAACCGTAGGTGATAAGAGTGAGCTCTGAACCTTCTCTCAACAGGTTGGCTTTCCCGAATTCAAGGGTATAATACCCATCCGGAACTTCCTGGACATAACTTCTGTAAAGCCCTTTATGTTCAAAAAACAGGACAGGATTAGGGTCTTCAAAAGCTGCCAGAAGCAACCCTTTTGCATCATAAGGGAATGCAGGATAGGCTATTTTAAGACCCGGAGTATGGAAAAACCAGGCTTCATCCGACTGTGAATGAAAGGGACCGGCAGCCATTCCGGCACCGGTAGGCATCCTGACCACAACATCGGCATGTTGCCCCCATCTCCAGTGGCTTTTAGCCAGGTTATTCACAATTTGAGTCATCCCTTCGGAAACGAAGTCGGCAAACTGCATTTCAACCATAGCCTTATACCCTTTGATACTTAATCCCAAACCGGCCCCGAGTATGGCAGATTCGCATAAAGGGGTATTTCTTACTCTTTCCTTACCGAATTCCTTAGCCAGCCCGTCTGTAATCTTGAATGCCCCTCCATATTCTGCAATATCCTGACCCATCAGCACCAGTTCAGGATGTTTGACCATTGCATGCCTAAGTCCGTCTGAAATAGAATCGATCATCCTTCTCGGAGTGGTCTTTGTTTCCGGAACGGAAAGGACAGGCGTATAGGCTTTAAACAGATCTTTGTATTCACGGTCTGTATCCGGCTCCACAATAGGTTCGGCAAAGGCTTGTTCCAGGCCTTTATCTATTTCAGCCTTTATTGTCCCCCGGTATGTTTCCCGAATTGTTTCTGTCAATATGCCCTCCTCCAGGAGGAATTTTTCATAATTATTCAGGGGATCCTTTTTAGCCCACATATCAAAGAGCTCCTGGGGAATATATTTAGTTCCGCTGGCTTCTTCATGTCCTCTCATACGAAAGGTCATACACTCGAGCAATACCGGACAGGGATTCTTACGCATAGATTCGGCCAGACGTCTTACACAATCATATACTTCCAGAACATTATTTCCATCAACCTGTACCGCTTCTATGCCGTAACCAATCCCTTTATCAATAAACTGTTTGCATCGGAACTGCTCGCTTGATGGGGTTGAAAGTCCATATCCATTGTTTTCGACCAGATAAATAACCGGCAGATCCCATACAGCAGATGTATTTATCGATTCGTGAAAATCGCCCTCACTTGCACCTCCGTCGCCTGTATAAACCAGACATATCTTTTTTTCCTTTCCGAGCAGGTTAGCCAGGGCAATACCATTGGCAACCCCCATCTGAGGTCCCAGGTGGGAAATCATACCTACGATATGGTGTTCATTGCTTCCAAAATGAAAGGAACGATCCCTGCCCTTTGTAAATCCCGACATTTTACCCTGAAATTGAGCGAAAAGCCTGTTAAAAGGAATGCCTCTGACCGTAAAAACACCCAGATTCCTATGCATAGGCAGGATGTATTCATCTGCTTCCAAAGCCATGGCAGCCCCGACAGAAACAGCCTCCTGTCCGATACCGGAGAACCATTTGGAAATACGGCCCTGCCGAAGCAATACCAGCATTTTCTCTTCAATCATACGGGGCTTAAGAAGCCCCATATAGAGGTCTAGTAAGAGGGTATCGGGATATATTTTCCGGTCGTAGCGGAGCAGGGTATCAGCAGTAATCATAGCTTTAGGAATTAGCAAGAAAGGGGCAAAAATACTAACTTTGCCAGGAGGAACCAATGGCAAACATACAGGAAATAATCGTTTTTATCATTTTCGCAGGAGCCCTGTTCTATATAGGGCGCAGACTGTGGAATACGATGCGGAAGAAGGACTGCGGGGGAGGCTGTGCGGCCTGTGGAGGCATTGATATTAAGGTAATCGAGGATAAGATCAGGAAAGAACAACATTAAAATGTTCCCCTCTCCAACGGGGAGGGGATTAAGGGGTGAGGCCAAAAACAAAAGGGAACGCAATCCGTCCCCTTTGTCTTTTAAGTGAAAGAAAATATTATTTCTTTCCTTTTTTCTCTTCCTTAGCTGGCTTGATCAGCTTTTTGGCAACTGAATCCTCATGAGCAGCTTTGGCAATAGAATCAGCTTTCATCTTCATGGCAGCTTCTTCTTTAGCTTTCACACCAGCAATAGAATCATCTTTCTTCTTTTGCTTGTCCATTTCAGCTTTAGTAGAGTCAGCCTTGTGGATAGAGTCCTGCTTAATCTTTTCTGCTTTTTCTGCTGCACTTGGGCCGCAGGCAATAATTGCAGTCATACCGGCAACTGCAACAATAGAAAGTACTTTTTTCATTTTCTGTTGTAAGGGTTAATTAGTTTAAACTGGGCGCAAATTTATAGGATTATTTTAATACATGCCAAATTTCCATTAAGTTTTTTTAACATTTGCCTGTTAAAATCACGAAAAAGTCCCGACGTTACCGCCGGGACTTTTCATGCAGATACCTTACAGTACCTGTATTTCCAAAGGCTTATTTACCTTTTTTCTTATCTTCTTTAACTGGCTTGATCAGCTTGTTTTTAACTGAATCTTCATGGGCAGCTTTAGCGATAGAATCAGCTTTCATCTTCATAGCAGCCTCTTCTTTAGCTTTGATGCCAGCAATAGAATCATCTTTCTTCTTTTGCTTGTCCATTTCTGCTTTTGTAGAGTCAGCTTTGTGGATTGAATCCTGTTTAATCTTTTCTGCTTTTTCTGCAGCGCTTGGGCCGCAGGCAATAATTGCAGTCATACCGGCAACTGCAACGATGGAAAGTACTTTTTTCATTTTTTGTATTTGTTTTGGTTAACCGGGGGCAAATGTATAGTAAATCCTGTTAATAATGAAAATTTTTTTGTTTTCCTTAATAATAGCTAATTTTGCTTCAATGAACATGAAATCTTCCCAGTCTGAATCTTTCGGGTCTGTTCTTGGAAAAAAACCCGGAATTCTCCTGTTATCTTCCATTATTATCCTGTTCATCCTCTTCCTGGCATCCTGTGCCAAAGAAGATACCGTTGCCCCCGTTCTTACCCTTAAAATGGGTAATAACCTGGCCATGCCCCTTCCTACTGTGAGAGGTGCGGGAGTTTGGACCGATCCGGGATTCACAGCATGGGACAATGTAGACCATGATGTAACCAACCAGGTTCATGTATTCGGACAAGTCAATCCTAATTTAAAAGGGACCTATACACTAACCTATTCTGTCAAAGATGCCGCAGGAAATGTAACCACCCAGACCCGGACCGTTATTGTTTATAATGATGCCGATTCCCTGGCCGGGACATATACCGTGCGTGATTCTACCGCAGGCTTGCCAATACCTGCAACCTACGCCATTGTCCTTTCTTCCGACAGTTTAACAGACAGCATTATCCATTTCGACAAGTTTGCCGGTTATTATAATAACAGCGGGGTAACAGGAAAAATCAACCGTCTCACATCCACCCTTACCATCCCCGACCAGACCGTAACCTTTACCCCTTCTACCACCTCTGTTATTCATGCTTTCATTGGCTCCGGAAACGATTCCCTGGGGAAAATTATTCAGACGGTGATCCATCTGAATTTTATCGATTCGAATAAAACCACAGCACCTTACACAGCGACTACTCACTATACCCGCTGGACGCATTGATCTGCTCTTGCAGAACTATACCCGACATATCCGTTTACGGCTTATTCAATTAAGCATACTGCCCCTGCTCTACTTTCTTTGCCGTTTACTTTTCTATGTATTTAATCATTCCCTCTTCCGGGCTGTTAGTCTGTCCGAGTTTAGCGGACTGTGTATTGCAGGGTTGCGGTTCGATATCAGTGCTATACTCATGCTTAACAGCCCTTTCCTGTTCCTCGCCCTCCTTCCCCTGCCTCATATTGGGAATAAGTGGTGGCAGATGCTGTTGAAAGGGGTTTACCTGCTTGTCAATGGCCTGGGCCTGGCAGCCAATTGCCTCGATATGGGATATTTTCGTTTCACACTTAGAAGGTTGAGGTGGGACTTCCTTCATACCATGCAACACGGAAATGATTTTGCTCCCATCCGTTCCTACCTTCTTGGCTATTGGCATATTTCCCTTGTTTTTGCTCTCCTCTTTTGGGCCCTGATTTATTTTTACAACAGAGCCCAGCGGAAAACAACCGGGCTTAACTTTGTATATGCGGGTATACCGGCCTTCCTGGCTAATTTTATGGCATTCCTTGTTATCGGCGCCGTCTGTACGCTCGGTATTCGGGGAGGATTTCAGACCAGCCCTTTGTCCCTTAGCCATGCAGGAGATTATGCAAAGCCCTCGACGATCCCGTTAGTGCTCAATTCACCATTCAGCTTCATTCAGTCGCATGCACAAAGCCGGCTGACGGGCCATCATTACTTCTCAGAACAAGAATGTACCAGAATTTTCACGCCTGTCCACCCTCCTTCCGCCCACCCATTGTGCAAGCTCAATGTGGTATTCCTCATCCTGGAAAGCTTTTCCAAAGAGTATACCGGTCTGAGCGGGTTAAAAAGCTATACTCCTTTTCTCGATTCCCTAATGCAACATGCCTATGTATTTACGAATGCCTACAGCAATGGCAAGCGTTCTGCCGAAGGCATACCTGCTATTCTGAGCGGGATACCTTCCCTGCTTGACGAAGGCTATCCTGCATCGGCCTATGCAGGAAATGAAACAGATGCCTTGCCTTCACTCCTGAAAACCCTGGGGTACAACACCGCTTTTTTTCACGGAGGAAACCCCGGTACAATGAACTTTGATTCCTATGCCAGATTATCCGGCTTTGATTCATATTACGGAAGACAGGAATACAACAATGATTTGGATTATGACGGGAACTGGGGTATATGGGATGAGCCCTTTCTTCAATTTTTTGCCGGCAAACTGAATCAAATGCAGGAGCCTTTTTGTGCCTCTGTTTTTACCCTCAGTTCTCATGACCCGTTCCGGGTACCTGAAAAATACGAAAACAGGTTTCCGCTTGGAAACAGGACAATTAACCCCTGTATAGGGTATGCCGATTTCGCACTACGCCGCTTTTTTAATACTGCTTCCAAAACACCCTGGTTCGACCATACCCTGTTCATCATCTGTCCGGATCATACCGGTTATTCAGATGATGCATTCTGGGGTAATAATGCAGGACAGTACCAGATTCCTCTTCTGTTTTACAGACATGACAAAGAAATGAGGGGGCGTGATTCCACTCTTGTGCAGCAAATCGATATTGCCCCAACTGTACTTAACCTGCTAGGGTATTCCAATACTTTTTTCGCTTTTGGAAACAATGCCCTGGATACGTTGAGCCCTCACTTTGCGGTAAACTACCGCAATAATGTTTACCAGTTGTTCCAGGGACCTTATCTGTTACAGTTTGACGGGGAGAAAGTGAAGGGATTTTACAATATCGGTCGCGACAGTCTGCTGACCAATAACCTGCAAACCTCAGGCCTTCCCGATCAGATTCAGATGGAAAATTTTCTAAAAGCTTATCTGCAATGCTATGAACAATGCATGATCCGGAATAAAATGAAATATATACTAGCCCATGAGTAAGAAAAAGTCAGACCGGGATGGATTGGTTTATTCAACCAATCCCTCTCAACCCGTAAATAATCAGGAGGAAGGAGAAAACAGCTCAGCTCCACTCCCAGGCGAACAGCAGCTGAAGATTTTCCTCGACAGGATGCCGGGAAATAAACTCCTTACCCGTATCACCGGGTTTGGTGGACCGGAGGCAGAACTGGAAAAACTGGGGAAAATGCTGAAGCAGCAATGTGGAAGCGGAGGGAGTTCCAAAGACGGGGTTATTCTTGTTCAGGGAGATAAACGTGACCGGATTTTGGAACTGCTCCTGAAAGCAGGATATAAGGCAAAGAAGGCCGGAGGGTAAAACAGGAGGCAGGGGCAGATTCCTGGTTGCTGATTCCTGGGCCTTTTAAGCGAGTTCCTTCTTCAGCAAACTCTCATAGAGCTTCTCATAGAGCGGCAGAATGTGGGGCACATCGAATTTTTGTGCACGGGCAAAAGCATTATTCTTGAATTGGCAGAGGGTCGCCTCATCACCAAGAATATGCAGGGCATTTTTAGCCATATCTTCCACATCACCCACGTTGCTGAGAAATCCGGTCTCACCCTGTATATTGACTTCCGGCAATCCTCCGGTATTGGTTGAAATAACCGGCAGATGAGCGGCCATAGCTTCGAGGGCTGCCAGACCGAAACTTTCTGTTTCAGAAGGCAGGATGAACAAATCAGCAATGGGGAGAATCTGTTCCGGATTGGTCAGCTTACCAAGTGAACGAATGTCATTACAGGTATCCAGTTCACGGCACAGTTTCTCAACAGCTGTACGCTCGGGTCCGTCTCCGATCAGGATCAGTTTGGCAGGTATTTTCTTCCTCACACGATCAAACACCCTCAGTACATCCTCAACCCGTTTCACCTTCCTGAAATTCGAAACGTGTATGAGTATTTTCTCTCCGTAAGGAGCATAAAGACTGCGCGAACAATGGCATTTACGTTCCGAATATTCATCCAGATTAATAAAATTAGGTATTACCTGTATTTCCCTTTTCACACTGAAATGCCGGTATGTATCCTGTTTCAGGCTTTCGGATACAGCCGTGACGGCATCACTCTGATTGATGGCAAAAGTGATCACCGGTTCAAAAGAAGGATCACGGCCCAACAGCGTGATATCTGTACCATGCAAGGTGGTGATGTATGGAATCTGAATGCCCTGTGAAGCCAGAATCTGTTTGGCCATATAAGCAGCGGAAGCATGAGGAATGGCATAATGTACATGCAGCAAATCGAGCTTTTCATGTTTTACAACATCTACCAGTTTGCTTGAAAGGACCAGTTCATACGGTTGAAAATCGAACAATGGGTAATTGGAAACAGCCACCTCATGATAAAAGATACGCTCAGAAAAAGTATCCAGTCTTACGGGCTGACTGTAGGTAATGAAATGTACTTCATGGCCCTTATTGGCCAGGGCTATTCCAAGCTCTGTAGCCACTACACCACTACCGCCAAATGTCGGGTAACAAACAATTCCTATTTTCATATACCTCAAAGTTAAGAAGAAATTCATTCCCGGCATCCCCTCTTTTTTCACTGAAATGATCAGAATCACAGCGTTCTTAACCTAGGTTATTCCTGAATGTATAGGGAGGTCTTACATTTGTTACCAGATAACAGATGTCATGAAACTTCAGGAGCTCAAAAAAATTACAGATAACTTTAACGGAGGTGCAAAAATGCCCCTATTCTTTATAGGTCATGGCAATCCGATGAATGCAATTGAAGACAATCCGTTTACCCGGAGTCTTCAGCTTATGGGTAAATCCGTCACTGATAAACCCAATGCCATCCTGGTCATTTCCGCCCACTGGCTCAGCAAAGGAACTTTTGTAAGCACTACTTCCGATCCGGAAACCATTTATGATTTCGGAGGGTTTCCGGCAGAACTCTATAAAGTCACCTATCCTGTGCCCGGATCACCTGAATATGCCGGGAAAGTGAAAACCATTATCCCTTCCGTTCATGAAAATAAAGACCGGGGATTGGATCATGGAGCATGGACCATCCTTAAGCATATGTTTCCGGAAGCAGTTATTCCTGTGTTTGAAATGAGTATTGACTACGGACAATCCATGCAATATCACTTTGATCTTTCTTCCCGGCTCAGGAGCCTTCGTATTCTCTCTTCACTTCTCCATCTGAGAGTATCTTAAGGATTTGCGTCAAGTCATATAGGACGCTATGTTGAATAAATGATTTGATATCATCAGATGGATTTTTCATTGAACCTTGAATTTGTTCAATTAAAGACGAATCTTCCGTGAGTTTCTTAATTGTTTTGCTAAGATCCTGAGTGAAATCCAGAAGCAATTCAAAATAGTCCTGCGTAATTTCCTTTGGAGAAGTAGGAGGTATAATATTTTCTTTAGTATTCAGCTCCATTGGAATTTCAATCCCACTTAGAGTATAAAATTTTTCCGCAAGGTTCGTAATGTTGTTGCAATGCAAAATTTTTGCTGCAAGGCCATAAAAGGTATCGTTTTCCGAAAAGTAGTTGTAGAAAAGGGCGTTTCCAAAATAAGCTTTGGCCTTTTCCATTGTATTTTCATTTAAAGCATGAGCACCTAATACTATATATTTTGATTGCAGAAATCGCTCTGCGCGAATTCTTTTTCTATCATCCAGATTACCCTTCAAAGCCTTTTCAAGATGAGCAATGGAAATCTCATTGTTATAAAGATGCTCTTGAAATGGCCGCAAACCTCAGTAAAATTTGGGCATCCGGGGGATACCGGACGAGGGAGCAAATTCAATACTTGGTATTTCCAGAGGGAATCTACTATGATCGGGAAAAAGGGCAACTTCGAACCGACCGACAAAACTTGGTATTTGCCCAGATCGCTGAACTGGCAAAGGTTTTAGGGGCTAACAAAAAGGGATGGGCTTGCAAATTTGCAAGCCCATCCCATGTAGCGGACCGGACGGGACTCGAACCCGCGACCTCCGCCGTGACAGGGCGGCATTCTAACCAGCTGAACTACCGATCCATACTTTCTTAACGAGGCGCAAAAATAAAGGATTTTTTGATATTCGCAAAGAAATAGATGAAATCATTGAATATCACTTTATTAACTGGATCAGCGAAGTATTCTTCTTTAAGGCTTTACCACTATCAGGCGTGAATTAACCTTCTTTTTTCTTCCGCTCTTTTAAAAATAATTCAAAAATAATTTGCGCAACCGAATAATTGCATATATTTGCAACTGAATGGTTGCTTATTTAAACGAACAACACGATGAGAAGAGATGTTTTTCAGGCTATTGCAGACCCTACACGAAGAGCTATTTTAAGCCTTATCGCTTTACAGGCCATGACTCCCAATGCCCTGGCAGAACATTTTGATTCAAGCAGACAAGCGGTTTCAAAACACATACAAATACTGACCGAATGTGAATTGGTTAAACAAAAGCAAAGCGGCAGAGAAATTTACTATCACCTGAACATGAATAAAATGAAAGAGGTAGACGAATGGATCGAACAGTTCAGGAACATATGGGAAAACAAATTCAATCAATTAGATAAGGTATTAGCAACTCTTAAAAAACAGAAAAAATGAAAAACAATCTGCTATTTGATTTTACGGTTGACAAAACGTCAAAAACGGTATTCGTAAACAGGGAATTTGATGCCGGCCTGGATCTGGTATGGGATGCGTTTACCAAACAGGAAATCCTTGACCAATGGTGGGCACCTAAACCCTGGTCCTCCAAAACAAAACATATGGCTTTCAAAGTTGGTGGAAAGCGGTTTTATGCCATGGTTAGTCCCGAAGGACAAGAACATTGGTCCATTCAGGAATTCACTTCCATCAGTCCCAAAACCAATTTCAAAATGTTCAATGCTTTTGCTGACAAAGATGAAAATCCTCAATTGCCTGGTTCTGATTGGAATTTTACATTCAGCGAACAAAACGGAACTACAAAAGTCAGTATCACGATTAAAAATGATTCCCTTGCCCGTATGGAGCAAATGATTGAAATGGGCTTCAAGGAAGGATTTACCGCCACGCTCGATTACCTGGAACATTACTTAAAAGCTCAATTCAAACTCCGGAACGAACTCAATACAAATACGAAAGCCAGAACAAGTACCTATCTTAATTTTGCCGGCAATACGGAAGAAGCGTTTTTGTTTTACAAATCGGTCTTCAAAACTGAATTTTCCGGAAAAGGAATACAGCGTTTTGAGGATATTCCGGCGGAACCCGGCAACCCGACTGTTCCCGAATCCGTTAAGAAAATGATCCTGCATGTGGAGCTGCCCATTTTAGGCGGCCATATATTAATGGCTACCGATGCCCCGAAAGAAATGGGCTTTACTGTTACCCCGGGTAACAACATGCATATTTGTCTGGAACCGGAAACAAAAAAGGAAACCAAAAGACTATTTGACGCTCTATCCGAAGGAGGCACGGTAATAATGCCTTTGGCTGATATGTTTTTCGGAGCCTATTTCGGACAGTGCACGGATAAGTTTGGAATAAACTGGATGTTTAATTGTACTGAAAAATAAACAACGTCGTGTCAGAAAAAAACAAAACCATCGTCATTGCCGAACCAGGTAAACAGGAGCTCTTCATAATACGTGAATTTGATGCTCCCCGTGAACTCGTCTTCCGTGCATTCAATGAACCCGACCTGCTCCTGCAATGGCTGGGCCCGCGCGACCAAAGCATGGAAATAGAGAAACTCGACAGCCGCACAGGAGGTTCTTACCGCTTTATTCACTGTCATACGGAAAGCGGGCGCAAATACGGCTTTAACGGAGTGATACATGAAGTAACCGCTCCGGAACGCATGATACGCACCTTCGAATTTGAAGGGCTGCCTGAACGTGGACATGTTTCCCTGGAAACAGCAACCTTTGAAGCCCTGCCAGGAGAGCGGACAAAACTGACGATACAATCGGTTTTCAAATCGGTGATGGACAGGGATGGAATGATACAATCCGGAATGGAACGTGGCTTAACAGACTCACAGAACCGCCTCGATGAACTCCTGATAGAAATGATTTCTTTACCTAAACCCAAATAGAACGCAGATTTTTATGATTATTATGATTAGGGCTGATATAATCTCCCTTATAAAATCATTTTTTTTCATAATTATCATAATAATCTGCGTTCTATAATTAAACACTCTTTCAAACCTAAAAGAATCAAAACAATGGCAAACGAATTCTGGCTCAGCCTCCCGGTAAGGGATCTTAAAAAAACAAAAGAATTTTTCGGCAAACTCGGTTTTACCTTTAAACCTGGCCCTGGCAACACGGATAGTTCCGCTCCTCTGGTTATCGGTAAGAAAAATGTCGTGGTAATGCTTTGTGAAGAACCAACTTTTAAAGGGTATACAGGCGGAGAAATAGCCGATACCACCAGGGGCTGCGAAGTGCTCCTCTCTTTCGATGCCGCCAGCAAGGAAGAAGTGGATGACCTGGCTGCAAAAGCTGCCGAAGCAGGCGGAAAAACATCACATAAGCCGTATCCTATGAAGGGCGGTTTTTACGGATGCGTATTTACCGATGTAGACGGGCACCGCTGGAATGTATTGTATATGGCCGGAAACCCTTAACAGGAAAGTATACGGAATTCCTTAGTTAGATTCCGTATACTTCTTGAAATTATCCAGGATGGTTTGCCATCCTCCTCTTTGCATTTCTTCCGGATTGGTATCTTCCATTTCAAAGATTTGTTTGATATGGGTTCCTTTGTCAGTAGCGGTAAAAGTAGTCCGCACTTTTCTGTCATCCCCAAGTGTATAAGCGATAAACTGGTTAGTCTTTACTTCGGTATATACACCACCGAAATCAAAACCCATGCTTCCGTCTTTCGCTTCCATACGCGAGCTGAACTTACCTCCTACCCTCAGATCAGTCTCTGCACGGGGGGTATGCCAGTCGGGATGCCCGCTGCTCCATTTTATGATATGTTCCGGTCCGGACCAATATTTCCATACTTTCTCAATCGGTGCATGCACCGTTGTTTCTATTGTGATTGCTTTTTTTAGCGTTTCCATGACAGTCGGTTTTGGTTGTTAATGATTATAAAATCAATCATACAAATATCCGAATCAAATTCCGGATCACAATAAATCTGCTTGTTTATTCACCGGGTTATAACTTATTTTAACCCAGCCATAATCCTGTTTTCACCGACTAATACTTGGAGGTATCAAGGGGAATGATTTAGATTTACCGGATTGTTAAAAAAGAAACCGCTGGCAGTATTATTAAATGAAGCCTAACGTCTGAAACCTATGGATGAAACAATACTATTAACCCGTTCTCTGAGCAAGACCTTTACAAGCGGGAGAGGCAAGAAGCTGAAAACAGTGGAAGCCGTTAAAGGTGTAGACCTGGAAGTTAAACAGGGAGAAATATTCGGTTTCCTGGGCCCTAACGGAGCAGGAAAAAGCACCACCCTGAATATACTTACCACATTACTGGCTCCCAGCAGCGGTGAAGCGCTTGTTGCCGGCTTCGACCTTCAAAAAGAACCTTCCCGCGTACGTGAACAGATCGGTTATGTAAGCCAGGAAGGAGGAGCAGATACCTTTTCGAATGCAAAGGAAAATCTTGTATTACAGGCCGGACTCCATGGAATTCCAAAAGCGCTTGCCCTCAAAAAAGCAGAGGAGCTTATAGAACGTTTCCAGATGAAGGAATTCGCATCCAGAGAGGCGCGTACCTATTCAGGTGGACAGAAACGCCGCCTGGAACTTGCCCTCGGCATTGTACACCAGCCTAAACTTGTATTTCTGGATGAGCCTACCACCGGTCTGGATCCACAAAGCAGGGCTTATTTCTGGGGAGAGATTGCCAGGCTCAAAAAAGAAGGAATGACCATATTCCTTACCACCCATTATCTGGAAGAAGCCGATAACCTGTGCGACCGGGTAGCCATTATCGATCATGGTAAGGTGGTTGCCCTTGGCAGTCCACTGGAACTAAAAAGGGAATTGGGAGGAGAAACCATCAATATTGAATTCCGGAATGAGCTGGACAGGGAAAGAGCCCAGACTATGTTCGGATCCTGGGCTCCTGTACAGAAAATATTTCCCCAGGAAAACAAACTCCATTTAGTTGTCAAAGACGGGGAAAGCCTGATTGCCGAAACATTGCGCATGCTCGACAAGGAACAGCTGAGCATACAAACTATAGGACTGTCCAGACCTTCTTTGGATGATGTATTCCTGCAAAAGACAGGACGTTCACTGAGGGAAGACAAAAACTGATTTACCATGAAACAACTCACCGACATCCTGCTTCTATTCAAACGCCATCTGCGTAAAGCCTTACGTATGCCCATCTGGCTTTTCATAGGGCTTTCACAACCTATCCTCTATCTGCTCCTGTATATGCCCCTGCTTAAAAACATGGGTAATACCGCCCTCCTGCCCACTGCCGAAATTGTACGGGTATTTGTACCCGGCATGCTCGTCATCATGGGCATGGGTGCACTCTTTGCTGGTTTCAGCTTTATTGATGAAATCCGTCAGGGAATCATAGCCCGCTGGCTTGTTACACCAACAAGCCGCATTGGATTCATCCTCAGCCTGGTCATGAACCAGATTCTCACCCTGTTTTTACAAAGTTGTATCCTGCTGGTCATTGCCCTTTTCTTCGGTTTGCATGTATCCGTATTAAGTATCGTGTTAACGCTGGTCCTGATACTGATGATAGGAATTACCATGTCCTCCTTTTCCTATGCCATTTCACTGACTGTAAAAGATGAAGGGGTACTCGCATCCATCACCAATACCTTTTATCTGCCCATGATGCTCCTTTCCGGCATCATGCTTCCTATTTCCTTTGCACCCAACTGGATCAAGAATATGGCTCTGTTCAATCCCTTTTACTATGCAGTCGAAGCTGCCCGCTGCCTCTTTGCAGGGGATTTCGGAAATACGATGATCCTGAAGGGGTTTGGTGTAATGATAGCCTTTACAGCATTAGCGCTTTGGCTGGCGGTGAGGGCGTTGAAAAAGATGGCGGTGTGATTATCTGATAATCGTAAATTTCTTTACACTCCTGAATCCTGAACTGCAGATACTGAGCCAATAGACCCCTTCAGGAAGAGCGGATGTACTAAGCTCTAACGTTTGAGAACTACCGGGTGCAAGTGCAGCGCGTATAATGTCTTGTCCCAGCCCATTGTAAATAACAAGGCTGCCTGAAAGCATCGGTTGCTTCTCTGAAAAAGTAATGCTCAGTCTGTCCTGAACGGGATTCGGATAAAGGGTGAATGACAGAAGTTCCTGCTGTTCAACTCCTGTGACAATGACCGGCGGTATCTTCAGCACAAACACATCCCTGCGTGTTTTGCTGCCCCAGTTGCTTGTAAACACGGCAAACTTTCCGTTGCGGCTGATACAGGCTTTGGGCATTCCCCAATACTGATTACTCGGAGCCTGATGCAGAAAATCGGAATGGGTATGACAGAGCCTGCGTACCTGCTGTGATCCATCGGTAGAGGCCTGATACAATTCATCCAGAAACACACCTGAGCAAGGCAGGGTATCGCCCTTAAAGGTGCTGAAGAGTATCCAGGACTCATCATCAGCCAGAAACGAAGCATGATCGCCGAGCGACCAGTCGTTGTTATAATCAATGACCGAATAAAACGTATGAGGTGAACTCAGTCTCCGGTATGTAAAACGGTTGTTCCAGTTGTCATAACCGAGCACGGCACCGCTTCCGTTATCGCTATGCCCGGGAGCAAAATCCGGACCATTATCGGTCAGGTTGTCCTTGACCCAGGTATGCAGATTCAAAATCTGAACCTTTATAACCCCTGCCCCGCTGTTACCTGTTTTGATAACCAGATAATCACCGCTCTTATCAACCTGTACTTCATCCAGTGCTGGCAGATGGCTGGTATCCGAATGATTGTTGGAAGCCCGGTAATCGAGATACCCTACATTGGTATAATTCACGTTTTCTTTATAAGTAAAGCCAAATACACTGTCGTTTATGGAACGGCTCATCTGCCAGAGGTATACATTGGGATAGGAAATGGAAAAATCATGAATCAGGGTATAGGTATTGGAGGATACATCATAGCTGTACAATTTCTGTCCGGTATGGCAGAGCATGGTATGCGTATGGATTCCGCTCCAGATGGCATCTTCCCCGTTCGGAGCCCCGTCACCCGCTGGGTTGCTCAGGAACAGGTTTCGTTTATTGGAAATGCTCTGATTAACCGTATCAAAATCATAGAGGGTGGGCGTTCCGTTTACTGAGGATATATAGAGCAGGCTGGCATTTTTATTAAAGGCAGGCCAGTAGGAATAGCTTTGATGGTTATCGGGCCCGTCGAGCGAATCTGTAATACGCAGCAAGGTTGTTCCAAAAACAGGATCTGTGAAGGTACCACCTGCAGCAGGAATAGAAGGAGGAGGAGGTTCGGGATACACCCCCCGGTCGGTCTTGATCGATTGGGCAGAAAGAAATGAGGTGATTGAAGACAAAAGGAAGAAGAATATTGACTTCATGATTGGGGCTTGTATTTCAAATATAGTTTAATTGATGGCATGCCTCTGCCAAATTTGTCGGCAGACTGGAAGTCAAATCGCTTCTTTAACCCCCGTTTTAACATTCTTTATGGGAGAAAGCAGGGAGTTTGTATTTATCTTGCTGAAATAAATTACCTGCATGAACGTGTTTAGCCTTCGCCGTATAATTTTTTTCATACTTTCCCTCCTCTCCTTCACAGCAAGCCTGACAGCTCAGCAAATTCCTGACTCCACCCGCACCCGTATTGATGCCCTTTTCAAGGAATGGGATAACACGAATAGCCCAGGCTGTGCCCTGGGCATTGTAAAAGGAGATTCCCTTGTTTTTGCCAAAGGCTACGGAATGGCAAATCTGGAATATGGTGTTCCCAATACCCCTTCCACCATGTTTCAGCTTGCTTCTGTATCCAAACAGTTTACAGCGTATTGTATAGTGTTACTTGCCCGTCAGGGTAAATTAAACCTGGAAGACGATATACATAAGTACCTTCCTCGCTTCCCCGATTTAAACGAAACCATTACCATCCGTAACCTGCTCAACCATACCATCCGTAACCTGCTCAACCATACCAGTGGCATAAGGGATTATTTGATGCTCAGGGCCATTGAGGGTAAAAAAGAGGAGGATATCATTACGCAGAAGGAGGTACTGTCCTTGCTTTATAAACAGCAGGCCCTTAACTTCAAACCGAATGAAAAATTTCTGTATTCCAACAGCAATTACATCCTGCTGGCTGAAATTGTGAAAAAAGTCAGCGGTCAGTCGTTCCGTCAGTTTGTTGATTCTGCCATTTTCAAACCCCTTAAAATGGAGCATTCCCATATTCATGACGATTATTCCGAAATTATTAAGGGCAGGTCTTATTCCTATGCCGCAAACGATGATGGCTCATTTTCCAATATCCATTCCATAGGCTCTGATTTAGGGTCAACCGGGTTGTTCACTACAGGTTATGATTTTGGAAAATGGATAAGCAATTATTTTCATCCGGTGGCCGGAGTTCAACAAGATATAGAACAATTGACCGGACTGAAAGGAAAACTTACAAACGGGGAAGAACAGGTCTATGCCCTTGGGGTCAGAAACACAAGTTATGCCGGACAGCAGGTAATTACACATAACGGATCCAGCGCCGGATACAGAACCGGATTTCTTGTGTTTCCGAATATTAAACTCGGAATCTTTTTATTCAGTAACATAGCTAGCCTTCCGGTTGATGACAGGATTCATAATGTTGCAGATATTTTTCTCAAGAAGCAGATAAAGAAAATTGCAATTCCTGAACCGGCAGAAAATGATACCTCAAAAGCAATTCTGTTAAACCCCCTGCTTTTCAAAAAATACATGGGCAGCTATGTGGATGAACTGGGAACCTTGTTCCGTTTTTCCATGCAGGATAATAAAATCCATTGGCAGGGAAACGGAGTAAGCAGACTGATGAAGGCAGAAGGGGATACCATTACCATTTTTCCGCATACCGACAGTAAAATGGTATTCAGTATTAATCCTGAGAAACACGATACCGTTTTAAAACAATTTTGGTCGGATAATCAACGTATCTTTTACAAAATCCGTCCAGATAACAGTTTTACCGATCAACAGTTGAAAGCCTATGAAGGGACCTATTACTCACCCGAGCTGGATTGCCGGTATTATGTGAAGCTCAGGAACCATCATCTTTACTTATACATGAACAAACCCGAGGAAAGTATTATTCTGTTCAGAACCAGAGATGACCTGGTCAGTGAGTTCTGGTGGTTTCCCTCCTTAAAAATAAACCGGACGGCCAAGGGTCATATTGAAGGCTTTGAAGTGAATGCAGGTAGGGTCCAGCATTTGAGGTTCACTAAAACAGAATAACTGTTGGGTTTAGATGAACACGATTTGAACTCCAATCGCTGCAATTTCATTTCACATGGAATCTATTTGATTTCAAATGGATGCTGTTTGATGTCCACTGAGCACAATTTGAATCCACATCATACCGATTAGAGATCCAATTGAATCCTTTCGACTTTCGGAGATTGAAATTGAACGCTTGGGAGTCCCGTAGGGACTAAATACCGGTAGAGATAGAATCGTTTCACATCACCCGTCCTGTAGGGACGGTATATCGGTATAATTTGGAGCAAATTCATTGCACCGATATGTTGCCCCTACAGGGCAATGAATGGTGGGTGTTATCTTGTTTCTACCGATATATTGTCCCTACGGGAGATTAGAAAGGATAAAGGCTTTGATTATTGAGGCAACAGGAATTGATACCATCCGGTTAAGGATTGATATCATCCCGATCGTAGCAATCATCATCCGATCTGGGACATTCATCATCCCGTTCAGGGACAGTCATCATCCCGTTCAGGACAATCACTATCCGGTTCGGGGCAAAGACCAATCGGTTCGGGAGAATCGCTATCCAGGTAAGGACAATTACCATCCGGTTCGGGAGATTAACTATCCTGATCAGGACAGTCGCTATCCGGTTCGGGACCATCACTATCCGGTTCAGGGCAATCACTATCCGGATCGGGACAATCATCATCCGGTTCAGGACATTCACTATCCGGTTCAGGGCAGGGACTATCCGATACAGGACAATCACCATCCGATACAGGACAATATCAAGCCTGGATCGGACAGTCATCATCTTATCTCGGATAGAAAGAACCCTATTATTCCATACCATCTTCCCATTGGAAACGAAAAGGATACCTAATGAACTGTAGTGTACCTGAGAAAGAACGAATACTTTACAAACAGACCAAAGATATGTTCTGTTCAGGAAAATGTCAATACGTATAAAGACGTAATTGTTCCCATATTCGAATGAAGAATTAATTTAACAATAGAAACATATTCCTAACAAATACTCATTTAAAATGTATTTTATATGGTATTTCTTACACAACATTGCACTTATTAACAATTTCCTCTTTATAACCTGGTATCTGATTAAACATCAATGGGGAATCTGTTAATATTCCTTTTACAGCCTGATTCATAAATGATACTTTATTCTATAAGGAATGGTTTTCACCATCAATAATATTGCCTTCACCGAAAATTCTCTCCTAATTCCCCCAAACATTACATCCTCTTTCCCGGCTTAACAAAGACATCACTTGACTTTTGCTTCAAATGGTTATATTCTTGTCGCGGAAAGAATCAGGGTTCATAAACACATGAAGAATTTCTTACCGCAAGCCGAAACCTGAGTCATTGTTTATTTATTGAAAAACAAAAAAGACAGACCCAGGCGTAGCTATGCACCGTCCGGAGCAGATAATTACCGGGAAGCTGAAAACGGAACAGAGTAAGCAAATAAAAAAACAAAACTATTAGCTATGGCAAATGAGAAACCGTTTGTAGCAAAAGATCTGGCCAAAATGGTCAAGGATCAGAAAGCCGGGTGGATCATTGACGAGAGCCTTAAAGATACGGACCTCGTCAACCAACACACCCTTGGAGCAGAAGTGCCTCCTAAAATGCCAAAGGCGGCAGATATCAAAGCGCCGAACCTGAAGACCCTTATCAATTCAGCAACCCAAAACCCATTCCTTTTTGAAAGAAGAAAAGCCCTGGGTTTTATCAGCGGTGATGAAGCCAAAACTTCCTTCCTGGAAAATGCGCTTATCAAACCGGATATGGTTGCCGGACTTACTGCTGGTACACTTTCTTCCCTGGTCGACTGGCGTGAACGCTGGGGATGGAGATGGATCACCCTTCCAAAAGATCAGAACGGTTGTGAATCCTGCTGGTCATTCGGCGCCACCGGTGTGGTGGAAAGCATGACACGCATACAGCATGCTGTATGGAGTGTACGCTCCGAAGGAGATGTACATGACGGCATGGGCGCTCATTGCGGTGACGGTGGCTGGCCATCCAATGCTCTGGACTGGATCAAGACCAATGGTATTGCAGATCCGGACTGCTATCCTTACTATCACGGCGATCATGCCTGGACCCCGACTGCAGACCGCAGCGGAAGGACTGTTAAAATTTCCGACTACTCTACCCTCACAACCCTGAATGATCAGAAAACCTGGATAGATACGGTAGTACCCATAACCCTTTGCTTTGAAGTATTCCATGATTTTGACGGTTATGGAGGCGGCGTGTACAAAAAACTCAATGATCCTTCCAACTATTCAAGGGGATGGCATTGTGTATTTGCCGTAGGCTATGATGATACCAACCAGTGCTGGATCTGTAAGAACTCCTGGGGACAGGGATGGGGTGAGGCATGGAACGGAGTGAAAGGTTATTTCCGTATCGGTTACGGACAAGCAAGTTGTGATGTATATTCAAAATACGGGGTGAATGACCCGAATCCGGATCCATGGACCAAGCGCAGGCTTCACAATGGAAACCTCTATGAAAGCGGCAACGGTGCCCTGCACCGTAATTTTGAAATGCTGATACAGTCGGGCTCCTCTGCCAAACACTACTGGAGAGACGGAAGTACCTTTAACTGGGCTGCGGGACCAAGTTTCGGTAATGATGTAGCGGTTTGTCCTACGCTTACCGGTACAACTTATAACCGTAATTTTGAATGTGTTTACCTTACCACAACCCACCGCCTGCACCACTGGTGGCTGGATCAGACTACCGGAAAATGGAATGACGGTGGTGTGTTCGGCCCTACCAATGCTGCAGGAGTACCGGCCTTTATACAGGGCAATTACGGAGCTCCCGGCAATTTCGAAGTAGTGGTAAGACGCTCCGACGGATCACTCAACCATTGGTGGAGAGACGGAGGAGGATGGCATGACGGAGGCCTGTTACCGGCATTTGTATCCTATAGCGGAGCTACCCTCGTTCAAAGCCAGTATGGTGTTAAAGGAAACCTTGAACTCGTTGCCGTTTGCGGTACCACGCACCAGCTCCAGCATTTCTGGAGAGATGATGACCATGGCAATATATGGCATGCAGGGGTTTGTTTTGGGGCCAATGTCTTCAGTCCGCCTGTAATGATAGAAGGGCAGTATGGTGCCACTGACGAATACCGTATCGGCAATTTCGAACTCTGCGTTGCCGTTGGAGGAGGAGTGCAACATTGGTGGAGGGATAATTACGGAGGAACAGGCTGGCATATGTCAACCACCTTCGGAACACATGTAAGGGCTGTTGCCGGACTGATAGAAAGCAGTTTCGGATTCAACCTGGAATGTATTGTCCTCCTCAATGACGGAAGCATACAACACTGGTGGAGGGATGGTGCCGGATGGCATGCCGGACCAATCATCGCTCAGGCTATGGCAAAAGCTGCTTTCCCGCTTGAAGCTGCACTGGTAAACAATTAATTAAACCGGTGAATAATAACCCGTCCCGGCAATCCTGCCGGGGCGGGTTTATATCTTTGTCGGACCCGCTTTTTTGAATGTATGAACATGATTACCATTAATATCCTTACCGATCAGACCCTGCAGATAGACCTTGCAGGAAAGGCGACTGCAGGTTATACCTGGAGCTATATATGCCGCAACCCGGATATGTTGCGCATTAGCCGTAAGTATATTATTCCGGATACCCTGATCGCCGGAGGTGCCGGCATAGAACGTTTCAGCATCACCGGGCTTAAACCCGGAATCTGTCATGTCGATTTCAAGCTGAGCCGCAGCTGGGAACAAGAACAAATCCCCCTGGATTCCAAATCCTACCTTTTCCATATCCTTCCAGCCCCTTCATTAAAAGTAGCCTGATTAGCCGTTCAATACTTTTCAAATTCTTTCACCGTCGTTCTAACGTGATAGAACGCAGATCATCATGATAATCATGATTAAAGATGATTTTATGATCTGCTCTTGATCCGTGAAAATCATAATAATCATAAAAATCTGTGTTCTATCTCATCAAGAGTTTAGAGTGATGAAGGAGACAAGGCCATCTGGAGAATACAAGTCCTACAGTCTTGTATTCTCCAGATGGAATTCCTAAATTAGTACTGACAAATCTGTCAGCAATTAACAGGAAATAAAACCATCAATATGAAAAAAATAGGCATTCTCGGCTCTGGCACAGTAGGCCAAACCCTGGCAAACGGATTTATAAAATACGGCTATCAGGTCATGATTGGCAGCCGTGATACCGATAAGCTTAATGAGTGGAAAAACAAGGCCGGAGCAAATGCCAGCTTAGGATCGGTACAGGAAGCGGCTTCATTCGGAGAGATGATTGTATTGGCTGTAAAAGGAGCAGCAGGTAAGGAAGCCCTTGTCCTTGCAGGAGCCCCGAACCTGAAGGGCAAAACAATCATCGATACGACCAACCCTATTGCACAGGCCCCTGCCCAGAACGGAGTGCTGAAATTCTTCACCAACCTGGATCAAAGTCTGATGGAACAGCTTCAGTCAGCCTTTCCCGAAGCACATTTTGTAAAAGCATTCAACTGCATAGGCAGCCATTTCATGGTAAACCCTTCATTTGCAGGAGGGAAACCCAGCATGTTTATTTGCGGAAACGAAGACAAAGCCAAGGCAGAAGTAAAGACCATTCTGGATCAGTTTGGTTTCGAAACGGAAGATATGGGAAAAGCCGAGTCGGCAAGAGCAATAGAGCCCTTGTGTATGCTCTGGTGTATTCCCGGTTTACTGAAAAATGAATGGTCGCATGCCTTCCGTCTTATGAGGTGATGCAGATCATTATTAAGCCTGATCCCTGTCATACGGGCACTTAGGCCATAGGTCTATATTCGTTCTATAAATCCTGCGCCATGAACACTTACTATGTAAACAATTTCAACCGAATGGATGTGGCTGAACTCTGTGAATACATCGAAAAACGCCACCATACCAACACACGCGAAACCTGCTCAGAACTTCTGGATCACCTTAAAAGTTCTGTAAAACTCGAATCTTCCAAACACCCTGAGCTCAAAAAAATCCTGGTCCTGTTCAAGGAGTTGCATGAAGAACTGGAACAACATTTCAGCCGGGAAGAAAAAATTCTTTTTCCTATTGTTAAAGAATTAAGGAATGGAGGAAAGAAAAACGGTTCTGCTTCCACAGATAAAATGCTGGAAAAACCCCTTAAAATGATGAATGAGGAACATGTCAAGGTATATGCCCTTCTTCATCAGCTCAGGGAGCTGAGCGGAGGATATGAAGCTCCTTCAGGCTGTGCCCCTTCTTTAAAAGTGGCTTACAAGGAATTGCATGAACTGGAACAGGATCTGATGCGGCAGTTTTATCTGGAAGAAAATATACTTAATATCAAATTGAAGACCCAATGAACACCTTTCACTATCATATTGCAGCCGAAGCTTTTATTCGGATTTTTCTGGGTATCCTGTTCTTTGCCCAGGGCTATGACAAGGTTTTCAGGCTGGGAATAAAGAGGGTGATTGACAATTTTGAATATCCTGTACACCTGCGCCACCTGCCCCGCTTTCCATTGGTCGGAGCAGCCTGGTTTACCTCCTATGCCGAGCTGCTTTGCGGGCTCCTGCTCATCATTGGTTTTATGAAATATTATGCCCTGTATTTACTTGGCATTGATTTGCTGATTGTTTGTATTTCCTTTTCCCTGCTCAACCCCTTGTGGGATCTCCAGCATGTTTTTCCCCGACTCCTGCTGCTTGTTACCTTATTACTGATCCCTTCACAGTGGGGAGTGTTTTCCATTGATTATCTTTGGTCTGTAATACGTTTTGTGAGACATTTTCTAACCACTTAAACTAAGGCCATGAAACTCCGGAATATCCTTGTCCCTACAGATTTTTCTCCTGCAGCCGATCATGCTGCAGTCTATGCCTGTGCCCTGGCTGCTTCTTCAGGAGCAACTATACTCCTGTATCATACGTATCACATTCCGGTTTCCAATACAGAGGTGCCGGTAGTGATTGTTTCTGCCGAAGAGCTGGAACAAAACAATCTGGAAAGGCTCAAAAACTATAAAGAAGACCTGATAACACGCACCCATACCAGCCTGAATATTGAATGTCTGACTACAGCCGGTTTTGCGGTGGAAGAGATTAAAGAAGTCTGTGCGGATAAGAAACCCGATCTGGTTGTCATGGGTATTTCCGGCTCGGGTAAAATAGGTCATGCACTCCTGGGCAGCGTCACCACAGGAGTTATCAATCAGCTTTCAACTCCCCTGCTTATCATACCCGAAGAAGCCGAATATAAAGGTATCAGCAATCTGGCCCTGGCTTATGATTATCATGGTGAACTCCCTGCATCTACAATGAATCAGTTGCAAGGGTTTATTGACTTTTTCAAAGCCGCTTTACAGGTTGTGCATATCGGTCCGCCGAATCAGAAAGCCCATCTCGAAGAAGCCGTCAGTGGTGTAGGACTCGAAGATGCACTTGCCAATGTCACTCATACGCTTCATTTTCCTGAAAACAAAGATGTCATTGAAGGACTGAAGGAATTTGAAGAAAAATCAAAACCCGATCTGCTGGTCATGATTCCTAAAAAGCATACCATGCTCGACTGGATTTTTCATGGCAGTGTATCCAAACGTATGGCCTTCCATACTCATGTGCCTATATTGGCATTACATGCTTAAAAAAATGCAATGTGTTATAGACCGCAGATTCTCATGATTATCATGATCTAAACTGATCATAAGCGGTATCAAAATATCATGATTCATCCTGATAATCATGAAAATCCGTGGTCTATTACGTTAGCACGATAATTATGGAATACAAGGATTATTACAAGGTACTCGGAGTAGATAAGAAAGCCAGTGCGGAAGAGATCAAAAAGGTATACCGCAAGCTGGCTGTCAAATACCATCCCGATAAAAATGCCGGAAACAAGGCTGCCGAAGAGAAATTCAAGGAGATAAGCGAAGCTTATAATGTGCTGGGCGATGCCGAGAAACGCAAGACCTATGATGAGCTGGGTGAAAACTATATGCAGTATCAAAGCGGTGGAAGGGCAGCACAGGATTTTGACTATTCCAAATGGCAGAATACAGGGCGACAGCGTTACTCCGGTTTTGAAGAACATGAAGGGGATGGTGATTTCTCCGACTTCTTTGAATCCATTTTCGGTGGACGAACAAGCGCTTCAGGACGCAGAGGCAGTAAGAGAGCAATGGCGGGAGAAGATCTGACCGCCGAATGCGAACTCAGTCTGGAAGAAGCCTTTGCCGGTGTAAAACGTCAGCTGAATGTAAACGGCTCCACACTCGAAATTACAATTCATCCAGGAGTTCGTGAAGGCCAAACACTCAGACTGAAAGGAAAGGGCGGAAAGGGCCATAACGGTGGAGCTAACGGAGATATCCTCATCACCGTTCATTTATTGGAACATCCTCATTTCAAAATACAGGGACAGGATCTCTATGCCGATGCACCGGTTGATCTCTACACAGCCATACTTGGAGGCAAAGCCCTGGTCAGAACACTAAAAGGCTCTATCCGCATTGACATAGCTCCCGAAACCGAAAACGGAAGAACACTCCGTCTCAAAAAAATGGGAATGCCTGTGTATGGCAAAAAAGATGAAGCGGGCGATCTGTATCTGAAGGTGAAGGTGACCTTGCCTAAAAATCTTTCGGAGAAGGAGAAGGAGTTGTTTAAGGAGTTGGAGGAGTTAAAAAACAGGAGGCAGGACCAATGATTTATTTGTGTCACCCCTTCGGGGTTTCTGTTTTTTTTGTCTCAATCTTTCTATAATTATGCCAGCCCTTCGGGCTTTCTTGTTTTCTGAATAACCCCGGAGGGGTGAAATAATTATAGAACAGCAGATCATGAATGAATAAAACCCCGAAGGGGTGACACAATTAAGCCAAAAGGTTAAATCAACAGGATTCAGTTTTGGAGGATTTATCAAACGCTGGCTTTGCTTGAGCAAGCGTCAGGTTTCGTATATTAACTGCTGAATCCTTGCATTCCTCCCGATAGCCACATACATTAATTTATCAACAACCCCTCCCTATCCGTTTGATTAGCTGATATTTGATAAGGAATTCAACCGTCCTTACCAAATACAGCTTCTTATGTCCAAGCGTCTCCTCCTGATCCTTACAGCCCTTACGGCTATTATCATTATTTCTCTTTCTGTTTTTAAACATCCGGCTAAAGGCGGCAGTCTGGATGAAAAAGTAAATCCTGCTTTCGGAGCGTATATCTCGGCCTATACATCGGGTATCATCTCCAATGAAAGCCGTATCAGGGTTCGCTTTGCATCAGAGGTTGCAAGCATTGCCGAATTTGACAAACCTGTTAAAGAGGAAGTTTTCTCCTTCTCCCCTTCCCTGCCCGGTAAAGCGTATTGGCTGGACAGCCGCACGGTTGAATTCAGACCTGCTGCACGTATGCCTTCCGATCAGAAATATGAAGTGGCACTTAAACTAAGCAAGCTGCAACAGGTGCCCGATGAATTCAAAACATTTGAATTTACATTCCGTACCATGCCCCAGCAAGTGGATGTAAAGGTTGATGGCATCAAGACCATTGACCGCAAAACACTGGCCTGGGAACAGATGAATGGTATCCTCACAACCGCTGATGCTGCGGATAATAACCTGGTGGAGAAAACGGTTACCGCCACACAGGATGGGAAACAACTGCATCTGCACTGGGAACATGCGGATCCTGCCACACATAAATTCATTGTCGACAGTATACAGCGTAAAGCAAGTGCCGGTCACATAGAACTTCAATGGAAAGGGGATGCCATCGCTGCAAAACATTCCACAGGAACAAAAACTATTGCAATCCCTGCCCTGGGCGATTTCCAGGTCATGGATCTGAAAGTAAATCAGGGTGCAGACCAGTTTGTACGCATTCAGTTCAGTGACCCTATAATGGACAAACAGGTTCTGGACGGACTTATCAGTCTGTCGGGAACTACCGGTCTTACCTTTACCATTCAGGACAATGAAATAAAAGTCTATCCTCCGGCACGCTTAAGCGGAACTAGGACTTTCACTATCTTCCCGGGCATTAAAAATATTCTCGGCTTTGAACTGAAAAACCGCACTGTCAACCAGCTCAGTTTTGAGGAACTGAAACCCGAAGTAAGGCTTGTTGGCAACGGAGTTATCCTGCCCGCTTCCGGCAATCTTCTCTTTCCTTTTATGGCTGTAAGCCTGAATGCTGTTGATGTAAAAATTGTCAGGATCTATGAAAAAAATGTAGCCCAGTTCCTCCAGGTCAATAATCTGGAAGGTGACAGGGAACTGATGCGTGTGGGTAAAGTTATTTTCAAGAAGAAAGTGCCTTTAACGGGTCATGGAGGAAGTGACGCAGAGAAATGGAATACCTATCACCTTGATCTGAGTGAGATGATTCATGCCGAACCGGGGGCAATCTATAAAGTGGTCATCAGTTTCCGCAAGGCGTATTCAACTTACCATTGCAGTGGTGCTTCCAAAAACAATGATCAGATGGAAGAAGTGCAACCGGAAGAAGATATGAATACCGAAAATGAGAACTGGGACAACCAGGGTTATTACGGTGATTATTATAACGAATACAGTTACGGAGACGGTGGCTATGCCTATGAGGGTGATTACAACGAAGGATCTGACGGGGAAAGCAACGGTGAAAGCTATCAGGACAAACGCAATAATCCCTGCAATGCTCTCTATTACGGACGACAGCACGATGTAAGCCGCAATGTTCTGGCTTCTGATTTCGGACTTATTGCCAAACGCGGAAGCAATAACTCCATGCTGTTTGTAGTTACGGATCTTAAAACAACATTGCCTATCCCGAATACTGTGCTGGAAGTGTACGACTACCAGCAACAGCTCATCGCCACGTTCAAAACCGACGGAGACGGAATGGCTAAAGGTGATATTCCTCACAAACCCTTCCTCCTCATTGCTAAAAAAGGAGAACAGAGAGGTTATCTTAAACTGGACGAAGGTTCTTCTCTTTCCATGAGCGCATTTGATGTAGGCGGTGATCAGGTACAGAAAGGTATCAAAGGATTCATATATGGAGAACGGGGCGTTTGGAGACCGGGTGATACGCTCTTCCTCACATTTATACTGGAAGACAAAGAGCACAAACTTCCTCCCTCCCATCCTGTTTCACTGGAATTGCTGAATCCACGCGGGCAGGTGGTCCGCAAAATAATCCGCACCAAGGGTATGGATGGGTTCTATGACTTTCCGGTTACCACCTCCGATGATGCTCCTACAGGAAGCTGGACAGCACGCGTAAAAGTTGGAGGTGTAAGCTTTACAAAAAACATCAAGATTGAAACCATCATGCCCAACCGTTTGCGCATGAACCTCAGTTTCGGAAAAGAAAAAAATGCATTCCTGGGCAGGGATAATCAGGCAACACTTACTGCTGCCTGGCTGCATGGTGCAAAAGCTAAGGGACTGAAAGCAAAGGTGGAGGCAACACTCTCCCAGATGCATACCACATTCAAAGGATATGACAACTATATATTTGATGATCCGGCCACAAATTTCTCTTCCGAAACACAAACGGTGTTCGATGCTTCTCTGGATAATGACGGTATGGCTTCTTTCTCTCCTCAGATTAAGGTAGAAGGAGCCCCCGGTATGGTCAGGGCAAGTTTCGTGACACGTGTGTTTGAAGACGGAGGTGGATTCAGCATTGACCGCTTTGTCTCTGCCTACTCTCCTTATGAAAGTTATGTTGGTGTTCTGATGCCGGAAGGCAAGAAATACAGCGGCATGATTGTCACCGATACCGATCATGTGGTGAAAGTGACCAGCATAGGACAATACGGTGAACCCCTCAGCCGCAGGTTACAGGTAAAAGTTTACAAACTGCAGTGGAGATGGTGGTGGGAAAACAATAACGGAAGTGAGCTGGCTAATTATGTAAACAATACCTATTATCAGCCTATAGAGACAAAGGAAGTCGTTACACTCAACGGCAAAGGCCAGTTCACCATACGAGTAAACCGACCGGACTGGGGTCGTTATCTGGTACGGGTAACAGATCCTGTGAGTGGTCATTCCAGCGGTGGTGTTGCCTTCTTCGACTGGCCGGCATGGGCAGGAAGCACACCCAAGGGTAAGGAAGGAGCTACCTTGCTTTCCTTCACCTCTGACAAACCGAATTACCAGGTCGGACAAACTATCAAACTTACCATCCCTTGTTCTGATTCAGGAAGAGTGTTGATTTCGGTGGAGACAGGTTCCAAGATATTGCAGGCTTTCTGGGCCGAATCAAAGAAACCGAATATCACAGTCAGTATTCCTGTCACAGCCGAAATGGCTCCCAATGTGTATGTGCATGTAACACTTATACAACCCCTGGGTCAGACAAAGAATGACCTGCCTATACGTCTCTATGGAGTTATTCCTGTACTGGTGGAAGATCCACATACCCATCTGAGGCCGGTGATACAAACACTGCCGGTCTGGAAACCGGAGGAGATGACCAGCGTAACAGTTTCGGAAGAAAACGGAAAAGAGATGACAGCCACACTCGCCATTGTGGATGAAGGATTGCTGGATCTTACCCGTTTTGAAACACCGGATCCCTGGAAGGTATTCTATGCACGCGAAGCACTTGGGGTAAGATCCTGGGATATGTTCGATATGGTCATGGGCGCTTACAGCGGCGAGCTGCAGCGTATCCTGGCAATCGGAGGTGACGGAAGCGCAGGCAATAAACCGGCAGCCAAAGCCAACAGGTTCAAACCTATGGTCAGGTTTTTCGGCCCCTTCCATGTAGGTAAAGGAGAAAAGAAAACAATTAAATTCAAAATGCCTCAATATATAGGCTCTGTGAGAGTTATGCTCGTTGCAGGCTATGAATCAGCCTATGGATCGGCTGATAAAAGCGTTCCCGTTCGTAAACCACTTATGGTACTCGGAACATTGCCAAGAGTTGTTGGTCCGGGTGAATCACTCGATTTACCTGTCACTGTATTTGCGATGGAAAAAAATGTCCGCAATGTAAATGTGAATATAAAGACCAACGAATTCTTCAGTGTTGAAGATGCTGGCAATAAGAGCATCAGTTTCAGCGAAACGGGTGAGCAGGTGGTTACATTCAAGCTTAAAGTAAAACCTGCACTTGGAATAGGCAGGGTAAAAATTGAAGCTAGCTGCGGATCCGAACATGCAACCTGCGATATAGAGCTGGATGTACGCAACCCCAACCCACCTATCACCAATGTGATTGAGACAGTTATTGAACCCGGACAAAGCTGGAGTTCATCCTACTCCCCTATTGGTATGAACGGAACCAACAAAGGAACCCTTGAGTTAAGTTCCATACCTCCTATCAATCTGGGTGAACGGCTTAAATACCTCATCGAGTATCCACACGGATGCATAGAACAAACAACCTCTTCCGCATTCCCCCAGCTGTACCTGGCCGAGCTCATGGATCTGAACGATAACTACAGCAAAGCAATACATAACAATATAAGCGCTGCATTGGAAAGACTTAAACAGTTCCAGACTTCTTCCGGAGGATTCGGTTACTGGCCGGGTGATAATCTTCCTTGTTCCTGGGGTACAACCTATGCCGGTCACTTCCTGATAGAAGCGGAGAAGAAAGGATTCTCCCTGCCCTATGGTATGCTTGAAAGCTGGAAACGGTATCAGAAACAGATTGCTGTAGACTGGATACCGAGAAATGACAAGTACTACTATTACAACGATGATCTGGAACAGTCCTATCGTCTTTACACCCTTGCATTGTCGAACAATCCGGAGCTTGGCGCGATGAACAGACTGAGAGAATACAAGAATCTTTCCATTGCCGCCAAATGGAGACTGGCAGCTGCTTATATCCTGGCCGGACAAACCGATGTGGCCAAAGCCCTGGTAAAAGGTACAGCCACCACTGTTCCCCATTATTGCGAAATGGCCTATACCTTCGGTTCATCCGAAAGAGATGAAGCCATGATACTGGAAACAATGAACCTGCTCGGACAAAGAACTCAGGCTGCATTGGCTGCTAAAGATATTTCAGCTCTGCTCAGCAACCATAACTACTGGCTTAGTACACAAACAACAGCCTATTGTTTGCTGGCAATGGCAAAATTCGCTTCCAACGGAGGAACATCTCCGGAACTGAATTTCGGTTTCACAATTAATGGAGCAGCAGGAAGTCTGGTGAACAAGAAAGGAATGTCACAGATAGACCTGAAAATGAAAGATGCATCCGGTAATCTCAGTGTGCAGAACAAAGGCAGGGGAATCCTGTATGCCCGCATTATTCTGGAAGGTGTACCGGAAACAGGTGATCAGCACGATTATGAGAATAATCTGTCCATGAACATCTCTTATAAACGTATGGATGGAACAAGTCTGGATGTTGAGAAACTCGAGCAGGGCACTGATTTCTTTGCCGAAGTGACCCTGACGAATACCAACCCACGATCTGATTACAAGGAAATGTCACTGACACAGATCTTCCCATCGGGTTGGGAAATCTGGAACAGCCGTATGGATGAAACAGATCTGGAAAAGAAATCCGATCAGCCCACCTATCAGGATATACGGGATGACAGGGTTTATTCCTATTTCGACATGGGGCCTTCGCGTACAAAAGTGTACAGAGTCAGGCTTAATGCCAGCTATCTGGGTCATTTTTATCTGCCTTCAGTCTTATGCGAAGCCATGTATGACCATACCATTGGAGCATGTAAGCATGGAAAATGGGTGGATGTAAAGGTTGCGGGTAAGGGAGACTGATCATTCCGGTTCTTTTTCAGGATTATTGGTCGCTTTAAACCGGCAACAGGACGAAATGTCCCTATAACAGGTCTAAGCATTTAGCTATTAGAGCGATATACTAGGGCTGAATGTATTAAACGAACGATATTCCTTATATTTGTCAACTAGCATTGAAGCCCAATTCAAACTGACATGAAAAAAAACATCATCATTATCGTCCTGATTGCCGCAGGATTTGCCAGCGGATGTTATTATGACAATTATGAAAAACTGCATCCTGTCGTCGTAACCCCTCCGGTAGTTTGCGATACCACAGGAGTGAAGTTTGGAGCTACCGTGACTCCCATTTTCTCTGCCAACTGTATCAACGGATGCCATTCTACTGCTGTTGGCTCAGGAGGGGTGATCCTGGATACCTATGCAGGTGCACACCGTCAGGTTGCCAACGGTCAGCTTTTACCGGCTATCAATCACAGCCAGCCTAACGGAACAGGCAATATTTTCTGGATGCCCTTAACCGGTTCTTTATCCACCTGCGATATTTCAAAAGTCACACAGTGGGTGCATGCAGGCGCTCCTAATAACTGATCCTTCCTTATCACACATTAACTATGAAAAAAGTACTTCTCAGCTCCCTGGGGCTGTGTTTCACAATCGGGTTGTTCGCCCAGGATGAATTACTGAACCTGGTAAATGACGGCAAGCAGAAAAAAGAAAAAGACTTTACCATTGCAACCTTCAAAACCACACGGCTTTATAACCTCCATACCATAGAAACACAGAGCAAACGCTCTCTGGATTTCCGTATTTCTCACCGTTTCGGTGATATGGGTTTAAGTAACAGCGGTACTGCCGGCAACTTCGGGTATAATGCATTCGGTCTGGATCAGCAGGCTTCTATCAAGCTGAGTCTGGAATATTGCTTTGATGGCAGATTCCAGGTAGGTATAGGCCGTTGCAGCGATCTGAAAATAGTGGATGCATTTGCCAAATACCGCCTGATGAGGCAGACTACCGGTAAAGGAAACCCTGTGAGCATCACCCTTTTTGCAGGAGCCTATGAAACCTTCATTCATACCGGTGATGACTATTTCAATCATCAACCTACCTGGGACCGTTTTTCATTCTGTGATCAGATCATGATTGCGCGTAAATTCAACCGCCGTTTCAGCTTTCAGATTGGATTTGCCTATGTACATTACAATCTTGTTCCCCTGTCAGGCCCTCATACCCTGGCTGACGGAAGTACATTCAGCGGAGACAAGAACGATCTGATGTATGCCACTGTCGTTACCCGTTACAAGCTAACGAGCCGTATGGCTGTTACTGCTGAATATGCAATGCCTTTAACAGGGTCTAATTACAATGCAGCTAATACCATCAATAATCAATATTACCCAACCATGGCTCTTGGAATTGATATTGAAACTGGAGGACACGTATTCCAGCTTGCTGTAACGAATTCATTCAGTCTCGAAGAACCTGAATATTTTGCTCATACCAGCGGAAATTTTTTCAATGCAGGAATCAGGCTTGGGTTTAACCTGAGCAGGGTATTTGACCTATAAGCTCCGCAACACGTTTATCGGTAGGAAATGTAAACGCTTCAGATCCTGCATCTCCTGGCTTGAGCCAGCGGAAACGCAAAGTATCTTCTGTACCTTCCGGAAAGTCGTATGCTTTCAGAGAAGCTGTAAAGGCGGGCTCTTTTATAAACTGAACTTCATAATAGATACATATAACCTGGCTGGAAGAATTGAATACAGAAGCCACAAAAAAGTCTGTGGTATAGAAATGCCTTAACACGTTTACTTCCTGTCCGGTTTCCTCAATAAATTCACGTTTCACACATTCCAGGGTTCCTTCCCCGAATTCAAGACCTCCACCGGGAAACTTGGTTATCAGTTTTCCTCTGATCCGCTCATCGGCTACGAGTATCTCTCCTCTTTCATTCCGGCAAACACCATATACTCTGACATTGAAATGATTTGCCATCCTTATTATTCCTTTGTTTCTGCAGAGGCTTCTTCACTGCCTGCCGGATCGGCCTGTGATTTATCAATACGGGGTCTTATCTTATGTATCTTCTTGGTGCCTTCATACATGGAGAACTTCAGAAAACGGCATTCCAGGGCACCGTTAAAAATCATAATCTTACGGGTGGCATGCAGACCGATGCTTTTCATTCCTTCCGGATTGGAAGTGATAAGCCATACATCACAACCTGAATATTTTTTCTTGAGGGTATCCCCTATTCCTTTATAGAGTTCGGTTATATTATCCTGATCCATACGTTCCCCATACGGAGGATTCATGATGAGAATAGGCCGGGCAACACCTTTTTTGATGTGTTCCCAGGGTTCAAAATCCTTGAAATCGGTGCTGAACACTTTAACAATATCCTCCACCTTGGCATTGTGAATGTTTTCCTTGGCAATTCGGGCTACATTCCGGCTTATTTCCACTCCAGTTATCTGTACTTCCTCTTCCGAAATCTTATCGATGGTCGTCTGGAATATCTTATCCCATAGTGCCTGGTCATAATCCTTCCATTGTTCAAAACCGAATTTCTTACGAAAATAACCCGGAGGAATATTACAGGCCAGCATGGCTGCTTCAATTAATATAGTACCCGAACCGCACATGGGATCCAGCAAAGGCGCTCTCCGGTCCCATCCTGTCAATTGTATAAGTCCGGCAGCAAGCACCTCATTCATCGGGGCTTTGTTGGTCTGGTCCCTATACCCTCTTTTATGAAGTGATTCACCGGAGCTGTCAAGGGAAACGGTGCAGGCATTCTTAAAAATATGAAGGTTTATACGCAGGGATGGGTTATCCAGATCAACCGAAGGCCGGCGGTCATGCTTGGTCCGGAACTGATCCACGATGGCATCCTTGGCTTTCTGAGCCATATACTGGCTGTGGGTGAAAAAATCGGAGTTCAGCGCACAGTCAACAGCCAGGGTTTCATCTACAGTCATATATTCTTCCCAGTCAATCTTTCCGATTTCCCGGTACAGGCCTTCTTCATTGACTATATTGAATGTTTTAATCGGCTTCAGGATCCTCAGGGCAGTACGCAGGCATAAATTTGCCTTATACATAAAGCCTTTATCGCCTGAAAAGCTTACGGCTCTGTTATGTTTCTCAATATCACCCGCTCCCAGCTTTTTCAGCTCTTCAACCAGCAGATCTTCAAGACCGAAGAGGGTTTTAGCCGTCATCCGGTAATCCTCATTTACTTTTTCCATGGAGGGCAAAGATATTGTTAATTATTCAGGTAAAGCCTGTATAAACCGGGGCTTAATCCTTGTTATTCTGTACATTCGCCAAAGTTTTCGAGGTTATATGTAAAAAAGTACTATTTTTGAAAGCTCATTGATTTTTCATTACTTGCATCGTTTTTAAAACATTAACCCCATTCCGGATATGTGCATTAAATATCAGACTTTTACCCGTTCTTTCCTGTTCATTTCCCTGGCTTCATTTCTGGCTTTCGGATGCGGCAATTCCAAAACCAATCCTGCTGAGCATGGAGATGAACCTAAAGACAACGATGCTCCTCCGATACTCAATATCAACGGACAGATTTTCAGTATCCCTTCCCCTGTTCAGACAGCGATGCTGATCAACCAAAGCGGTGCTGCCTATTCAAAAGATATGCTGAGCTCGCCTTCAAAGGCTTCAAATTATGAAACAACAACAGACAGAGCTTTGAATCTGGGTGTTTATGGTGCCGATCTGGGTTATATGACGATCTACAGCCAAAACGATCAGGCTCTTTCTTATTTCACTGCGGTAAAAAAATTAGGTGATCAGCTTGGCCTTTCCAGCTCTTTTGATGAAAAACTCCTTACCCGTTTTCAGGCCAATTTTGGTAAAAAAGATTCTATCCTCGCTCTTGTTACTGATGCTTACAGAGCCAGTGATGCCTATCTTAAAGACAGCAAACGCAGTGAAGTGGGTGCATTGATCCTTGCCGGCGGATGGATAGAAAGCATGCACTTTGCAACGGATATATTACGCAGCAAACCCAATCAGGATGTCTCCAACCGTATTGGTGAACAGAAAACCTCTGTCGGTAGTATTGTAAAACTGCTTGCTTCCTTTAAAAAGCCTGAATACGACGGACTAATCAAACAGTTTACTGAACTCTCCGCTCTGTTCGATAATATTGAAATGAAATACACTTTTACCGAACCTACCACACAGGTTGATAAAAAACTGACTATCATCAACAGCAAGACAGAAGTTAAAATCACTGCTGACCAGGTGAAAGCTATTTCTGATAAAATCGCAGCCATCCGTAACAGTATTGTAAAATAGTCCAATGGTATCAATAACCCAACGAGCCAGAAAAGAAAGTCCTATGTATACTAAAACTTTTTCCAGAGTCCTGTTCCTGCTGATTATCTGCTTTTCTTTTCATAAAGCTTCAACAGCTCAATGCGATACTATCGCAAGGATCTGCAATAAGAATATCAAAATTCCATTTGTATCCGACGGACAGTCCTACCGTTCCCTCCTGCTCAATGATCAGCAGGCTGAATTCCAGACAACCTTTTACGGAGGTGCAACTTACCGTGTTGCCGGTTGTACATTCGGTTCGGAGACAGGATTGAATTTCACCGTTTTAGATAAAGACAAAAACGTTATTTTCAGCAATAAGGATCAGAAAAATGCACCTTATTGGGATTTTAAAGTATCCTCTACACTCGACTGCACCATAGAAGCTAATCTGAATCCTGCCTCCGGTCGTTCATCCGGATGTGCAGTCATTCTGATCGGATTCAAACAATAACATGTAATCATTCATTAAGGAACGGACAACGTTGTTGTCAATGTTCTTTTTTATAAGACCAGGCCGGGGGCAAACGTATGAGTGAAAGGATACTCAAAGCCTTAATGCAGTTATTTGCCATCATCGCAAAAGTTGATGGCGTAACAAACGATGGAAGAACCATCGTGCAAACCTTCCTTAAACAGCAATTGAGTTCTGATCTGGTTGATCAGTACCTCAAGCTTTTTGACGAATTTATGGAAGCCCACCACCAGGTTTCCAAAAAGAAAGACGGTTCGGCAAAACGTACTTCCCTTAACTCTGTTAAAGTCCTTAAGATCTGTACCCAGATCAATTCCGAGCTTACCCAGCGCCAAAAGGTCGTTGTGCTTGCCCGCCTCATTGAATTCATTCATTCAAGCTATGAAATTTCCGAACAGGAACTGGAATTTGTTCAGACTGTAGCTGAAACATTTAACATTGAACCGGAAGAGTTCAAACGTATGATGGCTTTCGTTCAGAATTCTGAAGAATCCATTCCGGATTCCAATGAATTTCTGATTATCAACAGCAAGCCAGAACATCCTTTTGAAAAGACCAGACATATTTACAATGAATCGGTAAGCGGTCAGATCCGCGTACTGGCCATTGACAGTGTTACCATATATCTGCTCCAGTATATAGGGGATGCTGAGTTATACCTGAACGGACAGATCATTGCACCGGATAAGCTCTATATCCTTAATCCCGGCTCCTCTATCCGTAGTTCCAAGGTACAGCCTATCTATTACAGTGATATTATCAGTTCCTTCCTTGCCGACAGAAGCAAGAAAAAAGTCACGTTCACGGCCAAAAACCTGGAATATAAGTTCAAAGGAGGAAAGCTGGGCCTGAGAGGTATCAATATGTCGGAAGAAAGCGGCAAACTGATCGGTATTATGGGTGGCTCGGGTGCAGGTAAATCAACCCTGCTCACGGTTCTGAACGGAAATGAAACTCCTTCAGGAGGAGAGGTATTGATCAACGGTATCAATATCCATACTCAGAAATCTAAAATAGAAGGTGTCATCGGGCACGTTTCACAGGATGACCTGCTGATTGAAGAACTGACAGTATTCCAGAATCTGTTTTATAACGGTAAACTGTGCTTCGGCAATATGGGTGATGCGGAACTGACCAAGAGGGTTGACTCCGTACTTACTGACATTGGACTTTTTGAAGCAAAGGATCTGAAAGTGGGTAGTCCGCTGGAAAAAACAATTTCCGGTGGACAGCGTAAACGTCTGAATATTTCTCTTGAACTGATACGGGAACCTCTGGTCATGTTTGTGGATGAACCTACTTCCGGTTTATCATCAAGGGATTCTGAAAACATCATGGACCTGCTCAAGGAACTTTCCCTGAAAGGAAAACTGATCTTTGTGGTTATTCACCAGCCTTCCTCCGACATCTTTAAGATGTTCGATAAGCTTATGATTCTGGATGTAGGCGGTTACCCGATTTATTACGGAAACCCTGTTGATGCGGTCATTTATTTCAAAACCCGTGTAAACCACGTTAACTGCAACGAAAGCGAATGCCCTGCCTGTGGTAATGTAAACCCTGAACAGATTTTCAATATTATTGAGTCTAAGGTAGTGGACGAATATGGTGAACTGACCCGTATCCGTAAAGTATCTCCGGGTGAGTGGAACAATATGTACCGGGATCATATAGAGGTTAAGACTGAGTTCCTCAACCCTTCTACCGAAATTCCGGAAAGCACATTCAATATACCTAACCGGTTAAAACAGTTCAAGGTTTTTATTACCCGTGATGTACTTGCCAAACTTACCGATAAGCAATACCTGAGCATCAACCTGCTCGAAGCGCCGGTGCTGGCCTTTATACTTTCCTATCTCATTCGTTTCTACAGTACCGATGCTTCCAACCTGTTGGGTTATACTTACAGGGATAATGAAAACATTCCGGTGTATCTGTTTATGTCGGTCGTTGTTTCCCTCTTCCTGGGCTTGACAGTGGCAGCCGAAGAAATCATCAAAGACCGTAAGATCCAGAAACGGGAACGTTTCCTGAATCTGAGCCGTTCCAGCTATCTGGTTTCGAAAATAAGCATCATGTTTGTGCTTTCTGCCATTCAGAGTATCACATTCCTGCTGGTAGGAAATTCCATTCTGGGCATTAAGGGCATGTGGACAGACTACTGGTTTGTACTCTTCACCACTTCCTGTTTCGCCAATATGCTGGGACTGAATATTTCCTCTGCATTCAACAATGCCGTTACCATTTATATCCTCATTCCATTCCTGATCATTCCACAGCTTCTGCTGAGCGGTGTTATTGTGAAGTTCAATAAGCTTAACCCTACCCTTACCTCACAGAGTATTGTGCCTTTTTCAGGTGAAATCATGACCTCACGCTGGGCGTTTGAGGCACTGGCAGTGGATCAGTTTAAGGACAATCTGTATGAGCGTAATTTTTATGAATACGAACGTGCACAGAGTACCGCCACCTATAAAAAGGACTACTGGCTGCCGGAACTGAGACCGAGGGTTGATGAGGCGGAGACAATGCAGAAAAACGGAGATAAGAAAGGACTTGAAAGAGACCTGAGTCTGCTTCGTCTGGAAGTAGGCAAGGAAGTGAAGCGTAATCCGAATGTAAAATTCGATCAGCTAGGATCCCTGACACAGGATAAATTCAATTCAGATATCGCAGCAGCCCTGCGTGAATACATGAACAAGCTTTCCACGTATTATGTTCGCCGTTACAACCAGGAAGATGACAAGCGTAACAATATCATTACCCGTATGAATGATACCGGTAAGGATACTGCTGCACGTACCAAATTCCTGAAACTGAAGAATGATTATTACAATGAAAGCCTCGCCGATCTGGTGCTGAACAAAACCGATCTGAGCAAGAAGATTCTGGAGGTTGACGGGGAACTGATTCAGCGTCTGGATCCTATCTTTATGATGCCTAACAATAATTTAGGAAGGGCTCATTTCTTTGCACCGCGCAAGGTATTCCTGGGCAGAGCTATAGACACCTATTGGTACAATATTTATGTGATCTGGAGCATGTCGCTCGTTCTTGCACTCACCCTTTATTTCGATCTGTTCAAGAAGTTCCTGAACATGTTCGAACTGATAGGAGAATTCATCGCCTCCCGCAAAAAGAAAGACTAAGCTGTTCCTATTTGAATAAATAAGTCCCCTCGGCCGAAACAGATACCTGGGGCAGTGTTTTCCCTTTTTCGAAATAATCATATCCTGTTTCCAGGTTCTTCCAGAACTTCAGGAGGTCAGGACGCAGGGTAAAGCTCTTCTCCAGCACCTGCATTTTTTCGGTGTTCATCATCACAGGGAATACATGTACAGGAATATCTGCCTGGCCTGTATTCCTGGCTTCGGCTGCCAGCACATATACTTCCTTGATAACTTCATCCGTCAAAGGAATACAGCCTATGGTTACACAGTTACCGTGAATCATGATGGCCCCACCCAGGTCTCCCTTGCCCCCTGCAATACGATCGGCCTTATTGGGGTAATCCAGGCCAAGGGATACATAATAATTGCTGTAGGGGTTAAAAACGCTGATAGTATAGAACCCTTCGGGAACCTGCCCGTCACCCTGCCTTCTTTTGGGGCCTAAATCTCCCGAGCTGGCACAGACAGGATAGGAAGCATAGAGCTGGAATTTCTTGTCACCTCCGGAACGTACCCACAGTTCGGTTATCTTTTCCTGCTTGAATACACGTATAAATACTCTTAACTGCCCGGTATCGACATGCAGGGTTTGCAGTTTTTGTTTGATAATGGGCCATTTCTCCTGGTAGGCCACCTGCACTTTTGGTGCTTTGAGCTGCGTTTTGCGGAAGGAGTCTGCTCCTGAATGAAAAGCAAATAGACAAAACATAGCCGGCACAAAAAGGGGGGAAAGGTTGATTTTCATACTCAAATTATTTGCGAATCAGCTTCATTTACGTCCTAACGTAATAGAACGCGGATTTTCATGATGATCATGATTAATCATGATATTTTGATACCCCTGATAATCAGCGTTTATCATGACAATCATGAAAATCTGTGGTCTATTTCACAAATATAATGCCAGCCCTCAACGGTTATCAACAAAGCCCTGTTCTAAACCTTTCAGACCGGCAAAGCAACAGGAAAATGCTAATCTATATCTTCGTTTTCAAATGAAAAAGGTATTTCTCCGTATTCTTCCCTTGCTTAAAAACAAGTATTTCCTGGTAACCCTGGGAGTACTGGTATGGGTGCTCTTTTTTGATAAAAATGATATATGGTCACAGCTTGATCTGACCCGTCAGGTCAATAAGCTCAGGGCGGAAAAGAAATATTTTACCACTGAAATTCAGAATAACAAGAAGGATCTTGAAGAGCTGAAGACCAACCCGAAAAATCTGGAAAAGTTTGCCAGAGAAAACTACCTGATGAAGAAGGACAATGAAGTGATCTACGTTATTGTTCCTGAGAAAAAAGCCGCTCCGCAGGCAATCTCAGCCAACCGCTCAGGTGCGCATTAACTTCCTTTAAATTCCCCAAACACCTTACGCATTACATCCGCAATTTCGCCAAGCGTTGCATACTGCTCTGAAGCTTCCAGAATAGCAGGCATCAGGTTCTCCTGTCCTCTTGCATTGGATTCCAGACGCGTCAGTATTTCCTTCACTTTCTGATTATCCCGTGTTGCCCGTATCTGTTTTATTTTGTCAATCTGTACCTGGCGTATGGAATCATCTATTCTCAGAATATCGCCCAGTGGAGCTTCTTCCATCGTGAATTTGTTCACCCCTACAATGATCTTCTCCCCGCTTTGTATATCGCCCTGGTAACGGTAGGCCGAAAGGGCTATTTCTTTTTGCATATAGCCCTGTTCAATGGCTTCTACTGATCCTCCCATCTTGTCAATGGTGTGGATATATTCCCAGGCCTTGCGTTCCACTTCGGCTGTCAGCTCTTCCACGAAATAAGATCCTGCAAGCGGATCAACTGTATCCGTGGCACCGCTTTCATAGCCAATGATTTGTTGTGTACGCAGGGCAATACGTGCAGCTTCTTCTGTAGGCAGGGCAATAGCTTCATCAAAGCCGTTGGTATGTAAGCTTTGAGTACCTCCGAGTACTGCCGAAAGAGCCTGAAGGGTAACACGGGTAATATTGTTCTGTGGTTGCTGGGCTGTAAGTGTTGAGCCCCCTGTCTGGGTATGGAAACGAAGCATCTGTGCACGGGGATCTGTAGCTCCCAATTCCTTTGTAATGGTTGCCCACATTCTGCGGGCTGCACGGAACTTGGCTATCTCTTCAAAAAAATTATTGTGGGCATTGAAAAAGAAGGAAAGCCTTTTGGCAAACACATTGATATCAAGTCCTTTGTCAATGGCTGCTTTCAGATAAGCCTTGCCATTGGCCAGGGTAAATGCCAGCTCCTGTACAGCTGTGGAGCCGGCTTCGCGTATATGATAGCCTGAAATAGAAATCGTATTCCAGCGAGGCACTTCCTTGCTGCAATAGGCAAAGATATCGGTGATAATACGCATGCTGGGTTTGGGAGGATAGATATAGGTTCCCCTTGCCGCATACTCTTTCAGGATATCATTCTGAATGGTTCCGGAAATCTTTTTGAGGTCTGCACCCTGCTTTTTTGCAAGAGCTATATACATAGCGAGCAGGATGGATGCTGTTGAATTAATGGTCATGGAAGTAGTTATACCTTCCAGCTTGATACCATCGAACAGTATTTCCATATCCTTCAGTGAATCGATTGCCACCCCCGATTTACCTACTTCCCCTTCGGAAAAAGCATGATCCGAATCATATCCTATCTGGGTAGGCAGATCAAAAGCTACAGAAAGACCGGTTGTGCCTTGATTCAAAAGATAATGGTAACGTTTATTGCTTTCTTCGGCCGTTGAAAACCCGGCATACTGACGCATGGTCCACAGCTTACTGCGGTACATCGTTTGTTGTACACCTCTGGTAAAAGGAAATTCTCCCGGTTGTTCATCCGGAAATTCTTTCTTACCGTAAACCCGCTTGATTTCTATACCGGAATCGGTAAGGAAATGTTTCTTTCTTTCCTGCTCTTCCATACCTTAAAAATTCTGTCCCACTTCCCTCTTTATATACTCCAAAGCCACCTCTGTAGGCAGTTTAGGCACCTGCGCAGAGATATTGATAATCATCTGGCTCAGATCCATACTGGAAGCCGTATCGGGAATCTTGGTGGAGGAAATATTGATCAGCTTGATGATTTCTTCCTTGGCTGTCTTTACCATTTCCCAGGAATGTCCGCTTACATATATCTGCTGGGAAAGATTGTGTTCAAATTCGTTCCGGATGGCTTTGATAAGCTCTGTCTGCAACAGGCGGGCGCTCATACCTTGTTTATTCACACGGGGGATAAGGCTGTTGGGTGAAATCCTTTCCAGAAACAATGCCAGTCTTTCATAAGCCTGAAGCCTTGTAGGTGTTATCAGACTTTGGTTGGCTATCCTTATTTCAGTAAGGCGTTTGCGTGCATCATTATCCAGAAAGCTTTTCACAAGGTAATACGCCGTCAGGAAGACAATTATTGCAGGTACCAGCATCATCATCCCTTTGAGGAAGAGGTTCATCGAAATATCCATAATCTTTTATATCTTTAGATGGATAAAGATCGCAAAATTTCCTGATTTCGCCCCGGAGCCTGCTCAATCTAACCCCGGCCCTTTATCCCAGTGCCTGTCATACCATGAAAAAGCTTGTCTCTATTTGCTCTTTCATCCTCCTCTGCCTCCTGCTGAGCAGCAACAGGCCTGTAACACCTAATCCTATTCCTGGTCCTTACCTTGGTTTTAACCTTATGCCTGGGGCCAACAGTAATCTGGTTAGTTTCGGGCTGGTCCGTATCCTGCCCGACGGACGGAAAGTAATCAAATCTATCAGCCGTAATGAATTTATCCGCCTGGCCTGCGGCCAGTGCCATGAAGATGCAAACCCTACCGGGGAAAACCTCTTTGCCAAATATGAAGTGGATGAATGCGGGCTCTACCGGGATAGTATTTTCAAAAAAGCAAGCTTTATATGCGGTTCACTTGATCTGCTCTGGAAATTAAGATATCAGAGAGCACCTTATGGTGGCTCTGATACTATAGGGTGGACAGGTTCCACCGTTCCTTCCAGAGCACAGATGAATATCCTCAAACAATACGGTGCCGAAAATCTGGATGACTTTATTTACGGTGAAAATGCTTTCAAACTTCTGCATGATATGCAGAGTTTTGCCTGGCAAAGTAAATATAAGAGTAATTGAATGTTCTTGTTTTGTCACTCCCCTCCTTGTTTCAAGGAGGAGTCTCAGACAGAGCGCAGCAATTGTCTGAGGGGGTGGCTTTTGTCATTCTGAGCCACCTTGGGGAAGGTTGTGGGAAGCAGTGGCGAAGAATCTCCTTGGTATTGCAAGAAAAGACACTTATCATCGAAGCAAAGGAACTATGCTTGCTGCAAAAGAAACTTTTCCTGCAAGGAAAGGCTTATTCGTTGTAAAAAGGGCTCCTCCCCTCCTTCAGATTCATCCCCCCTTTTTTCCCTTCGCTTTCGGTTGCCAAGGCTCAAAAAATGCTGATTCCGATTGATTTAACCTTTAGGGTTAATTGTGTCACCCCTACGGGGTTTTAATTCATCATTAATCTGCTTTTCTATAATTATGTCAGCCCTTCGGGCTTACCCGTTGAACAATCCGAAGGGTTCATACCCCAATCATGATGAATCATGAAACAACGGTGTACATGATCCCCGTCAATCATGACAATCATGACAATCTGCGTGCTATCACGTTCTGGGTATGCTTAAAACTTGCTAATGCCTATTTGAATCAATTTAACCTACTAAATATCACCACCTTGCATTCCCTTCCAATTCCAATCAAAATGTTAACTTTGCGCCTTAATTTCCATGTATGATTTTATCGGATAGAATCAATGCCCTGTCAGAATCCCAGACCATTGCTATGGCCAGGAAAAGCAGGGATCTGATTGCTCAGGGGGTAGATCTAATAAGCCTTAGTCTGGGTGAACCTGACTTCCCTACTCCTGACCCGGTTAAAGAAGCGGCCAAAAAGGCTATTGATGACAATTTCAGTTATTATACCCATGTTTCAGGCTACCTGGAATTACGTCAGGCTGTTGCCAACAAACTGAAAAGGGATAATGGCCTGGATTATACAGCTGATCAGATTGTAGTGAGTACAGGCGCAAAACAGTGTATTGCCAATGCTGTACTTTGCCTTGTGAATCCGGGTGATGAAGTAATCGTTCCTTCTCCTTACTGGGTCAGCTATCTGGAACTGGTAAAACTGGCAGAAGGTAATACGGTTGTTATACCGACTACATTCGATACGAATTTTAAAATGCTTCCCGGGCAGCTCAAGGCTGCCATCACTGCTAAATCCAGACTGATTATCTTCAGCTCTCCCGGCAACCCTACCGGTGCCGTTTATTCCAAAGAAGAACTGAAAGCCCTTGCTGAAGTGGTGATACAATACCCTGATGTCTACATTCTGTCGGATGAAATTTACGAAGACATTAATTTTATCGGCAAACATGAAAGCATTGCCCAGTTTGATTTTATTAAGGAAAGGGTGATAGTGGTGAACGGAGTATCCAAAGGATTTGCCATGACAGGCTGGAGAGGCGGTTATTCCGCCAGTCCGCTCTGGCTTGCCAAAGCATGCGATAAAATGCAGGGCCAGTTTACTTCGGCCACCTGCTCCATCACCCAGAAAGCCATGCACAAAGCCATGGAGCTGCCTTCCGGTAGTACCAATGCCATGCGGGAAGCATTCCGCAAAAGAAGGGATCTGGTGTATACCCTGATGATTGAAATACCCGGTATTAAGCTGAACAAACCCGATGGAGCCTTTTACCTCTATCCTGAAATATCGGCCTTTTTTGGTAAGACTGATGGAAAGACAACCATCAAATGCGGTACCGATCTGAGCCTCTACCTGATTGAAAAAGCACATGTTTCTGTTGTTCCCGGCTCTGCTTTCGGGAACGACAATTATATACGGATTTCCTATGCCACTTCGGAAGAGAAACTGAAGGAAGCCATGAGAAGAATTAAAAATGCCCTTCAAGAACTGAAATAAACAGACATGAAAAACCTCAGCACACGGGAAGTGAATAAAATATTTACTTCTTTCAATAATCTCCGCGTCCTCATCATAGGGGATGTAATGATTGATTCCTATCTCTGGGGAAGGGTAACGCGTATATCGCCCGAAGCTCCGGTTCCGGTGGTATCCATTACCAAGAAGGAACGCAGACTGGGTGGTGCTGCCAACGTAGCGCTGAATGTACAGGCTATGGGCGCCACACCTATCCTTTGTTCTGTTATAGGTGTGGATAAAGAAGGGGGACGATTTCTGGAACTGCTTCAGAAACAAAAACTAAGTGCCAAAGGCATATTGAAAAGCCGCAGCAGGATCACAACTGTCAAAACAAGGGTAATAGGCAACAACCACCAGATGATACGGGTGGATGAAGAGATTGATTATGATATTACGGAAGCCGAAACAGAACAGTTCCTGCACCTGATCAGCTACCTGCTCAAACATGAAAAGATTGATGTAATCATTTTCGAAGATTATGACAAAGGCCTTATCACTCCCCCCCTTATTCAGCGTGTGGTGACAGAAGCCCGTAAAATGGGTGTACCTACTGTCGTGGATCCCAAACGCAGACATTTCGGTGATTATAAAGGTGTCACCCTCTTCAAACCGAACCTGAAAGAACTGCGGGATGGTTTAAAAACCGAGTTCGACCAGACCAATATCAAGGAAATTCAGAAAGCAGTGGAAACCCTGCGTTCCAAGATGAAAATTGATGTAGCCCTGATCACCCTTTCTGAGCACGGTATCTATATCAGCAGCAAGAAAACAAAGAAAATAATTCCTGCCCATATACGTAATATTGCCGATGTATCCGGTGCCGGCGATACCGTTGTAAGTGTGGCATCCCTTTGCCTGGCTTTAAAACTCAGGCCGGAATGGATTGCACTTATCTCTAACCTGGCAGGCGGACTGGTTTGCGAAAAAGTAGGGGTTGTGCCCATTGATAAGGAACAACTGAGGGAAGAAACCCTGGAACTCGTGTCAAAGAAAAAAGAATGACTCCTGCCGTCACGCCTTATAACCAGGAAACGGCTAAGAAGGCCCAGGTAGCGAGCATGTTCGATAACATTGCCCGCAGATATGACCTGCTGAACCAGATCCTGTCTCTCGGTATTCATAAGAGCTGGAGAAGAAAAGCGGTGAATATGCTGAAGGCGTCCTCTCCCGGACTCCTGCTTGATATAGCCACAGGAACAGGTGATTTTGCCATTGAAGCACTGAGACTGTATCCCGAAAAGATAATAGGAGTGGATATTTCAGAAGGGATGCTAACATGCGGAAGGGAAAAGCTTAAAAAGCTTGGCCTCGACAGCAAGATAGAACTGCAGACAGGTGATTCCGAGAACCTTTCATTTCCTGAGAATACCTTCGATGCAATTACGGTCGGATTCGGAGTCCGTAATTTTGAAAACCTTGAAAAAGGACTTGCCGGTATGTTAAGGGTTCTGAAACCGGGTGGAAGAGCCGTCATTCTGGAGTTTTCAAAGCCCAGAGGTTTTCCGGTCAAACAGGTTTATTTTTTCTATTTTCGTTATGTGACACCCCTTATAGGGCGTTTGTTTTCGCGTGACCACAGGGCTTATTCCTATCTCAATGAGAGCGTGGAAGCCTTTCCGGATGGACAGAACTTTATACATATCCTTGAAAAACTGGGATACAGGCAATGTTCCTTCTATCCCCTTAGCTTTGGAATAGCCACAATTTATCAGGCCATAAAATAAACGTACCTTCGTATGCGTTTACTAACCCAACAGGTGAAAAAACTAGTTTACATACTCTTTCCGGTCCTGGCTTTGTTTCTGCAAGGTGTTGTCCATGCTCAATCAAACAGCAACGACAACCTTCCGAAATACTATAACGAAAAACTGCATTTCGGCTTTACCCTGGGTGTCAATAAGGCAGATTTCATTATACATCCGGTGAAGAATCTATATACTATGGATTCTTTGAAACAGGTCACCTCCAAGCCTAGCTACGGTTTCAATATCGGCATTGTGAGTGAATATGCCTTTACAGAATACCTCTGTATACGCTTCGTTCCGGACCTTTCTTTTGCTGCAAGGACCCTAACTTATACCTTCGACACGCCTAAGGATACCAGCCGTGGTTTGGTTAACATGAAAAAACTCGTTGAATCCACCTTTGTTGAATTCCCCCTCGATCTGAAGCTGCGCTCACAGCGCATGCATGATTTTGCAGCCTATGTGCTTGCCGGAGCCAAGTACAGTATAGACCTTGCTTCTCAAAAGAATGTCACCAATAGCAATGCCCAGGATGCTGTTGTAAAACTCCGTAAGGATGATTACGGGGTCAATGTGGGTACAGGCGTGGAATTTTTTATGCCTTATTTTAAGCTGGGCTTTGAACTCAAGTTTACCTACGGATTCAAAGACCTTATTGTACACGATCAGTACATCTACTCCACTTCAATCGAAAAGCTGAATACGAAGATGTTTTTGTTTTCTGTAACCTTCGAGGGCTGAACGCTCATGGTATACGAGGCAGAAATCTTTCTTCTTCCGGAAGAGGCCGAATCGGAAGGAACTCTTTGGCTTATTGCTTCCAATAAACTTTCCATACCCCTTAAATCCATCACTGCCGTTCGTATTCTGAAACGCTCTGTTGACGCCCGCTCCAGAACCATCCGTCTGAACCTTAAAATAAAAGTCTATACCGGAGAAATTCCTGCTGCTTCTGTTTATTCCAAAACACTTCCGGATGTTTCTAAGGGAAAACCTGTTCTCATCGCCGGTGCAGGGCCTGCAGGTCTGTTTGCAGCGCTACGTATAGCCGGTGCTGGATGTAAACCTGTAATCATTGAAAGAGGCAAGGATGTCAGAAGCCGGCGTTTCGACCTGGCAGCCATCAGCAAGAACCATATCGTAAACCCGGATTCCAATTACTGTTTCGGTGAAGGCGGTGCGGGTACCTATTCAGATGGAAAGCTTTATACCCGTTCGAACAAACGGGGTGATGTACAAAGCATACTTGAAACCTTCGTGGCACACGGTGCAAGTGAAGATATCCTGATCGATGCCCACCCTCATATAGGCACCAATAAACTGCCCGATATCATTGTCAGCATACGGGAATCCTTGCTTGCCTGCGGAGCTGAAATACATTTTGAAACGCGGGTCACTGACCTGATCATCCGGGATCACCATATAGAGGGGGTGACGGCTGTGAAGGCAGGGGAAGAAAAAGAATTCCTGTCTACTCAACTTATCCTGGCTACAGGCCATTCTGCACGCGACATTTTTGAAATGCTTCACCGCAACAATATCCGGATCGAAGCCAAACCTTTTGCCATGGGCCTTCGCGTAGAACATTCGCAGGCACTGATTGACTCTATCCAATATCATTGCCCGATAACCAAGGTGGAAGACCTGCGTAAACATCTTCCGGCAGCTTCTTACAGTGCCGTACACCAAAGTAATGGAAGAGGTGTTTACTCCTTCTGTATGTGCCCGGGCGGTATTATAGCCCCTTGTGCCACAGGCCCGGAAGAGGTAGTCACCAACGGCTGGTCGCCAAGCAAACGAAACAACCCCTACAGCAATTCAGGCATCGTGGTATCCATAGAACCTTCCGACTACCGGAAGTATGAATCCGCCGGTCCTTTAGCTGGCTTGCGTTATCAGCAGGAACTGGAAAAGATGGCCTGGGAAGCAGGGGGGAAAACACAAACTGCACCTGCTCAGCGCCTGGTCGATTTTGTGGAAGGAATACTCAGTTCCGGTTTACCCGAAACCTCTTACCAGCCGGGCATACGTTCTGCCCCTCTCCATAGCCTCTTACCTCCTGAAATTGGCCTCCGTATTCAGGACGGCCTCAAAGTTTTCGGAGAGAAGATGAAAGGTTATTTTACCAACGAAGCGGTATTGCATGGAGTGGAATCACGTACCTCCTCTCCGGTACGCATTCCAAGAGACAAAGAATCTCTGGAGCATGTTGAGATCGGCGGTTTGTACCCTTGCGCCGAAGGGGCCGGTTATGCAGGTGGAATTGTATCGGCAGCCATAGACGGACAGAATTGTGCAGATGCCGCTATCCGAAAAATTAAAACTTTAGCCCGGTGATAGTCCGCCTTAAACATAGCATCGGTTTTTCCTTCTTATTTCTGTTCATGTTCGTTTCTTTCAATGCGGCTTTCGCTCAGCAGGGGGATACAAGCAAGACAACGCCTTCTGCTTTTCAAAGGTCCGGAAGCCGGAGTATACTACTATCCTGTACTGTTCCGGTACTTACTACCGGTTATGGTATAGCCGCCTATTACCCGGAAACAGTTGTTATAGACCGGTTCAATACCTATGATTATTTCCGGAAACGATATCCCAACTTCTATTCACCGGCCGATAATTACCTGCAATTCGCACCCGCAGCCGCCACGTTCAGCCTGAGCCTTTGCGGGGTGAAAGGAAAGCATAGCCTGTCCGAACAGGTGATACTTTATGCCTCTTCCATGCTTGTATCGGAAGGCATTGCAACAGGTCTTAAATATGCCACACATGTGCTCCGGCCCGATAACAGCGCTTATAATTCCTTTCCATCCGGACATACCACTTCCGCTTTTACCGGTGCAGAACTCATGAACCAGGAATACAAGGGAAGCTCATTTCTGTATTCTGTATTCGGATATGGAACAGCAACGGCAACAGGTGTAATGAGGATGATGAACAACCGGCACTGGCTTTCAGATGTCATGGTCGGAGCCGGAATAGGAATGATTTCTACCAAGGTGGTGTACGCTGTATATCCGTTTGTGAAGAAAAGACTGATGCGCAGGAAGAGTAAGGATTTATGACTTATGATTTTTGATTTAAGATTTAGGATTTAAAGTGCGTTATCTAAACAGATTCCTGATTGTATGCTGCTGGATGTTTTTATCCGGCCAGGGGATGTTGAATGCCCAGATTAAAACTTTGCATCCTTCTCCTCATGCCTCTGATTTTGCTTTCGGGCTTTCTCCCGACAGTATCCTGAATCATTATAACCTGCTCGACAGCCTGGAAAAACCAAATATTAAACTGTATGCCGGGGCCGGGTTGACTGACAGTATCTATCTCGTTGTTACGTCAGGTCAAAAAATCAGTGCGTATGCACTCTGCGACAACTACTCCTTCATCACCGATGGCATGCTAGATACCCTGCCTTCCGAATCAGGACACTCACAGCTTCTTAAAGTCACAATCTCCAAGGAATTACATTCCCTCAATTCAGGGTTTGCACTTTACTCTACAGAAATAAAAGTCATTGATCCTGGTTCTTTCCATATACTCTTCACGTGTATTCCCACTCAGGGATCTTGCGGCTTAGTACCGCCGGAAGTTGATTCAATCCCCGGAAGTAATGAGGATGAGGAAATATGCAAAGGATACGATTATACAATACGATTCAAAGGCAGGCATATCATTACCGACAGCCTCATTGGCAATGCAGATCCTGATATTCCAATGGGTACCTATACCTTCAACGGAAAGGAATACAAACTCACTAAGAAAACGCTAAGTCTGGCAGAACGTATCAGCGGAACCTGGATCAGCACTCAGGACAGTAATGTGGTGGAGGTATTCAAAGACTGGTCTATCTATACCTCTTATGCTCATAAAGCAGGCGATACGCTTGAGTATGAGCTAAGCTACGAATCATGCGATGAAGATTACGGGGCGGTAGGGAGCTCAGAATTCCTGATCAAAAATGACGAGGCCGGCAGCTACTGTTATGAAATTATGACTCTGACAGAAAACAAAATGAGCCTGCGTTATACAACGAGAGGAAATATTCTCACCTATAGAAGAAAACATTAATTAAACATCTTACCCGGATTCATAATTCCATTCGGATCAAACACATCCCGTATCTGTTTCTGCAAATCAAGCAGCTTTGAGGAAAAAACTATATCCATATACTCTTTCTGAACAAGTCCTATACCATGCTCACCAGAGATGGTTCCTCCCAGTAGCTTACACAATTCGAATATCTCCCGTATGCCTTTTGGCAATTCATTATTCCAGGCCTCATCACTCATATCTCCTTTAATGAGGTTCACATGCAGATTCCCGTCTCCGGCATGACCGTAACAGACTGAACGAAACCCGTATTTATGTCCTATCTCCTTGACTCCTTTCAGTAATTTAGGCAATTCCGCTCTCATTACAACTGTATCTTCCTCCTTATAAACCGAGTGAGACTTGACCGCTTCTCCAATACATCGCCTCATTCTCCAGAGGTTTTGTTTCTGTTCTTCTGTATCGGCAAAGAGGATTTCCTCGCATTCAAAAGACTCCATAATGCTACTGATTTGCTCTGCATCGTTCATCAATACATCCAGGTCGTTTCCATCCAGTTCAATGAGGAGATGAGCCTTCACATGATCCGGAATGCTCATAGACAGGCCGCTAACATATTTCAGAGCCCAGTCAATCGCGTCCCTTTCCATAAACTCCATGGCACTTGGAACAATACCGGCCTTGAACACAGCCGGTACCGCCTCACAGGCTTTTTCGGCCGATGCAAAAGGAACCAGCATGACAACAGTTTTTTGCGGAAGAGGAATAAGGCGGAATACTATTTTGGTGACCACCCCCAGCATTCCTTCACTGCCTACAAATAACTGAGTGAGGTTAAAGCCTGTTGAATTTTTCAGCACATTGGCACCCGTCCAGATAATTTCACCCGTGGGCAATACAGCTTCCAGGTTCAACACATATTCCTTGGTGGTACCGTATTTGACAGCCTTCGGTCCGCCGGAAGACAATGCAATATTACCGCCCAGAAAACAACTTCCTTTGCTGGCAGGGTCAGGAGGATAAAATAAACCCTTTGCTTCAACAGCCTGACGGAATACTTCGTTGATCACACCAGGCTCTACCGTAGCCTGGAGGTTGCGTTCATCAATTTCAATGATCTTATTAAAACGCTCCATGGAAAGCAACACGCCTCCGTAAACAGGTAATGCGGCACCGCTCAACCCTGTTCCGGCACCACGTGGAGTTACCGGTATTCTATATTCATTACAAAGCTTTAAAATGGCAGAAATCTCTTCGGCATTACCCGGCTTTAATACGATTTCAGGGGGGTAGTTAAGATCTTCTGTTTGGTCATGGCCGTAGTTCAACAAATTGTCTTTGTCGCCCAATACCTGCTCGGCACCGAGGATTTTGCGAAAGGCTTCGGTGATAGCAGGGGTGATTTTGTTGAAACGGTTCATGGTGGTCAAAAATACAGAAAAAGCAAAGAATAATTCTTAATTTAGTTAGATGAAGAAGCTATTTATTACGGATGAAAAAGGAAGGAAGGTTTCCGTTATAATCTCCATTGCACATTACAAAAATATGCAGGAGAAGATTGAAAAATTGGAAGATATAGTGCTTTATGATAAGGTAAAAACACAAAAGGAAAGCTTTACCCTCCTGGAAGATTATCTTACTAGACGAAAAAGGCATAGGCATGCCTGATTCCCTTGTGTCACCCCTTGGGGGTTCGCTCTCCGCTCTGTTTCCCCGCTCTATAATTATGTCAGCCCTTCGGGCTTGCTTTCTGCCTCTCCTCCACCCCATCCGCCACTCATCCAAACCCGGCTTATAATTTCATGGATTTCACTACTTTCACGATGTCCAAATTACAACCTATGAAAAAGCTTCTTTTTTGCCTGCTTATTACCACAGCAGCTTTAGCCCAAACAGAGAAACGCGATATACTCCTGGAAGATATCTGGGCCAAAGGAACATTCCGTGCCAAGGGGGTCAGCGGTCTCAATTCCATGAAAGACGGGCTTCATTATACAGCCTTCGACAATACCCCCGGCAAGGAAGGACTGGCCCGGTATGAATACAAGACCGGTACCAAGACCGATATGGTATTCCTGAACAGCGAATTAATAGCTCCCGGAAGCACCAAACCTTTGAACCTGGAGGACTACAGCTACAGCCCCGATGAACATAAAATACTGATTGCAACAGGAACAGAACGAATCTATCGCCACTCTACTCTGGAAGAGAATTATATCCTGGATGTGAGCACAAAGAAAATAACCCGGCTTTCAGCAGCAGGTAAACAACGCTATGCCACTTTTTCACCCGATGGAAGCAAGGTTGCCTTTATGCGGGACAATAACCTGTTCATTGCAGACCTGGGAACTGGAAAAGAAGAACAGATCACACCGGATGGTGCCTTTAATAAAATAATTAACGGTGGCACGGACTGGGTCTATGAAGAAGAGTTCTCTTTCAGCAGAGCCTTTTTCTGGTCCCCCGACGGAAAGAAAATAGCTTTTTATCGTTTTGATGAAAGCGATGTAAAAGAATTCAGCATGAATGAATACCATGACTCCCTCTACCCTACTGAATACCGTTTCAAATATCCGAAAGCAGGAGAAAAGAATTCCGATGTCAGTATCCTGATGTATGATGTTGCTGCCAGGTCGACAAAGAAAATGGATATTGGAGCCGAAAAGGATCAATACATACCTCGTATAGCATGGACTGCCGATGCCAGCACACTTTGCATTACGCGTATGAACCGCCTTCAGAACAAAATGGAACTGATGCTGGGTGATGCATCCACAGGAAGTACTCATGTTATTCTGACCCGCACCAGCGATAAGTATGTGGATATTCAGGACAATGAACCCGCCTTCTTCTTCTTCCTGAACGACAAGAAGCACTTCCTGCTCTGGGTGGATGATGATGGCTTCAGCCAGGTCTACCTCTATGATATGAGCGGGAAACAGGTGAATCAGATCACTAAGGGTAACTGGGATGTGATGAAAGTGGAAGGCGTTGATGAAAAGACAAACACCCTCTTTTATACCAGTACGGAATCCTCTCCAATGGAAAAGGATTTATACAGCATACACCTGGACGGTAAGGGCAAGAAAAGACTGACTACAGGCAATGGAACCAATATACCCGAATTCAGCGAGGGTATGAAGTTTTATATCAATATACATTCGGATGCGAATACCCCGCCGGTTTATACCCTGAACAGCGCAGATGGTCAACAGATCAGGGTGCTGGAAGAAAACACGGATCTGAAGAACAAACTGCTTGGGTTTAACCTCAGCAAGAAGGAATTTTTCAAGTTCAAGACATCGGAGGGAATAGAGCTGAACGGATGGATGATCAAGCCATACAATTTTGATCCTTCCAAGAAATACCCGGTATTGATGACTGTATATGGCGGTCCCGGTATCAATACGGTAAACGATGCCTGGCAGGGCCCGGATTATTTCTGGCATGAGATGCTGGCAGAAAAAGGGTATATCGTCGTATCAGTCGATAACAGAGGTACAGGAGGGCGGGGAAGGGATTTTCTTAAATGCACTTATGGTCAACTCGGTAACCTGGAATGTCTGGATCAGATAGAAGCGGCCAAATATCTCGGCAGCCAGACCTATGTGGATAAGAACCGCATCGGTATACAAGGCTGGAGCTATGGAGGTTTTATGTCCTCCCTTTGCATTACCCGGGGAGCTGCTTATTTTAAAGCTGCTATTGCTGTAGCCCCGGTCATCAACTGGAGGTATTATGATTCCGTGTATACGGAACGTTTTATGGGCCTGCCAAAGGATAATGCAAAGGGCTATGACGATAATTCACCCATAAACCATGTCAAGGAATTAAAGGGCAAGTACCTGCTGGTACATGGCACGGCCGATGACAACGTTCATTTCCAGAACTCCATTGAAATGATCACCGCCCTGGTAAGGCTCAACAAGCCTTTTGAAATGGCTATATACCCTGATAAGAATCATAGTATAGTTGGGGGGTATACGCGTATGCATCTGTTTACAAGAATGACAGACTTTTTGATGAGTAATTTGTAATGCATTTTACTATCTTCGCAACGATTCTTAATATCAGCTTATGACAACAGAAGTAAAAAAAGGGCATCCGAAAGGGCTGTTTGTATTATTCGCCACGGAGATGTGGGAAAGGTTCAACTTCTATGGAATGAGGGCCCTGCTCACCTTGTTTATCATCAATGCTTTGATGATCAGCCAGGAAAAATCTTCTATTATTTATGGAGAATTCCTGGGCCTTTGTTATTTGACCCCCATGCTGGGAGGTTTTATTTCTGACCGTTTCCTGGGTAACAGGTATTGCATTATGCTGGGTGGAATACTGATGGCAATCGGCCAGTTTTTACTCTTCACCAGCGCTACGATATTCAGCAGTAATCTTGAATTCGCCAGAACTCTGCTGTATATTGCATTAGGGGTCATTATACTGGGCAATGGTTTCTTCAAGCCGAATATTTCCAGCATGGTGGGTAGTCTGTATCCTAAGGCTGAAAAGAACAAACTCGACTCTGCATTCACCATCTTCTACATGGGAATCAATGTAGGAGCTATCCTTGGTCAGTTCATTTGCCCGTTTATTGGTGACCATAAAGTAAATGGAATCCAGGATCCCTACATTTTTAAATGGGGATTCCTGGCTGCCGGTACCGCTATGTTGCTAGGTACCCTCACCTTCATTCTCCTCAAAAACAAATATGTTGTAACACCTGAAGGAAGAGCCATAGGTGATCTTCCTTCAAAAAATACACATTCCGATTTTGCAGAAGGGGAATCCCAGAAGGCAAAATTTTCCAACAATTCACTGATCGCTGCGGTTCTTGCTTTTTGCGCTCTGGGTGCTGTATTCTTTTATGTATTGGGGCAACCTCCTATTTACTGCATAATTTACTCGAGTGGTTTGACGCTTGCAGGATTAATTCTGAGCGACAGTTCTTTGACTAAGGTCGAACGCCAGCAAATATGGGTTATTTATATTGTTTCCTTCTTCATCATTTTCTTCTGGGCTGCTTTTGAGCAGGCCGGCACATCCCTTACATTTATTGCCTCCAATCAAACAGACAGACATATATTAGGTTGGGATATGCCAGCTTCCATGGTACAGATATTCAACGGATTGTTTGTCGTAATCCTTGCCTTGCCTTTTAGTCTGCTTTGGGATAAACTGAGAGCGAGAAACAGGGAGCCCATCTCTCCGATGAAACAGGCCTTTGGACTATTACTTATTGCAATCAGTTATTTCATTATTGCGAACAATGTAAAAGACCTTGGCAACAGCACCTTACTAAACGTGAAGTGGCTGGCCCTGCTTTATTTCATCATGACATTGGGTGAGCTGTCCCTCTCTCCTATCGGACTATCTCTGGTGGGCAAACTTGCCCCTAAACGATTCGCCTCCTTACTCTTCGGTGTATTCTTTCTTTCCAACGCATCGGGCTATGCACTTTCAGGTACATTGGGCTCTATCCTGCCTCCTACCAGCGAACAATATACTGCTGCCGTTAAAATTAATTTAGACCTGCCTGGAATTCTGGATGGCAAAGTGACCCCATCCGGAAAAGATTTATTCGAACTGCTCAAAATCAAATCTGCAAAGGTTAATGAAGAACTGGCTAAGGCCAATAATTTTGACTTTACAAAGATTCTCAAAAATGAAAAAGCAGAGTTGACTCCGGAACAATATACCCTTATCAAAGACAAGAAAATACTGACCACCGGTTATCCTGTGTTCTGTGGTTTCACTTTGCACAATCTTTACGAATTCTTTATGGTTTTTGTGGTCATGTGTGTGGTAGCTTCTATTCTATTGTTCTCCCTCACCCCACTTTTGAAAAAAATGATGCATGGAGTCAGATAAAACTATACACCTGGATACTTTCAATAATTTTCAACTCAACACCCGGATAGATCTGGGTGTTGTTGTTCTTACTGAAAAGGAAATCATTGATTTTGCCGAACTCTTTGATCCTCTTGAATTCCATACCAATCCGGAAGTAGCCCGTAAAAGCTATTTCGGAGGTATCATTGCCAGCGGCCCCCATATCTTTAACCTGGTACACCGTTTGAAATGGATACCTATGTTTAAAGACACCGTGGTATGCGGCATTGAAGTCAAAAGCTGGAAATTTCTCAAACCTATTTATCCTGGTAAAGCGATTCATTCTTATGTGACCATCATAGATTTGAAACCCAATCCGGAGAAACGTGTGGTAGCTGTAACCTGGTTTTATGAATTTATGGATGAAAACAATGAAGCCTTCCAGACTTTGGAAATGACGATATTGCATAAGCTTCCGAAAACAGTCTGAGCCAACACTCAATATGGAACGCGATTTTTATGATACTTATGATTAAAGAGGATCATAAAAATCTTAATAATCATAAAGATTAGCGTTCTATCAACTTATATGATTCAGATATAGATCAAATCGGTATATCATGAGCAAAACCCTTACCCTGGAAGAGATCCAGAATTTTAAAGGCAAGTATCCGAAGCAGATCTGGTACCTGTTCCTGTCTGAAATGTGGGAACGTTTTTCCTTCTATGGAATGAGGGGTATGCTGGTCGTATTTATGGTACAGCAACTTGCCATGACGGAGAAAGAAGCAAATCTTCGCTACGGGGCCACCCAGGCATTTGTGTATGCCATGACATTTATAGGGGGGCTGTTTGCCGACAAAATTCTTGGTTTTCGTAAATCCATTTTTTGGGGTGGAAGTCTGATGGTCATCGGCAGCTTTATCCTTGCTACCGCGCCTGCCCAACTTTTTTATATCGGAATTAGTATCACCATAGTAGGTACCGGTTTTTTCAAACCCAATATCTCTACCATGGTAGGGCAATTATACAAAGAAGGTGACCCAAGAAGAGATGCCGGATTCTCTCTTTTTTATTCGGGAATAAATATCGGTGCTTTGATAGGTGGCATATTGTGTGTTTGGGTTGGAAAGGCTTATTCCTGGAATCTCGCCTTTTCATTTGCCGGAATCTTTATGGTTTTTGGGCTTTTTGTATTCACCTATACGCAAAAAACCCTGGCCAGTATCGGAATCTCACCGCTTTCTGATTTGCTCTCCAGGCAGAAGAAAAGAATCTATGAATGGGCAGTGTATATTGGTTCACTCGCAACCATTCCACTCATCCTCATCCTGGTCAAAAATACCCGATATACAGACTTGTTTATGTATACGGTAGGCCCTCTGACATTCCTGTATATTCTTTGGGAGATGCGTCGCTTTTCCAGCTCAGAAAAGAGGAAACTCTGGGCCGCTCTTATCCTTATCTTTTTCTCAATTCCTTTTTGGGGTTTCTTTGAACAAAGCGGAGGATCGCTCAGTCTGTTTGCATTATACAACCTGCATGATAATCTGCTGGGAATGCATATTGATACCAATGCGGTGAATAACGGAGCTAATTCTGTATTTGTTATCATTTTCAGCCCCCTCATCGGTCTGATCTGGCTTTGGATGTATAAAAGAAAACTGGAACCCAATACCGTTGTCAAGTTCGGACTGGGATTCCTCTTTCTGGCCCTGGCATTTTATGTTTTCTATACCTGCAGGTTCTTCGCCGACAGTAATGGTATTGCCTCCCTAAATGTATTTACAATAGCTTACCTGATTATTTCTATTGGAGAACTTTGTCTTTCTCCGATCGGTTTATCGGCAATGACCAAACTAACTCCTCAACCTCTTTGGGGAATTATGATGGGTGCCTGGTTCCTGGCCAGCGCATACGGTCAGTATGTGGCAGGTATCCTTGGAGCCGGCATGGCCACAGCAGATGATAAAGCCCCGCTCATGCAAAAACTTATTGCCTATACCGATGGCTATAAGCAGCTCGCTATCTATGCCCTTATTCTCGGCGTGGTTATGATTCTGATTGCACCCTTGGTACGGAAACTTATGCAGGAAGTAAAATAATGCTGAGTTATGATGGTGGTCATAAATACGGGCAGAACCTTTTTAAAGAAACCCCGTTAAAAGAGCAGGACCTCGCATTCTGATCTATTTTTTGCTATTTTTGCATACTCTAAGATCATCTTATGAAAACTCTTATAGCCCCTATGGATCTGAAATCCAAGATCATAGAAATTCTGGAGGCGAGAAATCTCAGCTATGATACCCTGGTTAATTACCTGGGTGTTACCCGCGATGAACTGGATCGTTCCTTTTCTGAAAACACCTTGGAAATCCGGACATTAGAGCTTATATCCAAGGAGTTACGAATTCCCCTGTACAGCTTTTTCAGAGATCCTGATGCCAGTTTCCCCTATTATGGCAAGGAAGAACAATATTATAATACCCATATCTGGGCACCCGGTGAAGTCAATATCAGGGTCGAAATGGATAAGCTCAAAAAAGAGATGGATAAAATGAAATTCGAACTTGCAAAAAAAGACCTCATCATCCAGACCCTGGAAGGGGAATTAAGAAATAAAATCAAATAAGCGTTCCCCGTTATTACTTCCATGAAAAATAAACTTCGTCCCATTTCCCGGACTCTGCTCTGCACTTCATTTCTCTTTTACCTCACAGCTTGTAATACTACCCCTCCTAAAGAAAATCAGGTTAAAGTTCCGGAAGTAAAAGCAACAGCACCTGCTGTTTCTGACACAATACAGCTTAAAGCTTATGTATGCCCTATGGGACCTGAATGCGGACAAAGTGATACGGCCGGGAAGTGTCCGAGTTGCGGAATGGATATGAAAGCGAATCCTAAGATTAAGAAGTAAGCCTCAGCTAACTTTTACCGGAAAGAACATCTTCAATTTTTCCAACACAAAATCAATCTCCTCCTTTGTATTGTATTTGCTGAAAGAGAATCGTATGGAAGGTCGCTCCATATCGGAACCTATTCCTCTCAGCACATGCGATCCCTGATTGCTGCCTGATGAGCAGGCACTTCCACCCGATGCTGCAATACCATTGATATCCAGATTAAACAAGAGCATTTCTGCATTTTCAGTAGGTGGAAACTGAACATTCAAAACCGTATAAAGACAGTTTTCATTACAGGCTCCATTGAATTTCACGCCCGGTATCTGAGCTTTCAGACTTGCTATCATATAATCTTTAAGTCCTTGAATATGCTCATGGTGGGCAGCCATATCCCGGTTGGCAATTTCAAAAGCTTTGGCAAGCCCTATGATTCCATAGACATTCTCTGTTCCCCCTCTCATATTCCGTTCCTGAGCCCCTCCGTAAATAAAGGGTTTCACCTTGATATCACTGTTGATATACAGAAATCCTATCCCTTTAGGCCCGTGAAATTTATGAGCTGCACAAGTCAGAAAATGAACCTTGACATCTTTCAGATTCAGCTCATAATGCCCCATGGTCTGAACTGTATCGGAATGAAAAATAGCATTGTACTTCAAAGCCAGTTCTGATACTTTCTTAAGGGGAAGCAAATTTCCAATTTCATTATTGGCATGCATCAGGGAAATAAAAGTACGCTCATTGGTTTTCAGTAACTCTTCCAGATGACCGAGATCGATATGCCCTTCAGGAGTAAGGTTTACAAGGCTCAGCTTTATCTTCCCTTCCTTTTCCAGTGCCTCCAGGGTATGCAGTACGGCATGGTGTTCTATACGGCTGGTGATGGCATGGGTGATACCCAGATCAAAAATACTGCAATGTATCGCCTGATTATCCGCTTCTGTACCGCCGGAGGTGAAGAAAATTTCAGCCGGAGAACAGTTCAGCAGTTTGGCAACGGTTTTTCTGGCCCCTTCAATGGATGCGCGGGTCTGGCGACCGAATGAATGTATAGATGAAGGATTCCCAAAATGATTCTGCATAAATGGCAGCATGGTTTCCAGTACTTCCTTATCTAAAGGTGTGGTGGCAGCGTTGTCGAGGTATACTTTCATGGCGCAAAGATAGGGCTTTTTGCGGGCAGAACAGTCTGAAAACAACCCATTCTTAGGCTTCGATCTGCTGCATTTTGATCAGCTCACGTATATCGAGCATGATTTTTTTAGCCAGGTTATCGGCCGTAGTGGCCGATTCACTTTCTGAATAAATCCGAATGATTGGTTCTGTATTGGAACGGCGCAGGTGCACCCACTCTTTATCGAACTCTATCTTCACCCCATCGACTGTGTTGATAGGCTGTTTCTTGTATTTTTTTTGTATTCCTTCCAGGATCTTGTCCACACTGATATCAGGAGTCAGCTCGATCTTGTTCTTGGAGGTATGATAGTCGGGATAGGCCGAACGCAGCATGGAAACAGTGTTTCCGAATTTAACCAGATGAGTAAGGAACAAGGCAATACCGACCAGTGCATCGCGTCCATAATGAAGTTCGGGATAGATAACCCCTCCATTTCCTTCGCCACCTATAACAGCCTTGGTTTCCTTCATAAGGCTTACTACATTGACCTCACCTACAGCTGATGCACTATAGGTTCCACCGGCTTTTTCCGTTATATCTCTCAGGGCCCTGGTAGAAGAAAGATTAGACACCGTATTCCCTTTTTTGGAGTTCTTCAGAATATAATCCGAAACAGCTACAAGGGTGTATTCTTCCCCGAACATCTCCCCGTCTTCACATACAAGAGCCAGACGGTCCACATCCGGGTCAACAGCAATACCAAGATCGGATTTGGTCTTGATAACAGCCTTACTCAGATCCCTGAGGTTTTCCGGCAATGGTTCAGGATTATGCTGGAAATCACCGTCAGGTTCACAGTTAACTTTGGTTATTGACTCCACTCCAAGTTCTTTTAATAACATGGGTACGGCAATCCCTCCGGATGAGTTAACGGCATCGACTACTATTTTAAACTTTCTGGCCTTTATCGCAGCAACATCCACCAATGGAAGCGCTAATATCATTTTGATATGTTTCTCCAGGTAATCATTCTTTTCTGTTACCTGACCCAGTTTATTCACGTCTGCAAACTGATAGCTTTCCTCTTCTGCAAATTTCAATACATATTCCCCGTCTTTTTCAGATATAAATTCTCCCCGCTCATTGAGCAGCTTGAGGGCATTCCACTGTTTAGGGTTATGGCTGGCGGTAATGATAATACCTCCATGGGCTTTTTCTTCAGGCACGGCAATCTCAACAGTTGGAGTGGTAGAGAGTCCGATATGGATTACATCTATTCCCAGGCCCGTTAAAGTGCCTATAACCAGCTGACTGACCATAGGTCCGGAAATACGGGCATCCCTCCCTACAACAATCTTTATCTTTTTGACTTGTTTATTATTGTTGATGATCCAGGTGCCATAGGCAGCGGCGAATTTCACAATGTCCACAGGACTAAGGCCTTCGCCGGGTTTACCTCCAATTGTACCTCGAATGCCGGAAATGGATTTGATAAGGGTCACAGGGTGTATTTTGATTTACAAGCTTGCAAAGATACTTTTTTGCATAAAAAAGGCGTTATGAATGCACCCCGACTTATCCACATGATTAAAGTTAATATTTTGCTTAGATTCCCTTCACTTTGCCCAAGGGAAGGGGTAAAATTTCGTATTTTTGTTTATTGATATACCCATATAACCCGAGCACGCATGAGCCAGGAAAACATGGAACAAAATATACTGGTGGCAAGGTTCGAGGAGATGCTCAGAAAAAAGGCGGAATATTTTTTCCATTCCGATGAATTTGAGTCTGTCATTGATTTCTACATTGATAATAATCAGCTTGTTACAGCTAACCAGGTAAGCGAATACGCAATCCGCCAACACCCTTTTTCAGTAATCTTTCCTATTCGTAAAGCTCAGTTGCTCTCTGCCCTGAATGAAACCCAGGCTGCTCTTGAACAATTGCTGGAAGCAGAAAAGCTGGAACCTTCCAATCCGGAATTATTCATGACACGGGGTGGAGTTTACAGTCAGATGGGACTTTCAGACAAAGCTATCTTTCACTTTAAAAAAGCGCTTGAATTCAGTGAAGAGAGGGATCAGATTTTTCTGAATATAGCTTATGAATATGAGAATGTGGGGAAATATTCGGATGCAATCTTCTTCCTGAAGAAGGCCCTGGCTGAAAATTCAGACTGTGAATCAGCAATCTATGAACTTGCATTCTGTTTTGAATTAAACGGACAGCATCAGGAAAGCGCTGATTTCTTCCTTCACTTTATAGACCTCAATCCCTATGCTTATGCAGCCTGGTTTAACCTGGGTGTAGCCTATAACCGCCTGGGATTGTTCGAAAAAGCCATTGAAGCTTATGACTATTGTATAGTCATTAAGGAAGATTTTGCATCTGCCCATTTCAACAAAGCTAATTCCCTGGCTAACCTCGAAAAGCTGGACGAAGCTATTGAAACCTATAAGGCTACTTTTCAATATGAAGAGCCCGATGCAACCACATTTTATTATCTGGGCGAATGTTATGAGAAGAAGGAAGACTTTGATTCTGCTCTGCTATATTACAATAAAGCTGTAAAACTGGATGCTCAGCTTGCAGATGCCTGGATGGGTATGGGGGTTGTACTTGAAATGCAGAACCGGCTGATAGAGGCGATACATTATGTTAAAAAAGCCCTGGAGCTTGAACCGGGAAATGCAGAGTATCTCTATATTTTCGGAGATGTACAGCATAAGCTTGGTTTTCAGGAAGAAGCAACTCAGGCTTATGAAAAGGTAAAAGAACTGGCTCCCGAAAAAACGGAGATCTGGCTGGATTACTCCAACCTGCTTTTTGAATTGCAACGCAATGAAGAAGCACTGGAACTGCTGGCCGAAGGAATAAAATACCATCCTTCAAATGCAGAACTTCACTACCGTATGTCGGCCTACCTCCTTGAAATAGGAGAGAAACAGGAAGCCATGAATTTTTTACAGAATGCTCTGCTTCTGGATTATGAGAAGCATAAAGATTTGTTTGAATACCTTCCCCAACTGAAAGATAATATCTCGGTCGTCGATCTGATCGAGTCATACCGTAAATAGAATTTATGAACTTTCAATTACCGCATGTTCCCTCCCGGCCTTCCCGGCCACGAAAGAATGGTGTTACAATGGTGATGGATAAAGGGATGGGGATCCGCCAGGCTGAAAATTTTATTGAAGCATCGGCCGACTATGTCGATCTTGTAAAGCTGGGATTCGGCACTTCCATTATTACCAGGAATCTGGAACAAAAAATAAAACTCTACCAGCAGGCCGGGTTTCGGGTATATCTGGGTGGGACTTTGTTTGAAGCTTTTATCATCCGGGATATGTTTGAGGACTATCAGCGCCTGTGCGACAAGCTTCATCTGGATACAGCCGAAGTGTCGGACGGGTCTATTGTCATGAATCACGATAAAAAATGTGAATATATCCGTACCCTCTCTAAAAACATGACCGTATTGTCAGAAGTGGGATCCAAAGAGGAAGGTATTATTATTCATCCGGCCAAATGGACATCCATGATGAACAAAGAGCTGGAAGCAGGCTCCTGGAAAGTTATTGCCGAAGCAAGGGAAAGCGGCACCGTAGGTATCTACCGGCCCAACGGACATGCTCATACCTTGCTCATCAATAAAATTTTGGCCAAGGTTAAGCAGGAAGATATACTCTGGGAAGCACCCCAGAAATCACAACAGGTTTGGTTCATCAAACTCCTCGGTTATAATGCCAATCTGGGCAATATAGCACCTGATGATGTGATACCCCTTGAAACACTCCGGCTTGGGCTGCGCGGGGATACTTTTTTCACACACCTCCCCGAATCTGTTACGAAAAGTGTATAACATTCTCGTCAGGCATTTTTTTGTATTTTTACTTCCGTATTCAAAATCCCGAACATGAAAGAAATTACTGTCAAAGAATTAAAAAAAATGTTCGACAGCAAGGAAGATTTCCAGCTGATTGATATACGGGAAGATTATGAAGTGGAAATCGCAACCCTTGGCGGTGAGCATATTCCTATGGCTGATGTCATGAGCCAGACGGATCGTATTTCTAAAGATAAAAAAGTAGTCATGCATTGCCGGAGCGGAAAGCGCTCTGCCGCTGTCATACAGGCTTTGGAGACTCAGCATGGTTTTACCAATCTGTATAACCTCCAGGGTGGTATTCTGGCTTATGCCGATCAGGTGGACAGTGGATTAACAAAATACTAGATGATCGATCTTTTCCGGCACATTTTTCATCTGGATTTCGACTGGCTTTTTTCTACCTACGGAACCACTATTTACATCATTCTTTTCCTGGTAATTTTTATCGAAACAGGGCTTGTCATTATGCCTTTCCTGCCGGGTGACTCCCTTTTATTTACGGCAGGATTATTCGCCCACAAAGGGAATTTGGATATTACAACCCTTATCGGGCTTCTGTTCCTGGCAGCTATATTGGGAGATAACCTGAATTATGCCATTGGTAAAAATATAGGACTGCGTGTTTTACACCTGAAAATAAGGGGCAAAAACCTGGTGAAACAGGAATACCTCGATCGCACCCATGCCTTTTATGAAAAGCATGGGCCAAAAACCATTATCATGGCCCGCTTTGTTCCCATTGTCCGCACCTTTGCTCCTTTTGTAGCAGGTATTGCCGAAATGAAATACCGTACATTCCTGCTGTTTGACCTTTTCGGAGGCTTTGTGTGGATTACGAGCCTGACCATTGCTGGTTATTTCCTCGGACAATTCGAATGGATCAGCAAACATATAGAACTGGTCGCTATTGGAATTATCTTCCTTTCCATATTGCCCATGCTCCTGAGTATTTTCAGGGCTAAGAAAACTAATTGATGCGTCGCTTCGGTCTCATAGGCTATCCCCTCTCCCACTCCTTTTCCAAAAAGTATTTTACGGATAAATTTGAAACCGCAGGTCTCAAAGATTGCGTTTATGAATTATACCCATTGACGGATATCACCGGATTAAAAACCCTTCTGAATACTGCTCCTGAACTTCGAGGACTGAATGTCACCATCCCATACAAAGAAATCGTCATCCCCTATCTGGATAAACTTGATGAAACGGCAAGGATTGTAGGTGCTGTGAATACAATACGAATTCACGATAAGGGAACAGAACGTATCCTGGAAGGATTCAATACCGATGTATACGGTTTCAGGCAAAGCATTAAGCCCTTTTTGGAATCACATCATGAAAGGGCACTGGTATTGGGTACAGGCGGGGCTTCGAAGGCCGTTGCATATGTACTGAAACAAATAGGAGTGGACGTTTATTTTGTGACCAGAAACAAAGAGGCAGCCTTCGCTGAAGCTTCGACTGTCAAGGCAGGAGGCAATAGCAAGGAAAAAATGTTTACCTATTCAGAGTTGAATGAACATATCATAAAGCATTTTCCACTTATCATTAATACAACACCCTTGGGTACCTACCCGAATGTGAATGATGCCCCGGATATACCTTATTCCTTTCTTACCCCCCAGCATTTTCTGTACGACCTGACCTATAACCCTTCAGAAACAAAGTTGATGGCTGAAGGCAAAGCCAGAGGAGCGCAAGTACTCAATGGGCTTAGTATGCTCCAGCAGCAGGCTGAGAAAGCCTGGGAAATCTGGAATACGGATTTAGGAATTGGGATTTAGGATTTTGTACCTTAGCGCATCATGGAATTTGAGCTTACATCTGAATTTTTTCCTACGGGTGATCAGCCCGAGGCTATCAGGCAACTGACGCAAGGCCTTCGCGAAGGTCATCCGGCACAAACCTTACTGGGTGTAACCGGATCGGGCAAAACGTTCACCATTGCCAATGTCATAAAGGAAGTCAACAAACCCACCCTTGTTCTCAGCCATAATAAAACGCTCGCAGCCCAGCTCTATGGTGAGTTCAAGCAGTTTTTCCCTAAAAATGCGGTGGAATATTTCGTTTCCTATTATGACTATTACCAGCCTGAAGCTTATATCGTCTCTTCCGGCACATATATTGAAAAGGATCTTTCCATCAATGAAGAAATAGAAAAACTCCGGCTGAGCACCAGTTCTGCTTTGCTGTCCGGAAGAAGGGATATTATTGTCGTATCATCCGTTTCCTGTATTTATGGTATGGGTAACCCATCCGATTTTGCAAGTAATGTCATTCAGGTAAAAAAAGGGGATGTTATCTCCCGTAATAAGTTCCTGTTTTCGCTGGTAGGAGCCCTTTACTCCAGAACAGAAGCTGATTTTCACAGGGGGAATTTCAGGGTCAAGGGAGATACCGTCGATATCTATCTGGCTTATGCAGATTATGCCTTGAGGGTTTATTTCTGGGGTGATGAGATTGAAAATATTGAAAGTATAGAAGCATCGAGCGGCAAAAAAATTGAAAGCTTTGACAGTGTGAACATATATCCGGCCAATATCTTCGTGACTTCTCAGGATTCCATGAAACAAGCCATTTTCCAGATACAGGATGATATGACTGCCCAGGTGGAATACTTCAAGGAAAGTCAGAAGCCACTGGAGGCAAAGAGGCTGGAGGACCGTGTGACCTATGATATGGAGATGATGAGGGAGTTGGGGTATTGTTCCGGTATAGAGAATTATTCCAGGTATTTTGACAAACGGGCACCGGGTACAAGACCTTATTGCCTGCTGGATTATTTTCCGAAAGATTACCTGATGGTCGTAGATGAAAGCCATGTCACAATTCCCCAGATACATGCCATGTATGGAGGAGACCGCTCCCGGAAAATCAATCTGGTAGAATATGGATTCCGTTTACCGGCTGCCATGGATAACCGCCCGCTTAAATTTGAGGAATTTCAAGGTATGGTTAATCAGGTCATTTATGTAAGCGCCACTCCGGCAGACTATGAGCTGAACCAGTCAGAAGGTGTTGTGGTGGAACAGGTCATACGGCCTACAGGGCTTCTCGATCCTCTTATTGAAGTCAGACCGAGCCTGAACCAGGTTGACGATTTGCTGGAAGAAATCAATAAGACGGTAGCCCGTGAAGAACGGGTATTGGTCACCACCCTGACAAAACGCATGGCGGAAGAATTGCAAAAATATTTCATGAACCTGGGTGTCCGGTGCCGCTATATTCACAGCGATGTGGAAACACTGGAACGCGTTGAAATATTGAGGGATCTGAGGCTTGGGCTATTCGATGTGCTGATCGGTATTAACCTGCTTAGAGAAGGTCTTGACCTGCCAGAAGTATCGCTGGTAGCGATTCTTGATGCCGATAAGGAAGGCTTCCTCCGCTCTACCCGTGCCATGGTTCAGACTGTTGGAAGAGCTGCGAGGAATGTGAACGGAAGGGTTATCATGTATGCAGACAAGATGACGGACTCCATGCAGAACACAATTGATGAGACGTTAAGAAGAAGACACAAGCAAATTGAATACAATTTCGAACACAATATCTCTCCCGTCAGTATTATTAAGAGCAAGGAAAGCATTATGCGAAATGCAAATGCCGGTGTTGGCGGAGGTAAAGGCCCTAAACCCTATGTAGAGCAGGAGCAGCAAAGCCTTGCTGCCGACCCCGTGGTTCAGTATATGAGCAGAGAAGAGCTGCAGAAAGCCATAAGCCGTACAAAGAAAGCGATGGAAGCAGCGGCTAAGGAGCTTGATTTTGCTGAAGCAGCCAGACTGAGAGATGAATTATTTGCCTTCCAGAAAATGCTGGAAAAGAAATAATTACCATCCCATGTCATTCTTCATATGGTTCCTGTGTTTACCCGAACCATGACCTGAACTGCAAGAGGTAATAAATACTCCGACAAGAAGAATAACAACCAACGTGATCATCTGTTTTTTTGAAAATAAGTTCTGCATCGCTTTCTGTTGTTTGAGGGTTTATCCGCGTGATTATTCATACAAGTATAAATAAATTGGGATAAAAATTTGTGTTTTCCATACTCAACTTTTAAACATTTGAAAAAAAACGCAATCTGATTTATACATTATAATGAGCACAAACCATACAATACTTACATACCCTGTGGAGGGTTAAAAACCCGGGGAAGGGTATACCAGTAAGCCCTTGCCTTCCTGGCATAGATGACCCTGAAAGGAGACAGCAGGGAGAAAACCACAAGCTTGGCCATCACTTCACCGAAACAAAGCAATACTACTGTAAGCCATGGTAATCCAGGGTGATACTTTCTGAAAAACTTGATCTTGTTTACAATCTGGTTACAGATGGTCACTTTATAATTCTTCCTGGCACTCTGACCAATATGGTGTAAAATACTGGCATCCGGATAATACAGAAGTTTATAACCCGCTCCGGAGGCACGATAGCAATAATCAACATCCTCTATCCAGAATAATTTCTCGTCCAGCATACCGATCTTTTCCATAACTGCTCTCCTGAAAAGGATGGCAGCACCCGAAAATGAATCAGCTTCAAATGCGTGTGTCTTATCCTTATCCGCATAATTCTTGAAGCCAAGCAACGGACTAAGATAAAGCATTTCAAAAAAGATCCCTTTAATACTCGGATACCTCCAAACGGATGCCTGTAAGCTTCCATCACTGTTCAGGAGTTTTGGCCCTATCAAAGCCGTTTCGGTATGAAGATCCATATAGTTAATCATCTTTTCCAGTGAATTGTCGGAGAATTCCGTATCCGGATTAAGCATAAACACATAACGTCCTGTACTGATAGTGAAAGCCTGGTTATTCGCTCTCGGGAAACCGGCGTTCTGTTTATTCTCTATAATAATAACTTCCGGGAATTTGTTCCGAACAGCCTCTGCACTCCTGTCGGAAGAGTTATTATCAACCAGGATAATCTCCAGAGAATAAAGACCTGAATTAAAAGAAACCAAAGTTTCCAGGCAACGTATCAGGAGGTCCTTCACATTATAATTTACAATCACAACGCTTACATCCTTCATAGCGTGCTCCCTCCTTTCGAAGTTTGTTGTCTTCTCTTCTGTATGATTCTGAAAAATAATTTTGTCCTCACTCTCCCTTTCCTCACTTTTTCAAACTTCGGAAATGTCTTGATCACCTCCCATTGCGCTGTTACCTGGTCCGGAAAGGACTGATGAAAAAGAATGGATTCATACAGTTTGAGGTAATGATATTCCTTCAGGCGTAAACGGTCCGGGAGCCTGAGCGCTTCACGGAAACCGGAAAACAAGGGATCATACAAAAGTTTTCCACTAACGATAGCCGGATCAGCACAGGAAGCGGAAAACTTCCTGCTGTTGATGGTATTGAATGTGGCAGAAGCGGTATGTACGCGGAAAGTTGTGAGTGATTTGGAAATAACCGCCAGTCCATACCTGCTTCCAATGCGCAACCAGTATTCCAGGTCACAAATCTGGGCAAGAGCTTTATCAAAGAGTCCAAGTTCTGAACTAAGGGATTTACGAAACATTACTGTGGTAGGCTCTCCGATAAAATTCAGACAGGTATACTTCACAGCAAGTCTGGAAACGGATTCAGGAGGAAGGAATGTAAGACCGGTACCTGGCAATATACGCTCCAGGCTTAGTACTTCATGTTCAAAATAATGCTTCAGAGCAGGCGGCACATGATCTTCTATGCGGAAGTTTCGTCCGGATACAATAAGGGCATTGCCTTGTCCTCCGGCATCAACCATTTTCTGCAAGCAATCCGGATCAAGCAAATCATCCTGAAACAGGTATTTAATCCAGGTCCCGGAAGCCAGTTCCAGGCAACGGTTCCAGTTGCCTACAAGGCCCCTGTTAACTTCATTGCGGTAAAGCTTCAGTTTAGCATATTTAAGACTGTATTGTTCCAGCAATTCATACGAGCCATCTGTAGATCCGTCATCCACCACTATTATCTCATAATCCTGGAAATGTTGTGCAAGTGCCGACTCTAAACAATCAAGCAGGTAGGTTCCTCCGTTGTAAACAGGAATACAAATGCTGACCGACACAGGCTTCATAGGTTCATTCATTTATTTCCCAAATATCAATTTAATAGCCTTTCTCAAACCAGGAATTTTTTTTACAAAACGAATGAGTGAGGCAAATAAACTATAATACGCATTTCTAAATTGATTGAAATATCGCTTAATATCCTCTTCAAACAATGTAAAATCAAAGTCCCCTTTCTCCTCCTTTACAGCCTTTTTCATCATCTTCAGATAGTATCCCGGGGTCAGGCGAAATCCAATGCTGCTCAGTGCAAAATATTCTGACTTACGGAAAGTTCCGAAAATTATTTTCTTTTTGATCATCGGAAACCCATCGATAATCAATGGCTCTATTCCTGAATAAGCAGCATTGAGCTGTTTGCTGCATACAGAGCAGGAATAAACAGAGCCGATCCTCATTCCATGTTCCTGCATATATACAGATAGCCCAACTTCATAGGTCCGTATCACTTCCTGAATACTCTGCCCTACAGGATGCATGTTAAAATAGTCCTGAAGCAGGGCAAATGCCTTTTTATCTACCATCCAGAAGTAGGATTGAATATGGTATTGAATCTGAAAACTGTCGAGGATACCTGCAAACTCCCAGGCCTCCGACTCCAACCGGTTAAAAACCGAATCCAGACTCCGGAACAGAATACAGGAGTCATTTACCAGTACCAGTCTGTCGTAACCTTCAGGAGGGTGGTGAACCATGCATTTGGCCCACATACCGAAATCCCAGCCTTCATTTTTAACAAACAAGGGTTCCACACCTGTATCCTTCAGAAATAATAAAGAACCGGCATCCAGCTGCTTCGAATTCGTAATAAAAATAACCTTTTCGCAATGGCTGGATAATTCTTTCAGATAAAACCGTATATAATACGGTATCTGATCCAATTCAAAATAACTGCTGAAATAACAGATCGTTCTCATCAGCCCGGATTAATAATTTGATTCAGGAGCTTATTCCAAACCGGAGCTATCCTGGTTATATCAAACTCCCTTGCTCTCAGCTTTTGTTTTTCAGCATCAGCGCTCCATTCATGATTCATACATGCATTCATTTCCTGCGCAAGGCCCAGAGCCCTGTTGTCGGCACTTACAATCCTTCCGATGTCCTTACCCAGAAGCTCCGACACACCTCCGCAATCATTTACCACTACAGGTAAACCCAAAAGCATAGCTTCGAGCGTAGCCAATGAAAAAGATTCCTTTTTGGAGCTGAGCAGAAACCCATCTGCCATATTGAATAAAAGAAGGTATTGATCTCCTGTTTTGCCTAACCATAAAAAACGGTTTTCCAACCCAAGTCGCTTGCATTCCTTTTTGCATTCCTGCTCGAAAATAACATCCTGAGACCCGCCCAGCCAGGCAAAAAAAGCCTTGGGCTGAAGAGAGAGTAAGTGCACCGCGGCCTGCATAAATAAAAACGGGTCCTTATTCCTGTCCAGTGTTCCGCTCATCACCCAGAGAACATCTGTAGGGTCAATCCCCATTTCCTTCCGCTTCAGGAAGTATAGTGTTTTATCACGTACAATGACTGATGTATCGATGGCAGGGTAACAAACGGAGACTTTTTCCGTTCGCCCATACAGGGCCAGCACAGCCTTGGTGGCTTCGGAGTTGGCCAGAATCCATTCCGGATATTCAACCAGGTCACGTACCTCCTGTTCAGTCCGGAAGGCAAACATTTGTTCCAGTTCATGGACATGTACAACAAGCCGTATACCGTGCTTCCGTGCATAACTTACCAGACCCGGCATGGCAATGGTATTGATATACCATATGGAGCTGGACAAGGGTCTGAGTTTAACAGGCAGGAGAAATTCTCTTTCCACATAATGCCTCACTCGGCTGAAAAATCCGTTCCCTGGCCTTTGGGATAAGAGACTGACCTGGCTGATAGAAGCCGGAAGTTTTCCGGTCAGTTCACCGGGGTAGAGATTGGCCAGTGTGGCACTGTATTTCGTATCAAGGTGTTTCAACAGATTAAGCAATACAACTTCAGACCCTGTGCGGCCCAGGGATTGGGTAAAGAAGGTTATTCTGGAAACTGTTTTATCGGCCGGCATCTGCTTACTTTTAATTATACTGTAGCGGTTATTTCCGGGATTTGAAAATCCGGGAGACTATCGTTTTTAATATAGGCCGTCTATCCAGCCAATTTCCCATCCTGACAGCACCGGAACGCTGAAGAACAACAAGCTTCGTAAGCGATTCAATCATACCCGGGCTTAAATACTGTCTATGAATCCGGTCTCTTTCCTCCCTGATTTTTTCCAGATTTTCAGGCCTGGAACTCAGCCCGTCAGCAACATGAATACTTACCGGAAAAGCCAGGCGTTTGGATGAAACCTGATTAATGGCAAGGGCATGAAAAAAGAATTCATAATCGGCTGCAATAGCATAACTCTGGTTATAACCACCCATTTCTTTCAGCAGTTCCCTGAGAATAAAAGTTGATGGATGCCAGATATTATCTCCAAAGAGGTATTCCATACTCAGTTTCTCAGGTATACCGGCAAGTTTTCTGCTTCCATCGGGATATTCAAAATACACCTCTCCGTAAAGTATCTGTTCGGAAGCATTCTGAGCCCGGACCTGTTGCATAACATCGGAAGAGGCCAGACTGTCACCCGAATTCAGAAACAAACAATAAGTGCCGCTGGCAAGTGCCAATCCCTTATTCATGGCATGATAAATACCCTGATCAGGTTCTGCTACCCAGGCTGTAAAACGGGAGGCATTTTCCTGAATCAGTTCCCTGCTCCCATCTGTGGAACCTCCGTCAATTATAATGTATTCAAAATCTGAAGCCTTTTGACTCCAGACACTTTCAAGGGTCTTTTGCAACCCTGCTCTGTTATTATAATTAATGGTGATAATGGAAAACTCCGGCATTTAGAAACTGTTGAGGAGTTCAATGACCTTATGTATATCGTCTTCGGTATGGAAATAGGAAACAGGGAGACTTAGTGTTGTGTTATGTATTTCCTCCGCCAGGGGAGTATGGTACTTATCCAGTATTCCTTTCATGGCCTGCTGATGAACAGGTGCAACGGGGTAATGTATTTCCGTTCCTACCCCTTTGGAAAGCAGCCAGGATTTGAGCTCATCTCTGCGGGAATGGCGTATAGAGAATATATGATACACATCGTGGTAATCCGGATGAAAGACAGGAAGAATATAATCTGACTTCAAGGCAGAGAGGTACAGTCCTGCAAGCTTTCTTTTATGCGCATTGATGGCATCGAGGTGCCGGAGCTTGATTTGCAAAAAGGCAGCCTGAATTTCATCCAGGCGTGAATTATACCCGATCAGTTCGTTGTAATACTTTACCCCTGATCCGTAATTACGGAGTTTTTTGAGTCCTTCTGCCAAATCCTTATCCCTGCAGGTAATCGCTCCGGCATCGGCCAGTGCACCCAGGTTCTTTGTAGGATAAAAGCTGAATGCCCCCATATCACCGAATGCTCCGGCCTTAACTCCTTTAAAGGTTGCACCATGAGCCTGGGCACAATCTTCGATAACAGGAAGGTTGTGTTTCTTTGCAATAGAAAGTATACGGTCCATCGCACACATTTTACCATATAGATGAACCACAACAATGGCTCTTGTCCTGGGTGTGATCATCGCTTCGATCAAATCCGGATTAATATTATAAGTCTTAATATCCGGCTCGACAGGAACGGGAACAAGCCCATTGTGCAGAACAGATAATATAGTGGCTATATAGGTATTGGAAGGTACAATGACTTCAGAGCCTTTTTCCAAACCCAGGGTATGAAGCGAAAGGGTTATGGCATCGAGTCCGTTCGCTACCCCTATACAGTGTGGCGTTCCGCAATAGGCAGCAAATTCCTGTTCAAATAGCCTTACCCTGTTACCCAGAATATACCATCCGCTTTCCAGCGTTTCCGAAAAAACACGTTTATAATCCTCAAAAAAAGGTCTGTTAACCTTTTGCAGATTTTCGTATTCAATCATAGGTAAGGTTCAAAAATATAATCTTTTTCATCGAATTCTTCCGAAGCGAATACCATCAGAATGGCATCCGGGGTAAAATCCTGCATAGTATGCCAGTCGCGCGGTTCCAGAATCAGACAGCGGGAAGGCTTGTCAAGCTTAAATAATTCCTCCTTTTCCCCGTTATTGTTCCGGATTGAACAGGACCCTTGTATGCAAACGGCAGCCTGGTATGTCTTATGATGGCGATGCCCTCCGCGCTGAGAATCATCCACACCATAAATATAAAAAACACGTTTTATCGGGAAAGGGATAACCTTTTCAATAACCGTGAGGTTTCCTCTTTTATCCGTAAAGGTTTTTAAGTCGATAATGTTCGCCATTTCAATAAGTAATGCGCTGATAATGCATGTGAAGCTTCCTTATTCCTAACCTTTTGCCTTTTAAGTCGGCATAACGGATCAGATAATAGAGATAATACAAGGGCAAAGGTAATAAACTCCGGGGTTCCCGTCCTTGCACATCACGGCATCCATGGGGATCGAGATGAGGGTACTTGCTCCGGACTTCTCTTCCGGTCTTTAGCAAGGCTTTCAGATACAGTTTATAAAAAACAGACTTCACCTGTCCGTTTATTTCGTACAGAGAGGATGTAAGCAAGACAAGATTGTCTTTGTAAAATTTCAGGTCATGGAAATGATAAAAAACCGGGTTAAAAAGCAGGCCGGTTGAATTCACTTTGCCTGTTAGTATCCCTCCTTCCACACTGAAGCTGTATTGCTGAATATTCCAGGGGGCAAGCCCTCCTCCCGGATGCTTTAATTCATTTACATGTCCAAACTGATCCTGCCAGTAATCGAGGTATTTCTGATCACCGAACTTGCCTTCTTCGACCCTTGCATAGCACCAGAGCAGACAGGAATTTCTCCAGCTTTCCAGAATAATCATTCCTGTTTTATCATTCCGAAAGGTCATGAACTGAACACAATATTTTCCGCTGGCTTTGCTCTGATCATATTCCCTGCTGTAACGGTGTTCTGTAATCTGTACAGAATCTGTTCCCATTTCAGAAAGGAGGACTTCCGGGTTGGCATAAAAACACAGATCGGCATCTACATAAGTACATGCCGGAAGATTGAATTTCCGGATACAGAAAAGAATGGTAGACGGGGTGCTGGTCCAGCAATACTCCGCTGCAGAACGGCTTGGTTTTACCCGGAGTAATTCGGGATCTTCGAACTCGGACAGGGGAATGACAGTCAGTCCGGGCAGATTCTCTTTTTTAAAGAAATCGAAGACCTGCTGATCGAAGGCAAAGACATATAAATGGCTTTCCGGTGCATAAGTACGCAGAGACTGGTAAAGTACCAATCCGCGGCTTAAATAGGCGGTATTGAAAAGCGTGCAAAAATTCATCCTCCCATCGCTTTGTTCATCATACGGATAATTTTATTCCGGATACGCGCACCTGTGGTCTGTTCTTTTTTAGAAAAGAGTTTTTGTTCGGAAAAATTCCGGAGCTGCAGACACAATGCAGGCGGAATAAGTTTATCCTGTTTCCGTATCAGCTCCAGTGCAAAACCGTGCTGCTGCCTTATTGTTGAAAAAACCCAGGCCAGAAGGACTTCCCGCTTATTCAGCAAAAGCGGGTCCTTCATCGTATTCAGGTATGAAACTTCAGCCCATCCCGGGCTTATATCCAGAGATAGTTTATCCATCCGGGATGCATAACTTTCCATCAGATCCCGGCTGATTTTCTGGGTGCCTTTAACATGCATTGCACACATCCAGAAGGGGCACTTATCCATAAATTGAAAAAGCTGCCAGAGCTTATCTTCACCGATGTATGCATCTATAATACCCGGCTCAAAATCAGCTGTAAGTACCTTTTGGACCACCTCATTACCCAGATTCTGAAAAAGCCGGAGGTCAATGCCTTGTGAATCAGTTTTGAACCAGTCTATCTGGGCAAGGTTCAGTTCCTGTAATACAGAAATCAGAGAACGGCTTTTAAGTTTTACAGTCCGGTCCGGCTCGAAGAGTTCCCAGAATTTCCAATCCCGAAGCTGTATTGTATCCGGTTTAAGCAGGCTGGAACAAAACGGTGAGCGGGTCAGGAAAAATTCAACCGATTGCTGATCTGACTCCGATGCAATACAATTGAACACATACAGTTTCCGGAATGCGGAATGCAGATTCTCGGTAAAAGCAAATTCCCTGTCATCAGCATCGAACGCGATACAGACGGCATAGGGTGCAATTGCTTTCCATTCCTGATGAATCTCACCCGAAGCTCCTATATCAAGTAACACAGGAGGTTGTGTGAGCAATTCCGGTTCGGCAAAAACAGATTTAAGTATCAGATCAAAATCAGACATGGGCCTTGAATAAAAATCCTTTGTTAATTCCTGTAGTATCATCCAGTGGTATCCTCAACCCGGGATACGGATCGAATGAAGCAACCTGCTTGTAATGTTTCTGAATATGATTCATAAACTTCCCTTCATCCAGAAACCAGGCAGGATAAGAAGCCGGATATATTTCAGGAGGAACATTCTGCAAGGTTATCCGGTCAGTCCCTTTCTCCACAAAGGCAGTCCTGTCGAACAACAAATAATCCGGTTTATGTTTTATCAGCTGATCCAGGAATTCATATGGTTTTTCCAGATACTGCAAGACACTGGAAAGCAGCATTACTTTTACAGATCCTTTTTCCATTGCTTCCTCAAGTGTCAGATGAAAGCTGAACCCGGGTTCTTCCATTTCTTTCTGCCCGCAGCGTACAAAATGCTCCTGCTCTACCACCATCCATTTGAGTTTTTTCAGCCCCGTCAGCAGTTCTTTGTTCTGAAAATAGCTACTGCCCAGTCCGCCTCCAAAATCTATGAGTTCAAGCACACCGTGATATTGATTGGCAACATGCAGCAGACAGCCTACGAGGGGCCAATTGAATTCCTTTTCAAAAAAGAGGACAGAATCGCGTTCAAATGCTGCATTTCCTTTTTTCACTTCCAGTGCAGCTGTTCTGACTTTCTCCAGGATAGCAGGCATATCATAACCCGAGGCCTTTTTCAGGGCTTCGTCCCAGGAAGGATAATTTCCACTCCACATAGGGTTTATACCGGCCCGGGAAGCTCCGGCTAAGGATTTCATCACCCCCCTGATTCTGGACAGTCCTTGTTTTGCGATTTTTTTCAATGTATATATCTGTAAATATTGCTAAAAAATCCGACAGGAGAAAGCCATTCTTCATACAATTGCCTGGCATCTTTGCTGAACTTTAAAACACCTTCCCTTCCCTGCTTTGCATGAAAGGCTTGCAGCCGTTCTCCAATCTTATTGCAGGATTCACTTTCTATCCAGACAAAATGACTGCGCCAATCCACAAATTCCTCAAAAGGCAGGGAACAGTCCGTATTGATGAACAAAGGTATGCGTCCGCAACTGAGGGCTTCGTAAAGGCGATAGGAAAAATTTCCTGCACCTCTCATTACCAAAGTGTATTCGGATGAAAGCATATTCAGGGCATACTCTGTCCTTGCCTGGTTCTTATTGCTCAGAGAGCCTCCCCAGAAACCTGTTCGGATAATAAAACCGGTTCTCACCCTTTTATCCCTGAGCAGAGCCCTGACAGCCATTCCACGCAATCGTATTCCGGTCAATTCTTTCTTCCTCCCGGTCAGCTGTTCGTGTAAAGCTGCTTTAAATCCTGATTCCTTTACATGACTCCGGAAATCCAGGTAATCAACATAACCGCAATAACTAATTGACGGCAGTGTTGTCGGTTCCGGCTCAGCCTTCAGCAATTTCCGATAGTGCTCTTCAAAATCAACACTCCAGCCTGGTATTGCGTGTACATGTGGTTCCTTTTTACTGGCATAAATAGAGGTGCGGAACACCAATGAATTGGGAACCGGAATAGGACTTGCATCATCATTAATGAAAAAAATCATCAGCTTTTTTCCAAAGCCTTCTGCCAGTTTACTCAGCTCCTGAGCATGGGTAAGCGTAGTCTGATTAAAATCAAATTCATACGGGAGCAGGAAGATATCGGCATCCTTTTCATCGCTGGTTATGGAATATACCTCACTGCCCATTTGCATCCATCTGTCGAAGCGCCCCTGATCCGGATCATCCGGAGGCAGAGGCACTTCGCCCCAGTACGGGTAGAGAAAAATGGTATGCTTTTTTGAAGCCGGCAACCAATCCTTTCGGGTGAATACTTTTAAATGCATGCTAAGGCTTTTTCAAAATCAAGGAGTCTTTTCCTTGCAATATATTTCCAGCTATACAGTTTCTGTATTTTATCAACGCCGTAATTACCCAGTTGTTTTCTGACAGGGAGGGCTTCCAGACTTCTGATCCTGGCAGCCAGATCTTCATACGATTCATGTTCATAACTCAGTCCGTTCCCTTCAATCCTGGCTGTATCGGCAACCCTTGAACTGAGTATGAGTGGCAATCCGCATGCAGCAGCATCGAGCTGGCTTGTTGATTCCTGTTTGGGCCAAACACCAATGTCAGCAGCCTGATAATACTTTACAAGCTCAGCCGAAGGCACAAAGGGATGTACTACACAACCTTTTTGTTCCTTCATACTTTCAATATAGGATTCTTCACCGGCTCCGATGAAGAGTGCTTTGAAGCCCTGATGTCCTTGCGCATGTAACATGCCTATGGCACGGGCAAGTATAAGAGGGCCTTTGTCATCATTAAAACGCCCGGTATAAATACAGACAATATCCGGGTCTGAAAAGCCAAGCTCTTTACGTCGTTTTTTTCTTTCGGCAAGTTGATCCGGTGAAACGGGGGGAACAAAAAGTGTTGTATCAACTGCCAGAGAAGACAATTCGCATTTACGCTCTTCCTGACCCAGGTATTTACAAATCATTTCCAATACATCCGGCGCCACCGGATAGCATTTTTCAAATGCTTCGCCGGCCTTTCTCCATTTCCGTTTGATAGAGAAATAGTACTTCAACCGTTGGTATAATGTGGAAGGAGGTGTAAATACACTCCTGTGCATTCGGCTTTCTGTAAAAAGTTTATAACCCAGTTCCTTTTTACAGGCAATAGCCTGGAGGGTGGTTTCAGCGGCTATTTCAAACAGATAAACAATATCAGGTTTTATTCTGGCAAGCGTTTCTTTCAACGCGGTTATTCCAATCCCGTAAGGAGTACGGTAATTGGAAAGACGGTGGAGGGTAAAACCGTTTATTTTTTTTACTCCGCAGGGCACTATTGGCGGCCCAAGGTTTGGTTCATACACCTTGCTGTATAAGGCCTGGTCAGTAGCATAGATCTGCAAATCACTTGAAACAACATGCACCTCTGCGCCTTCCCTTGCTAAAAATGCCGGTAAATGATTCTCTGCATAACCCATTCCTTCAGAAAACCAGTCGGATATAATTACAACAATCATGAACAGGCTGATTAAGGTGCCGGAATGGCTTTATACTACTCTTGGTTTCAGGTCAACGGGCTTTGGAGAAACAATACGGCTTTCATCCGGAAAATTGCCGGAGCCAATAACGGTACGGATACCAACGATAGACTTATTGCCGATTGTAACACCTTTCAGAATAGTAGCCCCCTTCCCTATCCATACATCATCACCGATATTAACAGGGCTGGTTGCTGGCTTATTCTTTTCCGAAGCCCCCAGCGGAATTCGTTCCCTTCTCTCCTTCCAGCCGGTAGAATGTGTATTAGTATCATAAATACATACTTCATAAGAAATAAGGCAGAAAGAACCGATCTGAACACGTTCATCGCAGCGGATTTCACTGAGGTAATTAATGGACGACCAGGTTCCTATGCTCACAAAACCACCGAAGCGGATTACAATTTCGGCTTGTATACGCACATGTTCTGACAGGGTAAGTTTACAGTTTTCTTCCAGTCTTACACTACCTGGAAAATGAGGCGGGGCATTGAAAACACAAAAAGGTGAAAGGTGCATTTCGGAACCATTACCGATGTAAAAGGAAGCCGGATCAAGAGATGAACCTTTTCCGATAAAAACCTTGCATTGCTCACCGATATGAAGACTTCCCCTGAATGTAACTCCATCTTCTATAGTCAGGGTTGAATTTTTTCCCACATATATGCTCCCTTTTATGGTGGTTTGTAAAGGAGAAATACGAACCTGTGCTGTAGGGTCGGCAGTGAGGATCAGACCGGGGTTAGTGATCCTTTTCAGGCGGCGGAGTATGACTTGAAAAATACGCTGGAGCACGGTATCAGATTAAATTAAAATGATAATCAAACAAAAACTGACTTTGGCCTTGCTGAATGATACGGCCAGAACCGAAAAAATCACCGCTCTCAACTTCTATCACACCGGCTTCCTGTACCCAATCGGCTATTTCACCTTTAACGGAAGCATATAATGTGAAGCTATACAAACCCTGGCAAAACGGAAACCGGGGTATTTCAATTTCAATTTGATGTGCACCGGGTTCTACCGATTCAAAAATTTCATTGGTCAGCTCATTGTTTATATGTGCCACCCTTTGTCCGTTTTCATCATCGAGTGCAAAAGCAACCTGCAGATTGTTCAGTGTTTCTGTTCCCGGTTTTGTAAACGCAATCCGGATGCGGGCTGTCTTACCGCTTTGCAACACCCCTGTATCATTCCTTTGTTCATCTTTGAGTCTTACGGATTCGAATTTTATCCTTCCGTTACCGGTGCGGTCGGTACGGTCGGCAAGTTGTATGACCTGAGACTCGGTTCCTGATTTCAGATAAGAAGCCACTACTTCATCGGTACGCCCCTGGCTGATAAGCCTTCCATTTTTCAGGTAAATGCAGGAGTCACAAAGATTCTGAATAGCAGCCATGTTATGGCTGACAAACAAAATGGTACGTCCCTGACCGGCCACTTCCTGCATACGGGTAAGGCATTTTTTCTGAAAAACGGCATCGCCTACAGCCAGTACTTCATCCACAATCAGAATTTCAGGATCCAAATGTGCTGCGACAGAAAAAGCCAGCCGAACATACATACCGCTGCTGTATCTTTTGACCGGGGTATCCAGAAATTTTTCAACTTCGGCAAAAGCGACTATCTCATCAAATTTACTTTTTATTTCCTGCTTGTCCATACCAAGGATAGCTCCATTGAGGAATATGTTCTCCCGGCCTGAAAGTTCAGGATGAAACCCTGTGCCAACTTCGAGCAAACTGGCAACTCTTCCTTCAATGGTAATCCGTCCCTTGGTAGGGGTAACGATACGGCTCAGTAATTTAAGAAGCGTTGATTTACCTGCTCCGTTACGGCCAATGATGCCAAGCCTGTCGCCCTGCCTGAGCTCAAAGCTTACATCATCGAGGGCCCAGAAGGTTTCCTTGCCGGGTGCTCTCTCGCCCGAACGGCCAAACATTGTTTTTGCCTGGCGCATGAGGGTATCCCTCATGGTTGTATAAGCAACCTGCTCTTTATGGCGGAGCACATAACTTTTAGACAGATGTTCAACCCGGATAACAGGATCCATGTGATGCGCGATATTCAGATAACGTCAGCAAAATATTTTTCCATCTTTCTGAAATAAACAATACCCAGAAAGAAAAAACAAAATCCTATGGAAGAGGAAACCAGAAAGGGGGTCCAGTGCATAGTCATACTGTTACCCAATAAACTCCACCGGAATCCGTCAATAACTCCTACCATAGGGTTCAAGGCATAAATTCCTTTCAGGATGGGTGAAAGGCGGGTGCTTTCATAAATGCTGTCGCTGCTGAACATAAGCGGGGAAACATAATAACCCAGTTGAATAATGAAGGGAATAATGTATTTAAAGTCCCGGTATTTGACATTCACTGCAGCCATAAAAATACCAGTACCCATTGCGAAAATGACAGCCATGAGCAGGAAAACAGGTAACATCAGAATATGTACATCCGGGTGAACACCCGTGATAAACATAAGAATCAGGAGGAGCAGGAAAGAAATAAAAAAATCCAGCAGGCAAACGATGACGGTACTGGACGGGATAATAAGTCTGGGAAAATAAACTTTGGAAATCAGATTTGAATTGCTGACCAGTGAATTGCTTATATCACTCAGTGCGCTGGAAAAAAACTGCCATGGAAGCGTGGCAGTCGCAACCAGTAACAGCCTGGACGGGCCCGGAGATCCTATATTGAAGAACCAACCGATAAACGTGAAGGCAAAAACGGTGAGTAAAGGCCGTATGACACTCCATGCTACACCTATAACCGTTTGTTTATACCTGACCAGAATATCCCTCCAGGCCAGAAAATAGAAAAGCCCGCGGAAGTTCCACAGGTCTTTCCAGTAGTTCGCATTGCCGGAATCCGGCTCTATTACTATTTTTTGTCTCAGCTGTATCGTTTATTTGGCAAAATTCACAGCTCTGGTTTCCCTTATCACAGTTACTTTCACCTGTCCGGGATAGGTCATTTCAGTCTGGATTTTCTGTGCTATATCGAATGACAGTTTTTCGGCATCTTTATCCGTCACTTTTTCGCTTCCGACAATAACACGTAATTCACGTCCGGCCTGTATGGCATAAGTTTTTTCAACACCGGGGTAAGAAAGTGCCAGGCTTTCCAGATCCTTGAGTCTTTTGATGTACTGTTCGGCAATTTCGCGCCTTGCTCCGGGGCGTGCACCCGATATGGCATCACAAACCTGAATGATTGGAGCAATGAGGGTATTCATCTCCACTTCGTCATGGTGGGCACCTATCGCATTACATACCTCGGGCTTCTCTTTATACTTTTCAGCCAGTTTCATACCCAATATAGCATGCGGCAATTCCGGCTCATCATCAGGCACTTTTCCAATATCGTGGAGGAGACCGGCACGTTTGGCCAGCTTTACATTCAGTCCCAGTTCTGTAGCCATGATAGCACAAAGGTTGGCTACTTCACGGCTGTGTTGTAAGAGATTCTGTCCGTATGAAGAACGGTATTTCATTCGTCCCACCATACGTATCAGTTCCGGGTGAAGTCCATGAATACCAAGGTCTATACAGGTACGTTTACCGGTTTCAATGATTTCTTCTTCCAGTTGTTTCTTTACCTTTTCCACCACCTCTTCCACACGGGCCGGGTGTATACGTCCGTCTGTAACAAGCTGGTGCAGGGCAAGACGTGCTATTTCACGGCGTACAGGGTCAAAACCGGAAAGAATAATGGCTTCAGGGGTATCATCCACAATGATTTCAATGCCGGTGGCCGCTTCAATGGCCCGGATATTTCTTCCTTCCCGGCCGATGATGCGTCCTTTCATTTCATCACTTTCTATATGAAATACGGAAACGGAGTTTTCAATGGCATGTTCAGTAGCCACACGCTGAATGGTCTGGATAACTACCCTTTTAGCTTCCTTACTGGCAGTGAGTTTGGCTTCGTCAACTACATCCTTGATAAGGACCATGGCTTCTGTTTTGGCTTCCGCTTTCAATGATTCAACCAGTTGAGCCTTGGCATCATCGGCAGAAAGTCCGGAAATCTTTTCCAGCTGATCCACCTGTTTGCGGTGACTCTTTTCCAGTTCTTCCTTCTTCTTTTCAATCAGTTCCAGCTGGTGAGTCATATTCTGACGTACGGCATCCAGTTCGGCATCTTTCCGGGTGACCTGTTCCTGTTTCTGGCTCAGTCCCTGTTCTTTTTGTTTTACTCTGTTTTCAGCCTGTTGAATCTGCTGATTTTTTTCCTGAATTACTTTTTCGTGTTCGCTTCTAAGCTGGAGGAATTTCTCTTTGGCTTGCAGCATTTTTTCATTCTTCAGTGCTTCCGCATTCACTTCTGCTTCTTTCAGTTTCAGCAGGGCCTTTTTCTCAACAGCACCTCTCAGTAAGGTTGTGGCTATCAGGGCTCCTATGCCGAGTCCAACCACAGCTGTAGCAGCAATGATTAAGATCGTGGTCGTATCCATGTGTTCGTCATTATTAAAGGTTAAACAAAAAAATCCCATATGATTTAACACTCCCAACTATGCAGGAGGGTCATCATACGGGAATATGTATGTTACGGAAACGTTCCGTTAACAATGCTTTTAAAAGCTATTTTTCCTTGTCCAGGTGCTCAGAAATGAATTTTTCCAGAGAAACTATCTTTCCAGATACTTCCTTGCTGTTCAGCACACGGTCCTGTTCCTGACCGAGGTATTGAGTGGCAAACTGAAGACAGCACATAGCCAGTAAATCCTGCTTATCCTTAACTGCATATACCTTTTCAAAGGCATCCATGCGTTCATTGATAAGTGTGGCGGCTTCTTCTACCCTTTCTTTCTCTTCTTTACTTACACTCGGGGTATATATTCGTCCGCCTATGTTTACCGGTATACTGGTTTCGCCCATTCATTTGGCATTTGACAAACTGTCTTTTGGCAGCTTGTCGAGTCATTATCTGTTCAGGAGAGCTATACTTTTATCAATTTCCCGTACCAGCTCATTAATCTTTAACTTAATATCAGTCGTTTTTTAATTTTCCTGGTTTTCGAGTAGGGAGTTTGCAAGCTTCAGGGCCTGATGCTTTTCTTCCAGTTCTTTGAATTCCAGTTCTTTTTGTTGAAGTTTATCCGAAAGCTCCAGAATCGAAAAGTTGAGTTTCTCATTCTCTTCCAGGGCTTTAGTATGCAAATGTATCAATTTTTGAGTTTTGCTTTCCAAACTGGAGACTATTTCCTGCAATTCGTTCATTTTATGTAAGTTATCTTAATTTTGCAAGCAAATTTAACCATGTAACAGGCTTTTGATATGAATGTAGGGAAAAGATTTGAACAGAGGATGGTTATAAGGATACTCAGGTTTTGCTTCATCATATGCATACCCTTGAGCACAAAAGGACAATCCTACCCCCAGGATTATTTCCGTCAACCCCTTGACATCCCTGTTTCACTTGCCGGTAACTTTGGGGAAATACGGCCTAACCATTTTCATGCCGGGTTGGATTTTCGAACCGGGAAAGAAGGATTGAAAGTGCATGCTTCGGCTGACGGGTATGTTTCCAGGATAAAAGTGTCCCCTGTAGGTTATGGCAAGGTTATTTACATCACCCACCCCAACGGGTATGTGACTGTTTATGGTCACCTCAGTAAATTCAATCCGGAGTTGAGTAAGTATATACGTGCTGCTCAATACAAAGCAGAGCAGTTTGAAGTGGAACTCTTCCCAAAACCTGAAGAATTTCCGGTAAAAAAAGGGGATATCATTGCTTTTTCGGGCAATACAGGTAATTCAGGCGGGCCTCATGTACATTTTGAAATCAGGGAAGAGAAATCGGAATGTCCTTTGAATCCACTCTTGTTTGGAATCAAGGTGCCGGATACCATCCCTCCCGTGATCAAACAGATCAGGCTGGTGCCAATGGATAAAAACAGTTTTATAAACGGGAAGAATCAGGCTCTGAAGGTTCCTGTCCGGTATGATGGTAAGGATAATTTCCATCAACCATCCTATATTGGCACGATGCCTAAAATAGAAATTTCAGGAAGGGTTGGTGTTGAAATTGATGCATACGATAAGGTAAATAATGGCCTCGGTAATAATCAGGTTTATGAATTAACCGCCAATGAAGGCTACAGGCACATTTTTGGTTTTAAAATGAATGCCATAGGTTTTGATGAAAGTCGCTATGTAAATGCTCAGATTGATTATGCTGAAAAGAAACGAAGTGGCACAAACTTTCAGCGGTGTTATTTACTGAAAAATAATTTAGTTAAAATATATTCCCATTCAAGGGCTGATTCCATGGGAGTTATTTTTAAACCTATTGATTCAACAAATGATCTGGGGAGCTTAAATATTCAGGTTTATGATTACAATGGCAACTGGACCACAGTCAGGCAAAAGCTATCTTTTGCGAATGCTTTACCGTCCCCTCCCCGACCCTCCAACCTCCATTCCTGTACCGACAGCCTCTACTATTCCGAAAGGGAAGTGAAAATTCTTATTCCTGCCAATGCCCTCTATGAAGATTATGTATTCCATGAAAACACAGCCGTTTCTGCCCCTTCCTGGGCTATGGCTCCCTGGGTGGAGGTGATGAATGAATACGTTCCCGTCCAAAAAAGCATTACCCTGAGCTTAAAAACAAGGGAGTTGGATTCCGTAACGCTATCCCATGCCGGGATTGTGAAAGCGGAGAAAAACGGGAAAGTCAGCTGGGTCGGTGGAACCTGGAAGAATGGATGGATGACCGGGCAAATAAGAGAATCAGGGGAATATACTGTAGCGATAGATAAAGTGGGCCCTGCACTTTCCCTCACCTATCCCCTGCCAGCCTCCGGTCATGCAAAACTTGGAACAGGAAAAACAATACGACTTACAGTCAGCGACAATGTGAGCGGGGTTCACAGCTACAGTGCCACGATAGACGGGCATTGGGTATTAATGGAATACGAACCCAAACAAAACCTGCTTACCATTGATACCCGTGATGCAGGCATCAGTCCCGGGCCTCATGATCTGATTGTGAAGGCAGCCGACACAGCCGGAAATGAGACGGTATTAAAAATGAAACTGGACTAGCTGTCTTGAAATTAAATTCTAATTTCATACTTTCTAAATCAAACAGGTTGACGTTATGAGTACCGGTACTGCCTCCCGTTTTGTAAACAATGTATTTCGTCTGCTTCCTTTCACACCCCGGATTCTGGCCTACCAATGCCGCTTTCATTTCAAAAAGCTCCTGGCCGGTTTTCAAAAACCAAGTCCTGGTATTTCAATACTGCTGGTAACACATAACCGGGCCGGGTTTCTGAAAATGGCAATAGAAGCGGTCATGACTACCGCCAAACTGCCCTGTGAACTCATCATCCTGGATAATGCAAGCACCGATGATACCCGAAAAGTGGTGGAAGCCGCAATTACAAAAGGGGGGAATGCAGTGATCAGGTATGTTCCCAAGCCGTTTAATTACGGCACCAACGGATATGCCCTCGCCTTTCTCCACTCCACACACGACATTATTCTTGAAATGGATGATGATATCCTGGCCCTGCAGGAAGGATGGGATATCAAGCTTGTCCAATGTTTCAAAGACTTCCCGGATCTGGGTTTTGTAGCCCTGGATGTCATACAGGATAAATATACCAACGGAGCCAAGCACGAAAAGGAAAAATACATCATTGAGCAGCACGGATCATCTGTCATTCAAACCGGTGGACCGGTGGGTGGATGGTGTACAGCAACGCGGAGAAGCACTTATTACGGGGTGAATGGATTCATCTTCCTGCCCGACAAACCATTTAGGGTTGAGGACGGGAACTATGCAGGGAAAATAACCGGACGAAAGCTCCGTTGCGCTATTCTCTATGAGGTTTATGCTTATCATGCCACCGGGCCGCTCTGGAATGTAGCCGGGAAATATGAGAAAGTCTGGAAAGAAAAATACAGTATTGATTTCAGGGAAGGATTTATGAATGCCATCGACGATGTAGACAGGGAGAATATTCCGGATTTTTCTGTTCCGCTAAAGGCTATACGAGAAAAAGAGCTTCTAAAAAACGGTATTGCTGACAGGAATTAATAATCAGACAATCCCCAAAGAAGGGAATTTCTGATGCAATATACCTTCCGGATCAGCCCCAAGCCAGTTCTGAATAATATCAGCATAGACCTGACGGAAATCGATCTTATATTTCAGGTCACCCTGATCCAGATCGGTCAGATCGGGAGCTTCATTGTAAAACCCTTTCTTTTGCAGCTTACCCCCGAAGAGGAATAGATTATTAGCTGTTCCGTGATCGGTGCCGTTGCTTGCATTCTGCTCCACCCTGCGGCCGAATTCAGAAAAAGTCATTACGAGGGTATCATCCAGCTTGCCTCCTGCCTGAAGGTCTTTCAGAAAAACAGAAACACCTTCCGACCAGGTTTTGAGCAATCTTTCCTGTGTTCCTTTCTGCCCAACATGGGTATCAAAACCTCCGAGTGATACATAATATATTTTTGTCTGGAGTCCGGATTGTATGAGTCCGGAAATCATTTTCAATTGTTTGGCGAAGCCACTGTCAGGGTACTCTGCTTTGCTGGTAAACACTTTGGAGGTGGTGCTGATATATTCGGCACTGGAGTAGGTCTCGATCATCGTTTTGTACATATAGCCCAGATTGTCATCCGAAAGCATTTCAGGCCTGGAGGTTCCGGCCACCTTTTCAAAAAAGGGTTCCTTGGTTGTACGGTACAGTCTGTTGATATCGCGAACGGCTATGGCTTTGCGTTTATCTCCTTTCATAGCCAGACTGAGGGTATCATCCACTTCAATGGCATTATAGGGTTTGTCACATCCTGTACAGCTTGAATCCAGGTAACGGCCTATCCATCCTGTCGACAGATATTCCCTGGCATCACTGGCGCTCTGCCAGATATCCATGGAGCGGAAATGAGAACGGTCGGGATTGGGATACCCTACACTGTTTACAACCGTCATCCAGCCCTGATCATACATTTCTTTCAAGCCTTGCATGCCGGGGTTCATTCCCAGCTGATCGCTAAGGCTGATCACCTCTGTTTTAGGGACAGATAAAGTCTTACGCTTGTTATAATAGATTTCATTTTCAAAAGGCACGATTGTATTAAGCCCGTCATTGCCTCCTCCCAGTTGTATGATCACGAGCACCTTATTACCACCCGGCAGGGTTCGGCGTTCGAATGCCTTCAGAAAAGATGGCAGGAACAAGGCTCCTGAGGCGAGGGTGCTGGCTTTTATGAAGTGACGACGATCCATATTGATTTAGGAATTATGATTTAGGATTTAAGCCATCTGATATTCCGGAGCTGATAGCAATTCCAGAATAAATTCCTTGTGATTCGTAGCTGTAAGTGCAGGTAAACTGTTCAGCAAGGCCTGTGAAGGAGCGGCTGGAACAAGCACATCCGCAATGAGTTCATCCCTTGTTTTATCAGTCCCGACAGCATTCAACAAAGCATTCCAGTCAGGTGTCGGCTTTAATTTAGAGAGCACAGGACCTTTTAACTGCTGCTGCTCCCTCTTTTGCCTTTGCTGTATCATCATCATCCTGCTTTTCTCATCCAGGAGTTCATCCTTGGGTTCCATTTCAATTATACCATTATTAAGAAGCAGGGATGGTGTTTTAAGCCTGAACATGAGGGAGGAGCTGTCTATCCAGCCTCTCCCTCCCGCCCATCCGCTTACATTGGGTGGATAAAACAAAGCCTGACCCAATGCTCTTTGCAGTACAAGCAAACCTTCGGTGTTTTCATAGTGCACCGGAATAAGACGGTGAATACCGGCAAGCAGATCGATAGGGGATTTAATTTTTGCACCTATATGCCGGCTTTCATAAAACCATTCGGCATTGAAAAGATGCTTCATCAGGATACCGGTATCATATTTACTATCGTAAAATACGGAAGCAAGTTCTCTCACCTTTTTCTCATCCGCTTCATCATTCACAAAAAATCGATAGATCTTTTTACAGATATAATACGCTGTTTCCTTCCTTTCGAGTAAGGCATTTAATACATCATCTCCGTTAAAAGGGCCGGTCTTGCCAAACAGGGTTTTATCACCCGTATCATGGGTCTGTTCTTTAAACACAAAGCTTCCGTTAGCCGGGTCAAAGCCCCATCCGGTAAACGCTCTGGCTGCTTCTTTGATATCATCTTCCGTATAATTCCCGCGGCCAAGTGTAAAGAGCTCCATGACTTCCCTGGCAAAATTTTCATTGGGATGCATTTTTCTATTCTGCTGATTATTCAGAAACTGAAGCATGGCAGGGCTTTTGGATACAGCGAAGAGCATATCCCTGAAACTGCCCAGTGCATATTTACGATGAATATTATTCAGATCCTGCATAGCCCAGGGTGCTTCGATGCGGCAGGCAAAATGCCCATGCCAGAAAAAGGTCATGCGTTCACGCAGTCTTGCGGGATCAGTCCACAAACGCTGTAACCAGGCCAGATTCAGTTCATCCATACGATGCCTGCGCTCCTGGTTCCGCTTTTTCCTTTCTTCTTCGCTAAGATTTTTTCTGTCGCCAGGCTGCATGGTTTCCATATTTTTGGAATCAATAAAAGCCAGAGGGGTATAGATTTCCGATTCTTTGAAGAGTTCATCAACCTGAGTGTGCAACTCTTTTCTCTTACGATCATTCAGCTCATTGACTGAAATACCGAAAGCCGCACGGGAGAATAAATGCTGTATCTTTTTCTTATCTCCGCTGCTTTTCATATTCCGGGATTTGTGTTAAGACCCCTTCTTTGCTGAAAGGTTTATTTATCACCACAATTTTCAATACAAAATGACTTTATCACAATAATTTACACCTTTTCTGAGTTATAAAGGGCGGATTAACGCATTTGCCCGCAAAGATTCTTTGTATCTTTGAGAAATTTGACATGTGATGAAATTATTGAAACATACTTTACTTATCTGTTGTTGTTTTACGGCCCTGATAGCAGGCGGACAGACCAAGAAAACGAATACGAAACCTGTTTCCAAGGTAAAAGTTCATAATTTGATCCAGTTTTCAGGTGTTGTAGTGGATAATGACAGTCTCAGGCCTGTATCCAATACCAGTATTTTTGCCAAAAACAAATACCATGGAACAGTCAGCGACTTTTTCGGGTATTTCTCTTTTGTAGCCGAAACAGGTGATACCATTGAATTCGCTGCCCTGTCATACCGGACAGCCCAGTTCGTCATACCCGATAGTCTGACCTCCAATAAATATTCCCTTATCCAGCTCATGCGCCATGATACTTTCACCCTTAAACAGGTCGTTATCAATGCATGGCCTACAAAAGCTCAGTTTGTAAAGACTTTTATTGAAGCTCCTTTGCCGGGTGATGATATGTCACGTGCCCGTAAAAATCTGGATCCGGGTGCTATGGCAGCAAGGGCAGCCACCATTGCCAATGACGGGTATGGAAATTACCGTGCCGGTCTGGAACAGCGTTATAGCAGGCTTTATTATGCAGGCCAACTTCCCCCAAACAACCTGCTGAACCCTATTTCCTGGTATAAATTTGTAGAAGCCTGGAAAAGAGGTGACTTTAAAAAGAGCGGTCAGACACCTTCGCCCGATACAGGGGCAGGTGATCAATGACCCGGCTAATGATTCCCCATTCATGATTCGCTTAAGGCATCTCATCCTTTTTATCTTGTTTTTATCCGGGAGCGGCGTAGTGCTTGCCCAGAAAACTGCTACTGTATACGGTACTGTAAGTGATGTGAACGGGATAGATCTGGAAAACACCCTCGTTACCTTTATAGGCTCTACAAGCCATCCGGTGTATGCCGACCGGTACGGAAAATATGAACTCACTATACCGGGTGACAGGGATGTGACTCTTATTTTTTCAAACCTGGAAAAAGGGTATAAACGCAGAGAAACTATCATCAAAGTCAACTCAGGTGAACACAGAGAGCTGAATATAACACTCGAGCTCATCGGGCGAACGGTTATCATAACCGACCAGGGTACCCGTATGGAAGAAATACAAAGGGTAAGCTCCCTTATATTCAACACCCTGCCCAGCGCCAGCGGGGATTTCAATACAACTCTTAAATTTTTCGGAGCCACCAACAACAATGAGCTCAGCTCACAATATTCAGTAAGGGGCGGAAGTTTTGATGAAAACCTGGTGTATGTAAATGATATAGAAGTGTACAGGCCTTTCCTGTCCCGGTCGGGGCAGAGTGAAGGGCTCAGTTTTGTGAATCCGGATATGGTTTCATCCGTACTCTTTTCTACAGGAGGGTGGGAAGCGAAGTATGGGGACAAGATGTCATCCGTGCTCGATGTTCAATACCGTCGCCCCCGTGAAGTAAGAGGCACTGTTTCGGGCAGTCTGCTCGGAGGAAGTGCTGAAGTGGAGGGGATATCCAAAGATCTCCGCTTTACCTATATGCTGGGTGTACGTTACAAATCCAATGCCTATTTACTCAAAACTCTTGATACCAGGGGCGACTATAAGCCCAACTTTACAGATGCCCAGCTATACCTTACCTATGACCTGAACGAAAGCTGGCAGCTCTCCTTCCTGGGAAACCTTGCACGGAATCAATACCTGCTGATCCCAACCGACAGGCAAACCCAATTCGGCACTCTGAACCAGGCATTACAACTGGATGTTTATTTTGACGGACGGGAAGTAAGCACCTACCAGACCGATTTCGGAGCCCTCACGCTGGCCTACCACCGCATGGTAGAGCAAGAGGAACGTCTTAAACTTAAGTTCATCACTTCCGTATTCCGCTCGGATGAAACAGAGACAGCCGATATACAGGGACAGTATTTTATCAACGACCTGCAGACTGATTTTGGCAAGCCCAATTTCGGGCAGGTAATAAGTAACCGTGGTGTAGGCACATTTCTGAATCATACCAGGGACTATCTCCAGGCCACAGTTGCCAATCTGGAACATAAAGGATGGTACAATAAAAACAAAAGACTTAACCTGAGCTGGGGCGCCCGCTACCAGGTAGAGATGGTGACAAACAACCTGAGCGAATGGAAAATGATTGACTCGGCAGGCTATACAATTCCCTATTATCCTAACAACCAGTTTAACCTGCTCAATGTAGTCAAGTCAGAGAACAGCTTGCTGTCGAACAGGGCAGCAGCTTACTTTCAAAATGTCTGGCACTACACCTTGAAAGATACATCCCTCCTTACTGCCACTTTAGGAGCACGTGCCAACTACTGGGATGTAAACGGACAAACCGTACTGAGCCCAAGAGGAACAATAGCTTATAAACCCCGATACAGGAAGAAGGATATTGTATTCAGAGCTTCTGCAGGCTTGTACTACCAGCCCCCCTTCTTCCGCGAACTGATTGACCCTACCGGAATTCTGCATACCGATGTAAAAGCCCAGCAAAGTATTCATACCGTCCTGACCATGGATGAACAATTCAAGATGTGGAACAGGCCTTTCAAATTTGTTGTCGAAGCCTATTTCAAACAATTGAATCAGCTTAATCCGTATAGAATTGATGATGTGCATATTGTCTATGATGCCGCCAATACCGGTACAGGTTATGCCACAGGGATTGATTTAAAACTGAACGGAGAGTTTATCAAGGGTACAGAGTCATGGCTTAATATCGGTCTGCTGCAGGCCCACGAAAAAATTGCCAATTCCTCCTATTATACCTATCGAAACAGTGACGGACAGGTCATCATACCCGGTTATACCTTTAACAGCAAGGCTGTGGACAGTACCAAACATACACCCGGTTATATTCCCCTGCCAACCGATCAGCTTGTTACTTTCAACCTCTTTTTCCAGGATGAACTTCCCCGCTGGCCTGATGCAAAGATGCATCTGAGCTTATTGTATGGTACTCCACTCCCCTTCGGTGCCCCGAATACAGCTCACTATCAGGACACGTTAAGAATGCCCTCTTACAGACGAGTTGATATAGGCTTCTCTTACCAGCTGATAAAGGAAACAAAGCCACTGAAAAAATCCAATCCCTTCCACTACCTCAAATCAGCCTGGGTGGGAATGGAAGTGCTCAACCTCTTACAGACCAACAATACCATTTCCTACCTCTGGATCAAGGATGTAACCGGACGCCAGTATGCTGTGCCTAATTACCTCACAGGCAGGCAGATCAGCTTAAGGCTTGTACTTAAGTTTTAGACATAAGACATAAGAGACAAGACACGAGACACTCTGTTAGCGAACAAAGACATTGTGTTCGCGATCAAAGACATTGTGTTCGCGAACAAAGACACTCTCTTCGTGATCAAAGACATTATGTTCGCGGACAAAGACACGCTGTTCGCGGACAAAGACATTGTGATCGCGATCATATACACTCTGATCGTGATCAAAGACATTATGTTCGCGATCAAAGACATTATGTTCGCGGACAAAGACACGCTGTTCGCGATCAAAGACATTCTGTTCGCGATCAAAGACATTGTGTTCGCGAACAAACACATTCTGATCGCGATCAAAGACATTGTGTTCGCGAACAAAGACACGCTGTTCGCGATCAAAGACACTCCATTCGCGAGACATGACTTTTCTCCGGCCAACTGAATTAAACTACTATATATCAATCAATTACACAGAGCATGTCGAAAGTCATTGATTTCGCCTGCTTGCTGAGGTACTTTTATATTATGAAATAAAACATAAAACAATTCCCATGAAAAAGTTCGTCGTATTAATGCTTCTCAGCATGATGACACTTGGGGTAAGTGCCGAACCGCTGTTTGCAAACCTGTCGGGCGTTAAAAACCACCGGCACCACTTTGCCAAGAAAAAAGGAGCCAAACACCACAATAATCACAAAGTTATACGTCATGAGCTGAGGGCTCAGCGTTAATCAGAATGAAGGTTAGTAAAGCCCCGGAGGAGCAGTTTGAGAGCTGTTTCTTTGGGGCTTTATTTATAAACATGCGGCCCCTTCGGGGTCGGGAAATCTTCCTTTCCTATTTTCAATAAACATATTATGCCTTCGGTGTGATTCCAAGGAGATTCTTCGCCTCTGCCCTCTCACCAATCCACCCCAAGGTGGCTCAGAATGACAAGTTGAACCGAAATCCGAAATCTTAAATCTTAATTCATAAATCCTAATTCCCTTTCTCTACCTTCTCAATCAACTCCCTTATCTCTTCCGGAATAACCATCTTCGTGTGGTTAGCAAAATCATAAAACACAACAATATCTTTTGCCTCAGCGGCTACTTCACCTTCATCATTCAGGATACGGTGAAGGATGGTGAAGCTGGTCTCCCCTACACTTTCCACACCGGTTTCAACAAAAGCATTACCCGGGTAGAATAAGGGTTTTCGGAAATTACAAGCCGTACTGGCCAGGATAGGGCCTTGTTTGTATTTCTCAAGCAGGCTGGTCAAACCCAGGGTTTCCCAGTAGTTCACCCTCCCCGCTTGTATATATTTGAAATAGGTTACGTTATTGACATGGGCATAGAGGTCCATTTCGCTCCAGTCAATGCGCAGTTTCAGTTTTAAAGGATAGCTTGTCATATAGTTTCAAATATAACGGTTTAGCCGGTTACCAACCCGTATTTATTTCTATGTTTGTTAACCATGAGCTTCAGTGTTTACAGATCATCGGCCGGATCGGGCAAGACTTTTACGTTGGTAAAGGAATACCTGAAAATTGCCCTGACGGATACCAACCATCCTCCAAAGCAATTCCGGCGCATATTGGCTATCACCTTTACCAATAAGGCTGCTGCTGAGATGAAGGATCGCATTATCAAAGCATTGCAGGAACTCAGCGCCGATGACCATACAAAGATTCCCAAAGGAGCACGAACACTGCTGGAGATACTGATCCGTGAAACAGGCTTCAGTCCTGATGTATTGAGAGAACGGGCCGGCTCGGTTCTGAAAGCAATACTGCATAACTATTCCGACTTTGCCATCGGTACCATCGACAGCTTTGTACACCGCGTTGTACGCAGCTTCGCGTTCGACCTGAAACTGCCTGTGAATTTTGAAATAGAACTGGATGCAGGCAAACTCCTTTCGGAAGCCGTCAGCATTCTGATTTCCCGTATAGGCGAAGATGAAGAACTGACACTTGCCCTTGTCGAATTCAGTGAAACAAAAGCTGATGAAGAGAAAAGCTGGCAGATAGAAGGTGATCTGCATGAGCTGGCATATAAACTAATGGAAGAAGGCAGCTCCAAACATCTGGATAAACTCCGGGAGATGGGTATAGCGGATTTTATGCGTATCAATAAAAATCTCCGTGAATTTCAGCGCTCTTTTGAAAAACGAATCTCGACGCTTGGTAAAGAGGCCATGAGGATGTTGGATGAGAAACACCTGAATCATGAGGTTTTTGTTCAGAAGAAAAAAGGCATACGGAATTATTTTGAAGGCCTCGCAAAGGGAACGGATGAGAAATTCCTGCCCGGTGTTTACCCTCAGACTACGGTTGAACAAGATAAATGGCTGAATAAAGAAGCCTCCTCATCCGATCAGGCAGCACTGGATTCCATTAAAGGCCGGTTGACCGGGCTGTATCATAGTATTCAGGATATCCTTGAAAAGGAACTGCCCAGATACCGTCTTTGCAAATTAGTAGGACGGAATATCTATTCCCTCGCGGTATTGAATGAGATTGAAAAAATACTGGAGACCTATAAACAGGAAAACTCCATCCTACATATTTCCGAATTCAACAAACTTATTGCAGCTATCGTATTTCATGAACCGGTTCCCTTCATCTATGAACGCCTCGGTGAACGTTATACCAATTACCTGATTGATGAGTTTCAGGATACCAGCATACTTCAGTGGCAAAACCTCCTGCCATTAATAGACAATGCCCTGGGTGAAGACCAGTTTACCATGCTTGTAGGAGATGGAAAGCAGGCTATCTATCGCTGGAGGGGAGGCGATGTGGGACAGTTTGCAGATCTGCCCATGGTAAGCAATCCGGAAGGCAATCCGCTTGTAGCTGAAAGAGAAAGCTCCCTGCATAGACATTACAAGCCTGAATTTCTGGGTGCTAATTTCAGGAGCAAGGTTGAAATCATTCAGTTCAACAATCAACTTTACAGAAAACTTTCAGAAACACTCACGCCTTCTAATCAGCGTATTTATGAAAAACTGGAACAGAAAGGCGATGAAAAAAATACAGGAGGTTGTGTAAGTATTGAATTCTTTGACGGAACCAGGGATGAAAAGATCAGTCACCAGCTGGAACGCATTGAAACCCTTATCCGTCAATGCTATCAGCAGGGTTATGCATATTCGGATATAGCCATCCTGAACAGGACCAATAAAGAAGGAAACCGTCAGGCATTGTATCTGATGGAAAAAGGTATTCCTGTCCTGTCCAACGATTCCCTGCTCCTGAAAAATTCAGCATCCATAGCTTTTCTCTGTGCAGCACTCAAACACCTCCATAATCCGGAAGATTCAGTAGCCAGGGCGGAAATGATTCGTTTCCTTTCAGCAGGTGCAGAAGCGACTGTATTACAGCATAATCTCCTGCAGGCGGCCGACAGGATAGCATTCCGGAACTGGATGCAGCACAGCTACCCGTTGTTTCATGTCTCTTCCCTGCTCCGCCTTCCACTCTTCCAGCTTTGTGAAGAGCTCCTCCTCGTTTTTGGGCTGGGCGAAAAAGCGGATCCTTTTGTGATCTTCTTCCTGGATGAGATACTTGCATTCAGCAAATCAAGAGATAACAGTCTCCAGGCCTGGATAGAGCATTGGGAAGAAAGAAAAGATAAAGCATCAGCCATTGTTCCCGATGGAATGAATGCAGTGAATATTCTGACAATACACCGTTCCAAAGGACTGGAATACCCTGTTGTAATCCTGCCCCTGAGCGATACAGCCCCCCGTGCAGGAAAGGATACGCTCTGGCTCGACCCGCTTGAAGAATTAATAACGGGCCTTCCGGCTGGTATTGTACAAAATCAGAAAGAAGTGGAACAAACAGACTTTGCTTCCCTGTATCAGGAAGAGCAAGGCCGTACCCAGCTCGACAACCTGAATCTGTTGTATGTGGCCACTACTCGCCCTGAACAAAGGCTGTATGTTTTGTGTGGAAAATGGAAGGAAGGGGCCAAGCCAGGAAGTGATTTCTCATCCATGATGGCCTGGTATATCCAGACAACAGGACAACAAGCTCAGGAAGACGGGCGCTTCCTTTCCGGAACAGATACAGAATCAGCACTTGTCAAAAAAGAAGAAAAACAGGAAGGGGTGCTCCTGAATCAGCTGGTAACTGCCGACTGGAGAGATCGCATCCATATCCGTTCTGCCACCCGGGAAGCGTGGAGTGAGGAACAACTGCATAAACAGGATATGGGCCTCATCATCCATACGGTTTTGTCAAGAATTCACAGCCATACAGATCTTGACAAGGCTCTGAATACCGTGGTGGCTGAAGGGATTATCAATCAACAGGAAGCTCCGGAAATAAGAAATACATTGCAGGCAGTTCTGAATCACAAAACCCTTAAACCGTTTTTTGAAGAAGGATTGAGAATTAAAAATGAAGCCGATATCCTGATAAAAGGAGGAGGTGTATCACGGCCCGACCGTATCATTTATATGAAGGAAAAAACAGTCATCCTGGACTACAAAACCGGTACTGCTTCTGCCAAACACATTGAACAGATCGAAGACTACTCTACTATCCTCGGTCAAATGGGAGCAACAAATATAGAACGCTACCTGGTTTATACCGATACTATGGAGGTAAAGAAAGTTTAGGCTTTTTTATCGCGCAGTTCCGAAGACTTCAGGAAATACATCATCAACGGACCGCTCATAATACTTGTAACCAGAGCCATTACGACCAGTGCTACAAACATCTTTTCATCAATGAGACCTGCATTCAATGCCAGCGTACCGAGAATGATTTCCATTGCTCCACGTGCATTCAGGCCGAAGCCCACTGCAATGGATTTGCGTCTGGAGAAGCCTCCCATATAGGCTCCCAGACTTGCTCCAAGCAACTTGCAGAACACAGCAAGGAACAACACAATCAACACCAGCAGAGGATCAAAATTCTGAACAAAATTCACCTTCAAACCAAGGGAAACAAAAAACAAAGGGGCGAAGACGTTCATCACAAACTGGTGAATGATTTCACGGGCTTTTTCATGCAGATGCACGGAGTCTCCAAATGCAATACCCATTATAAATGCACCCAGAATAGCATGGAGGCCTATATATTCGGTAAAGGTGGCACCCAGAAAGCAAAAACCCAGACAAATGGAAAGCACACCACCGGGCCAGCTCAGTTTTGTTTGTATCCAGGGCAGAGATCTGTCAATAATCTTTTTTCCGATCACCAGCATAAATAAGCCAAAGCCCAGAATCATACCCAGTGTTTGCCATATATTACTTATCTGCCCTGACTGGCCCATCATACTCAGTACCAGTGAAAACAATATCCATCCGGTCAGGTCCACAAAAATGGCTGCTGCCATAACCATCATTCCAACCTCGGTTTTATAAATATTCAGATCCATCAGTATCCTTGAAATAACAGGCAATGCTGAGATTGACATGGCGATTCCGAAGAAGAGGGCATAAACCAGTTTATTAGGTTCGTGCATATTAAATACTCCCGGGAAGAACCATACAATACCGAAACCCAGAGCAAAAGGGATAATCATACTTGTAAAAGAAGTATAGGTGGCTGCCCTTCCTTGTTTCAGAACAATGGAAAGCTGCACTTCCATACCGGCCACAAACAGGAGCATGATGACAGAGAGCTGGGTAAGCCCGTCCAGAGCAATCTGAGCTCCCCCTGTTTTAGGAAAGAGGTGGGTGAACATATCAGGGTATAATGCACCGAATACAGTAGGTCCGAGAACGATACCACAAAGCAATTCGCCCATTACTACCGGCAGCTTTATTTTACGGCCCATTTCCGCAAGCAGACGCGACACAATGAGCATGATTGCCACACTGGATAATAACGTAAGCAGGTCATTGTGGGTAAACTTCATAAGCTAGACCCTGGAGTGAACTATTAATACATTACAAGGAAGATCTTCGAGAATATATTCCAGATCATGGGTAAAGATGCGGTCAATCAAACGCATTTGCTTATCCGGTGAATTAACAATAAGTAAATCAGCTTTCTTTGATTGAGCAAAACTCCGAATGGCAAACCCGGGCTTACCTTTGATATAGCGTTCATTTATTTTGATATCGTCTTTATCACATTTGTCAAGGATGGAATTCAGTTCTTCTTCTTCTTCCCCGGCCAGCTCCCTCTTCATTTTCATGGCTTCCGGAGCCGTACTGTCTTCAGCCATTGTCATGGCCAGACCAGGAATATGGGTTTCTTTTACAATTGTGATTTCTCCGACATTAAACCTCTTTGCCAGATATAAAGCCGTATTTACTGTATGAGGGCTCTTGGCGCTTTCTTCCACATTGACCACAAAGCGTTTGGATTTGCGGGGGTCGGGCTCCAGGTTTGTAAGCAGGAGTACAGAACATTTGGCTTTACGGCTTATTTTCCGGGCTACGGAACCTACATAATACTTCAGCAGATTTTCCTTGCTCAGGGCTCCAAGTATGAGAAGGTCAACCACATTGAGTTTACATAGTTTAAGAATAGTCTCAACAGGATTTCCATCCATCCATTGAATACGGTATTTACGCTCATCCATCTCCAGCTTTTGCATAAGCTTTTCGAGCCGGATTTCCTTATCCTTTGTTTTTTCGCCTACATGGATCAGCAGCAAGGAGCTATGAAGGGTGTCGGCAATACGTTTGGCTTCTGTAAGCAAGGCTTCCAAACGTGGCGAAAAGCTGATCGCCACAGCAATCGTTTCAAACGGAAAGGCCGGTCGCCCCTTAAGCCGTGTTAACAAGTCATCAGATGATTGCATGTTCTGTTCTTAGTATATACAAAGTTATGATTTTCACTCTATCTTTGTAGCTGAAGATGCGAGGGTGATGAAAACCAGTATGCCTTTCCAGACATATCATCAGAAAATCTTGAATCTTGAACTTAAATCATAAATCCTTAATGATCATCCTTGTATTCTTTCTTTCCCACTGGTTCCTGTCCCTCTTTTTCCAGACCTTTTTCCTGCACCGCTATGCATCACATAAGATGTTTGCAATGAACAAGACCTGGGAAAGGTTGTTTTATTTCGGCACCTTCATAACCCAGGGCACTTCTTTTCTCAACCCAAGAGCTTATGCCATCATGCATCGTATGCATCATGCCTACAGTGATACCGAAAAAGATCCGCATTCTCCCGTGTTTTTCAAAGATGTATGGGGACTTATGGTCAAGACCAAGGACATTTATGTTCAGTATACCAAATACAGACTGGAGCCGGAACCTCAGTTTCGCGACCGCTATCCGGCCTGGCCCCTGTTGGATAAGATAAGCGATTCCTGGATTGTCCGTATTGCCTTTGCTGTAGGTTATACCCTCTTTTACATACATTTCGCAACCTATTGGTGGACGTTCCTCCTCCTTCCAATCCATTATTTTATGAGTCCGGTTCACGGAGCAATTGTAAACTGGTGCGGCCACAAATATGGCTATACCAATTTCGACAATGATGACCATAGCAAGAACACCCTCCCTTTTGATTTCCTGATGATGGGTGAATTGTTTCAGAACAACCACCATAAAAGTCCCAACTCACCCAACTTTGCGAAACGCAGGTTTGAATTTGATCCCAGCTATCCGGTGATCCGGTTTCTGCATTTTACGAGGATTATCAAGCTGAGAAAAATCCCCTTCTGACCTGGTGTCACCCCTTCGGGGTTCAACTTGGCGATAATTATACGTTTTCTATAATTGTGCCAGCCCTTCGGGCTTTGCATTTTGGATAACCCTGAAGGGGTGACACAATGAATGGTTTCAGAATTACAATTCGTACATTCGTTTTGGTATTATCTCTAATCCCGAACGAATTTATCGGCAATGATCCCAATGCTCCTCGTTTCCCTTGTTTCCTGTTGTGTGATAATGGCCCTGGTCTGGCTTTGGGCTTATCGCATACAAAATGCCGGCGTGGTGGATATCTTCTGGTCCTTTAACTTCGCATTGGTAGCAATCATCATCTTCCTTATGGGAGACGGTTACGAAGCACGCAAAAATGTGATCAGCTTGCTGGTTGCATGCTGGAGTCTGCGCCTGGGTATTTATCTCTTATTTCGCGTTGGAGGACATATGCAGGAAGAAGAAGGCCGTTACAAACAATTACGCAAGGAATGGGCTCCCCACCCCAATCGTAAATTTTTCTTCTTCTTCCAGGCTCAGGCCCTGTCCAACATTTTCCTTTCACTGCCTTTTTTTATTGTTGCTGTCAATAAAAACCCTGCTCTTTCATTATTGGAAGAGATCGGAGCCGGCTTGTTTTTTGTCTCTATTCTCGGTGAAGCCGCTTCAGACTGGCAGCTTCGTCAATTCAAAAAAGATCCTTCCAATAAAGGTAAAGTATGTCAGAACGGATTGTGGAACTATTCCCGCCATCCTAATTATTTTTTCCAGCTCATGATCTGGATTTCTGTTTTCATTTTTTCACTTTCTTCTCCTTATGGCTGGATCTCGATTGTTTGTCCGCTTACAATAGGATTCCTGATTTTCAAGGTAACCGGAATACCGATGACAGAAGAACAAAGCCTGCGTTCCAGAGGCAAGCTGTATGAGGAATACCAGCGCACCACCAGCGTATTTGTACCCTGGTTTAAGAAGTCATAAATTCACAGCATATGTGGTATAATTCCCTGCTTGAGTCCGATAAGATTCCTGATTTCCTGCTCCGTACAGGTATAAGACGTCTGCTGGCTCAACGTCTGAAGGAAGAAGACAAAGGCTGTGCCGAAGCCAATCTCAACGCTATTCAGAAACTCATTGCTGAATTAAAACAGGAACCCATTGCTATTGAAACTGCTGCTGCCAACGAACAGCATTATGAAGTACCTGCACGCTTTTTCCAGCTCTGTCTGGGCAAACACCTGAAATATTCCAGCGGGTACTGGAAGGAGGGAGTGCATAATCTTGATCAGGCCGAAGAAACTATGCTGAACCTGACCTGTGAGCGGGCTGAGCTGACAGACGGACAGGAGGTGCTGGAGATGGGTTGCGGATGGGGTTCCTTGTCACTGTTTATGGCTGCCCGTTATCCGAAAAGCAGCTTCACTGTTGTATCTAATTCGTCAAGTCAGAAAATACATATTGATGATCAGGCCAGGCAAAGAGGGATGGTAAACCTAAGAGTGGTGACAGCCGATATGAATTCCTTTATCCTGGATCATAAATTCGACAGGGTGGTTTCTGTAGAAATGTTTGAGCATATGAGGAACTATGAAAAGCTGCTGGAAAAGATAGCATCTATGCTTAAGCCGGAAGGGAAACTCTTTATCCATATTTTCACGCATATTAATCTGAGTTATAAATTCGAAGTGAAAAATGAAAGTGACTGGATGAGTAAATACTTTTTCAGCGGAGGCATCATGCCTTCCGATAATCTCCTCCTCTATTTTGATAAACACCTGGGTATTGAAAAACACTGGAGGGTAAATGGAACGCATTACAACAAGACCGCTGAAGCCTGGCTTTGCAATATGGACAGACACAAGGCTGAAATCATGCCCATCTTCGTTTCCTCTTATGGAAAAGACCAGGCCGTGAAATGGTGGGTGTACTGGAGGATCTTTTATATGGCTTGTGCTGAGCTGTGGGGTTATAATAAAGGGGAAGAATGGATGGTAAGTCACTACTTATTCAGCAAACACTGATGCAAAGCCTCGCCATTATTGGAACCGGTATTGCAGGAATGGGTTGTGCCCATCTTCTTCAAAAACGATACGACATTACCCTCTTTGAAAAAAACGAATATACAGGCGGGCATACCAATACGGTGACTGTTTCTGAATGCGGCCATCCGATAGCGTTCGACACCGGATTTATGGTTTTCAATTACGAAACCTATCCCAGGCTCACCAAGCTGTTCAGCAACATCAATGCCCCTGTAATCAAAACGGATATGTCATTCAGTGTACAGCATGTCCCTACCGGCCTTGAATATTCCGGATCGGGTTTTAACGGATTATTCGCCCAGCGTAAAAACCTTCTGAGTTATTCCTTCATCCGTATGCTGAAACAGATTAACCGTTTCAACAAGGAAAGTATTCGTATTCTGGATGATCCTGAATTTGCCGGTCTCAGCCTGCAGGATTTTATTAATGCCTTCGGATTCAGCAAGGATATGCTCTGGAAATATTTGATTCCTATGAGCTCCGCTGTCTGGTCTGCACCGATGGACAAGATGCTTAACTTCCCTGCCCAAACCCTGATTCGTTTTTTTTACAACCATGGCTTCCTCGGTTTGAATACCCAGCACCAATGGTATACGCTTGACAAGGGTAGCCAGTCGTATCGGGAATTGCTGATAGCCCCTTTCCGCCACAGGATACTGAATAATCTTGGGGTTAAAAGTGTAGTTTGCAGGGAAGAAAAGGTCCTGATCAAAACCTTTTCCGGTCAGGAACATTTGTTCGACAAAGTCATTTTCGCCTGTCATGCCGATGAAGCACTTGCCTTGCTTGAAGAGCCGACCGGTATGCAACAAACCCTGTTAAAACCCTTCCATTACCAGGAAAATATCACGACCATCCATACGGATGAAAACCTTATGCCTAAAACACGCAGAGCCTGGTCGAGCTGGAATTACCGTATCATCGAAAGGGAAGGAACACCCATACCCACGACAATATACTGGATGAACAGTCTTCAGAAACTGAACTCTACTAAGAATTATTTTGTATCGGTAAGCGATCCGCATACCGTGAATGAAGAAAAAGTAATACGTAGAATCACTTATCAGCACCCATTGTTCGATGTACCCGCTATCAGGGCTCAGAAAGACCTCCACAGACTGAACGAACACGGCCCTCTCTATTTTTGCGGAAGTTATTTCAACTACGGTTTTCATGAAGATGCGTATGTATCAGCCCTTAACCTCTGTGAAAAAATAAAATGAACAGCTGCCTCTATAAAGCCCGGGTCATGCACCACAGGCTGGAGCCTAAAAAACACAGGTTCCATTACAATGTGTATATGTTTTACCTCTGCCTCGATGAGTTGGGTGAATTACATAAGCGCTTTCGTTTGCTGAGCCGTAACAGGTTTAACCTTTTCAATTTTAAGGACAGTGAACATCTTCAGCTTCCACGGGAGCAACCGGATAAAAGCAAAACGGTAAGGGAGCATATTAACCGGTATCTGGCGGAAAACGGCATCAGCCCTCCCCCGTCACGGATTATGCTTCTGACCAACCTCAATACCCTTGGCTATAACTTCAATCCTGTATCCTTTTACATTTGTTTTGATGCTCAGGATCGCCCCCTTTGTTCCATTGCCGAAATCAGCAATACCTTCCGGGAAATGAAGCCTTACCTGATAAACGCAAAAGAAGAAGGTACGGAACGCTTTCAGCTGAACACACCTAAATATTTTTATGTCTCTCCCTTTTTTGACCACGATGCTTCTTTTGAGTTCACAGTTTCCATCCCTTCTGAAAAGCTGAATATAAAAGTGGATGATATCAAGGACGGGAGGAAAATATTCATCAGTACACTGACCGGTGAAAAAAAGGTTCTGAGCGATTCAACTATGCTTCGTTATTTTTTCTCCATTCCGCTCATCACCTTAAAAGTCATCACCCTCATACACTGGAATGCCATGCTGTTGTGGATGAAGAAAATTCCTTACCGGAAAAAGGCAGAACGAATGGATTTGCAGCGGGAGGTCTACAAGCCTGCAGGCAAATAAATCGTTTGCATTTACCCTTTCAAATACTTACATTTGATACATGAAAAAGGTAAATAAGGTAAGCCTTAAATACATTCTTTGGAAAGAAGGAAAGCACTATGTGGCCCAGTGTTTAAACGTTGATGTATCCAGTTTCGGAGAAACAAAAAAGGAAGCAATGTCCAACATTACAGAAGCTCTGGAATTATACTTTGAAGATTCGAAAATAAAAGTTATAAAGCTTCCCAAGTTGGGCAAACCAGAAGTGCATAGTGCTTCCGTTAAATATGCCTAAATCTTATTCCTCCAGGCATATTATCAAGGTCCTTTTAAAACATGGTTTTTATTTTGTTTCACAAAAAGGCAGTCATGCCAAATACAGGAAGGACTCAAATCCTGTACCAACAGTTATTGTTCCTGCTGAGAGAAAAGAAATACCCTATGGGACATTTAGGTCAATTGTCCGCCAATCCGGATTGAAAGAAAATGATTTCGCATAAATAAAGCAAACTTATAGAACACGGATTTTCATGATTAGTATGATTTACGCGGATCAAAGAATCATATTTAATCATGACCATCATGAAAATCCGTGTTCTATCAAGCTATAAGAATTTGAATTATCTTAGTTGACAGATGAACACCATCACCCTTACCCACCAGCCCGGATTCTATGAACGCCTCGTCCTGAAGTTTCTGGATAAGATGCCATTGGGCCGCCTTACACTTTCCCTTCCTTCGGGAGAAGATATTCTGCTTGGCAATGGTGAAGGGGATGTAAAGGCCACAATCCGTATTAAAGACCATGATTTTTTCCGGCGCATTTTCCTCTATGGTGATATAGGTTTCGGTGAAGCTTATACGGACGGGATTTGGGAAACAGATAATATCACAGAAGTCATTCGCTGGTTTATTCTGAACATAGAACATTCACCCGGGCTTTCAGGCAGCAAAACCAGAGCTGCTGCAGTGAACATCTTCCGGGTTTTCAATAAACTCTTTCACAAAAAAAGAGCGAACAACCTGGATGGAGCCCGAAAGAACATTGCAGAGCATTATGACCTGCATAATGACTTTTTTGCCCTCTTCCTGGATCCTTCCATGACTTATTCCTCTGCCTTGTTTAAAGAGGAAGGGATGAACCTTCAGGAAGCCCAGATGGCTAAATACGAACGACTTGCCAAACAACTTAAACTGAACCCATCAGACCATGTGCTTGAAATAGGGAGCGGATGGGGCGGAAATGCCATTTTTATGGCCCGGAACTTCGGTTGCAGGGTTACCAGTGTCACAATTTCAGAGAAGCAGCTTAAGCTGGCCCGTCAAAAGGTTGAAGAAGCTGGACTTACAAACCTGATAAACATAGAGTTACAGGACTACAGATTGATTCAGGGGAGTTTTGATAAGATCGTATCCATTGAAATGCTGGAAGCTGTTGGTCATGAATTCATGGAACCTTATTTTGAACGTTGTCATGCCTTGCTTAAAAAAGGAGGATTACTTGCCTTACAGGTTATTACCTGCCCGGATTCCCGTTATGACAGCCTCCGTAAAGGGGTGGATTGGATACAGAAACACATCTTCCCGGGTACCCTCCTGCCTTCTGTAGGAGCTATCAATAAGGCTGTTAACCATACCGGCGACCTGAGTCTGGTTGATCTGAAAGACATTGGACTGCATTATGCCAAAACCCTGTCATCCTGGCATACTTCTTTTAACAATAAACTGGATGATGTGCGTAAACTGGGGTTTGATGAGCCCTTTATACGAAAGTGGAACTATTATCTATGTTATTGTGAGGCCGCCTTCCTAATGCGCAATATCCAGGTGATGCAAATGGTCTATTCCCGCCCCAATAACCTCGACCGCTAGTCTTATTCCTTTCTAATCTGCTGTTAAAAGTTGTTAAGTGCTCTCAATTCTAAAATATTGGAATGCTTGTTGCGTTCTACCAGGTAAGAAAACAAAGAGTTTCTTAAAACTAAAATTCAGATGCCCGGAACAATCCGGAGCATATAAACAAACAAGCATATGAAAAAAGCCATCAAAAAGGAAAGCAAGGGAATCGTAGGTCAGTTGGGTGATCAGATCAAATTACAACTGGATTACCGCACCATGATCTATGTTCGAAGCAAAGAAAGCCTCAAAATGTGGATGAGTAAATACCCCAATGCAAGGGTGATAGCCTGAGCTTGCAAATACAGATGCACAAAAAAGCCCCGACGGTATACCGCCGGGGCTTTTTCTTTGGAGCACGCCCTTATTTGATGGCTTCATCAACAGCATCCATCTTAGCCTCTGTCCAGTTTCCGTTAGTGGTATAGACTATCTTCCCTTGTGGGTCGAGGAGATAGATATAAGGTGTATCCTTTTTTTCAATAGACAGTTCCTGCTTATAGGAAGAAATCTCTCCCTTGTAGAATATCACATGGCCTTGCAAGTCTTTTTGAGTCGTTTCCTTCATCTTTTTCTTGCTCTTTTCATAAAAGGGAAGACTGCTTCCGGTGAACATAGGAATGAAATAGACATTGATATCCTCAGCGGCATCCAATAAACCGCTTTTAGCAATATATTTCTGGTAAACAGGGTCTATCCAGGTCTGCAAATCCTGCTCTGCATCCGATGAATGAGCCATCCCGATAAGCGTGTATTTACCCTTACTTGCATCCGGCAATGTAATGGCTGTTCCATCCAGTGTTTCTCCTGAAAGTTTTGGGAATGTTTTGCCTACCTGTGCCCTTGAAGATCCAATAGACAACAACAGCATAAACGATAAACCTACAATGCGATTCATAGACGGTCAGTTAGGAATTAGATGCACAAAATACGGTTTTCAATTCAGATGGCAAATATCATTCCACCGAGGTTTCTGGAATAAAATTTATTCGTTTTAGAATGATTTTTTCTCATACTATCAGAATCTTAATACTTTTAAACTGGATTTTACAGAGTCTATTGTATGCTATATAAAAAATATTTTTTTACAGCCTTCCTTATCTCAGCTGTTTGCCTTGCCGGTGCACAGGATAAAGAAGAAAAGAAAGACAAATGGGATATTTCCAACCCTCCCGGAACGTATAAAGACATCAGCTTTGATACCGATGAAGGTACCTGGATGGACCTCGATGTAAGCCCCGACGGCAAAACCATTGTATTTGATATGCTGGGTGATATCTATAGTCTGCCTGTTACAGGTGGTGACGCCAAGGTGCTCCGGGAAGGCATGCCTTTTGAAGTACAGCCCAGGTTCAGCTATGATGGCAAGTCCATTTCATTCACAAGCGATGCGGGCGGGGGTGACAATATATGGGTCATGAATGCCGATGGAACCCATGCCAGACAGGTCACAAAGGAAAGTTTCCGCCTTCTGAACAATGCCGTATGGACTCCCGACAACCAATACCTCGTTGCCCGTAAACATTTTACCAGCACCCGCTCACTCGGGGCCGGTGAATTGTGGATGTACCATATTTCGGGAGGGGAAGGCATACAGCTAACCAAACGCAAAAACGACCAGCAGGATTTGGGGGAGCCTTGTATGGCCCCGGATGGAATGTTTGTTTATTTCAGCGAAGACATTTCCCCGGGCCCTGTCTTCCGCTATAATAAGGATCCAAACGGATCTATTTATGCTATAAAGCGCTATAGTCTGGAGACAGGAGAAACCGAATTTGTTTGCGGAGGCAATGGAGGAGCTGTGAGACCCCAGCTATCTGCGGACGGTAAAAAACTCGCCTTTATTAAAAGAGTCAGGGAAAAAACAGTTCTTTTTGTACATGACCTGGCAACCGGTGAGGAATGGCCCGTCTACGATAAACTAAGCAAGGATATGCAGGAAACATGGGCTATACACGGTGTTTACTCCAATTTCAGCTGGACTCCGGATGGAAAATTCCTGATCATCTGGGCAAAAGGTAAACTCTGGAAGGTGGATGCAACCGGTACAGGAGCACAGGAAATTCCTTTTAAAGTGCATGTAAAGCAAAGAATCTGCGATGCAATACATTTTTCGAATGAAGTGGCCCCGGATCAGTTTCAGGCAAAAATGATACGCCAGACAGTCACATCACCCGACGAAAAAATGATTGTATTCAATGCTGCCGGATACCTCTGGAAGAAAACCATGCCCTCCGGACTACCAAGCCGCATCAGTAATACGGGCGATTTCGAATTTGAACCTTCCTTCTCACCGGATGGAGCCAAGCTTGTCTATGACACCTGGAATGATGAACTATCAGGAGCTATTCTTTGCATGGACCTTAAAACAAATTCTGTTCAGAAACTGACCGCTGAAAAAGGCATTTTCCGCACTCCCCGCTTCTCTCCCGACGGAAAAAGTATCGTTTATCAGAAAGAAGAAGGAAATGATCACCAGGGTTTTGATTATTGCGTAAAACCGGGTATTTATATCCTGGACATCGCTTCCAGGAAAACACGCTTTATTACAGATGAGGGTTTTGATCCTTATTTTTCCAAAAATGGAAAGCATATCTTTTATCAAAGCGGAGGTGATGATGCAGCGAAAGCCTTCAAAAGCTACGACCTGGAGGAACATAGAAGCAAAATCCTCTTTACCTCCAAATATGCGAACAGCTTTGTGCCCAGCCCTGACAATAAATGGCTGGCCTTTACAGAACTTTTTCAGGTTTATATAACAGTGTTGCCGGAAACAGGAAAAGCAGTTGAACTGGGCCATGAATCAGCAGCTATGCCTGTTGCCCGCCTAAGTCATGATGCAGGAATCAGTCTGCACTGGTCGGCCGACAACCGGAAGCTGCATTGGACACTTGGAGATGAGTACTTCACAAACGAACTGAAATCACGGTTCAGTTTCCTGGAAGGGTCTTCAGAAAAATTACCTCCTCTGGATTCCGCAGGAGTGAAAATAAATCTTATCCTGAATACCGATAAACCCACCGGTATATTGGCTCTGACCCATGCCCGTATCATCACCATGAAAGGAGATGAAGTCCTTGAAAATGCCACACTCGTAATCACAGCAAACAGGATAACGGATATAGGCGCTTCTGCTTCTGTCCGGATACCGGCCGGAGCCAAAGTCATGGATATGACCGGCAAAACCATTATGCCCGGGCTTATCGATGTACATGCACATATGAATACATTCAGACAAGGTATCAGTCCACAGAAACAATGGAGCTATTTCGCTAACCTGGCTTATGGGGTAACCACCACCCATGACCCTTCATCCAATACTGAAATGGTGTTTTCCCAGTCTGAAATGGTGAAAGCAGGTTATATGACAGGGCCAAGGATTTTCTCAACCGGATGGATCCTTTATGGTGCTGACGGGGATTTTAAAGCGGTTATCAATAATCTTGCGGATGCCACTTCGGCTATTTACCGTACCCGGGCTTACGGAGCTTTCTCGGTCAAGAGTTATAATCAGCCCCGCAGGGAACAAAGACAACAAGTCCTCTGTGCTGCCCGTAAATTAGGTATACAGGTTGTACCCGAAGGAGGATCCATGTATTTCCAAAACCTGACCCAGATCATAGATGGACATACCGGTGTAGAACACAACCTTCCTGTTGCGGATTTACACAATGATGTGATCCAGCTCTGGAAAAACAGCAAAACAGCCTATACACCTACCCTCATTGTGGCATATGGAGCTGCTAACGGGGAGTACTTCTGGTATCAGAAGACTCCCGTGTGGCAGAATACCAAATTGTTAAATTTCACCCCCCGTTCTGTTATTGATCCCATATCCAGGCGAAGAACCCTTGTTCCGGAAGATGAATATGAGCATGGGTTTATCGAGATATCCCGTTCCTGTAAAAAACTGGCTGATGCAGGAGTAAAGATCAATCTGGGTGCACATGGTCAGCTGCAGGGATTGGGTGCTCATTGGGAGCTCTGGATGCTGCAGATGGGTGGAATGAGCAACATGCAGGCTTTACGTTGCGGAACAATGAATGGAGCCGAATACCTGGGTATGGACAAAGAAATAGGTTCTCTGGAAAAAGGTAAACTCGCAGACCTGATTGTATTGGATAAAAACCCTTTGGAAGATATTCATTATTCAGAAACTGTTCGGTATACAATGGTTAATGGAAGACTGTTTGATGCTGAAACCATGGCAGAAACAGGTAATTATACGCATAAAAGAACACGATTTTACTGGGAAAAACCACAGGCAAACACTTCCTTCCCCTGGCATGAAAAGGCTTTGGGAGATGGAGACTAAAAGCTTGTTGGAAAATTCATTTTTTATTTGATAAATTTCTGAAACTTTTATCGGAATGGCCCGTTATAAGTTCAGGTTTAAGGCTCTAAAACGGTATAAATAATATCATTGCATGAGACAATTAAAGATTTCCAAGCAGGTTACCAATCGAGAAACAGCTTCCTTAGATAAATATTTGCAGGAAATAGGCCGTGTTGAACTGATCACGGCAGAAGAAGAGGTGGAACTGGCCCGGCGTATCAAAGCCGGTGATCAGGCTGCTCTGGAAAAACTGACCAAGGCGAATCTTCGTTTTGTGGTTTCCGTGTCCAAACAATACCAGAATCAGGGATTAAGTTTACCCGACCTTATTAATGAAGGTAATCTGGGTCTTATCAAAGCCGCACAGCGTTTTGACGAAACCCGGGGTTTTAAATTCATTTCGTATGCCGTATGGTGGATTCGCCAGAGCATTCTCCAGGCCCTTGCCGAACAAAGCCGTATTGTTCGTTTGCCACTCAACAAGATTGGATCCATTAATAAAATCAATAAAACCTTTGCCAAGCTTGAACAGGAATTTGAGCGGGAGCCCAGCATGGATGAAATTGCTGTTGCCCTGGAACTAAGCCCTGAAGATATTAAAGAAAGCATGAAGAATCATGGCCGTCATGTTTCCATGGATGCCCCACTGGCCAATAGTGATGAGAATACCAGTAATATGTATGATGTCATGACCTCCGAAGACAGTCCAAGTCCCGAAGGAGGCCTCATCAATGAATCCCTCCGAAGGGAAATAGAACGTGCCCTGACCACCCTCACATCCCGTGAAGCAGATGTAGTCAGACTCTATTTCGGATTGAACGGAGAGCATGCCCTCACCCTTGAAGAAATAGGTGAAAAATTTGATCTAACCCGGGAACGTGTACGCCAAATCAAAGAAAAAGCTATACGACGCCTGAAACATACTTCCCGAAGCAAAATCCTTAAAACATATCTCGGATGATCAAAACTTTACTCTAGATTACCTGTCCACCGGACAACTACAGACAAGGGAGGGATGCGGCCACGCATCCTTTTTTCTTTTACCGATATTTGGTCCCTGCGGGACCTCCCATATCTCCTCTATTTGCTAAATTTGCCCCTGTAACTAATTCCCCTACAAAGAATGCATCTCATAGCTCCATCCATATTATCAGCCGATTTCGCTAACCTGCAGCGCGATATTGAAATGATTAACAAATCGGAGGCAGATTGGTTTCACGTGGATATCATGGACGGGATGTTTGTACCCAATATTTCCTTTGGTTTCCCTGTTATCAAAGCAATTAAAAAGCATGCCAGCAAGCCATTGGATGTACACCTGATGATTGTGGATCCGGACCGCTACCTGCAAGCCTTCAAAGACGCAGGAGCTGATATTCTTTCCGTACATCTGGAAGCCTGTCCTCACCTGCACAGGACCATACAGGCTATCAAAGCGCTTGGCATGAAGGCTGGTGTTGCCATCAATCCGCATACCCCTGTCTCCTCCCTTTCCGAAATCATAGCTGATATTGATCTTGTTTGTATGATGTCAGTGAATCCGGGCTTTGGAGGTCAGAAATTTATTTCAGGCACTTACCCAAAAATTCGGAAGCTGAAAGAAATGATAGAGCAGACAAAGAGTTCCGCACGTGTGGAAATAGACGGAGGGGTTAGTCTGGAAAACACCCCGACCCTGCTTCAGGCCGGTGCAGATGTATTGGTTGCGGGCAATACTGTATTCTCGTCCAAGGATCCTTCAGCAATGATCGGTGAGCTTAAAAAAGCTCAGTGATTGACCTGCAGTTCACCAAAGGCATAGTCGCGCAGATATTCAAAATCCGGACATAATTTACCGTCTTTACAAATCGTAGCCCGGGCGATAATGCCTTCGCTATCTGTTCCCAGTAAGGCAGGGAAAATCCTTTCTACCAGATCCCTTCCAAATCCATCCGATGCATCTCTGGGCAGTTCACAAGGAAGGTTATCCACAGCCATAACGGTTACAGAATTTTTGCTGAAAGGGATATCGATTTTTTCCGTCATTGGATTGTATCCGTAAAACGGTTCATCTATGGTACTCGATTTGACAGTACAGGGTATTGATCCGTTCAGATCACAGGTAATATCAGCAATAACGGCAATATGGAACCCAGGTGAACGCATATCCTCTTTATTAAAAAGGACAGGGGCTTTAGGATCCCAGAAATGAGCTGTGATAAGCAAATCAGCCCATTTGGTGAAGGGTTTGAAGGTGGAGAAATAATTCTCAGGATGTTCAAAAAACTCTTTCAGGGTCCAGGAATGCCCGTCTTTGGCATCGTTATAATCTTTGGAATGAAGCTGGCAGTATACCGGTTCCCGGAAGGAATGGTGTAAAAATTCATAGGGAGTTACCTTCCTGATTTTAAGGGAGCCCAATGTTTCTATGACACCATTGGCTACTCTCCCACCACCGGTCACCACAATCTTTATATTGGGCAGCTTGACCCTTTTCATTTCCTCTTCCAGCTCAGCCTTGTCCCTGCACTGATGAGCGGGCTTTATATGAAACAGATCATAACGCATTCCATAGGCCCTTATACCGTTATAAGCGCCTACTATACCTGCATACCGGCCGAAACCGATGATCCGGTTATGTTCATGATCGGTCAGGGTTTCATAATCGATAAGTTCTATTTTCTTCTCTATCATAGCCTTCATCATTTTCTGGTTATGAGGCTGCTTTTTGAGAGTATGGGAAAAGAAAAGATATTTTTTACCGGGTATAAATTTATCCACCGGAACCTCTTTAACGCCAAGCAAAATATCACAAAAGCTGAGATCTTCACGGATATTCAGACCGAAAGCAAGGAATTCCTCATCGGCATAACAGCGGTAGGTACTGGGTTGTATATAGATTTCAACTTCCGGATATTCCCGCATCAATTCACTGCACTCCAAAGGAGTTAGTGGAACCCGTTTATCACGTGGAATTTTCTCTTCCCGTAATACTCCAATTCTGAACTTTGGCATAAGCTGATATTTGCTCCAAATGTAATCAGGTTAAGGGAATTTCCCTAACAGGCCCTCAGCCTTCTCCCTTTGGGAGAAGGGCCGGGGATGAGGACTTGATTTTTTAGTATCTTTACGTGCTACAGTACTGGGGTCGACAGGCTTTGACAGCGGGTGCGATCAGTATGTAAGCATGCCGTGCGTTGTGAATATGGCACGTAAATATCAACTCTCAAACAACAAACGGCGAGTCTAACTACGCCCTGGCTGCTTAAGACTAAGTCTTAAACACCATGTTTCCCCGGAAGCTCCTCCCTGCTGCGTCCGGATCGAAGCACCACAAATGCCGGGATAGCCCTGTAAAGCTCCGTATAC
>JBIOHC010000005.1:0-116003 GCA_044448685.1 Bacteroidia bacterium
AAATAATATTTGACGCTCATATTAGGTTATGGATAAGTTACACTTCCTCCTCACTAATCTTTCTCCTCCCCAGTGGAAGATGCTAAAAAATTACCTTCGATACTTCTCAATAAGGAAAGATGCAGATACTCAGCTAATTAAACTAGCTGAAATAATTCGAAGTCAGCGTGAAGCAAGTCCTTCTTTGGAAGATTGCTCCCGAATTCTTTATGGCGAAATGAACTATAACGCCATCCAAAAAGCTAAATCAAGGCTGCAAAGGAAGGTGGAGAACCTGCTTCTACTCGATACCGGTACGGAGAAACGCTCTGATGAACTGGATGAACTTGATAAAAATGTAATACTCATACGCCGAAAGGTCACTCTGTTTCACATTGTACTCCTGCATAAGACAGATACGAAACATTTCCTTAATTCTGAAATGGAAGAAATAATACGGCTTTCAAAAAAATATGAACTTTATTCAACGCTGATAGAGCAACTTAAATATAAAAAGTGGATGTATGGTTTACGTCAGGGTAAGAAAATATTTTCGGAATTAAACAAGGAAATTGCACATTATCAACTCTGTAACGACACGCTTAACAAGGCTGCGGATTGTTATTACCTGGCTGTAATCCGTTCCGTCCATACAAGCAAATCAGACAGAGTCGCATTCCATAAATTCTTAAAAGATAGCATTGGAAGCCTGCAAAATGATTATAAGGCTACTGAATCGCCCCTGGTATTTTATTATACTAAACAATTGGAAATTATGCTGCATGATTCTGAAAATGACCTTGATGCAGCTCGCCTTGCAAGTATTGAAATGATTCATATCATTAATGAAAATAAATCTGTTTATCGCAAACAAAGACTTGCCGTAGCCTATGATCACCTGGCTTCCTGCGAAATTCGTTCTGGAAATTATGAAAGTGCGGTCAGTTTCGCGCTTGATTCCAGAAAATATTGCAAAAGAAATACTGTTAATTACTATGCAGCGATTGAGTATGAATTCCTAGCCCGCTTTTATCAGGATGATGTCATTGGAAGTCATAAGCTTAGCCAAGAATTACTAAGAAGTGTAAAAAAGGAAATGGGTGACTTTCTATTCGCCAAATACCTTTTTTATCAATCAAATGTCTTGTATTTACAAAATAAATTCCGGGAATCACTAAGGCTTCTGAACTATAAACTGCAACTCAGTAAAGATAAACAGGGGTGGGATATAAGTATACGGATTCTGAAAATCCTTATGCTCATAGAACTTGGACGGCTGGATGAAGCCAGTACCCAGGTCGGAAGTCTGCTGAAACATGCAGACAGGTCTTTTACAGGGTCCGAATTGAATCCCAGAGAAAGGCTGATTATCAGAATACTACGAATGCTGAACAGGGAAGGCTTCTCTGCATCCAGAATTCGGGTCAAAATTAAAAAGGCCGTTGCCATGTTGCAAGATAGTCCGGTATTGGCATGGGAACCCCTTTCGTCCGAACTTATACCATTTGAGAAATGGCTCGAATCTCATTATAGCCTCTCTAAAATTAACCATTAACTGTCCTCTTAATTCCTGATTCCTCTCAATTTTCGGCTTGATTTCCTTATGCTGGTTAGAATAGCTGTTAAACTCTCTTTTTTGTACGATGAGTCCGACCCTTGTACGGATAAAAATGTATATATCTAATTTGCTGATTTTCAGCTAACCAATGTAACTTTACGCACGCTTTTGCGTACAAACTTACATATGACAAAAACACAATATTGCGAATGATAATATCTACTAATAATAAAAAAGTCAACCTAGTCCTTGGGGTTGCATTTTTTTTAGTTTTTGGTATGGATAAAAGCCTGGTTGCTCAGAGTATGGCAAATTATGCTGTGACGCGGGCAACAGGAATTACTTATTCATCCATTGCAGTCACTGGATCCCCGCTTCCCGGGTGGAGGAATGGTGGAGCAAATGCACTGGATGATAACAGGAGCAATGCTACATCCATCGGTTTCGATTTCTGGTATGACGGAACGAGGTATACAAAGTTCTCCATTTCAACAAATGGTTTTCTTGATCTATCTGCAAATGCGGCCTCCGGAACCGGAGCCGGAGCATATGGAAATACAAATTCACAATTTACTGCTTCTCCTACCGGAACATACCTTGCTCTGGCTCCATTATATTGTAACCTCCAGACCCAAAGTGGCACGGCTTCCCTTCCTGGCAGTATCGTTTATCTGGTAAGCGGAGCAGCTCCGAACCGGATTTTGACTCTGGAATGGATTGCAATGACTGCATTTGGCAATACCACCCCGAACCTTAATTTTCAGGTTAATTTGCATGAAACTACCGGTATCATCGATTATGTGTATGGAACAATGACACCTGGCACTTTTGCATTTGCTTATTCATGCGGTATCAATGCCTCTGCGGTGAGTGCGGCTCCTACTGTTTCCCAGCTAAAAATGCAGCAAATGGCCAATACCACTACATTCAGCAATGCTATACAGAATTCTCTTTCCACTTTACCGGCAACAAACTCCCGACTCACATTTACTCCTCCGGCACCTGCCAATCCTGCTACGGTGTTAAGCTTCACTGCTGTAGCGAGTACGAGTATGACGCTGAACTGGGCTAACTGGGCCCCGGGAAACCTGGGTTATGTTATTTATAAATCAACTGACAATATAAATTTCACATTCGTAACCCAAACGGTTTCAAATGCTACTACCCAAGCTGTTGCCGGGCTGTTACCTTCCACACTTTATTATTGGAATGTCTACGCCGTCAAGGAAGGAACGCTCAGTACAGCACTGACCGGTTCCCGGTCTACAACTGCAGGGGCAAATAAGGTTTCAGCTTTCAGTGGGAATTGGAATACGGCATTGACTTGGAATCCAATAGGAGTGCCTGCATTGGGCGATAATGTGACCATTGCTTCAGGGAATACTGTAACGCTTGATGGGACAAACAATTGTAATTCACTGACCATAAACGGGACATTGAAAATGGGAAGCAATACTACAGCAAGGTCGCTTACTGTTAGCACGAATATCACAGTGAATTCCTCCGGACTGCTGGAAGCCAACCCCTCTTTTGCTGCTACGCACACTCTTTCTATAGGTGGTAACCTGACCAATAACGGTAATATCAATTTGGCTCCGAACGCAACCAGCCTCTGTAATACCATTTTCACACAGAATGGGAATGTAACCCTAAGTGGAACCGGCATTTCCAACAAATTTAACCGCATAACAATTAATTTAGGCTCAAGCATTAATAATATACTTGATATTACCTCTACCAATTTCAGTGCTGCTACAAATTTTCTGATCCTGACAAATGGAACACTTCGTATCTCTACAATAAATGCAGTTAATGTGAATGCATTTAGTGCCGCAGGTTCTATTGGCACAACTTGCGGTTTAATACTGAACAGCTCAACAGCCATTGTCAATACGACTGGAGGAAGCACTACTTTGTCCGGGCAATTAACTATCAATTCCGGAACTCTGAATATAGGAAATGCTTTGAATAATGATTTGCTTTGTACAGGAGGCACATTCTCAATAAATGGAGGAGCTGTTGTAATTGCAGGTAAGTATTATGTTCCCAATACCAGCACCCTGGCAAATTTTACGATGACAACCGGAACGCTCACCCTTGCCACGGTAGGTTCCAATGTTGCAGGCATTGCTCCGTTTAACATAAACAGTCCGGGATCGAAAGTGAATATTTCAGGCGGAACAATTGTTATTCAAAGAGGAGGTGGGGCCGCGAATCCATATCAGGGGTATATAAATAATAGCACGACATCCGTAATTACAGGAGGAACACTTCAGATCGGTAACGCATCTACCCCTGCTGGTGAAACTATCTACATCAATACAAACGCTCCTGTAGGAAACCTGAGAGTTAATAATTCAACAGTTCTGGCAAAATTGAATACAAATGCGCTAACGGTCAATGGTAATGTGAATATTACCCTTGGAACCCTGGTGTCGAATAATCTGAATATTACAGTTGGTGGAAACTGGACAGATGCCGGAACTTTTACTCCTGGTACAGGAACTGTTACTTTTAATGGAACCCTGGCCCAGAGCATTACAAAGGCGTCCGGAGAAACCTTTTATAGCCTCATCTTTTCAAACGCAGGAAGCAAAACTCTTGGAGGGGCAATTTCAGTTGCAGGTAATCTCACCATTAACAGCGGAGCCACACTGGACGTCAGTACAAACAACTATGCGGTAAGTGTAAAGGGTGCGTGGTCTAACAGCGGTGTATTTAATGCTCAGCAAGGTACCGTAACACTGAATGGTACATTGCTCCAAAACATTGCCGGAACTGGCACTACTGCATTGTATAATCTGACCTTAAACAATGCGGCAGGAGCGCGGGTCAATAGCGGAAGTTATACAATCTCCAATGCATTAATCGCTACATCCGGACAGCTGAATAATGCCTCGGCCGGATCTTTCACCTTATTATCGAATGCAGCCTCCTCGGCTTATATAGGTAATGGGGCAGGCTCTTTCGCGGGAACATTTCAATGCCAGCGGTGGACACCCAACCCAGGTCAGGGTAACTGGGCTGATATAGGAACTACCGTGAGCAATAATACGGTCAACGATTGGGATGCACAGATCTATATCAGTGGGGTTGGAGGCAGAAGCGGAACAGCAGGCGGATTTAATTCCTTCACCCTGTATAGCGAGCCACTGACAGCCAATAACTATACAGCCATAACCGCTACTTCATATGCCTTGAGTCCTGGTGTTGGCTATACCTTGTGGCTGGCAGATACGTACTCTCCTGCTACCTGGACTCCTCAGAGTATTACGAGCAATGGAACCCCGAATTCTGGTAGTGTAGTATCTCCTGCTTTGACCTATACCGGCGGTTCAGCAGATCCGGGTCAGAATCACGTTGCGAATCCATTTGCTTCCCATATCACCTGGGATGCCTCCGGTGTTAACATTACGAAGGCTGGAAATGTGGACCTGTCAACAATTTATGTCATCTCGAATGGCAATTATGTACCTCAAGGCAATGGTTTTGATTTGCCAGCCGGCCAAGGGTTCATTGTATATTCGACCGGTGTTGGCGCGAATTCGATTTCGTTTAGGCAGAATTGTAAAAATACATCAACCGCCAGCACTTTTGATTTCCGTATGGCGGCACCGTATAATCTTAAACTTAAACTTAGTTCTTCGGCCTTGCCTGGGTTATTCCATGAAGTGAGTGTAAACTTTAATGAGAATGCTACACTGGGGTTCGAAAGTCCATACGATGCTCATTTTATCAAAAGTCCTGTTGAAACGGCACCAGGCCTCTGTATGGTACAGAATGGGATAGGACTTACCCGGAATACATTCAATGCATTGGAACATGAAACAGTTGTGATACCTATAAAATGTATGATAGGTTTGGATGCCATGTATAAGCTGGAATCCTTCGGAGCATATTCTATGAGTGAATATTCCTGTGTTTTGCTGGAGGATCGCCAGACCAGGAAAATGATCGATCTCAAAAAAGTTGCAGAATATAATTTTCAGGCAAGAATTTCAGACAGTCCTGAAAGGTTTGTCCTGCATCTGACCCGAAACGGTTCAACCTGCGAACAGCTTCTTGCACAGGTCAATGCTGGAAGCGGTTTCCCTTCAGCTAACGCTGTGACAATTGAGAATCAGGAAGGAGGAGCAATAGTAAAGTTCGATCTGGACCAGGCTACGAACGCGACAATTTCTGTTTATAATATGCTTGGACAAAAAACTACTCAAGATATTAGTTTCTTTGCCTTTAAAGAAAATCAAACGATGAACTTCAACTCATCTCCTTCCGGAATGTATCTGATCACTGTAAATCTCGGCGGAATCAGGACAATAACGAAGAAAATTTTTGTGAACCGGTAAATGCCCGGGAAAAAGAAAGATTGAAAAATAGGGTTACTGATAAAATGGCTTTCCGCAAGGAAGGCTTTTTTTATGCAGTAAATGAGCGTCAAACAATCAGATGCTTTGTCCTCATTATGAAAGATTTGTCCGGGTAATTTTGGTGAAATAAACAGAGAAATTCATACCACCATGAAAAACCGGTTTTCCAGAAGGGCCCACATCAGTGAGGCTGAATTTAAACAGATCCTGAAGTATTTTTGTCAGGAAAAGACTGCAGTTGAGATATCTGACTTAACAGGTATCAGCCGTGTGACGGTAAACAAATATTTGGGCGATATCCGGAAAATGATCCTATTGTGTGATGATGAACTATTTAAACAGGATGCCCGGAGGTTATCCGCTCAAACATTTACAGAACAGAAGAAAACACTCCGTAAGAGCGCTACACCTGAAAACGGGAAAGCCGGATCTGGAAAGCTACATGGAGTTACCATGGCGGGTATAGAAATAGATGGAAGAAAATTGCGTATACATCCAATCGGGGAAATGAAAAGGAACCGAATGCTCCATCTGGCACGTAGCAGGAAAGCTGGCAATAAGAATCCAGGGCAGCACCCTAAATTCTGTGGTTTGGTTGATCTGAAAGAAAGACAATATTACAGGCTAAACACCGAACCAACCCTGAAGAACGGGAAGAATGGTAAGTCAGAGGTTAAAAATGCGGATCGTTTGTGGGAAATTTTTCGTAACCGCATCCATCGAAGCAAGGGTTTGGCTGCCAATACAATTTTTCTGCACCTGAAAGAATCGGAATTACGCTTCAATTATCCTCGAACAGAAATTTACTCCATGCTGCTTAAGGTGATGCATAGAAGAAATGTAGAAGTGGAACGTGCCGCATAAAACAAGATGGCGGATATGGTAGCTTACCCGGTTTAGGTCTGTAATACGCCTACATTATAGGCCTTGGTTATTGGTGCATGATTAGCCATTTCAATACCCATTGAAATCCATTGGCGGGTATCCAATGGGTTAATGATAGCATCCAGCCATAGCCTTGCTGCGGCATAATAAGGAGAAGTCTGAGTATCATACCGATCTTTAATACGGTTGAATAACTCACTTTCTACCTCCGGAGTAATTATTTCTCCTTTGGCCTTAAGGGAAGCAACTTCTATTTGTACCAATACTTTTGCGGCCTGGGCTCCTCCCATAACTGCAACCTGTGCACTTGGCCAGCCAACAATTAATCGCGGGTCGTATGCCTTTCCGCACATTGCATAATTCCCGGCTCCGTACGAATTACCAATAATAACAGTAAACTTAGGCACTACTGAATTGCTCATGGCATTCACCATTTTGGCTCCATCCTTAATAATGCCGGCATGCTCTGAACGGGATCCAACCATAAAACCAGTTACATCCTGTAAAAAAAGCAAGGGTATCTTTTTTTGATTGCAATTCATAATAAACCGTGCAGACTTGTCAGCTGAATCAGAATAGATGACACCTCCGAATTGCATTTCGCCTTTCTTACTCTTAACCACTTTCCGTTGATTTGCCACAATTCCTACAGCCCATCCGTCTATCCTGCCAAGTCCGCAAAGTATACTTTGCCCGTACCCTTCTTTATATTCTTCAAAGTCTGAATCATCCACAAGACGTTCAATTACCTCATGCATATCGTATGGCTTTTCCCTGCTATCGGGTATTATACCTGATAAATCTTTAGGATCTTTCTTCGGTGCTTTTGGAATAGCCCTGTCAAAGCCTGCTCCATCAAATGATCCTACTTTATCCATGATATTCCGGATACGGGTAAGACAGTCCTTATCGTTCAAACATTTGTAATCTGTTACACCTGAAATTTCACAATGTGTTGTCGCCCCTCCCAGAGTTTCATTATCTATGCTTTCTCCTATGGCAGCCTTAACCAGGTATGAACCGGCAAGGAATATGGTGCCAGTTTTGTCAACAATCATAGCTTCATCACTCATAATTGGTAAATAAGCTCCTCCGGCAACGCAACTTCCCATAATGGCAGAAATCTGCAAAATTCCCATGCCGGACATTACAGCATTATTCCGGAAGATTCTGCCGAAATGCTCCTTGTCTGGAAAAATTTCATCCTGTAATGGAAGATAAACACCGGCACTATCAACAAGATAAATGATTGGCAACCGGTTCTCCATTGCAATTTCCTGTGCTCTAAGATTTTTCTTTCCTGTGATTGGAAACCAGGCACCGGCTTTTACCGTTGCATCATTGGCAAGTACAATACATTGCCTGCCTTTTATATATCCGATTATAACAACAACGCCCCCACTCGGGCACCCTCCATGTTCAGCATACATGTCTTCTCCGGCAAACGCACCGATTTCGATTTGAGGGGCGTTTTCATCCAGCAGAAAATTAATGCGTTCGCGTGCAGTCATTTTCCCCTGTTCATGCTGCTTGGCTATACGGGACTTTCCTCCGCCAAGATAAATTTTCTCCAGCCTTTTTTCCATACCGGATATAAGTAGCTTCATCCGGTCTTCATTCTTATTGAATTCTATGTTCATAGGTAGCAATAGTTCGTACGATAGGTGCAAATATACATATCAATTGCATCTGGATAAGCACTCAAATGTCCTGCCTGTCTTTTTTTTCACCAGTTAGCAGCCCTTCCAGGTTGACTAAATGTTGAAAACCGGGCAGAGAGCAATAAATAATAGGCATTCAGACAGTCCATTCACTGTTGATAAGACCTATACCCCAAGCCTTAATCCAGCCATGCTTTCGCATAATTTTATAAAAATAAACACGATTTAGATTGAATAAAAAGCTGGTGTACTCAGTCTTCATCCTCCTCTGCCTTAATGGAGGTTCAATACTTTATGCTCAGCAGACGTTGCATAAGAATGGGCGATATGTCGAAAAATACGAGAATGGAGCATTAAAGGTTAAGGGGAAATATAGTGCCTGCAGGAAAACCGGGTGTTGGCAGTATTATAATGACAGAAATTTATTGGTTCGGGAAGAAAATTTTATTCTCGACTCAAGAGAAGGTAAATTCATAGAATGGTATGAAAGCGGAAAGCTGAAAACGACAGGATATTACATTAGCAGTAAACGAATTGGACCCTGGATATCCTATTACCCCGACGGGACTATGCAGCATCGTATACTTTATACCAATGATGTGCCTGATGGTGAATACAGGAAATGGTATGCTAATGGTCAGCTTGAAGAACTTTTTACTTACCACAATGGTCTAAAAGAAGGACCTTTTGCAAAATGGTATGCGGATGGTACTCATAAAGTGGAAGGGAGCTATTACCAGGAGCAAAAAGAAGGAACCTGGACTCACTGGGGGAAATCAGGTGAACTGGAGTCAGTTTGTGCCTATTCATTTGACAGAAAGAATGGGACCTGCCTGGAATATGAGAAGGGGCAAAAAATCGAAGAATTAAATTATGTTAATGGAAAAAAGGAGGGCACGTATACAAAATGGCTCTCCAATGGAAATTTGAAAGAGCTGGGAACTTATATGGACGACAGACACGAAGGTAAAAGGGAAAAATGGTATGAAAACGGGAACAAATCGGAAGATCTCTATTATTTAAACGGCAAAGAACATGGAAAATCTTTCGCATGGTTCGATGATGGTAAACTTAAGGAAGAACGCAATTATCAGAACGGGAAGCTTGATAGCCTGTTTACAGAATTTTATGCCAATGGGGTAAGGAAGTGCCAGATGAAGTATGAGAAGGGCCGCTTGGAAGGGGTAGCGATAAGCTGGTATGCTACCGGTATCAAAGCATTGGAATGTGCTTATGAGCGAAACAAGAGATCCGGAAAACTGATCGCCTATTATTCAAATGGTAAAAAACAACATGAAATCTGTTATAGGGAAGGGGTGATGGACGGGTTTTATAATGAGTACTTTCCCAATGGAAAAAAGAGAAGTCAACGCAGTTTTGAAAAAGGACTCCCTGTAGGCACTTATTCGGAATGGAATGCAGATGGAAAACTGGTTGCATCGGGAATAAGTGAGCAGGCTCCGGAAGAAATGGAAGCCCGTACGGATGCTTCCTGGTTCGATGGTCCTGAAATGCCAAAAGATTCAGTTGAAATTTATGTGTATGCAGATGAAATGCCTTCTTTTCCGGGAGGAGAACCTGCTTTACACAGTTTCATGCAGCAAAAACTGGTTTACCCTCTGGAGGAGTCCGGACATGGAACAGAAGGAACTGTTCTCCTCTCATTTATTGTTGAACGGAATGGATCCGTCAGCACCGCTTCTGTTTTAAGAAGTATTCACCACATTCCAGGTTTCGATAAAGCTGCACTTGCCCTGATCAGCGAAATGCCTGCATGGATCCCAGGCAAGATCAATCACAAATCCGTAAGGGTCCAGTGCAAACTCCCCGTAAGGTTCGACTCCGTCAAATAATCAATAAAAAGAGATTCAATTACTTGTCTATTCAATAAATTTGTTGTTGCTTTGTAATTCAAAGTACTTTTAATACTTGTCCATGGCAAACGAAAAAGAACAACTGGAAGCATTGACGGATATTCGGAATATTATGGAACGTTCTACCCGTTTCTTATCTCTGAGCGGACTTTCAGGAGTATTTGCAGGTGTCTTTGCTCTTATCGGGGCAGGGGCTGCGTATCTTAAAATAGAAGAAAATTTCTGGGCACTGGATGAAGGAGCACACTATCACGGAAGAGGACGGGAACTGTCTGAGTTTCTTTTTTTCTTTGCAGATGCAGGACTCGTACTGATGGCCTCCCTTACTGTTGGCTACTTTTTTACCCACAGGAGGGCAAAGAAACAAGGGCTCAAAGTATGGGACGGGTCATCCAGGCGACTGGCATTCAGCTTATTTATTCCCTTGCTTGCTGGTGGAATCTTTTGTCTTGAGTTGCTTAACAAAGGAATGATCTCTATGATTGCACCTGCCACTTTGTTATTTTATGGAATGGCACTTCTCAATGCAAGTAAATATACGCTTACGGATATTAAATATCTCGGTATTTCAGAAATGATATTGGGATTGGTGGCTGCTGCACGCATAGGGCCCGGTCTTTTGTTCTGGGCTATTGGGTTTGGGTTTCTCCATATTATTTATGGGACTGCTATGTGGTATAAATACGAAAGAGGCGGAATAAAGAGAGGATGAAAATAAATATAGACCAGCTTAACAAGGCATTTGAAAACAGAATCCGGCTTGGAGTCATGTCTATCTTGCTTGTCCACGACTGGGTTGAGTTTTCAGAACTTAAAGAGCAGTTAAACCTTACAGACGGGAATCTGGCAAGTCATATCTCGGCTCTGGAAAAACTTGAGTATCTGGAAGTCAGAAAACAGTTTGTCGGAAAGAAACCAAATACCTCTTATACCGTTACCCGCATGGGAAGAAAAGCTTTTCTGGAACACCTGAATGGTTTGGAAAAATTAATTAGAAGAAAAGAATAGGAGCAAGGAATACTAAATCTATTTTTTTATCGTTTAACTTTGAAATACAAAGTACTTTTAGTTATGAAAAATAATCCGATATTCATACTGAAAAGGGTAAGGACTCTAACCCTTGTTTTTATTATTTTGCTTGTATTAAGCGGTGTCACAGCGTTTCCACTTCAATGGGAGTTAAGCCTGGCGGAGGGCCACGAAGCCTTATTTCCGAACGCTTTGGCAATTCTTTACAAAAAGGTTCACCAGGGGATTGTTGAAACCAATATTCATTACCCTTTTTTGTCATATGGGACTGACTGGCTGGCATTTTCACATATAATCATTGCATTATTCTTCATTCCGGTTATTCAGGCTCCGCTAAGGTATCTGGGGAATCTTGAGATGGGAATAATTGCCTGTATCCTTGTATTTCCACTGGCTTTTATTTGTGGTTCGTTAAGACAGATCCCTTTTTTCTGGCAGCTTATTGATTGTTCTTTCGGTTTTTTCGGAGGGCTATTGCTTTATTCTATACGGAAAAATGTGATTACTCTTAAAAGTGTCTTGATGTATTCTAATACGACTAACTCATGAAAAAAATCAACCTGCTCCTTCTCGGAGCGACACTGTCCTATTCTTATCTGTTTTACAGGGAATCAACGGGACTTAATTTTTTTCTCTTCAGTGTATTACTTTGTTCATGCTGTGCATGGATCAATCCGGAAGCTCGCCGGAATATGACATGGTTTTTTGCTGCGCTAGGTTCGCTGATAACGGGCTTTGCCGTTTTATACATGGGAAATGTACTGGCCGTAACTGGAAATATTCTATCCTTGGCACTGCTTTCGGCATTTACTGTGGAACCACGTACTTCCGCACTAAGCGCATGGATGTATTCGGCTTACTCTACGGTTACTTCTGTAGTTTATATGAGTGCTTCTTTTTTCAATTATTTCTCACCCACAGGAATGCCTGCGGAAAGACAAAAGAGAGGGCTCGGAATTTGGGTTTTTATCCTTCCTTTGTTGGCATTATTGTTTTTTTTTATTCTATATCAACAGGGAAACATACTATTTCTTGATCTGACACGAAAAATCAACCTGGACTTTATTTCCATGCCCTGGGTTCTGTTCAGCACAGGTGGGTTTATACTCATGTATTCTTTTTTCAGGTACAGAACTATTCCATCCATGCTGGAGTATGAAATGAAGCAGGGAACAAACCTTGAGCGGAACGTCAGGTCAGGAAAGTGGATTCGAAAGTATCTTCCACTTTCTCAGGAATACAAATCCGGAGTGATTATGCTGGCACTTCTCAACGTCCTGACACTTCTAGTCAATATTCTCGATTTTCGTTTTTTGTTTTTAAACGGTAAATTGCCTGCAGGGATTATCTACTCGGAGTTTGTACATCAGGGTACTGGAATGCTCATGGTTTCTATTTTTTTCGCTATTGCTCTCCTGTTGTTTTATTTCCGGGCAGAACTGAACTTTACTAAGGGCCGTCGTATACTGCTTTATCTTACCTATGTATGGATTCTGCAGAATATATTCATGATTGTGACCTGCTTCATGAAAAATAACCTGTATATACATGAGTACGGATTTACGTACAAGAAGATAGGCGTTATAGTATGGCTATTGTTGGTATTATTTGGTCTTATCACAACCGGGATAAAACTTTGGACATTGAAAACAAATTACTTTCTATTCCGGGTAAATTCCTGGTTGGTATATGGTACCCTGGTAGTTTCAACCCTTTTCAACTGGGACAAGCTCATTGCAGAATACAATATCGGGTATGCGAAGGCGGTTGATTATTCCTATTTATTTACCTTATCACCCAATGTCCTGCCTCCTTTGATGGAGTCCTACCATAAGGGGAAAGCTCCGGCCGAAATAAAGAATTACAATGATGAAAGAATGGCGGAGGTTAGAGAAGTCAGCGGATCCATTGAATTTGTACCCAATTTAAAGTTTAAGCTTAGTGCTTTTCTTGCTGAACAGAGGATGATTTCCTGGAAATCGACCTGCCTGGCAAAAGATAAATTGGAAAGAGAATTACTTCCTGGTACGAACGCTGTTCATTAGGGTTTAGCTCCCTAATTTGCTATTCAAATCGTTGTCAGTTATTAAACCCATAAAAGTCTAAATTCATTCATCTGTCATGAACCCCTTATTCAATCAACTTTTCAGGCTTACAATTTTCAGCATAGCCATGGGCTTCCTGGAATCAGCGGTGGTCATTTATCTACGGATGCTGTATTACCCTGCGGGGTTTCACTTTCCATTAGCCCTCATACCTCCTGATATTGCAAGGGTTGAAATAGGAAGGGAGGCCGCTACAATAATTATGCTGGTAGGAGCAGGGATTTTGGCAGCCAGGGATAAGTCGCACAGGTTCGCCCTTTTTATTTATGCCTTTGCGGTGTGGGATCTGTTTTATTATGTTTTTCTAAAGTTATTTATTGGTTGGCCGGATTCTTTGTTAACCTGGGATATTCTTTTCCTCCTTCCGGTTCCATGGATAGGTCCCGTTCTGGCACCCTGTATCGTTTCAATCACGCTTATCCTGATTACAATTCTGATCCTGTATTATGCAAATAAAGGAAGGAATATCCGTTTTAAAGCAATAGAATGGACACTCTTAGGAGTTGGAGGATTCATCATTATCTGGTCATTTTGTGAGGATTACCTGCACCTGGTGATTTTTGGAAATAAACCTTTCTGGAGGCTCTCAGGAGACAAAAAATTGTTCTCGGATCTGATCAATTATGTGCCGGTCCGGTTCAACTGGAGCATGTTCTTGACCGGCGAGGTTATTCTTCTTCTGGCAATCATGCTTTATTTAACAAGACTGGGTAAGCCAGGGAAGGCCGGACACGATCACTCCGGTTGGTTTTCAGAGATTAATTAAATTTCATCCAAACACAATGATAAAAGTTCAAAAAAACATTCTCAATCAAACAAATGGAAAGAAGCAGGTATTTCAATTGGCGTATTCTACAGCCATGCTGCTTTTTTTGTCTACTCTTTCCGCCTCACTCTTGTTGACTTACAGGGTATGCGTGACAGGGTCATTTTATTACTTATTCCTGTTATGGAACCTTTTTTTGGCCTGGTTGCCGTATCTGATTTCTACCGCGTTTGCAGAGTTGCCATTTTTACATAACAGGTTTAAAGCATTGTTATTATTTTTATGTTGGTTATTGTTTCTCCCCAATTCACCCTACATTTTGACTGATCTGGTGCATCTTACCGCCAGACAAGGAATACCAATCTGGTTTGACGCTCTTCTGATAGTGATGTTTGCATGGACTGGCTTATTGCTAGGACTTAAATCAATTGCAATTGTTCATGCCTATTTGAGATCAAGTTTTTCACTTTTTATTTCACGCTCGATGCTCGCATTCGTTATTTTGAGCTGCAGTTTTGGAATCTACGTTGGACGGGTACTCCGGTGGAATAGCTGGGATTTGATTGTTCAGCCGGTTCCATTGGTTAAATCAATTCTTTCACAATTCCGTCATCCGTTTCACCATCAGCAGACTTTTGGAATGACGTTTGCATTTTCCTTATTTTTATCTGTTAGTTATTATACCTTGCTCGTGTTTTCCGACTCCAAGATTAAAAGACAGGAGGAACAGCATCTTAAAGGATACTCAGATGAAGAATAAAAAAGACAGATTCTTGCAAAGAGTCATAAAAAGTTTTCATTTTGCCTTTCGGGGCATTGCAACTTTTCTAGCCACACCATCTAATGCATGGATACACCTCTTGGCTGCAATAACTGTTTGTTCCGGAGGGATCATATTACATATCACAAGATCGGATTGGGCCCTGATAATCATAGCCATTGCGTTGGTTATCACAGCAGAGATGTTTAATACTGCGTTGGAATCACTCATGGATCTTGTTTCACCGGACTATCATAAACTTGCAGAGCGGGCTAAGGATATAGCAGCGGGGGCAGTACTGGTAACCGCATTAACATCACTATTAATAGGAGTGTTGGTTTTTTGGCCTTATTTTTTCAAGGTATGAAAAGAGTCATTTCATATTCACAAACTGCAGTGGGAGTTCGTAAGATTTCTGACTTACTAGGGAAATAATGACCTGAAGCTCATCTATTTTTTTGCCAGTTACGCGGACTATATCGTCCATAAGTTGGGCCTGTACTTTCATTTTACTTTCCTTTATATCCTTGATTATTTTACGGGCTGTATCAGGATCAATTCCTTCTTTAATTTTTATTTCCTTTCTGACCATATTTCCGGAAGCGGCAATGTCTTTTCCCAGATCCAGGCATGCAGGATCGAGACCTTGCTTGGCCATACGGCTTCGAATAACATCAATAATGGATTTCATTCGCATATCATCTTCCGTAAGAACCAGTATAATTAGTTCCTTTTTTTGTAACTCTATCTCTGTTTTAGATCCCCGGAAATCAAACCGGTTAATGAGCTCTCTTCTTGCAACATTCAGAACATTATCCAATGTCTGATGGTCCAGCTTGCTTACGATATCAAAGGAAGGCATAGAGACGTAGATTATATGTGAAATACTTCAGCAAAGGAAGGAAATTTGTCCTGTATTACAAGGGATATTTTATCCGGCTTATTGCATAACTTTGAAATATGCCAACCCGTTACATTCTCTGTCTGTTGATCTTGTCGTTGGGCTGCAATGAAAAGCCTCCTGATGCGCGTAGCCGAAAAGTGTCTCATGATTCACTTGATGTACAAAAAGGAAGCCCTTCTCCCGGGAATTTCAGTCCGGAAGTAACGAAACCACCTGTTGAGCCTGATCCCCTCTCTGCCATTGAGGAGGGCGTCATCAGAGCTGGTTTAGTTGATGTCCGCACACTTGATCCGACAATATACGTAGATCTTAAGTATGCAGGGTCACACAATTTTTTAGGCAAAAATATGTATGGAACATTCAATAAAGCCTATCTGCAACCGGAAGTTGCACAGCGGGTGGTAAAAGCTCAGCACTTTCTTAAACAGAAGTTTTCATATTATTCTTTGATTATTTATGATGCTGTCAGGCCCTATCATATCCAGAAGTTGATGTGGGATAGCTTGCATTTACCCGGTGGCGTTAAACATCAGTATCTTTCGGACCCATCAGAAGGATCTCTGCATAATTATGGTGTTGCAGTTGATGCGGCTTTGGTTTATGAAGATGGCCGGGAACTTGATATGGGCACTCCTTTCGATTTTTTTGGTGAGCTTGCTCATACGGAATGGGAAGAAAGGTTGGTTGATGAAGGTAAATTGACCCATCGTCAGCTCTTAAACAGGGAACTTTTGCGTTCCGTTATGAAGGAGGCTGGATTACAGCCAATAGGTACTGAATGGTGGCACTTCAATGCCTGTTCCAGAACCACTGCTGCTTTCAGATATCAGATAATTGACTGAGAAGGATCAGAACAGATTGTATCGCTGATGAACAAATTCACCGGTCCTTCGGTATTTGGTATCCGGTTCAATATTTGTTTTGTAGGCAAGTGTGACTTCATTGGTACCTCTCTGATAAGAGTTGAGTGGTATGGTCACAAAGTCATAGGAGTAACCTATCTGAATCTTATCCATCAATATTACACCACCCTGTAATGCAAGGGCGTCCCCTAAACGGACATCTATACCGAACCACATCGTTTTTTTTATGTTCAGTTTCAGGTTATATTCAATGCCTATTGCAGAAGCGGAAGAATACATGGCAATGAGACTATTCTGCCATATGAAATCAGGGTTAAGACCATAATTATATCCTACATTGAAGTAATAATTAGCTTTCATGGTAACCTCTGCCCTTTGTCCGGTAATACCATGATAATAATAGGCGTGATTTTCAAGAAGGTTGATTGCTGCAATTCCTACCTGATACCTGTCATTGTGCAGTAAGATTCCAAAACTTGCATTGGGTATCCATTTTGCATCAACAATATTCCTGTCAACAGCAGGATCCTGTGAATTATGGACTGAAACAAGGCGGGCATCCCAGAAGGTTTTATTTTCATTAAAAGCTGCTCCGAATGACAATACCACATCCGGGAATTTAATGTGGTAAGCAGCATTCAGGTTATAAATCATACGGCGGTAAGGGCCCGTTTCATCACTCACTATTTCTCCGGCAACACCTAGTTTGCCTTTCCAAAGCCTGCTGTCCAGCATGACACTTTGTGTTACTGGGGCTCCTTCAAACCCGACCCACTGAACCCGGTAGTCGGTAAGCAGGTTAATGTTTTTCTTTATACCTGTAAAGGCTGGGTTGTAGGCAATATAATAATTGGAACTCTGAGTATAACTAGGAATCTGCTGAGCAAAGAGCCTTGCGGCACAAAGCAGAAAAAGTAAGATTGAGGTAGCTTTCTTCATCGTATTATTGTTACCGATCCTTTATATGGTTTTGAGCCGTCTGCAAGATCTAGTATGTAATAATAGGTAGCTTCCGGCAAACTGTCTCCGAAATTGGAACCATCCCAATCATTTGCATAGCCAATTTTTGAATAAACAAGTTTACCATAACGGTTATATACATCCAATTTGGCCGTTGGATATTTCCAGATATTGCCGATATACCATGTATCATTGCTTCCGTCACCGTTAGGGGAGAAGGTATTATAAATCACCGGAGCATCGCTTCTGATTACAAAAACGGTTACAGTATCATTGCCAGTACAACCAAACTGATCGTGAGCTTGTAAAGTATAAGTTGTTGTCGTGGTAGGTTCGACATCGGGATTGGCTGTGCCATTATAAGCAATGGGGGGGAAGGTTGGTGTCCAGTAGTAAACGGTTGCACCTGAACCATGAAGAGTGGCTTTACCACCTTCGTAAATAGTGGTATAAACTCCTGCATTAACCGGAGGAGGCTGATGAACGATAATGGTAACGGTTTCCGATTTGGGAGGGCAGGGGTTTTCCGTGACAGACATTGTATAGGTTGTTGTTACCGTTGGAGTAGCAACAGGAGTAGGAGAGGTTGTACTGCTTAAACCGGCGGCAGGGGACCAGGAATAGGTTGGTCCCGTTCCTGGGTTACCGGTGCCAAGGTTGACAAAACTGCTTGTCCCTGCACAATAGGCTCCTCCTGTTCCGGCATGAGCATAGTAAATCTGATAATACGCAACATAGACGGTTGATGTAGCTGTGGTCCCTGCCGAGTCAGTCACAGTCAAAGTATACATCACAGTACCACTGGATAAGGTTACAAGAGGATTGGCAACATTGGTTGCGGATAATCCGCCAGAAGGGGACCATGAATACGTATAAGTTCCGCCCTTCCCTCCGCTTGCAGCCGGGGTGCCTCCAATAGTTCCCGAAAAACTTGGACAGACCTGAATATTGGGCCCTGCATTAGCGACAAGTGGTGGCTGAGCCTTCAATGCCGCTGTAATGAGGAGCAGTAATATTGAACCGTATATACGAAAGTTTGATAGCATTTAATGTGTGCGATCTGTAAAAGTAATGAATAATATGGAAAAAACATAGTCTGGAAAGACTCTTGCTTTGGGCTTTATCAGGTGATAAATGTCCGGGTTAACAGCAAATAATAAATACTGCCGGCCTTTTGTGGAAGGATGGTTTCTCCTTCTTCCAGGCCTGTATTGTTTTACGTCTAATATATTCGGTAGGAAGTGTCAGGTCACAGGCAATACAGATTTCAGTGTCCGACTTACATTCCGTGAGTATATCATCAAATAAACGGTCATTTCGAAAAGGGGCTTCGATAAATAGCTGTGTTTGATTTTTCGTCCTTGCAATCAGTTCGATTTCTTTCAGCTTGCGAAATCGTTCTCCTTTATCTATCGGAAGATATCCGTGAAAGCAAAAGCTTTGTCCGTTTGATCCTGATGCCATTAATGCCAGCAGGAGGGAGGACGGGCCTGAAAGTGGCACTACTTTTATGTTTTTTTGCAGCGCTTTTTGAACGATAAGGGCTCCCGGGTCTGCAATGCCCGGACAGCCGGCTTCAGATAACAAACCCACATGTTTCCCTTGCAATGCCGCATTAAGGAAGGAATCGTATGCCAGTTTATCAGAGTGCTTCCCTATTTCATGAATAACAAGAGTCTCGAGTGGCAGCCGGATCCCCATTTGTTTTAAATGCCTTCTTGCCGATCGGATATCTTCTGCAATAAATTCGGATATGGTGAGCAAAATATCCAGGTTGTCAGCCGGAATGACCTGTTTTATAGTTGTATCCCCAAGAGGAACTGGAAACAGATAAAGATTTCCGTATTGCATGACTCAGTTTTTGGAATTTGTTATTTTAGTGAGTACAGCATCACAAGCCTTGTCTAGCAGCTGAAATACTTGTTCAAATCCTTCTTCCCCGCCAAAATAAGGATCTGGCACAGATGTCTGCTTATCAGCATAGAGTTCTGTCAGAATCAAACTCACCTTGGATCGGTCTTCATCAGTGTTTGCCATGGAAATAATATGATCCAGATTTGAAGCATCCATCGCATATATATGGTCATAGGCTGAAAAGTCCCCCAGCTTAAACTGTCTGCCCCTGTGTTTACTTATGTCAATCTGATGCCTGAGCGCATTTGCAATGGAGCGTTCGTCAGGAGCCTGTCCCACATGATAATCTGCTGTTCCGGCTGAATCTACACTTACAGTCAGGATTCCTGCTTTGACCAATTTATGTCGCAAAATACCTTCTGCAAGAGGTGACCGACAAATATTACCAAGACATACCATAAGTATCTTATTCATCACGCAAACCGGATTTAGTTTTTCAGAGATTTGAAAATAAGTTTGTAATAGGTGCCATTCATTGGAATTTTCTCAATCTGACCGTTCAACTGCTCAGAAAGGATACGAACCAATTCAAGTCCTAATGACATGCTTTCCTGCTTGTGAAAAGGATCTCCGGCATAGCCATGTCCGTTATCTCCAATAATAAGGACAAATGTATTCTGATCCTGTGTGGTATTGAGCCGAATAACAATTTCACCTTTCTCCTGATCGGAAAATGCATACTTAAATGAATTGGAAATAATTTCATTCAGGAGAAGTCCAAGGGGAACTGTTGTGTTGAGGTTAAGGTATTCCACTTTCAGGTCGAGTGAAAGGGATATACTCTTATCTATATTATAGGTTTCGATCATGTTCTGAACGAGCATCTGTATATAATCTTTGATATTGATTCTTCCAAAATCTTCCGAATTATATAGTTTTTCATGGATCAGGGAAATTGCCCGTATGCGGTTCTTGCATTCTTCAAATACATCGAGGGATTTAGGATCTTCAATGAAGCTGGATTGAATGCTGATAAGGCTGTTAATGACCTGCAGATTGTTTTTTACCCTGTGGTGTATTTCTTTAAGTAAGACTTCTTTTTCTTCCTTTTGCCTGATCAATTCACTGGTTCTGGAATGAATAATTTTTTCAAGCTCTTCCTTTTCTTCCAGCTGCTTCTTTTTCCTGAAACTGTTATAGGCATAAATACATCCCCCAATCGCCAAAATACACATACTTATGAACCACCAGGTGTTCCAGAATGGTTGTTGAATAATAAAGGAAAATTCCGCAGGTGTCTCATTCCACTCATCTCTTTTATTGGCAGCTCTGACCCGGAATACATAAATTCCAGGTGGGAGGTTGGAATAGGTTGCGAAAGGTGTTTCAGTTGCCGGGCTCCAGTCTTTATCAAAGCCTTTCAGCATAAAATCATATTTTATTTTTTCAGGCGAGGTTTTATTGATTGCATGAAAATCGAACGTGATATGATTTTTATCGTAGGGGAGCTTTACATTGACAGGTAAACGATCCCAGTTTCTAATTGAATCACAATATAAATTCCAATCCGGATTTTCATAATATAAACGAACATTGGAAATGTGTATCGCCGGCAATTCGTCAAATTCACGTTCTTCCCCCGGGCTGTACCGAATTATTCCTTTGATTGTACCGAACCAGAGGTTTCCGCTGTTGTCAATACAAGTGGCCCTCGAATTGCATTCAATACCCCTGAATCCTTCACTTTTTCCGTAATTTTTTATCCATTTAATCTGACCATTTGTGTTCAGAATAATTTCATCCAACCCTTTGTTCGTTCCAACCCATATGTTTCCAAAATCATCAATGTTCAAGAGGTAGATTGTCCCGGATGAAAGTCCCTCGGCGGTTGAAATGCTGTGGAAATTTTTCCCGTCATACACTGCCACTCCGTTATCCGTACCCATCCAAATGTGACCAAACTTATCTTTTACCAAACTGCCTATATACGGGTTGCTGATTCCTGCATCGGAACCGAAATGCCGAAACACCTCATGTGCATACCGGTACAACTCATTCCCGGTTCCGAGCCAGACAGCTCCGGCATTGTCTTCACAAATAGAATAGACATAAGGGTTAAGCAAGCCCTCGGCCTGACCGAAATGAATTGCCTGGTGACCGTCGTACCGATAAGCTCCTGTTCCCCGGGTACCTATCCACATATTGCCATAACTGTCTTCACAAAATACCGCAGTGTTCAGATTGTCAGACTTTGGCAAAATAGAAAGTATACGGAAATGATGTCCATCGTATTGTCTGATCCCTTGCGGGCCACCGAACCAGAGGATTCCTTTCTTATCACAATAAATAGTTCTTGCAACAAATCCTTTCATTTCCGGAACAGCGTTATAAGAAGTGGTATTTATGCCATCGTAGCTGAATACGCCTTTTGTGGAGGATCCTGCCCAGATCGTGTTTTTGTGATCACAGCAAAGTCCGAAAATATCTTTTTCATGAAAGCCCGTTAGGTTGTCATAATACGTAAAGGTTTGATCCATGAAGCGAACCAATCCGGACCCGTTGGTACCAAACCAGAAACATCCTGAACGGTCCTCTAACAAAGAGCCGATATTATTAACCGGAAGTCCGCTGTTGACATCAAAATGCTTTGATTCGCCTTTGAAATACTTGTAAATCCCGTCATTGGATGTTGTGATCCAGAACTGATGACGTTTGTCGGAATGGATACCAGTCACACTGGCCAGGGGAGAGAGGGGCAGTGAATCCACTTTTTGAATAATGCATTTTTCATAGACAGGCTGGTTGTTGACGGAAGATAATTTGTAAATCTTACTGTTTGCATCAGCAAACCAGATATTACCTGTTTCATCACCTGTAATTGACAGTATTCTATTGGTATTTCCATTCAGGAAATGCAGTTGCTTATTCTGCACAATGAAAATGCCGTTTTGGGTACCAAGCCAAAGTATGCCTTTGTGATCCCGGTAGGTGCAAAATACGCTGTTCTCCTTCATTTCAGCGACAGGAGAAGAAATAACCCGTATATATTCTCCGTCGAAAAGAGCTATGGACCCTCTTGTGCACAATACAAGGTTGTCCTGATCATCCCGGCCGATCTGATCAAAATGATCAGTCTGGATGAGTTCTTTTGTAGGGAGGATACTGAATTTTTTTCCATTATAGGAACAAAGCCCCCCCCATGTTGCGCCTATGATGATATTACCTTTTTTATCTTCTGCAAGCGAAGTGATGAGTTGGCCGGGCACCCCATCCTTCTGTTCGAAGGCCTGAAAATTTTTACCATCGAACTGGCAAATTCCACCGCCAGCTGTTCCAAGCCAGAGATAACCTCTGCTGTCTTCAAGCATGCAGGTGATCTCCGACTGAGAGAGGCCTTCATCGAGGGAGAATGTTTTGAAATTATAAAGTTGAGCTTGAGCAGGCCGGGCATTCAAGATGAATACGAACAGACAAAGCAGTTGTATAAGGAGAGTACATGGGGTATGAAGGCGGCAGTTCACGTTTAATATGCTATTAAAATACGAAAAAAAAAGGAATCAGTCTGCCTGATTCCTTTTTCATTATTCTTGTTAGAATTACTGAATACTTAGTTTCTTATCCAGCTCTTCAATATAGGCCTTAAACCGTTTGTCCGTATCCATTAGGTTGTTGACAGTACGGCAGGCATGCAGTACAGTGGCATGATCTTTTCCTCCACAATGCATTCCAATCGTTGCCAGGGATGATTTAGTCATATTCTTGGCAAAATACATAGCTATCTGACGGGCCTGAACAACTTCTCTTTTGCGTGTTTTCGATTTGAGCAATTCAATGGGAAGGTCGAAATAATCGCAAACGACTTTCTGGATATAATCAATGGATACCTCTCTTGCCGTATTTTTCACGAACTTATCAATCATACTCTTGGCCAAATCAAGGGTAATTGATTTCTTATTCAGGGAAGCCTGAGCAAGCAGGGAAATTAAAGCGCCTTCAAGTTCACGGATGTTTGTTGTAATACTGTACGCAAGATACTCTACCACTTCTTTGGGCAGTTCGATGCCATCGGTGTATAGTTTCTTTTCCAGGATAGCGATACGTGTTTCCAGGCTTGGCACCTGCAGGTCAGCACTCAGCCCCCATTTAAAACGGGAGAGAAGACGCTGCTCCATTCCCTGCATTTCAACAGGAGGTTTGTCGGCAGTCAGAACAAGTTGTTTACCGGTTTGGTGCAGGTGATTGAAAATGTGGAAGAAGACATCCTGAGTCTTGTCTTTACCGGCGAGGAATTGTACATCATCGATGATGAGCACATCAATCATCTGGTAAAAATGTATAAAATCGTTGGTATTGTTATTCTTAACAGCATCAATAAACTGATGACAAAATTTTTCAGAAGAAAGGTAAAGTACTGTTTTGCCGGGGTAATTGCGTTTGATTTCAATTCCGATAGCATGTGCGAGATGCGTCTTTCCCAATCCAACACCTCCATAAATCAGCAATGGGTTAAATGCAGTTCCTCCTGGTTTGTTGGCTACCGCATAACCGGCAGAACGGGCCAGACGGTTACAATCACCTTCTACGAAATTTTCAAAAGAATAATTTGGATTCAGCTGGCTTTCAACATTCACCTTTTTGAGTCCGGGGATGATAAAAGGGTTACGGATAGTATTTTTATTCAAATCGATCGGCATGGATACCGAAGGATTTTTTATATCTCTTGTGTTGGAAGTCGGGATTTTAACGGTATAAGGTTTGGTGCTATTATGGTTATTCTCCATAATGATACTGTACTCCAGTTTCCCTTCCGTGCCCAGTTCCTTACGGATGGTTTTTTTGAGCAAGGTAATATAATGCTCTTCCAGCCACTCATAAAAAAACTGACTGGGGACTTGAATGGTGAGAACGCTTGCTGAGAGTTTAATCGCTTTTATCGGCTCAAACCAGGTTTTGAAACTTTGCGTACTAACATTGTCACGAATAATGGATAAGCAGTTTTCCCAAATTTTTTCATGCGATTTCTCCAATTTTGCTTTCAAGTTAATGGCTTTATATGATGAACAAATGATTTTTTTTTCGAGTTGTAAATGTATGCAAATTAAAACACGAGCCTCCGACTTTCCAACAAAAAAATATTAAAAAAATTTCCGGTTACCTATTGACTTTCTAGATAATTTATTCATGAATCATTTTCAGGTGTTTATGAACGAAGGTTGCATTTAACTCAACCGACTGACCCTGCCCTCTCTATGCCTTGCAATTTAAGTATTTTGATCCGTTGTTCCAAATGAAAGGAGCAGGAAAACGGAATAAGATTCTCTTTTTTCCCCGTTCCTGATTTTATGTACCTTCAAGCACTTCATTCATGATCGCGGTTATAAATATTTTTTGTACAAGATGACATATACGGATGTTCAGATTCGGGTGCGCTATGGTGAAACGGATCGTATGGGATACGTTTATTATGGAAACTATGCCCAGTATTTTGAAGTAGCCAGGGTGGAAGCACTACGGACCTTTGGTATCAGTTACCGGGAAATGGAGGAAGGAGGCATTATGTTGCCTGTTCATACCTATTCCGTGAAGTTCGGAAAACCTGCCTATTATGATGACCTCCTGACGATTCGCACCCGTATTGTAAAACTGAGCGGCACCCGTATCTTTTTCAGTTTCGAAACCTTTAACGAAAAAGGGGAGCAAATAAATAAAGCTGAAATATCTCTTGTCTTTATTAATATAGTGACACAAAAACCTTGTCAACCTCCCGACAGTATTGCAAAACAAATTTCAAACTAATCCTGTTCGCAGCTTCAATTTTCGCACCCTCTCATGAAATCAATCTTCATTCTAGCCGGATTCGCTCTTGCTTGCATCCTGCCCGCTCAGGTAAAAACCCGCAGTTATTTGTTCGATCCGCAACTTGCTCCCCTTGAACACAATGTGGATTTTAAACATCTCAGACTTGAGCTGGCCTTTGTACCTGAAAAAGGTCTTGTCAGGGGAAAGGCAACACTCCTCTTCGTTCCATTGCGTCATCAGGTGGATTCTATACGACTGGATGCTCCGCAAATAAAGGTGAAAGCTGTTTCATTGAATGGTAAAGCCGTACCCTTTCATTGTACGGAGAGGGACTTGGTCATTTATACTCACCCTGCCCTTAGCTGGGAGCAGACAGACAGTATTCAGATAAGCTATGAATCTACCCCCCGAAAAGGGCTGTATTTCATCGGTTGGAATGATCCCTACCAGTTAAGCCGTAAACAGATCTGGTCTCAGGGACAAGGAGTTGACAACCGATGCTGGATTCCGATGTATGATGAAATGAACGATAAGATGACTACCGAGCTGTTGGTCACCTTTAATAAAGACTACCAGGTCTTATCGAATGGCACTCGGTTATCTGTCACAGATAATCCGGATCAGACCCGTACCTGGCATTATCGCATGCAACACCCTCATTCGCCCTATCTTATCATGCTTGCAATCGGGAAATACGAAATAAAGGAAACACAATCAGCTTCCGGTGTCCCGATGCACCTTTATTATTATCCGGAATGGAAAGACCGTGTGGAAACCACATACCGTTATTCGGAAGCCATGATGGATTTTTTTGAAAAGGAAACGGGTGTCCGTTACGGATGGGAGGGGTATTCACAGATACCTGTTCAGGATTATATGTTTGGCGCAATGGAAAATACGACTGCGACGGTGTATGGAGACTTCAGTTTTGTTGATGCAAGAAGTTATATCGACCGTCCTTATGTCGGAACAAATGCCCATGAACTGGCACATCAATGGTTCGGAGATCTGGTGACTGCGCGCAGTGATGCACACCACTGGCTTCAGGAAAGTTTTGCGACCTATTATAACGGACTGTTTGAACGGGAAGTATTTGGTGCCGACTACTTTGATTGGGCCAGAAGAGATGCCAACACAAAATCGCTCGAGGAAAGTCAGAAGAACAGCTATCCGGTTGCTTCCAGTGAAGCAGGTAATGTGCGGCATTACCCCAAAGGGGCTTTTGTGCTGAATATGCTGAAATATGTTTGCGGTGGAAGGGAAGCCTACAACCGGGCAATAACCTATTACCTCGAGCAGCATAAATATGGGAATGTGGATTCCCATGACCTGCTTGTAGCCTTTGAGGAAAGTCTTGGATTTTCCCTGGATTGGTTCTGGGAGGAATGGATTCTGAAAGCCGGGGAGCCTGATTACAGGGTTACCTTTCGGGAAACCGGAGGAACTTCTGAATTCACCGTTGTGCAGTCTCAGGAACTTACTGAAATTACCGGGTTGCCTCTTTGTGCCGGTGATCCTGTCTCATCGGCATTTAAATCCGCTTCTTTCAGCAGTGAAAGGCCTCCTTCTGAATACAGGCCGGCAGGATTATTCCGTATGCCTATTGTTTTTGAAGTCTATTATGAAGACGGATCCAAAGACAGCAAGCAGGTCTGGGTGGAGAAACAAACGGAGCTGATCAGGCTCCCCAATACTTCCGGAAAAAAAATAGCCTATGTACTGTTCGACCCGAATAATGAAGTCCTGAAATCAGTACACTTTGTTAAACCCTGGGATATGTTGAAAGTACAAGCTTTGAAGGCAGAGCATATGCTTGACAGATATGATGCAATTGTTGCCATGAAAGGATTCCCGGTCGACAAGAAGCGGGCCGTTCTGCAGGAAGCTTTTAATAAAGAGGTATTTCATGCAATTAAATCAGAAATTATCGCCCAGCTGGCTTCTGATACCGATCCTTCTTCACTTGCCTTGTTTCATAAAGCATTGCATGATTCCAAGGCTCAGGTCAGAAGATCCGTCTTGCAACAGGTCCGCCCACTTAGTACACTTCTGAAAGATGCAGAAAGCATGCTGCGCGATTCCTCGTATGAGAATATTGTGCTTGCCCTGGATGTATTATCCCAGAACAATCCATCTGCGATTCCGGCTTATCTGGATTTAACCAAAGGTGTTATTGGAACTGTAGGGAGGAATGTAGAAATAAAATGGCTGGAGCTTGCATGGAATCAAAGCAAGGAAGTTTCACCGGCTGAGAAACTGATAGCCTATTGCGGTTCTTCCTATGAATTCCGGACAAGAACCAATGCTGCTCAGGCTGTGAAGCGAATGAATGTTTTCAATACCGTATTGCTTGAAAATCTGGTTAATGCTGTTCAAAGCCCGAATGGACGGCTGGCCGGTCCTTGTGGTGAAACACTCAAATATTTTTATGAAATGGATCAGTACAGGAAACAGATTTCAGACTATATCTATGCGCTTAAACTTGAGCCCTGGCAGTTACAGGCAGTGCGTAAGTATGTGAACTGAATTCAAGATAAACTAACCACTGTTTCCAGGCTCCAGGCTTCCGCTTTGGCTGAAAACAATACACGGGTCCTTGCCCAGGTTTTATTAAACAGTTCCGATTGACGGTAGGCTTTCAGAGCTTCAGCATTCTCCCATTTACTATAGGTAAAATAGACATTGTCTTTCCCTTCCTCTTTCTTCAGAGCAAGGTAGTTACACCCCGGAAATGTTCTGATATGCTTGGCTGATTCCTGAAATACACCCAGAAAAACAGATTCTGTTCCGGGAATAAAACTCATTTTAACGATTCTTGTCAGCATGGAATTCGATTCGGATGGTTTCATTCATCGTTTTCTTTAAAGACTTGACCGCACTCCCTTTGTTTTGAGCAATTTCCAGAAATCCGCTTGAATTGAACAAGGCCAGCATTTCCCCGTCTGCCACTTCAGAATACTTGCTTACAATTTTATCAATATTATAACCGGCAATTTCTATGGTGAAATTCCTGCCTTGTGAAGTTTCACGAAACTGTTTCTGAGTGATATCCGTTACAAGATTCCCGACGGTATCAATATATATAATATTGCCCTTCATGCTGTATCCGTCGGGCGGCTGATGGAGTCTGTTACGTTGGGTAAATCCATCTTTTCTTTTTCCGAGCACTTCCAGGGTGCCACCCCTTAACAGATGGCATGCGGCTTTCACGTATATATCACGGGTAGGGAAGGTCATGGAGTCACTGTCCTGCCTGAGGTTAAGTTCTACGATCAATTCGGCTCCGAGCGGAAAGACAAGCGAAAAAAGACCGTTGTCATTGCCGATAAAATAATGACCCTGATGAAGAATGCCAATATGCGGGTGTTCAACTGTACTGACAGCATTCACCCCAATAATATGAACAGTACCGGCAGGAAAGTGTTTCCATGCGTTGGAAAATATATAGGCGCCCTGCAGAATGTCGCAGGGAGGGATCATGTGGCTGATATCCGTAACTGTAGTTTCCGGAATTTCCGAATAAATAGCGCCCTTTACTGTACTTACAAAATGATCCTTCAGTCCGAAATCTGAAGTTAGCGTTATAATGGGCATCCGAGGTATTAAATGTTGATAATTTTAATCCGAATCAAACGTTAAATTATCTTAATTTGCCGTTGTAAAATTACGAATTTCATAAAGCAAAATACATTGGCCGAAAGGGTTATTGAGATTAAGGCGGATCCGATTGAAGTTTACGGAGTAAATGACTCCAAGCTGGATCAAATCCGGAAATATTTTCCAACACTGAAACTTGTCGCCAGAGGGCAGGCAATCCGCGCCATAGGAGATGAAAAAGAACTGAGGCGGTTTGAAAAAAGTATAGCGGAGTTTCTTAAACATTATGCCCGTTATGGAACACTCACCGAAAGTATTATAGACCGGATTATCAATAAAGAACAGGTGCATCCAGATGCATCTGATGAGGGCAATAATGCGCTTGTGTATGGTAACGGAGGATTGGTTATAAGGGCCCGTACAGCCAATCAGCTCCGGATGGTTGAAAGTTGTGATAAGAACGATATGATTTTCGCTATCGGACCGGCCGGAACCGGTAAAACCTATACCGCTGTTGCATTGGCAGTAAGAGCCCTCAAGAACAAAGAAGTAAAAAAGATCATCCTTACCCGGCCGGCTGTTGAAGCCGGCGAAAATCTTGGTTTTTTACCGGGTGATCTGAAGGATAAACTTGATCCTTATCTGCAACCCTTGTACGATGCACTGTATGATATGCTGCCGGCTGAAAAACTTCACCAGCATATAGAAAACCGTGTTGTCGAAATAGCCCCTCTGGCCTTTATGCGCGGGAGAACATTGGATAGTGCCTTTGTTATACTGGATGAAGCACAGAATGCAACAGAAGCACAACTCAAAATGTTTCTGACACGGATGGGGCCTTCGGCCAAATTTGTTATAACAGGCGATCTGACTCAGATAGACCTTCCCCGAAACCAGCCATCCGGTCTTAGTCCTGCCCTTGAAAGGGTCAAAGACATTGATGGGATCGACATCATCTACCTCGACACCCAGGATGTAATCAGACATAAATTGGTTAAACAGATAATAGAAGTTTATACAAACGATCCAAAACACACACCATGAATCAGGTAATAATGAAAACAGACTTCCATCTCCCGGGGCAGTCGAAAAAATATCAGGGTAAGGTAAGAGATGTATATACTATTGATGAGGATACGTTGGTTATGATTGCTACAGACCGTATTTCTGCTTTTGATGTTGTTCTTCCTGAAGGAATACCTTACAAAGGGCAGGTACTGAATCAGATTGCAGCCCGTTTTCTCGAAGCAACCTCTGATATAGTTCCCAATTGGGTTCAGTCGGTTGCCGATCCGGTTGTTACCATAGGCCGTGCCTGTGAACCATTTAAAGTTGAAATGGTGATTCGGGGATATCTGAGCGGACATGCTGCACGTGAATATGCCGCAGGCCGCAGAACAATTTGCGGTGTAACAATGCCGGAAGGCTTAAAGGAAAATGACAGATTCCCCGAGCCTGTAATCACGCCCACCACCAAGGCTTCTGTCGGTCATGATGAAGATATTTCCAAAGCGGAAATTATTGAACAGGGAATTGTTTCCAAAAGCGATTACGAGCAACTGGAAGCATATACGAGAGCTCTTTTCAAACGAGGAACGGAGATGGCGGCAGCCCGGGGCCTGATCCTGGTCGACACGAAATATGAATTCGGGAAATCGGGGGGGCGTATCTACCTGATTGACGAAATCCATACACCTGATTCCTCCCGGTATTTTTACAAAGAGGGATATGAACTCCGTCAGCAAAAAGGCGAGCCACAACGTCAGCTATCAAAAGAGTTTGTTAGGCAGTGGCTGATGGATAAAGGTTTTCAGGGTAAAGAAGGGCAAAAAATACCTAAGATGACTCCGGATATTGTAAAAAGTATTTCTGAACGATATATGGAATTGTATGAGCATATCACAGGTGAAAAATTTGTCCGCACAGATGTGTCTCAGGTAATGAACCGGGTTGAGAAAAATATACGCGCATTTCTGAGCAGGAAGCAAACGAGCTGAATCGGAGACTAATTAGGTGATTATTTATACCTTTCTGCATTATTAAAGCTTTTATCGGATGCTTCACAGGCTTATCCTGTTTATTTTCCTGATTCCCTGCGCCGTCCTGGGCCAGGGTAAGTATTTAATTACACTTGATTTAAACAATATTTCCAACGACCGCATCAAGGTTACCATTGTTCCTCCTAAAATTAATGATAAGGAAATCAGATATGTGATGCCGGCATATGTACCCGGTTCCTGGTTTAAGAAAGATTTCGGCCGGTTTGTTTCTGAAATGCTTGTTCTTACTAAGGCCGGAAATCCCCTCGATATAAAGAAAGAAGGGGAGAACGTGTTTCTGATCAAGAATAAGGGTGCTGAAGAGATTGGAAAAATTGAATATTATATCAGTGATAGCTGGGATATGGAAAAACCCGGCCCTTCCATGAGTGATGAAGAATTCAATTATGTTTTCCAGCCGGGAGGCACAAATATTTCAGCTGGTCAGAACATATTAATCAATCATTACGGTTTTTTTGGCTATATAGACGGCTATATGAATGTTCCTTATGATCTGTTGATTCAGAAGCCGGCAGCTATGTATGGCTCCACCACCTTGTCGCGTAAAAAGGGCACTCCGAATAAGGATTATTTTTCGGCTGAAAGCTATTCCAAACTTGTTGATAATCCAATCATGTACTGCGTACCGGATACAACCAGTTTCAATATAGACAGTACTCATATTATCCTGTCCGTTTATTCGGAAAACGGAATTGTAAAAGCTAAAGCACTTGCCTACTACCTTATTTTGCTGACTTCGGCAGTACGGGATCATCTCGGTACCCTGCCTGTCAAACAATATGAATACATCATGTATTTCGCTTCACCGAACAATGTGACAGATACCAAATACGGGGGATTCGGGGCTATGGAACACAATTACTGTTCTTTTTATTTTCTGCCAGAAATAGCCCGTCCCGATAGTCTGGATGGCATTATACGTCAGTTTGTACCCCACAATTTCATGCATATTTTAACACCGCTTAACCTGCACAGTGACAAACTGGATGCCTTTGACTATAAACATGTCATTCAAAGTAAACATCTGTGGATGTATGAAGGAGTTACCGAATATCTTTCTTACCTCATACAGGTAAAGGATTCGTTGATGACAGAGGAAGAATTCATGACGGTATTCCATGAAAAAATGGACAAGGCTGCAACCTATCAGGATGTGCCGCTTACTGAACTGACCCGGGATCTGAATAAAAAAGCCAACAGGGATGCATTCCAGAATGTGTTTGATAAAGGCGCAGTTACAGCATTGCTTATGGATATCAGGCTTATGGAACTCAGTAAAGGCAAGATGGGGTTAAAAGATGTGCTGTTGAGACTTTCCGAGACATACGGGCCGAATAAGCCCTTCAATGAAGATTCACTATTCAATGAAATTGCCCGTGTTTCTTATCCGGAGATGAAAAGTTTTTGCAAGGACTATCTGGTGGCGAACAAGCCTCTTCCGTACAAGGAATATTTTGCAAAACTCGGGGTCAGTTATTATCCTACTCAAATTGACACAATCTGGTCTTTCGGCCGATTCCGTATGGCTGTTGATCAAAAGAAGGACGAACTGGTGATATTAAGAGTGGATCCGGGTAATCTGTTCAATCTTCAAACCGGAGATTACCTGCTTGCGGTAAATGATATCAGTTTGAATCTGTTCAATTATGAGGTAGTGATGGAACCTATTTACAAAGCAAAAAACGGGGAACAGGTCAAGCTTTCCTACCGCCGGAAAAATCAGACACTTGAGATAACAGCCACTCCTGCATCCATCATCGAAAAGAGAACCAATGTCATTGTACCCAGTCAAACTGCTTCAGATGCGCAAAAAGCATTCCGGGAACAAATTCTGGGTTCTTCCGCACCGAAACATTAACCGGCATATCTATGTTCTTCCGGAAAAAGACACGCTGGTACAAAATTTTTGACTCGCTGTCTGTAGCAGAATCATATATTCCTTTATACAGAACGGATACCCTGCAGGTTGGCAAGCGTAAGCTTTGTATTGCTCATACTCAGGAAGGTTTTTTTGCGGTAAGCGATAAATGCCCTCACAATGGTTTTTCACTGGGAAAAGGGTGGTGTACAGCTGAACAAACTGTAGTCTGTCCCCTGCATAGGTATGCATTTGACTTAAAAACAGGCCGTGCCCGCACCGGCCTGGCAGATTATGTTGATACTTATAAAGTCGAAGTTCGCCCTGACGGGCTGTATGTCGGTATGGAAGAAACAATTTTTGTTCTTTTCGGAGAATAAGAATGCCTGATTCAAAGATCCTCCAGGCGGAATATTTCCTTCACTCTTACCCCTTTATCCGTAAGCTGGACTGTACAGCATTCATTGACCGGGTCGTGTTCGAAGAAGAGTACAAAATTTTCATCCGCAGCCTGTTTCAGAAATTTTTCTTTCTCTGTCATCGTCAATAGCGGGCGGGTGTCGTAAGCCATTACATAGGGCAAAGGTATATGAGCAACGGAAGGAAGCAAGTCGGCCATAAATACTACAGTTCTTCCTTTATATCTGATATGCGGGAGCATCATAGCTTCTGTATGTCCGTACATATTACGGACATAGATATTCTTACCGAGTGCTGAACCGCTTTCCTCCGATCCTTCTTCCGTGACCCACCTCAGTTGACGGCTTTCACTGATAGGTATTATATTTTCTCTCAGAAAACTGGCTTTCTCTCTTGGGTTTGGTACGGCAGCCCATTGCCAGTGAGCTGCGTTACTCCAGTATACTGCATTTGGGAAGGCTGTTTCATACCCCGAACGGGCTTCATTGTGTTGAATACTTCCACCACAATGGTCAAAATGCAGATGGGTCAGAAACATATCGGTGATATCTTTCTTTTCATATCCTATAGCCTTGAGTGAACTGTCAAGGGTTTCGTTTCCATGGAGATAATAAAAGCTCATGAATTTTGAATCCTGTTTGTCACCGATTCCGTTATCGACCAATATGAGCCTGTTTTCGTCTTCTATTAGCAGACAGCGTAGGGCCCAGCTACACATATTGTTTTCATCGGCCGGGTTCAGTTTGTTCCAGAGACTCTTTGGAACCACGCCAAACATAGCGCCTCCGTCGAGCTTAAAATGCCCTGTATTGATTACGTGAAGTTTCATATTACCAGATTTTTACGCGATCCTTAGGCGCCTTGTACATTTTGTCACCGGGCTTGACAGGAAATGCATCATAAAATCCATCGATATCTGATAATGGGCCATTCACTCTCCATTGAGCAGGAGCGTGGACATCCGTCATGATCTGACGAGCCATTGCTTCATCCCTTCTTGCTGTCATCCAGGAATAAGCATAGGCCAGGAAGTAGCGCTGGTCAGGTGTTTGCCCGTTAATCAGTTTATGTTGCTTCCACTGATCCGTTTTTTTGAATGCTTCATACCCCATGATCACACCACCCAGATCGGCAATGTTTTCACCCAGGCAGGCATGTCCCCGCACATGCAGACTGTCAAGGACAACATACTGACTGAACTGATCCGCAAGCATATTCGCCCGTGCACTGAACTGAATACTGTCCTGACTGGTCCACCAGTTATGCAGGTTCCCATTTTCGTCATACTGACATCCCTGGTCATCAAAACCATGTGTAAGTTCATGACCCATTGTGGAGCCGGCAATGACACCGTACAATACGGCATCATCGGGTTTCCCTGTTCCGAATCCGGGTATTATAAGATTGCATGCGGGGATTACTATTTCATTGTTGGTAGGTTCATAATAGGCATTATAGGTCTGAGGATTCATTTGCCACTCAATACGGTCAACGGGTTTTCCATATTTGGAGACCATATGACTGAAATACCACTGGTCAACATGCATTACATTCTGAACAAAGGAAGTACGGCTGATATCCATTTTCGAAAAATCCTTCCATTTGTCCGGATAACCCATTTTCAGGGTCACTTTGCTGAGTTTATGAAGGGCTTTTGCCTTTGTCTGATCCGACATCCAGTCGAGGTTCTTAATATGATCGGAATACACGGCAACAACATTTTTTGCCAGGGAAAGTAATCTGGGCTTGGCATCGGCAGGGACATAATGTGCCACATATTCCTGGGCCACTACTTCACCTATTTTATGTTCTGTCAGTTCAACCATTCTTTTCCATCTGGGTTTTTGTTCCCTTGATCCCATCATGACTGCATGGTTGAAATGGAAATGAGCCAATTCAAAACGCTTATCCAGATAAATAGCGAATTTATCAATCACCTTCCAGCGCATATAGCTTTTCCATTGGTCAAGGCTGGTCTCATCCACTGTTTTACCGAGGGATGTGACAAATTCAGGCTGGCCGACAATAAGGGTATCAACTTTACTGACCCCAAATGCAGAGAATATTGTTTGCCATTCGATATTTGGGCTGAGTTTCAGAAAGGAGGTCCAGGTATATTTATTGTAATTCTTATAAGGGTCTCTCATGTCCTCAATCTTCCGGCTGGCCTGAGCAAGTTTGGTTTCAACAATCATCACATCTTCCATTTCTTTCCCTGCCTCGGCTTCTGTTTGACCACTGAGGATAAAGAGTTGTTTTATATATAATTTGTATTCATCCCTGATTTTTTTTGTCCTGTCATCGGTATTGAAGTAATAATCACGATCAGGGAGCCCGAGTCCGCCCTGCTGAATAAAGAGCGCATATTTGGAACTGATCATGTCATCCCGGGTTATATAGAATGTAAACATTGGATTGCATTCCAGGGTTTGCAGGTAAGCACATTCCTTTAAGAGCTCCTTTTTATCAGCCAGCTTATCTATTTTTACAAGGAACTCGGCGAGGGGTTTGCTGCCTTCTTTTTCAAGCCTTACAGTATCCATGGCTGTGGCATAGAAATCACCTATCTTTTGTCTGATGCTTCCTTTTTGACCCGGGTTCCGGGAACAGTCGTCACAGATTTTGTGAAGGATATTATTGATACTGTCCTGGACGATCAGAAAAATACCGTTGGTGCTTTCCGAGGGTGGGATTGGGTTAGCTTTAAACCAGGCCCCATTGGCATACAACCAGAAATCTGTTCCGGGTTTGCGTTCCGGATCTATATTATCTTTCAGCGGATCTTTTGCCTTATGCTCAGATCCTTTACTAACACCGCTCTTTGGCTGGGCAAAAGCAGGTGTGATGCACAGGCTTGTCAGGATTGCAAAGAGGGGAATGGAAAAACGCAGGTTACACATGGTTATTTTTTTGGTGACTGGAACAGAACTGTTTCCGGTTGAATGCGAACGAAGGTAATAAAAATCAAAAGATTGTGTAAGTTTATGGCATCGCTTAACAGAAGGAATTATGAAGATTCATTTTATCGCTATTGGTGGCAGTGCCATGCATAATCTTGCTATTGCCATGCACCAGAAAGGGTTTATCATTACAGGTTCAGATGATGAGCTAGTGGAGCCCAGTAAATCCAGGCTCAGTAAGCTGGGATTGCTTCCGGCTGAGACAGGATGGTTTCCTGAAAAGCTGGATTCAAATACTGATGCAGTCATTCTGGGTATGCATGCAAGGGCTGATAATCCTGAATTGATCAGGGCCCGGGAGCTGGGTTTAAAGATATTTTCTTACCCGGAATATATTTATGAGCAATGCAGGGACAAGACAAGGATCGTGATAGGAGGGAGCCATGGCAAGACTACCATCACGGCGATGATATTGCATGTGATGAATTATCAGGGTATAAACTGTGATTATCTGGTAGGGGCTCAGCTGGAGGGTTTTAATGCCATGGTCAGACTTACAGCGGAAGCCAGATTTGCTGTTATAGAAGGGGATGAATACTTAAGTTCGCCTCTGGATCCCCGCCCCAAGTTTCACCTTTACCATCCCCATATAGCCATTCTGAGCGGAATAGCATGGGATCATATCAATGTGTTTCCGACTTTTGAAAAGTATGTGGATCAGTTCCGTATTTTTATTGGCCTCATTGAAAAAAACGGAACCCTCGTTTATTGTGAAGCCGATAAAGAGGTGAAGGCAATGGCAGTAAAAAGCAGGAATGACATACATAAAATCCCTTATCATATACCTCCCAACTCGGTCAGCAATGGGGTAACGACCCTGGAACACGAAGGCAGGAAGTATTCCTTGCAGATTTTCGGTGAACATAATCTCATGAACCTGAATGGTGCTCGCCTTGTATGCAACCAGGCAGGTATTAGCGATACTGATTTTTTCAAAGCTATTGTTTCATTTAAAGGAGCTGCCAAAAGGCTTGAACTGGTCAGAGGAACTCCCGGCTTCAATGTATACAAAGATTTTGCTCATTCTCCATCCAAGCTGAAAGCGACAACAGCAGCAGTGAAGTCTCAGTTTCCGGAACGAAAATTGATAGCCTGTATGGAGCTCCATACCTTTAGCAGTCTGAATGAACAGTTCCTCAGGGAGTATGAAGGAGCGATGGATACAGCTGATGAGGCCTATGTCTATTTCAACCCGCATACCATTGAGCATAAAAAACTGAAACCTATCACTGTTGAACAAGTAGGGCTCGCATTTGGCGCTAAAAAGGTGGATGTATTTACGGATTCCGGTCAGCTGATGCAAATGCTCAGAAACAAGAACTGGAATAACAGCAATCTGCTCCTGATGAGTTCCGGAAATTTTGACGGGGTGGATTTTAAAGAACTGGCTGATGCCCTGAAACCGTGACTGCAGGGTTATTCCAGTATAAGTTTTCGCCGGCCTCTTTTTCCATCCCGGAAAAGGACTTCAACCAGATAAGAACCTCTTTGTAAATAGGACAGATCAAACATAATCTGTTTCAGGAAGTGTCCGCAGATACGTCCTTTTTCATCATATATCCATACCTGATCTACATCTTCTTCAGTTATATCCCTTTCCGATAACCTTACCTGTCCCATGCAGGGATTTGGGTAGAGCTCGAACAGTTTGTTTAACCGGAAGGATTGAATACCGGCAACTGATGTGATGTATACGGTATCTCTCAGAGAATCCTGGCTTGTAATAGCAGAAGGGTCGGCCGGACAGCTGGGCCAGATAACAATAACATTGATACCTGTACGGTAAGGTCCGGAAGGTGCTGTATTGAGTGTTCCGTATGTACGATGCAGAACAAGGGTTTGACTAAAGCCTGACGGAATAGTTAAGGTATAGGAGGCCGTATCATTCGGTATCGGGGAAAAATGATTTGTTGAATCCAGACGGGAAATGTGGAACACAACAGTACCATGAAACGCAACAGCGCTGCTGTCTTTTACAATCACAGAATCGGTAACGGATGATCCTTCAGCCACTGTATGCTGAAAGCCCATCATATGATGAGGAGAGAAGACAAGCACACCCTGGCCATGCAACAGGGTAGAGGTAAAGAAGAGCAGGGACAAGAGCAGGTATCGTGATACAATTTTCATGTTCTTCCGTTGTTTATACAAATGTACATTGCTTCTGTGAGTAATTACATCTAAATTTGCATAAATCTTACTTGTTCAGATATGAATATTATTCAGGAAATTATCGGCAATTTATCCAAAGAAGAGCAACGGCATTTCAAATTATTTGCTCAGCGTACCAACCCCGGAGAGTCAAGAAAGGATCTGTTATTATTCGATTATATCAAAGAATCCTACCCGGATTATAAAGAGGATGTGATTCAGGGAAAGTTATATGGGAATGAGGATAAGAACAGCCTTTACAGGCTTAAAAACAGGCTGATGAATGATGTGCTCCGTAGTCTGAGTTTGCAATATACTGAAGAGTCAGAGTATGCTCTTTTACTTTATCAGGTAAACCTGGCCCGTTTGTTCCAGGGCAGGAATCAAAACGAAATAGCAGTTCATTTTCTTACACGGGCTGAAAAAAGAGCAGCTCAGCTTGAATACCTGGATCTGCTGGATCTCATTTATAGTGAGCTTATCCAGCTTTCCAGAGACACCTTGCATATCAATCCTGATATATATATCCGTAAACGAAAGCAAAACAGCGTCAAATTAAGCCGGGTTCAGGAAATTGATGATATTCTTGCTCAATTGGCCTATCAGATCCGAACAACCCAGAATGTATCAGGGCAGAATTACCGTCAGCTTGACGAGTTGAGAAAGAAGGTGGATTATCTGAGCCGTACTGCAGATTTCAAGAGCTCTACCCAGCTCCGGTTTAAGGTTTATCAGAGTGTAAGCCGCATCCTGTTGCGTAAACAGGATTTTGTGGCCCTTGAGAAATACCTGCTCAAAACATTTGTTGAATTCCAGGAAAAAAAACTGTTTAATAAAGGGAATCATGAAACCAAGCTTCAGATGATTTCCTATCTGATCAACTCCCTGTTTAAAAATGACAAATTCAACATTTCTCTGGAGTATACGGCACTGTTGAAAGAGGCTATGAAGGAGTATAAGGGGTTACTGGAAGAAAAATACCTGTTATACTATTATAATTCACTCGTTATTAATTATTCGTTCAGCGATCTGAAAAAGGCAATTGAAATACTCATGGAAGCCAGGGTAAATCCGGTCATCAAAAAGCACCCGTCTTATATCGTCTTTATATACGGTAACCTGGCTACGCTCAATTTCGAAAATGGAGATTTCAGGCAGGCTTTGCATTATCTCGTCAAACTCGAGATGGACAGCGGTTTTAAAAACCTGAATATAGGCTTAAGGCTGAAGGTCCAGATTGCAGAACTCATGATTCGGTTTGAACTGGGTGATTTTGACTTTGCGGAGCATAAAATGGAACAGATCAGGAAAGAGTTTAGTGTTATCCTGAGCACTGCTGAATATATACGTCAGTTAAGAATGATAGAACTCATTCAGCATCTGATGCGTTCCTCCAATCCATCCAAAGACAGGTCTCTTCAACCCCTTCTGAATAAACTGCTGAAGGCAAAAGACTCCGAAGAAGAGGCAAAAAATGACTTGCTGAACTATAATCGCTGGCTCAAATCCAAGGTGTAAGTAGGGGGTAAATCGAAAAAAAGCAGTGAAACAACTTAAATTATCAACATGAAACAGGAGTTTTGATGGGTAAGATTTAAAGCTTAATACCTCTTATACAGAATATATAATAGTTGAAATTGGAGTTTAATCCTATGTCTGAACGCGTAAGATATTGCCATTATTGGTTTGAATAGGGCCCTTACCTGCTTTATGTTTGTGGTGTAAAACAGAAAAAACAGTTCTAACACCTAATATAAGCAACATGAAAACACAACTTCAAACATTCCGCCGTACGTGTGTGCTCCTGGCAGTCTGTTTACTGGCAGGCTTCGGCTCAGCCAAAGCTGCCTGCAGTGCACACTTTACCTGGTCACAAACGAGTCCCAACACGATCGCATTTGTTAGCAATTCAACCGGAATTTCTTCCAGTGTCTTATATGAATGGAATTTCGGGGATGGTAATGTCGCGTATGTAAATCCTGTGAGCCATGTCTATAGCGCACCAGGTCGTTATGTTGCCACACTTTTTGTCTATGACAGTTTGAATAGCTGCAACAGCAGTTTTAATGACACGATTACCGTTACCGGTACCGTCATCTGTAATATCACAGGAACAATGAGTACCGGCAATGCAAGCTGCCCAAGCTGTGCTGATGGTTATGCGTCCATTAATGTAACGGGTGGTACAGCACCTTATTTTTACTCCTGGAACGGGGGCGGAAGTACAGCTTCACAAACGGATAACGCTTTGCTTCCCGGCACCTATACTGTTGTCGTAAGGGATACCAATGCATGTACGGCTACGTTTACGGCCACCATAGGTGTTAATTCAACCACTTGTCAGGCTTCCTTTACCTATAACCTGACAACATCTCCGACCGGCATCACCTTTTCCAGCACTTCTACCGGCACTACAGGAGGTACTGTATATTACTGGACTTTTGGTGATGGCACTTCAGGCTATGGCAGTTCCATCACTAATGTATATGCTAATCCGGGTCATTATACCGTTTGTCTCCAGATTTCAGATTCTGCCAATACCTGTTCCAGTACATTCTGCGATACAGTTAATGTCACTGGCAGTACAGGTTGTAATATTTATTTCAATATGAATACAACAGGCACCTCCTGTAGCACTTGCAGTGACGGAACAGCTGTCGCATATCCAAACGGGGGTACAGCACCCTATGCATACAGCTGGTCTACCGGTGCTACAACCTCAGGTATAAGCGGCCTTGCAAACGGAACATATACCCTTTGCATTACCGATGCCAGCGGTTGCAATGTTTGTCAGGCAGTAACAATATCCTCCACGCATTGCGCTGCTATGTTTACAATAAGGCCTGATTCAATGAATACAGGAGATTATATTGCCACCAATTATTCCACAGGCTCCTACGGGACTACACCTGTTCATTGTGTGTGGAGTTGGGGTGATGGAACAAGCGACAGTACGCTGAATCCCAGCCATACCTATGCTACAGCGGGGCTTTACACCATCTGTCTCACCATTACTGATTCGATTGGCTGTACTTCCCATTATTGTGATACGCTGTCAGCGGCAAGACTCCCTTCCTGGCTTGCCGGTCACCATACCAAAGTGAATGTGGTGTCACATCAGACAACAACAGGTATTAAGGAGATCCCTGCATTACAGTCCTTGAAATTATTTCCGAACCCAAGTTCAGGAGATGCTACAGTAAGTTATAGCCTGAATGCTGCTGCATCGGTTAGTCTGGAATTGTATGATGTAAGCGGACGACTGGCTTATCAGGAGAAGAATATCGGTGTACAGGAAGCCGGAAATCATGAGTTACATCTGGATTTCTCCGGACTCCAGGCCGGAACCTATTTCGTCCGGATAAAGGCCAATGAGCATGTTCAAACTAAACTCCTGAACCTGATACGTTAGTAAAAAACTGATAAGGATCATTAAAAGCGTCCCGACTGTACTGTCGGGACGCTTTCTGCTTAATATGTCATAAAGAATGCTTACCTTGTAAGATAGCATTACAGATACCGCACAATCAATCTTGCTAATAATCTTCCAATGAAAAAAACACTGCAACTAATTCGTAAAATCTCGCTCTTCTTGATCCTGTTTACAGCCTGGTCCGGATCAGCACAAGCCAGCTGTACAGCCAGCTTTACCTGGTCACAATCCAGTCCGAATACCATTGCCTTCACCAGCACTTCTGCCGGCACTTCATCCTATACCCAGTATTCCTGGAACTATGGGGACGGAAACCAGGGCACCGGGGCCACAAATAGCCATGTGTTCAATCTTCCCGGAACGTATTCGGTGACACTTACAATCAGCGACAGTATTTCCGGCCCATGCAGAAGCACGGTTACGGATACTGTTACCGTAACAGGAAGTGTGATCTGTGCTTTAACGGGTTCTCTCTCATCTCATCCTCCTACCTGCAGCACCTGCAATGACGGTGCAATTTATGTGAACGGCCTTGGAGGCGGAACAGCACCTTATGCCTACAGTTGGAATGCAGGAGGGAGCCCTCATAACAGACTTGATTCAGGTGTAGCTTCCGGTACCTATACGGTAACCATTACTGATGCCAATGCCTGCCATCTTACATTAATAGATTCAGTGCGTCCGAATTCTTCGGTATGCGTTGCTTCTTTTACGCATACCCAGACAGCTGCAAATACGATTCAGTTTACCAACACCTCTACAGGTACGAATTTGAATACCACCTATTACTGGACATATGGTGACGGTAACTATTGTTACTGCAATGTTACAGTTAACCATTTTTATAACCTGCCAGGGCATTATACCGTTACCCTTCATATAGCCGACAGCGTGTCAGGTACTTGCGCCAATACTCACAGTGATACCATTTCCGTTACAGGCACAGTAGTTTGTGCCATCACCGCCAATATTACACAAACCAATGCGAGCTGTAATACCTGCGCAGATGGAATAGCCAGTCTCAACGTTACCAGCGGAGGCACGGCTCCTTATACCTATTCCTGGAGCGGGGGCAGTACACCAACAAGCAGTTCCGCTCAGGGCCTGGCACCAGGCACCTATTCAGTGTCGCTGACGGATGTCAACAGCTGTCATTATTCACAGAGTTTTACAATTACGTCCAGAGATACCAATTGCGTGCCTTCCTTTACCAAGGTTCAGACTTCTGCTAATACCATTCAATTCACCAGTACATCCCATAATGTGAGCGCCAATACGACCTATAGCTGGGATTTCGGAGACGGTTCCTCTTCCGGGTATTCTTTTGCAACCTCTGGCAGCCATGTTTACAGTGCCCCAGGATTGTATACGGCCTGTCTGATGATACAGGATTCACTGAATGGATACGGTCAGCGTTGTTCCAGTCATATCTGTGATACCGTTCATGTAAGCGGAACGGTGATACACCATTGCAATGCAAGTTTTTACCTTCGGGCTGATTCATCGAATGCAGGAAATTATCTTGCTATCAATACCTCCACCGGTGCCAGCTCCATTATTTGTTCCTGGGCATGGGGAGATGGTTCACACGACAGTACAGTTACAAATCCTACCCACCAGTATGCAACAGCCGGACTCTATACGGTTTGCCTTACCATTTATGACGGAACAGGATGTACCAGCACCTATTGCGATACAATCACGGCGGCCCGTTTACCTTCCTGGCTTTCCACACATCATACCAGCATACGGGTTATTAACCGTATGACGGTAACCGGTATCCGTGAAGTGGATGCACTGGATGCCTGGAAGCTTTTCCCCAACCCAACGGCTGGAGAGGCAACAGTTACTTACAGCCTGAAAAGTGCCGCTATGATGAAAGTGGAACTGTATGACATAAGCGGAAGGATAGCATACCAGAACAAGGGCCTGGGGGTACAGGATGCAGGGGTTCACAGTCTGCATCTGGACTTAAGTAATTTACAGGCCGGAACATATTTCATACGTATCTATGCGAATGAGCATGTTGAAACCAAATTGCTGAATCTGATCCGTTAAGGAACAGACTTCATACTGACAAGCTTCCTGACTATCCCGTCGGGAAGTTTTTTTGTTGCTGAGCTCTTGTTAACTGTCCTGATCGGGACATTCAACATCCGGCATAGGATACTATTCATCCCGATCAGGACATTCAACATCCGGCATAGGATACTATTCATCCCGATCAGGACATTCAATATCCGGCATAGGATCGTATTCATCCCGATCACGACATTCAATATCCGGCACCGTATAGTATTCATCCCGATCAGGACATTTAATATCCGACACGGGATCGTATTCATCCTGATCAGGACATTCAACATCCGACACGGGAAAGTATTCATCCCGATCAGAACATTCAATATCCTACACGGGATAGTAATCTTATTGATCGGGATAATAAACATTCGACATTGGACAATGCGTATCCTACATCGGATAATACGCATTTCAACTGGGACAAGAAAAAGACCTTACGGATTATTGATCCCGGAAGGTCTCCTATTGAATATCTGAATGGATTTACTATTGACTACCAAATACTTACAGCTGACTCCTATTAACCTAGGATTTTCTTCTGCTTACAATATAAGAGATGAAAACGGATAAGAGTCCGCCTGTCATAAGCAAGAGAAAAACCAGGAAGAGGACACCCATGATCATCATACCCGCAGTGCTACCGGGAGGAAGATCGTTCTGAGCTACTTTAAGACCTACAGCAAAGAGCGAAAAAAGAATTCCGAACACCCCGGAAGTGGTAAGGCCTGCTTTGAGCAATTGAACGGGATTGGCTGCACCTTTGTATTCCTTTGTCTGGGTGGCACTGATGCTGAGCCAAAGTCCTCCTGCAAAGATAAAGAGGAGGGCAGAAAGGCCTTCGTATACAAACTGCGCATCCTTCCGGGTCAGAACCAGGATAAGTTTAAGTGTAATCTGAACGATCGAAATAATTATTCCGTATTTAACAGCAACCTTCATGGCAGGAGATGAACAGTTTTTGAAATTCTTTTATTAACTGTTCATGGAAATAAGAAACTCTTCGTTGGTAGCCGTATTGCGCATCTGACGAAGCAGGAATTCCATGGCTTCGAGTTCATTCATATCAGCCAGGTGGTTACGCAGCACCCAGAGGCGTTGCAGAACATCTTTTTCAACCAACAGATCATCACGGCGTGTGGATGAAGATACCAGGTCAATAGCAGGGTAAATACGTTTGTTGCTGAGCTTACGGTCGAGCTGCAGTTCCATATTACCGGTACCTTTGAATTCTTCAAAGATCACATCATCCATTTTAGAGCCGGTTTCTGTAAGGGCAGTAGCCAGGATCGTGAGGGAGCCACCGTCTTCAATTTTACGGGCGGCACCGAAGAAGCGTTTTGGTTTATGCAGGGCATTGGCATCGACACCGCCGGAGAGTACTTTTCCGGAAGCAGGGGATACGGTATTGTATGCACGGGCCAGACGGGTGATAGAGTCAAGCAGGATTACCACATCATGACCGCATTCGACCATGCGTTTTGATTTTTCCAATACGATATTGGCAATCTTTACGTGGCGTTCAGCCGGTTCATCAAAAGTGGAGGATATGACTTCCGCTCTTACACTGCGGGCCATATCGGTAACCTCTTCCGGACGTTCATCAACCAGCAGGATGATAAGATATACTTCCGGATGGTTTTCGGCAATCGCATTTGCAATTTCCTTGAGCAGATTCGTTTTACCTGTCTTGGGTTGTGCAACTATCAGTCCGCGTTGTCCTTTTCCGATCGGAGTAAACAGATCCACGATACGGGTGGAAAGGCTGCTCTTGGTATGGCCTGTAAGGGTCAGTTTTTCGTATGGGAAGAGTGGGGTGAGGTGATCAAAGGGAACCCTGTCGCGAATATAAGACGGATCCCTTCCGTTTATTTTTTCCACCTTGATAAGCGGGAAATATTTTTCCCCTTCTTTCGGAGGGCGGATACTTCCGCAGACATTATCCCCTGTTTTCAGACCAAATAGTTTGATCTGACTTTGGGAAACATAAATATCATCGGGGGAGTTGAGGTAGTTATAATCAGCGGAACGGAGGAATCCGTAACCATCGGGCATTATTTCAAGCACACCTTCACTGGAAACAATACCATCAAAGTTAAACTGGGGTTCAGGAGCTTTACGTTCAGGCTGGCGGAAACGATTCTGACCTTCAGCAGCTTTTTCACGTTCTCTTTCTTCCTCTTCTCTTTTGTGTTGAATATCCTGTTGCTGTACGGGCTCTGCTACCGTTTCGGCATGCACTTCCGGAACAGGCTGAGGCGTAGTTTCCGGGGTATTGCTAACAACCGGGGTGGAGCTTACTTCAGGAACAGGAAAGAGAGAAGGAGTCTCTTCTTCCTCTTCCGGAGCCTCTGTATTTTCCAGGCGGATTTTGCGTGCCCTTTTGGGTTTGTCAGAATCGTGACGGGAAGAAGCATCCTGTTTAGAATTGGATGGGGCGATAGCCTGCTGATCCAGGATTTTATAAATAAGCTCCTGTTTCTTGAGTGCTTCGAACTTCGGGATATTCATTTGTTTAGCGATATCCCGCAACTCACCAACGAGTTTGCTATTCAGTTCAATAATGTCGTACATGGAATGATAAGTGTGTTATTTGCGGAAAAATTTCGAGGAATAATTACTGCTATAATATGAGAAGATTCTTACGAATTAATGGGGGGCGTTATCGGATGAATTTTTGATTAAAAACCCTGACAAATCCTGCCCCTCTTTAGAGAATTGTATTGCAATGATACGAATATTATTTGAAATACAAATAATATTACGGAATTAATACCCCTAACGCCGGCCCAGCTCAATCACCTCCAAATCAAGGATATTACCTGCATCCAGGCTGAAACGTATGATAGTTTTCATCGTATGAAAACCATGCATTCCGGCAGCTCCCGGATTGATATGGAGATGTCCCAGATCCCTGTCATTCATTACACGGAGTATATGTGTATGACCGCAGATAACAAGGCGTGGACGTTCTGTTTCGAGTATAGCCCGTATATCCGCATTATATCTTTCCGGATAACCGGCAATATGGGTCATGAAAACTTCAACACCCTCTTTATTAAAACGCTGTATAGCAGGAAATTCCTTCCGTATATCCATACCATCAATGTTGCCGTAAACGGCCAACAGGGGTTTAATCGTTTCCAGTTCCCGGCAAATGCGTATGGTGCCGATATCTCCTGCATGCCAGATTTCATCACAGGATTCAAAATAGCGGAGCATACCCGGATCCAGGAAATTATGTGTGTCAGACAAGAGACCAATTCTGAGCATAGTTTATTTGTATTCAGTGCTTATCCTTAACTTTACCCTTTATAAAAGGCAGTGCAAAGATATTTTCTTCAACTCGCATACAAAGGTACAAACTATCACGGCTGGCAGGTCCAGGCCAATGCGCTGAGCGTGCAGCAAGTGGTTGATGAAGCCCTTTCTTCCATTTTACGTCATCCAGCACCTACCCTGGGTTGCGGCAGAACGGATACAGGGGTGCATGCCCTTGATTTTTTCGCTCATTTCGACTCTGCCTCTGAAAAAACACTGAAAGATCCTGATTTTATTTATCACCTCAACTGTATGCTGCCCTGGGATATAGCAGCAAAGAAAATACATAGTGTTCGTTCCGATGCTCATGCCCGTTTCGATGCTATTTCACGTACCTATGAGTACAGGATTGTTTATCAAAAAGATCCTTTCCTGATTGACAGAGCCATGCTGTGCCGCAACAATCTCGATGTGGAGGCAATGCAGCAAGCTGCCCGGATATTGTTCGGATATTCCGATTTCGGATGTTTCAGCAAAAACCTTACACAGGTGAAGACCAATATCTGTAAACTGATGCTTGCAGAGTGGACAGAAGTGAGTGGTGGATTGATATTCAGGATTCAAGCCGATCGTTTTTTGCGCAATATGGTAAGGGCTATTGTTGGAACATTGCTTGACATAGGAAGAGGAAAAATTACAGAAGCCGATCTGAGAAGGATTATAGAAGGAAAGAACCGTTCGGATGCAGGTACGAGTGTTCCGGCAGGAGGATTATACCTGTGTGAAATAGAATATCCCTCAGATATTTATACAGCATGAGTCAGAAAGGAAAGGTAAGCGGTAAGATATTTGATACGGAACAGCTTCGTAAGGTGTTTCGTTTTGTAAAACCATTTCGTTCTACTTTTTATATTGCCATTGTTTCGACAGTACTGCTTTCCGGACTTTCCATTGTCAGGCCTTTACTGTTCAAGGATGTGATAAATCATTTCATCCTTCCCAGAGATATTGACGGAATCACCCATATAAGCCTTATCATCCTCGCTATGCTCCTGGCTGAAGCCCTGCTTCAGTTTGCCAATACTTATCTTGCTAACTGGCTTGGACAAAATATAATCCGCGATATCCGTGCCGCTTTGTTCAGGCATTTAAGTAAACACAGGTTACGCTACTTCGACCGTACCCCAATCGGTACCATTGTTACGCGTATTGTATCGGATATAGAAGCCATAGCCGATATTTTTTCCCAGGGGTTTGTTGTTATTCTGGGCGATTTGCTCACGCTGCTTGTCTATATCTCTGTTATGCTCTGGGTGAACTGGAAGGTAGCTCTTATTGTCATGCTTTCCATTCCCCTTCTGCTTGTTGCCACCTGGATATTCAAGAATGCAATTAAACACACTTTCCAGGATGTACGTACTCAGGTGGCCAGGCTCAACGCCTTTGTTCAGGAACATATTACAGGAATGAAGATCGTTCAGATCTTTACACGGGAAAAGAAGGAACTGGATCATTTCATGGCTATCAATGCGGCTCACAGCGATGCCAACATCCGTGCAGTGTTTGCTTATTCCATTTTCTTTCCTGTGGTGGAATTGCTTTCGGCCTTATCTCTGGCCTTGCTGGTCTGGTACGGGGGTATACAAATGTACGGAGGCCGGATTGATTATGGGGAAGTGACTTTTTTCGTCATGCTGATCTATATGATGTTTCGTCCGATCCGTATGCTGGCTGACCGTGTCAATACGCTTCAGATGGGCATTGTAGCCTCCGAACGTGTATTCAAAATCCTGGATACCGACGACCATACTCCGGATAACGGAAAGCTGGATGCTTCCCTGATACAAGGAGAGGTTGAATACAAGGATCTCTGGTTCGCATATAAAGATGAGGACTATGTGCTCAAGGGTATTTCATTCCTTGCCAGGCCCGGTGAAACCATTGCACTGGTAGGTGCAACCGGATCGGGTAAATCATCCATCATTAATCTGATGGGACGTTTCTATGATTTTCAGAAGGGTTCTCTCTGTATCGACGGCAAAGGGGTGGAAGAATATACCCTGGCCTCCTTGCGGAAAAACATAGGAGTGGTACTTCAGGATGTATTTCTGTTTTCCGATTCTATTGCCAATAATATCACACTCAATAATCCGGATATAAGCAGGGAGGAAGTGATAGAAGCTTCCAAAGCCGTTGGTGCCCATGATTTTATTGCCTCTCTCCCGGGTAATTATGATTATCAGGTTCAGGAACGGGGAGCGGTATTATCGGTAGGTCAGCGCCAGCTCATAGCATTTATAAGGGCTTATGTCTACAAACCCCGTATTCTGATATTGGATGAAGCAACTTCTTCCATTGATACAGAATCAGAATTACTCATCCGCAAGGCGACAGAAAAAATCACCGAAGGCCGGACTTCCGTTATTATAGCACACCGTCTGGCTACCGTTCAGAAAGCCGATCTCATCCTGGTCATGGATCATGGTCATATCATTGAAAAGGGTAAACACCAGGAATTATTGAGGCTGAACGGTCAGTATAAGAAATTGTTTGAATTGCAGTTTAAGGAAGAGGTCGTAAATTAAATCCGGGTTTGGGTTCTGCGTCCTGTGCCTGCAACAGCCTCCAGCTTTTGCCTCCTGATTTCAAACTTCTGCCAACACCGGCAATTCAGCTTCTTCATAAACACTAAGCAGATTCAGATCCTGTATTGTCTTTCCCTGTGGATCAAAACTAAAGACGCTTTTGAACTTTGCTCCGTAAACTGTTTCGAAATACTTATAGGAATAGCGCGCATTTACTGTTTGTGAAAAAGTATCATCAAAACCGGTGATGAGGATCATGAATTCGGCATCGGCTTCTTCAAGATCTTGTGCGCTCAAACCATAGAGCGGACTGGAATCATTAATAATATGGTTGATAGTCCAGCTCATTGGAAAGAAATTGATCTTTTTAATTTCCAGTTCAAGAGGTCTGAATTTTCTTACTTTTTTTCCGTGGTCCTCTTCCAGCAGTGATACGCTTACCTTGCATTCCACTTCTATGAGCTGACTGTTTTTTAACTGATTGGCCAGACGGAACTGGAAGGCTGTTCCTTCTTTAAAAGGAGCTATAATAGCCCGTCTGCTGAACATGATCTTGGCCGTTGGACGGGAAAAACGACCGTAAAGCAAGCCTGTTATAAGGGCAAATCCTAAAACGCCTAACAAGGCTTCGATGGAAGCCACTGCATTCATCAGATGGTTGCCGGGACTCAATCCCCCATAACCTACGGTAGTGAGTGTTTGGGCACTGAAATAAAAAGCGTCAAAAAATTTGCCCAAAGGCGTGATTGATTTACTCCCGGTCATATTTTCCACCCCAATCCAGTAATAGATGGAAGCAAAAAGGGCATTCATGGTTATAAAGTAAAGCAGGATAATGGTATTGAACCTTCTCCACTTCATGGAGATGAGGTGATGGTATATGCTGATGGAATCCCAGTTTGACACCTCTTTGCGGTGTACATTGAAAGATCCGTCGGGATGAATGAAACGGCTGTTTCGTTCGGTTACCTTTGTTCCGAAACCCAGTTCATCTTCTTTTTCTTTTTTTCTGTGCAGATGTAAAGCCATGAGGGTTGTTGCTGCTTATTCCGTTAAAAGGTATCAGAGTTTTTCCTTCAGGTAGCGTGCTGTATAGGATTCCTTGCAGTTGACCAGATCTTCGGGTGTGCCTGCAAAAAGGAGTGTTCCTCCATCGTCACCGCCTTCTGGCCCGAGATCTATAACCCAGTCGGCACATTTTATCACCTCCATATTGTGTTCAATGATAAGGATGGAATGTCCCTGAGCCAGTAAAGCATCAAATGCAATGAGGAGCTTGCTGATATCATGAAAATGAAGGCCTGTTGTCGGTTCATCAAAAATGAAGAGGGTAGGGACTGCGTGTGATCCCAGGCCTATAAAGGATGCCAGCTTGATACGCTGTGCTTCTCCACCGCTGAGTGTGCTTGAACTCTGACCAAGGTGCACATATCCCAGTCCAACATCTGCCAAAGGCTGGAGGCGGTGAATGATTTTACGTTCATACGATCCTGCTTTCCCTTCATTGAAAAAGGCAATTGCATCGGTAACAGTCATGTTCAGAATATCGGCTACCGATTTTTCACGATACAGCACTTCCAGGGTTTCCTGTTTAAAACGTTTGCCGTTGCAGGCTTCACAAGGCAGATGTACATCGGCCATGAACTGCATTTCAATAAGGACTTCTCCTTCTCCGTCACATACTTCACAACGTCCTCCGTCCACATTAAAAGAAAACTGGGAAGGTTTATATCCTCTCATTTTGGCCAGAGGCTGATCGGCCCAGAGGGCCCTGATCTCATCATAAGCTTTTATATACGTAACCGGGTTAGAACGGGACGATTTCCCTATAGGGTTCTGATCCACCATCTCCACGGCTTCTATACTGCGGTAGTCTCCGCTCAGTTTATCAAAGGCTCCGGTTTGTTCTCCGAATCCTCCGTGTATTTTTTTTAATGCAGGATACAAGACCCGTTTAACGAGTGATGTCTTACCTGATCCGCTCACCCCTGTTATAACAGTCATGACCTTGAGCGGGAACACCACATCCAGATTTTTCAGATTGTTTTCAGAGGCTCCTTTGATATCTATGGAACGGGTCCAGGTTCTGCGTTTTGCCGGGGTTGGCATACTCTGTTTTCTGCACAGATAAGCTGCTGTAAGTCCTTCTGTATCCTGATCCAGATCCCTGAGGTTGCCCTGGAAAACAATATGTCCTCCTTCTGTACCGGCACCAGGGCCTATATCTATTATTTCATCTGCTGCGCGCATTATTTCCTCATCATGCTCCACAACAATAACTGTATTGCCCAGGTTACGCAAAGATTTCAGTACATGAATAAGTCTTTCCGTATCACGGGGATGGAGACCTATACTGGGTTCATCGAGTACATACATGGAACCGACCAGACTTGAACCCAATGAAGTAGCCAGGTTAATACGCTGGCTTTCTCCTCCCGAAAGGCTGTTGGAGAGTCGGTTCAGGGTCAGATAACCCAAACCAACATCGCAGAGGAAGCGCAGGCGGCTTACAATTTCGGTCAGGATACGACGTGCCACCTGTTCATCATGAGCGCTGAGCTGTATGGTGCTGAATACTTCCAATGCTTTTTTAACCGGGAGCAGGACAATATCGGTAATTGAATAACCGGCCACCTTTACATAATTGGCATCCTTGCGCAGGCGTGTGCCTTTGCAATCGGGGCATATTGTACGTCCTCTGTAACGGCTCAGCATTACCCTGTACTGAATCTTATAACTCTGTTCTTCAATAAATTTAAAGAAGGCATGGAGTCCTCCGAAATGTTTGTTCCCGCTCCATACCAGCTCTCTTTGTGCAGGAGTTAGTTCATTCCAGGGTTTGTGAACAGGGAAATTGTATTTGTGAGCATGAAGTACGAGTTCATCCTTCCATTCACTCATTTTTTCTCCTCTCCAGCAGGCAATGGCATCTTCGTAAATGCTCAGGCTCTTGTCCGGAACCACAAGGTCTTCATCAATACCGATTACATGTCCGAATCCTTCACACAATTTACAGGCTCCTATAGGGTTATTGAAGCTGAAGAAGTGCATGCTTGGTTCTTCAAACAGGATATCATCCAGTTCAAAACGGTTGGAAAAGCGGGTTTGATCCGTCTTATCACCGGCCTGTATACTGCATTCCCCTTCTCCTTCAAAAAAAGCAGTCTGTACAGAATCGGCAATTCGGTTATCTTCTTCTTCTTCCTTCTTTTTTATACGGATACGGTCAATGACAACCTGTATCGCAGTTTTTTCCGAAAATTTTTTTTCCAGGAATTCATCAATGCGTTCCACTTCCTGCTTTACTATAATACGTGTAAAGCCCTGATGCATGAGCAGCTCGAGCTGTTCACGCAGGGTTTTGCCCGAATTCTTACGCAGGGGAGCCAGAAGCATCAGTTGTGTTCCGGAAGGGTAGGAGGAAATATGTTCCACCACATCGGCAACGGTATCCCTTTTGACGATACGTCCCGACACAGGTGAAATTGTCTTGCCGGTGCGCGCAAATAACAGTTTCAGGTAATCATATATTTCGGTAGAAGTACCTACCGTTGAACGGGGATTCCGGGTATTAACCTTCTGTTCAATAGCCACTGCCGGCGAGATTCCTTTGATGGATGTAACTGCAGGCTTTTCAATCTTACCAAGGAACTGGCGGGCATAGGATGAAAGACTTTCCACATACCTGCGCTGTCCTTCTGCAAACAAAGTATCAAATGCAAGAGACGACTTACCCGATCCGCTGAGGCCAGTGATTACCACCAGGCGGTTGCGGGGAATAGCCACATCCACATCTTTGAGATTGTGTACACGGGCTCCGCGGATAACGATAAATTTCTTCGTATCCAGTGCTTCCAGGGTTGTTTCCAGGGTCGTTTTCATGGCAAAGTGCAAAAGTACTTATTATTCAGGCTTCGTTGGGATATCCTATGGTATTTGAATCGGAATGGACTCTATTCAAGGTATTTTTGGTAGTTACATTCTTTTTACTATATTTGTAAAGTATCAGGTTAAAAAAATCATTTACAAACCCCAGGTAAGCACTCTAGCTTCCCTTACAAACAAAGGAGGATCCATACACTAACTCTACTTTTTAATTAAGGCCAATTCAGACTTTAACTAAAAACGTAGATACTATGGATATCCAATCTTGTTCTGACCAGCAACTAATCGTACTATTTCAACAAGGTAATGAAGCCGCATTTGGCGTGTTGGTAACACGTTACAAACGCAGGATCTTTTCGTACCTGTACCAGAAAACGAGCGACAGGGAGCTGTCCAACGACCTCTTTCAGGATACCTTTATAAAGGTCATCAACACGCTGAAAAAGGGGACGTATAAGAACGAGGAGAAATTCCTTCCATGGGTTACCCGTATTGCGCATAATGTGATGATAGACTATTTCCGCAAGTCTTCACTTATGCCTATGAGCTACGGACATGATGATTTTGATGTGTTCCGCCAGGTCAGGAAGGAAGACAGCATAGAACAGAAACTGATGAAGTCCCAGACCAATGATGAGCTTATGCAGCTTATCAAGCGTTTGCCTAAGGAGCAAAAGCAGGTGTTGGTGATGCGTATCTACGGTGATAAGAGTTTCAAGGAAATTGCCGAGAAAATGAATGTAAGCCTGAATACTTCCCTTGGGCGTATGCGTTATGCATTGCTTAATCTGAGGAAGATGATTGAAGAAAAACAGCTGGAAATCAGCTAGTTGAAACAGGGCTCCGGATTCGGAGCCCTGTTTGTTTCTTTCCGGAAAATTCTTTTCCCTTCCTATACTATTTCGGCTATCCTGCCGTTTTACTAATACAAACCACAATATGTCCGGGTTCAACACCCCGTTAACAAATCAACCCCATCGATGAAGAGAACCTTTACTTTCAAAAATCCGGAAACCGCTTCAGCCAAAGCGGACAAATCGCGGAATGATTTTTCCACAACCGAACCAGGACCTGAATTTGAACCCGATGCACAGGTTATTCAGAATATCCTGAACTACTCCAAAGCTGTACAGATACGCAAATCATCCTGGATAGAGGAATTGGTAGTACTCAACAACTAAGCATTCCCTTTTTCCCTCTTGCCTGAAGCAGGCTGATAAGTGTCTGGCTATGCTTGAAAAGTATGCCTACCTTTAGGCTTTGCTATCCTATGAACCCGGAAAAACATTTGCTTTCCAAGTCTGCCTTTATCCGTGGTCTTCAGTGTCCTAAATCTCTTTTTCTGTATAAGTATTATCCTCAGCTTCGGGATCCTGTTCCGCCTGAGCGCCAGGCTGTGTTTCAGAGGGGTACGAATATCGGTATCCTGGCACGGGATCTTTTTCCCGGAGGTGTGGATGCAAGCCCTAAAAACATTCGCCAGTATTCCGAAAGCATTGCAAAGACAAAGGCTCTGATAGAGAGCGGAACAGAAGTTATTTATGAAGCCGCATTTCAGTCGGGAAGGGTACTTGCAGCATTGGATATACTGGCAAAGAAAGACGGGAAGTGGTATGCCTATGAGGTAAAGAGTTCATCGCGCATAACCCCGTCCCATATCCTGGATGCTGCTTTGCAATATCATGTAATCGTGAATGCCGGTTTAGAGCTGGAAGATTTTTATCTGGCCCATCTGAATACAAATTATATGCGCAAGGGGGCTATAGACCCCCATTCCCTGTTCAAGATTGTTAGTGTAGGTAAGCAGGCCCGTTCAAAAGGGGAGATGATAGCAGCTCAGATTGAAAAGCAGAAGGAGATCCTGAATCTCAGTCAGGTACCGGAGGTGGCAATAGGAGAGCATTGTTTCAGTCCCTATTCCTGTGATTTTATGGGGCATTGCTGGAAAGGTGTACCGCATGACTCCGTATTCAACCTGGGAGGCATGCGCAAAGCGGAATTGTTTTCACTCTATAATTCGGGTATACGCCGTATAGATGATATCAAAGACGATACCTCTTTTCCGGAAGAGGTGAAAATACAGCTCCAGACCTTGCGTTCTGAGACTCCCCTTATCGATACCAGGCGCCTGAAAGAATACATGTCCGGTATACACTATCCTTTGTTTTTTCTTGATTTCGAAACCACAATGCCTGCAGTTCCTTTATACGAGAAGACTCATCCGTATCAGCATCTGCCTTTTCAGTATTCCCTGCATTACAAAAAAGACAGGGATGCTGAACTCAAACATGTGGAGTTTCTGGCTGAAACTCATAGCGACCCGCGTAAGTCATTTCTCCTGAGTCTGCTTGAACATACGGCAGGATGGGGAGATATTCTTGTTTACTATGCCACTTTTGAACGCAGCATTTTCAACAGTCTGAAAAAGGATTTTCCGGAATATGGAGAAGAGATTGATAAACGCCTGGCACGTATACGGGATCTGATCATTCCATTTGCCGACCGGATTTATTATCATCCTGCCATGAAAGGATCTTCTTCAATCAAGAATGTATTGCCGGCTCTTGTTCCCGGATTTTCGTATGAAGGCTTAAAAATAACGAACGGGAATGTAGCAATGACAGTGTACGAGCAACTGAGAAGTGAATCCGATCTTTTTGCACAGCAGGAAAAGAGGGAAGCCCTGCTTGCCTATTGCAGCATGGACACACTGGCCATGGTAAAGATTTACGAAGTGCTTGAAAAAGCTGTTTTCTGATCCTTACTTAATCAGGTTACAATGTCCTCTGTAATGGTGGGGGTTGTGCTTGAAATCTTTTAAATCAACCTTCCATACATAGGTATCGATCTGAGCAATATTGGCTCCACCGTTGGCTCGTCCATCCCATCCCTGATCCCATTTATACGTTTCGAAAATCAGGTTACCCCAGCGGTCGAACAGCATGAGGTGGTAATTATTCACATCAATGCCGGTACCGAAAGGCATCCATTCATCATTCTTCCCATCCCCGTTAGGTGTAAATGTATTCGGTGCATAGAAGGTAAAGTCAGGTTCCACACAAACGGGAGCCTTGGCCGTGTCTGTACATCCATTAGAACCGGTAACGATGAGTACGATAGGATAGCAACCGGTGTCTCTGTAGGCATATACAGGATTTGGCAGGGTAGACGTACCGGATGGCACATCTCCGAACGTCCAGTTCCAGCTTACTGCATTGGTGCTGGCATCGGTGAAGTGAACAGTAGGGTCAATAATCGTAGCAGGGTTGGGACTATAGGTAAAGGCCGCTTCAGGCACAGGCAAAGCATTGATGAAGTTAGGAATAGACTTAGAACCTTTACATCCGTTGATATCTGTTACGGAATAGGAAACTGTATACGTTCCGGCAATATAATAGCAATGCACAGCAGTGCCACATCCGGTACCTGTTGTACCGTCACCGAAGTTCCATACTGCGCTTGCACAGGCAGGGGTGGAGGTGCCTGTGAAATGAGCACAAACAGGAGCACAATGGACAGAATCAAGAGCTGTGAAGGAAACGACTGTAGCAGGGAATAAGGTAACAGTTGCAAAAGCGGAGTCGGTAGGGGTGCCGCAATTATCGGAAACAATAACAGTATAGATGGTTGTCGTTGCCGGGGTGGCAACAGGATTTGCAATATTCGGATTGCTCAGCCCTGTCGTGGGTATCCACTGATAAGTCAGATTACCATTTCCTCCTGATCCGGTTGCGTTGAGGGTAGTTGCTGTCCCCGGACAAACAGTGGCATTGCCGGTTGTTACTTCCAGCGGTGGGTTCACAGTGATAACTACTGTAAGAGGAGCGATGGTACATCCGTGGGAATCCGTTACAGCGACAGTATAGGTCGTTGTAACGACAGGACAAACAGGAGACGTTACGCCTGTTCCGCCCTGGGTCCAGGAATAGGTATAGAGAGGTGATCCTCCGTTTGCTGTGGCTGTAAGAGGAGTACATTGCCCAATACAAATTGTAACAGGTGTCATTGCCGTAAGGACAAGCTGCGGAGGCTGAATGATTGTGACTGTTGCAGCATTTGTACAACCTGCTGAATCGGTAACGGTACAGGTATAAGTACCGGCACTTAATCCGCTGGCTGATGCTGTACCTTGTCCCCCTCCCGGAGCAGGGGTCCAGTTATATGTATAAGGTTTGTAACCAACCGAAGCAGAGTCCCTGGCAGTACCGTCGTTGCCTCCGAAACAGCTAACCGGTGTGGAAGCCACATTGGTAATGTTTACACCGGGCATATTGGATACGATATTCGTACTGGAATCTCTGCATCCATTATTATCCTGTACATAAACGGTATAAGTACCGGCAACGATATTGGTATAGTTTGCAGTAGTATTTCCAGGTCCGGGAGTCCAGGAATAGGTATAAGCGGCAGTACCTCCGGTAACCTTCACTGAATCCTTTCCGTCGGGCTTATTACAAATACTTGGTTTGGATCCCATTGTCATGGCAAGTGGAGGTGGTTCGTGTACGAGTGCTGTATCCGTTGCCGTACAACCATGTGAATCGGTTACTGTAGCTGTATAAGTACCGGCGCAGATATTGCTGCAGCTGGCTGAAGAGCACCCCGTGTTCCAGGAGTAGGAATAAGCTGATGTACCTCCGTTTGGCACGCAAATAAGCTGACCGTTACATTTACCATTGCAGGTAGCCGTGAGCCCGGTGGCATTGATGGTAAGAAGGGCAGGCTGGGTGATGGCAATGACAGTTGAATCTTTACACCCGTTGGCATCTGTGAGCTGGAGGGTGTAATTGCCGGCTGTCAGGTTTGTTGCATTCGCAGAGCCTTGACCTGCACCGGGTGCTGGAGTCCAGGAATAGGTATATGCGGCAGAACCTCCGCTTGCTGTCACACTTGCAGATCCCGTATTGCCGCCAAAGCAGGCTACAGGTGTAGAGGCAGGTGTGAGAGTGAGTGCTGTGGGTTGGGTGATAATAAGGGTGGCAGATTGAACGCAACCGGTATTATCAGCTACATTACAGGTATAGGTGCCGGCACATAAAGCCGAAGCAGCATTAGAACCTTGTCCGGCACCCGGAGCCGGACTCCAGGTATAGGTATAAGGAGCTGTTCCTCCTGTTACAGTCACGTTTCCGGATCCATTACAGGCGCCGAAGCAGGTGACATTAACGGGTGGTGCTGCTGTAACACTAGGGCCGCCGGTATTGGTAACATTGGCAGTAGCTGTTTGTACACAACCATTGGCATCTGTCACGGTACAGGTAATTGTTCCGGCAGCAAGGCCGGTAGCAGTGGCTGTTGTCTGGGCAGGTGTAGTATTCCAGGAATAAGTATAAGCAGTCGTTCCCCCTCCCGCTGTTACTGTTGCTGAGCCGTTACTCGAACCGCACAGAGCCGGCACGGTAGATGTGGTTGCCGTAAGCGCTGCAGGTTGTGTAATCGTAACAACTGATGTAGTGGCACAAGCCTTTGAATCTGTGAGTGTGCATGTATAGGTTCCGGCTGCAAGGCCTGTTGCTGTAGCAGCTGTTCCTCCCGAAGGAGACCAGGAATAGGTATAAGGAGCTGTTCCACCGGAAGCGGTGACAGTAGCAGAACCGTTCGTTCCTCCATTACATAAAACATTTGTCTGGGTATTTGTCAGGGCCAGAGGAGCAGGCGCTGTAATAATGACTGTCTGGGTAGTGGTACATCCACCGTTATCCGTAACTGAGCAGGTATAGGTTCCGGCTCCAAGACCTGTTGCTGTTGCTGCTGTTCCTCCGGAAGGAGACCAGGAATAGGTAAAAGGTGAGGTTCCTCCGGTCATAGTAGTGGTGGCGGTACCGTTCGTTCCTCCTGCACAACTTACATTGGTACCGGTAATAGCTTCAGTTCCTCCCGAAGCAGCCCTCAGTGTAATGGTGTCAGACGAAGTCACACAGGCACTGCCTGTACCGATCTGGACAGTATAAAGTCCGGCAGGAAGGCCGGTAGCTGTCTGAGTGGTTTGGCCTGAAGGTGTCCAGAGATAGGTGTAGGGACCGGAACAAAAAGTAGGATGTGCAGTTGCGGTGCCATTGCTGGCCCCGCATGTAGGATCCGTTTTAGTAAGTGTATTGGTGCAGGTTTGTGCCGGAAACTGAGCCACAAAAGCTACATTGCCGGCTGTAGCACCGGTACAGGACACAAACCCGTTTAGATAATACACATCGTACACAATACCGGGTAATCCGCTATAGGTAAATACAGGATTCAGGTTGGCATCGTAGCAGTACATGGCATTTACTGAGCCAACATAAACATATCCGCATTTCAGGTCGACTGCAACTCCACCGTTCATATTTCCAAGGGTGCTGTTGCTTCCTCCGGGAATGGTAACCCTGCGTACCAGTGCACCTGTTGTCAGGCTTCTCTGGTCAAGGCTAACCCCATCGGTCGTATAGAGGTAAGCACAACCGGCACCGACTCCGTTCAGACTTAAGCTTTTGGGACCCGATTTGGCTTTATAGTCTTGCAGATTATAATCCACATGCAGTTTCCAGGAAGGGGTGATGGTGGCACCTGTTACAGTATAGCAACGCAAATTGTTAAATTTTCCGGTAGTGGCTGTACCGGTACCACCGTTGCTGTTACTGTCAACGGCCAGACAATAGTAGTTTCCGTTCGGAGCAATGGTTCCGCCATACACTTCTCCCGTCAGGGTATCCGCTGAAACAGCTCCGACATTTCCATTGGCCGGGTTCATTACAGCGGTATAGGTCACGTTACCTGCTGCACCTTTCCAGCGGGAACCGGCTTCGACAAGGACAGATGAATTACATGAATAGGAGAGGGTAAGGGTTTCGTAAATATCCAGAACACTATAGGTATTGTAGTAATAGACACGAATTCCTGCGGTATTCACACAAACCATTTCATAATAAACACCGGCAGTATTCGTATGCGATCCTTTAGGCTGACCGACATAGGTGTTGCCGGCAGGGTCCACAGCCAGACCGGCTACCCAGCTTCCTGTGCCATATTCATTATAGGGGTAAGTCCAGAGCAATGCTCCTGTTGCCGCTGCATATTTTTGAGTATAGGTAAGTCTGGTACCTCCGTCAATACCTGTAATATAGACGTTGTTGGAGGCATCCATGCCTACGAATGTGGGAACAAAGGTTGCCGGTACAGTAGCTAAAGGGGTAATAGTCCAGGGGTCTATAATAAGGCCATTCTTGGCTTCTCCTGCCTGAATGCGGAATCCGATTTCCTTATCCGATTTGAGTACAAATGAAGAACTTATTGCCGTGCCACTCAATGTTGCTGTTACAGGGGCGTGATCAAGTATGTCGCCTAAGCTTGTGCGGATATGCAGATCCCCGTGTTTGTCCAGCTTGAGACCTTCCTGCCCTGCATAACGCATACTGAAAGTCTGGGCATCGGTACCCGGCTTTACCTGGAGTGTGTATTTGATTCCGGTTGTGGGGTGAAAGGTGTAGATAATATCAATGCCAGGGTAGACATCATGATAGATAAGCTTACGGAATCCCCGGATATGATTCAGGGCAATACTCGGATCTATGGCATTTGACGAAGAGAAGAAATAGGGCGTTTCATCAACCGCTTCTATGCTCATTCCCGGATTGGCACCGGGCCATTCCATTGCGATGCGGTCATAAACAGGTGTTTCCATTTCTCTTGCTTCGGCTTTTTCTTCATCTTCCTCTGCGGCTTCACTAGCTATTTCAGGTTTCAGGGTCGAATAAATAAGACCTTTATCTGTGAATAGGATAGTTGTTCCGCCGGTGTTACAGACGTATTTAACGTTCCATGTGTTCAGCGGGTTGGCATACTGGCCCAGGTTTTCCTCAAATGCCTGGATATGGCCAGGCATTGTTTCAGAGGTATGCAGCCAGCGTGGTATTTGGGTCGGTTTATCAGTATGCTGGGCCTGTGCGGCCAGGCAGGATAGGAGTATCCCCAGGTAACAAAAGTTACGCAACGTGGGATACAGGCGCCGGATTTGTATCAGGTAAGTGTGTTTCAACGGGTCGCTTTAAGATTCAGTATTGGTGCAAAGTTATCCGGAAAAGCCCCTTTGTTTATGTACAGAATGTTAAGCTTTCTGTTAAAAACGATTCAGGAGCAGAATTACTGCCTGTAAGCGTATTGTCGTCAAAAGAGTTGGTAAAAAAGTGGTTTCAGATAATCCCATGAGTATGGGATTCTTGTAGGATGTTCACCTTTACGAAATCAAATATAAACCTTTTAATGAAAAAAGCCAAGCATTCATAAAATAAATACAGGACTTAATGCGTTTTTAATGAACAATTTACATTGGATTAACAGGTTTAGCCTTAACTTTATACTAATCCAGTACAAAATGAACAAGAAATACCTCGTTTCGATTCTTTCTTTAATACTGGGATGTGTGTTTTTATATTCCTGCAAAAAGGTAGAGAATCTGCCAGTCATTCCTGCAATCACCTTTAAGAGTTTCCAGACCTATGGATCAGATTCAGCCGTTTGTAAAATAAATTTTGTGGATGGGGACGGTGATATAGGATTGGATCCTTATATGACACAGCCTCCCTTTGATCCGTCATCCCGTTTTTACAATGATTTATTCCTTACCTATTACTGGGATAGCCTGGGCAACTGGGTTGTTGGGTTGAAATCTGTTGCTATCGGATATGCGATCAGAGAAAACGTGTACCGGATTCCTAATCTGAGTACAAATGGACAAACATCTGCTTTGGAAGGGGAGATCAAGGTAAAGATACCGGCACCCTATTCTATCCCCGGCCAAACTTTCAAATATAAGATTCAACTGTACGACCGTGCATTACACCCCAGCAATGTGGTTTGGACGGATGCCAAGCTGCCACCCTGATTACAGCCTTGCTCCGATAATACATACATCATCCACCTGTTCTAGTGATCCTTTCCAGTTTTCAAAGGATTTCAATAAGACCTTCTTTTGCTCATCCATTGGCCAGTGAACAATTGAGCAGAGTAATTCCTGAAGGGGTTTGTATTTGAATTTTTTTCCTTTTTCTCCCCCGAACTGATCAGCATATCCATCACTGAAGCAAATCAGTGTATCACCTTCCTCGAGCTGTATGCTGTGTGTTGTAAAGTCTTTTCTTCCTTCATGCTTTCCAACAGGTTGTTTGTCGGCCTTCCATTCCTTTATCACTGCTGAGGTTGTTGCATTAACTTTGTTTTGTTCTTTACGGATGATCCAAAGCGGGTTGTTGGCTCCCGCCCATTCCAGAGTTCTTGTTTTCAGGTGTAAGGCGCAAAGGGAAATATCCATTCCATCCTTCACATCCTTTTCGTGTTTGGTGAAGGTAGCCTCGACAAGTTCACTCAGTTTATCAAGAATGCGTCCCGGTTCCCGGAGTCCGAATTCATGAATGGCGCGGGTCAGGCTGTTGTGTCCAACCACGCTTACCATGGCACCCGGTACTCCGTGACCTGTGCAATCGGCTACAGCCAGGTATATGATATCATCTGCTTTCTCAACGAAATAAAAATCTCCGCTTACAATATCCTTTGGCCGGAAAAGGACAAAGCTTTCAGGGAAAAGCGCTTTTACAAGTTCTTCTGTCGGAAGAATTGCATTCTGAATACGCTGGGCGTAATTGATACTGTCTGTAATATCCTTGTTTTTCTCTTCAATAAGGTGGTAGGCATGCTGTATTTTCTGATTCTTGATATCCAGTTCCCGGTTTGCTACCTGTTTCTGACGGTAACCCCTGTAAATAAATACGGCCAGAATAAGGAGCAGGGCAAGTCCTGCAAAGAGTGCTTTGAGTTGTAATGATTTTTTTTCAGCTTCAGCTTTTTGCTCCCTGATTTCTGTTTCTTTTATTGCCTGATCCTTGTTCAGCAGCAGGATGGCTTTGTCTTTCTTATCAACTTCAAAGCGTGCACTCATCAGTGCCATCTGTTTGGTGCCTCCTTCCTTGAATAAGGTATCTTTTTGTTCAATGCACATTTTCAGGAACCGGTATGCCTGATCATAAAATTTCTGATCAGCGTAATGGTCTCCCAGTGCGAAATAGGCACTGCATAATTCTTTCCTGTCATTTGTTTTGGAGGACAGTGCAACGCACTTATTCAGGAAAAGCTCTCCATTTTTATAATCTTTCATAGCATCGTAAATATTGCCTAAGTTCAGATAGACAAGCACCAGTCCGCCCTGATTTCCCATTTCTTCGTGAAGGTGCTCTGCTTTCAATGTGTACAGAAGAGCTTTTTCATACTGATGTCTGAAATACAAGATATTGCCGATATTGGCATAGAGGATAGCTTTCTGTGATTTATCCTTACCGTCTTTGAGCAAATCTTCTGTGCGTGTGTAATAACTCATTGCTTCATCATATCGGCCCTGATTCTGAAGCAGCAGCCCTATATTATTGTTCAGTGTGCAAATGGCATATTCGTTTTTCATTTCTTCAAAAACCTTCAGGGCCCTTTTATAATATTCCAGCGCTTTTTCGGCTTGTTTGAGTTCGTCATAGAGCAATCCAAGTCCATTACAACCGGAACCTATACCATACAGGTTATTGAATTTTTCATTTATCTGGAGTGATTGCAAATACAGGCCCAGGGCTTCTTCATATTTTCCGAGGGCTACATCACTCGTTCCCATGTTAAAATATGCACCTGCCAGTCCCTTTTCATCATGCAGTTCCTTTTTCAACCCGGCAGAGAGGCGGAAGCACGCAATAGCCGAATCATACTCCCCCTTTCCATTGTCGATATTTCCAAGAATATTGTAAGCAACGGCAAGGCCTTTTTTGTATTTGATTTTAGAGGCCAGGGGGATTGATTCATCCAGATATTTCTTGCTTTGTTCAGGTTCTAAAGTCCTGAACTCTATAGCCAGTGCATTGAGTACAATGACCCTGTTACTATCCAGCGAGCGGACAGGGAGGAGTTTTTTTAAGGAGTCTATCTTACCGGTCTGGGCTTGTAAATACTGAAAAAACATAATACAGGCCAGTCCAGCGAAAATCCTTCTTATAAGTGTGGGGTATGACAGGAATGAGTTGGGAAACATACACAGCTAAAATACACTATTCTTCCTGTTTATGCTAATTGGATTGCTCCCTCTTTCTGATTCTGTCGAGTACAGAAGTGATAAGGGAAAGGACGATACTGAATCCCATGGCTGTCCAGAATCCTTCAATATGAAATCCATTCACAATCCGTGAAGCAAGGAGGATAATAACAGAGTTGATTACAAGCAGAAAAAGCCCGAACGTGAAAATGGTGACAGGAAGGGAAAGGAGGATCATAAGGGGTTTTATGACCGAATTAAGAAATGCAAGCACCAGAGCCACCATGACAGCAGTAAGTATATTGTCGATATATACACCGAGGAGCCAGGCTGTAAGTAATACAGACAGGGTTGAAACAAGAATTTTCAGAATAAAATTCATATACAAAAATAAGTATTTCCGGACAAAACTGCCAGTGGAACTTAGAAAAGCAAAAAGGCGGGTATGCCCGCCTTTTTGCTGGCACAGACAGTCTTATTTATGCAAAATGACTTTTATCCCAAACATAATTGAGTTGGGTAACGAGGTAAAGTTCAGATTGGATGATGTAGAATTGGGTGATCCGTCAGGATACTTCTTGGTTGTAAAATCCAGAGAAAAAAAGTTGGTACTTGCTTCCAGAATCCAGCGTTCACTGAGTGCGTAATTTATGCCAGGTGCGAATCCGAGTCCGAAATCTGTTGTTTTGTAAAGTTCAGTTGATGTGGAAGTGGCAGTGGAACTGTTTGAGTAGACCCGGGTTCCTCCGCCGAACGCCAGTGAGAATCCCATTTGCGCGAACACAGCTACTTTGTCTCCCATTTTATAATAGCGTCTGACAAAAGGGGCTATGCCAATGGAGTTAATGTTGTCAGAAGAACTTGTTGAGTTCGATCCGGATACATCCGTCCCCTTAGCCTGACTCAGACTAAAGATCAGACCGGTTCCAATTACCCATTTATCGCTTACGAAATAGCTGATATCGGGTACAAGGGCTGCATTGAAAGTATTAAAGCTGCTTGAGGAATTGCTGGAAGTTGGGTTATACGAATGGGAGTTGCTGACTGAAAGTCCGAGACCGAGCTCAACTTCTCCCTTTGTAAACTGCGCCTTACTTACAAACGAGAAAGCTGTTAAAGCGGATGCCAAAAAAATGATTTTTTTCATAATGTTGTTTTGTTTTTTTATAAAATAATAGCAAAGTTAATGTATTATAAACGAAAGAGGTGACTTAATTATTATTTGCATTTGTATTACAAAAGCTCCAGCCTATATTTATTCCTGCACACAGATTAAGCGGGGAGTTAAGCCAGGGATTGTTTTTAAGAGAATAAGTTTTGTATACCCCGGCAGAAGTGTAACGTTCAGCCTGGTATTGTTTATATCCGCCTCCGCAATAGAAATCGAAAACCATTCGTTTATAGCTGCGTCGTACACGTTGAAAGCCCAGGATGAGGTTGATGTCATAATTATCGAAAGCCAGGTACTCACCTTTCATGCTGTACGCATAGGCTCTTCCGATTCCGGAGGAGCCGAAGCGGAAAAAAGGAGCGAGATACCATCCTCTGGGAGCTTGTCTGGTAAGTGTCTGACGATAAAATTTCCAGGCAAACTGAAGAAAAATTCCTTTCACAAGGGCTCCTGCACCTGTAGGAGGAGGTGTAATATAACGTTCATACAGGGCAAGCAAAGGGCCTTTGTCAACGATGGAAATTCCTGCCTGTATGGATTGCCAGGAAGAGACAGGGCTTTCATAAATAAATCCGTATGCCCCTGAAAAAACAGGAATGGGGCCTGAAATCATCGTGAATGGATTAATCTTGAATATACGGCAAACGGGGTCAGGACCTGGTCTGTCAGGATTAAAAGCAGGAGTATCCTGAGCAAGGCCAGGCAGGGAATTAAGAATCAGCACAAGGAGTATTAAACCTCTTTTAGCCATGCTTCAAATCGAATATCTGGCGGCAGGTGCTATACCCTGGCCAGAAAATTCCTTACGAAGATACTTGAAATAACCTGCCACTGCAATCATGGCAGCGTTATCAGTACAATACTCTGTTCGGGGTATAGACAAGGTCCAGTTTCTTTTAAGGGCTTGGGCCTGCAGGGTATTCCGTAACCCTGAATTGGCCGATACCCCTCCGGAAATGGCTATATTCCGAATGCCGGTTTCTTCACTGGCCAGAACTAGTTTTTTGAGCAGAATCTGAATGATCGTTTCCTGAATAGATGCGCACAAATCGGCTTTATGCTCTTCAACAAAATTGGGGTTTAGTCTGGATTGTTTTTCTATAAAATACATAAAAGCAGTTTTGAGCCCGCTGAAGCTGAAGGAAAGGCCATCCATATGCGGATGGGGGAAAGAAAAGGCCAAAGGATTCCCCTTTTTTGCCAGTTGGTCAATTAAAGGCCCGCCGGGATAAGGCAAGCCCAGTATTTTGGCTGCCTTGTCAAAAGCTTCTCCTGCTGCATCATCACAGGTTTCTCCAATAACGTTCATTTCCGAGTCATTCTGCATCAGCACCAGTTGCGTATGCCCTCCTGAAACAGTGAGGCAAAGCAATGGGAATGAGGGGCATGGGGACTGGTCTGATTCTATAAAGTGAGCCAGGATATGGGCACGCAGGTGATTAACTTCTAACAGAGGAAGACCAAGACCCAGGGCAAAAGATTTGGCAAATGAGCCTCCAACCAGGAGGGATCCCATCAGTCCGGGACCCCTGGTAAATGCAACAGCATGCAAGTCTTGTTTCTGTATTCCTGCTTTTTTAAGCGCTGCATCAACAACTGGCACGATATTTTGTTGATGAGCTCTGGATGCCAGTTCAGGTACGACACCTCCGTAAAGGCTGTGGATCTCCTGTCCTGCAGTTACATTGGAAAGGATTCTTCTGTCCAAGCTTACAGCGGCTGCTGTATCGTCACAGGATGACTCGATTCCCAATATATAAATAGGTCTGACACTCATAATTAGTAAATTTGTTGATTACAGGGTTAAAAGCCTCTGTCAAACCGTAAAATTATCAAAAAGCTAGGTAAAATAGCATTATATATCCTGGGTATCCTCATCGTTCTGATGCTGGTTTCCTATGCCTTGCTCAGGACATCAAGGGTTCAGACCTGGCTGGTGCATAAATTCACAAAAAATCTTTCCGAGAGGTTAAAGACCAGGGTTGAGATTAAAGGAGTTGATTTTGAATTTGTCAAGACCCTGGTACTCGAAGATATTTTTATAGGTGATCAGCATCAGGATACCATACTCTATGCACAAAAGTTAAAGGTTGACGTAGCCTTTCTGGGTTTCAGAGATCAGTGGCTTGTAGTGGATGAGCTGAGTTTACTGAATGCGCATCTGAAAATGAAAAAGTATGCCGGTGAACATGATATGGCTTATTCATTCTTACTCGATGCACTGGAGGATGGTTCAGGGAAAAACAAAAAAACTTCTACCAGCCACTGGAAGGTTGATCTGAACGCTATTGTAGTTACCAATATGGAATTTGTCTATGATTTTAAACAGAATAAAGATACAGCCTGGGGTTTCAATCTGAGGAATATAAGGGCAAGCAGTATCAATGCAAGGTTAACGGGTATCAAGCTGCATGGAGATACCATACATACTGAAATTGTATATCTGAGTGCCAAGGAAAGGAGCGGTTTTTTACTTAACAGTATGTCGGCCGTGGCGGAGCTCAGTATGCGGTGTGCGGAGTTCAATGATATGAAAATTGTCACACCGCACACTACCATCAATGCGGATATGATGCTCACCTTTCATGATCCTCACGATCTGGAGAGTTTTGAAGACAGTGTAAATATGAAAGCCGTTTTCAGGGCTTCCAAAATAGAGGTGGGGGATATCGCCTATTTTGAACACGATCTCAGGGGAATTCATCAGAAAGTGGAATTGAAAAGCGGAACCATAACCGGCAGAGTAAACAACCTCAAAGGTAAAAATCTGAACATTGCGCTGGGTGCTATGTCACGATTCAGCGGAGACGTAAGCTTTCAGGGATTGCCGGATATACCTCATACCTATATCACCTTAAAAGCAAAAGAAGTTTGGACATCGAAGAAGGATCTGGAGCTGCTGCAGGTACCGCCATTTTTAAAAGGAGGCAGACTGGAGCTGCCTGATAATTTTTCTTCTCTCGGGGCCATTCATTTCAAAGGTACGATGGAAGGATTTCTGGATGAATTTGTAGCTGATGGGGAATTCAACACGGCATTGGGCACAGTAGCATCCGATATAAGCCTGAAGAAGTCTGCCGGCAAACGGATGTCGTATAACGGAACCCTGAATGTGAAGGATTTTAATGTCGGGCGTTTCTTTTCACTCACCGGATTCGGCCGGCTGTCCGTGAGCGGTCAGTTCAAAGGAGAGGATTTGGGGAGCGCCGATGGGGAGATAGCCCTGAAAGACGGTGTAGCCCAGTACCTGGAGCTGAATGATTATGTGTATAAAAATATCCGGTTTGACGGAAGTTTTTCCCGGAAACAGCTGAAAGGTGGACTGAGCATAGAGGATGAGAATATTAATCTCCGTTACAAAGGGAATATTGACTTCAAAGGCAAGGCTCCGGTTTTTGATTTTTCTGCCGAAGTCAGGGAAGCTAACCTGGCAGCCCTGCATTTTTATCACGGAGGCCAGAATGCCACACTGAGTGCTAAGTGCGAAGTGAATATGACCGGAAGCAATCTGGATAATTTTATCGGAGGTGTTGACCTTCGTAATGTGGAATATGTTCAGGATAACAAGAAGGCATTGTTACCGGAAATAAGAATACTTTCCAGCGGTACAGAAGAAAATAAAGTGCTCTCCCTGAATTCAGATTATATAGATGCAACCATCACCGGTATGTTTACACTGCTGGATATTCCGTCTTACACCCGTAAACTGTTTGCCGCTTATCTTCCTGCCGGATTCCGGATTCCCGCTCCGTCATCCGGAGTAAAAAACAAAAAGCATCCTGAAGAGTTTAGTTTTAATGTAGTTCTTAAGAATACGGATATGCTCAGTGCTCTTTTTATACCGGCAATAAGTGCTGCACATAATTCAACTCTCAGCGGGGCTGTTCATGCATCCACATCGGGTCTTAAGCTCGATGCAGCATCCAGAGTCCTGCATGTGTATAATACAACCTTTGAAGACTGGAGCCTGCATGCCGGTAACAATCCGGAAAAGAAGATGGAAGTGAATACGGAAAGTTCGCGTATGCAAGTCAGTGACAGTATAGGTGTGGATCAGTTTTCCCTGCATACTACCGGAGCGTACGACACGCTTAAATTTAACCTGAACTGGGAAAATGAAACGAAGAAGAGATATGCCGGAAACTTAAAGGCTTTTATGTATATACTTTCTCCTGAAGCCTCCGTACTCCATCTGACTTCTGCGAATATATTTATGGAAGATTCACTGTGGAAGGAAACAGGCCGTAACATCATCCTGTTCGATTCGGGAAAAGTCATTATTCATGATTTAGGATTCTCAAACAGTCATCAGGCTGTACAGATTGACGGGAGAGCAACAGAGGAAAAAAACGATTTCCTTAACATAGGCCTGGCTCATTTTAATCTGGCAAGTCTGAATCCTATGCTCCGCAGCAGCGGATTATCTTTGAAAGGGATTGCCGATGGAAAGATTTCCATTTCGGACATATGGCATACCAGGGTTTTTACCAGTTCGTATACCTTTAATGGTTTGCAGGTAAACAATGATACCATTGGCAGCGGAGGTGTGGAATCGGTTTGGGATAAGAAAAAGGAAGCGCTTTACCTGCACGGTAATTTCAGTCAGGGGTTCATACCCGATATGCTTTTTTCCGGTTATTATTACCCGTCCCGCTCAGAGAACAGCCTTGATTTCGAACTGGACCTGAACCGCCTTAGTTTTTCCCTTTTCAAACCCTATGTGAAGGAGTACTGCAAAAATTTCGAAGGACGTTTTTCCGGTAACCTCGCTCTGAAAGGGAGTTTGAAAAAGCCTGTTTTCAGTGGTACCGTTATCGCACAGGGGGATAAAGTAACCCTGACTTACCTGAATACAAACTACCACTTCACGGATCAGCTCATCCGTGTGGAAGAAAATAATTTCCTCCTGACGGATTTTGTTGTACTGGATGAATATGATAACAAAGCTATCGTCAGGAACGGTAGGCTTCACCATGATCATTTTACAAATTTTGTCCTGAATTTTCCGATCGAGACAAACCACTTCATGTGCCTGAATACCACTGAAAATGATAATTCGGATTACTATGGAACAGCTTTTGTTTCCGGCCCTGTGAATGTATCGGGTACACTTGATAATCTGTTAATAGAAGCCAGTGTAAAAACGGAAAAGTATTTCGATAAGAAAACCAACAGGACCCATTATACACACTTCTTTGTTCCGCTTGAAAATACACAAGAGGTTTCCAAGGTCAATTATATACGTTTTGTGACCAAAGATTCTGTGAAGGCAAAGAATAATTATAAAGTCAATCTGAACGGGATCGCAATGAATTTCAGTCTCGAGCTGACACCGGATGCCAATATCCAGCTTATTTTTGATCAGAAAGTCGGGGATGTAATCAAATCCAAAGGGGCTGGGAATATCGCCATGAATATCAATACCCTCGGAAAGTTTTCCATGCTGGGTGATTATACCATTGAAAGCGGGGAGTATCTGTTCACGCTGAAGAATCTGATCAATAAAAAATTCAAGATTGAAAAAGGAGGCACAATCAGCTGGTCGGGTGATCCGAAGGATGCCACCATCAATCTGAAAGCCGACTACCAGGTTAGGGCCAGCCTGAAGCCTGTGGTACAAACGGATACCAGTGGCCGGCGTTATCCCGTCAATTGTATTATGGGTCTTTCCGGAAGCCTGCTTCAACCCAATATTAATTTTGATATAGATCTTCCTACTGTTGATGAGACAACCCGTCAGGAGGTGAAGCGAACAATTAATAATGAACAGGAAGTTAACCGTCAGGTACTGGCTTTACTGGTACTGAATAATTTTGTACCGCCCCTTGGTTGGGAAGGTCAGAATTCAGGAACCGGTGCCGTAAATACAACCACAAGTGAGTTGCTTTCGAATCAGCTGAGTAACTGGCTTAGTCAGATCAGCAATGATTTTGACCTGAGGGTCAAATACAGGCCCGGTGATCAGGTAAACAGGGATGAAATGGAGCTTGCCCTGTCAACACAGGTATTGAACGACCGGCTGACTGTTGACGGTTCAGTAATGAGCGGTGCAACGCAAAAGAATACCACCAATAACCTGGTTGGTGACTTAAGCGTTGAGTATAAACTGACCAAGAATGGTAAGCTGAGGCTGAAGGCATACAATAAAACAAATGATAATACGGTTCTGAATGCGGATGCTCCCTATTCCCAGGGTGTCGGGCTTGCCTATAAGGAAGAATTCAATACGGTAGGTGAGCTGATGCGTCGTTTCAGGGATAGACTCCGCAGGCATAAACCTCCGGTCAAATTACCTCCAGGACCGGTTAAATAACACAGTTTATTTTTTAGTCATTTCGTGTATGAAACAGGTCCTTGCCTGTTTTGGGTAGTCCCTGAATGAACAGCAGTGCGAGAGGGCTTCCCCATTCGGCAAAACGTTCTATCATTTCCCAAACCGGTTCTCCTGCAACGATCCGGCTCAGGCCTGCCGCAAAAGTCCAGACTATAGCCCAAAGCAGTACAATACGAATGGGTTTTAATAATACAATTAATCCGATCAGGATATCTGCAATGCCTATAACCGGCATCAATGAAGTGGCTGATGCACGTGAGAACCCGAAGGAAGTTATTAATGGTATCCAGCCTTCTTTAATTCCCAATGCCAGCACGCCATGGCCGATAAAGGTTCCGAATACACACAAGCGTAAAATCCACTCCGTAAGTTTTATCCCTTTGATCATCTTTTCAGCAAGCAGAATAAAATAAAAGAAAAAAGCGCACCATACCGCATGGTGCGCTTTTTGATAGTTTGTTAAATACTTATTTCAATATCACGATCGCATTGTCTTTCTGTGTTCCCATGATAATTGAAACCGTGTAAATTCCTTTTGCATGTTTGGATAAATCATATTTGTATTCGAACTTCTGGCTTGTTTTATTTACCTTTTCTGTAGCCACTTCCTTTCCGTTCATGTCAAAAATCTTAATAACAGCCGGACCGGTGAGCTCAGAATCATAATGAAGGGTGAAAGTATTTTCAACCGGGTTCGGGAATACACTTATCGGATTGAATTTCTCCGCAGTTGAAGGAATTCCGGTTGCATTGCAAGGAGGATAAGCCGTTTTGTCCAGATTGAAGGTTTCAATCACTCCATCGGTCTGATTATAAGCAGTAATAACCATTTTACAACCCTGCACATTGCAGGTTACATAGTTGTAGTTTTTGTTGTAGTTGTTAATGGCCCAGGCATCCGCTGAACTGGTGTTAAGTGAATACAGTCCTGCTCCGGCACCACCGGAAATGATTTCACATCGCCCTTGTCCGGTATTGCTTCCGTATTGAGCAACCGGAGTGCCAACAGAAGCAGCATTCAGGTTGATTGGTTTGGAACGCTGATAGTTATGATCATGACCGTTCATTATCAGATCCACACCGTAATCGTCAAAAGCTTTCCAGATTGTGGAACGATAAGCGTCCATATCACCGGTATGATTACCGGTATTAAAGAAAGGGTGGTGGCAGGAAACTATTTTCCATGTAATGGCAGGGTTAGCTGCGGCAGCGGCCAATGTGTTTTGTAACCAGGTCAGTTGGGCTGAGTTGGTTGGATCACAGCTGTTGATAGTGATGAAAATTGCGTTTCCGTAAATGGTGGAATAATAAAGGTTGGTTCCGCTCGTAACCGGCAAATCCCATAAGTTGGAGAAGGTGCTCGGACTGGCAGCATCGTGATTTCCTTCAGCATGATAAACCAGATTATTGGCCAGGAAATTGGAAGACGCAGAGAAAAATGTGTCGTATTCAGAAGGGGTTGTACCGCTAACGGTAAGATCTCCGTTAAATAAGGTCAATGCCGGTTTGCGCGCACTTACCAAATTGGAAATTGTGGTCAGGGTAGAAGGGTAATCCCTGCAATCACCCAGGGCACAAAACGTAAAGTTAATGGAATTCAGAGGAGGAGATGTGCCAAATGTCTTCTGGGAGCCCCAGGCATGTGTGCCCGAATCATAGAGGGAATAGTAAATTGTTGTACTTGCCGTTACTGTTGGAAAGGTATACTTAAAGAACGAAATTCCAGTGTTATATCCCGCCCTGGAAGTTCCGGAAAATTTGCCCTTTTCATAAGCCGTTGTATAACCCCATTTGATGGAATCTTTAGCACCTGAATTACTCCAGGTAATTGTTAATCCGTTCAGGGGGTCACCGGTACTTCCCCACCGGATCTGATTGATTGTTGCCGTTGCCTGGAAAATGATTCCGGCACAAAGCATAAGTGTAAATATCCTTTTCATTTTTTTAAATTTTAGTTTTAAGGTGGTAAACCGTCTCCTTTTTCGGAATCAGGCTATGCTGATCAAATATATAACTAATTGCGAGGGTACGAAACGATTCTGAAGCAATTCTGGGGAGAATACAGAAAGCGTAATATTAATGTAAAGAATCAGAGGGGGTTGAGAAAAATACCGGAAATTATCCGGAAATCATACGTATCGGAATTTGCCCCGGAATACATGGTTTAATCCTTCAGCTTCAAAGAATGGCCCATCTTATCCCGCTTCGTAGTCAGATAGCTAAGGTTATGTTTGTTTGCTTTTATCTCAATCGGGAGGGTGTCAATAATTTCAAGTCCATACCCCAGGAGCCCGGCTCTTTTCTTTGGGTTATTACTCAGAAGCAGGATTTTAGAAACTTTCAGATCACGCAAAATCTGAGCACCAACGCCATAATCCCGTTCGTCCATCTTAAACCCGAGTTCAATATTGGCTTCCACTGTATCCATTCCTTCTTCCTGCAGTTTATAGGCTTTGAGCTTATTAAGCAGACCTATTCCTCTTCCTTCCTGATTCATATACACCACCACACCCTTTCCGGCTTTTTCAATCATTTGCATGCTGGCATGTAGTTGCTGACCACAATCACAACGGCAGGAACCAAAAATATCTCCCGTAAGACAAGAAGAGTGCACCCTTACAAGGATGGGTTCATCTTTTTCCCAGGATCCTTTGATCAGTGCAAGGTGCTCCTGATCGGTGGTGGTTTGCTTATAAGCCATGAGCTTAAAATCGCCCCAGGCAGTAGGCATATTGACTTCCACCTCTCTTTTGATAATTGTTTCGGTTCGGAGTCTGTATTCAATAAGATCTTTGATAGAAACAATTTTAAGGTTGAACTTCTCCGCAATTTCCATCAGTTGGGGAAGACGGGCCATGGTACCGTCTTCATTCATTATTTCGACCAATGCTCCAACAGGCTCAAACCCTGCCAGCCGGCTGAAATCAATCGTTGCTTCTGTATGACCTGTTCTGCGGAGTACGCCTCCGTTTTTAGCCTTTAGCGGGAATATATGTCCGGGTTTACCAAACTCTTCCGGACGAATAGAGGGGTCAATCAAGGCCTGTATCGTTTTGGAACGGTCGCTGGCCGATATTCCGGTGGTACATCCATGCCCCAGCAGGTCAACAGAAACAGTGAAAGGAGTGGTATGTATGGAGGTATTGTTACTTACCATCATTTCCAGGCCAAGGGTTTCAGCCATGTCTTCTACAATAGGAGCACAGATAAGTCCGCGCCCATGTGTTGCCATAAAATTGACAATATCGGGCGTCACATTTCGGGCCGCAGTAATAAAATCTCCTTCGTTTTCCCTGTCTTCATCATCCACCACGATAATGACCTGTCCTCCACGTATCGCCTCAATAGCTTCTTCTATCGTATTCAAGTCACTTTTCATAGAGCTGATTTTGTGTCACAAAGGTAGTGAAAAAGGGCATATTGATTGTAGTTTGCCTCTCCTGAACATTTCGTAAACTTGCAGCCAAATTCCGGCCTTGAAACTATTCCCCAATATCGTACATGCGGTAATCCGTAACCTGGAGCAGATCTTTAATGAAAAAAAGTATGCTGATAAAGTCATAGAGCGTTGCCTCAAGTCTAACCCGCGCTGGGGAGCACGCGACAGGCGTTTTATAGCCGAAAACACATACGAAATAGTGAGGTGGTGGAGACTTCTGAAGGAAGTAAGCCGTTCGGGTGAAGGGGATCACTGGAGTATTTTCGGGGCCTGGTGCCTTATACAAGGAATAGAAATCCCTTCCTGGGAAGAATTTAAACACCTTCGTCCGGAACAGATCCGGAAACATCTGGAAGAAGTAAGATCTGTCAGGGCCATAAAAGAGTCAATTCCTGACTGGCTGGACCGGTTAGGAGAAGCTGAACTCAAAGAGAAGTGGGATAAAGAGTTGTCAGCCCTGAATGAGCAGGCTGAAGTAATGATACGGGTCAATACCCTGAGGACTAACCTGCCGGGTCTGGTCCGAATGCTTCATACCCAGGATATTGAAACACGTCCATGGCATGGACTTGACGATGCACTGGTGTTGGAAAAGCGTCAGAATATTTTCAAAGTTCCGGAGTTCAAACTGGGTTATTTTGAAATTCAGGATGCTTCCTCCCAGCATGTGGCTCCATTTCTGGATCTTAAGCCGGGGATGCGGGTTATTGATGCCTGTGCCGGAGCAGGAGGTAAGACACTTCATATAGCAGCCCGTATGGAAAACAAGGGCAAGATTATAGCTCTTGATTTGGAGCAGTGGAAGCTGGATGAACTGGCCAAAAGAGCCAGAAGGGCAGGGGCATTTAATATAGAACCACGCCTTGTCGACAGCCCCAAGGTGATTAAAAAGCTGGAGGCCTCAGCCGACAGGCTGCTTCTGGATGTACCTTGTTCCGGATTAGGGGTTCTGAGACGTAATCCGGATTCCAAATGGAAACTGACCCCGGAACGTATAGAGGAATTAAAAGTAATTCAAGCTAAAATATTGCATGATTATTCCAATATGCTCAAAAGCGGGGGCATCATGGTCTATTCTACATGCAGTATACTTCCCTCCGAAAATGCAGCCCAGGTGCAATCCTTCATCAAAACTCAGGAAGGGCAATTCGAGCTTCTGAAGGAACAAAGTATTTTGCCAAGTTCGGGCTCTGATGGGTTTTATATGGCTGCTATGCAGAAAAGAGCGACAAAGGCTTGATTTTTATCGTCAAATACCTACCTTTACTGAGTCACTATCCATCTTACTGAATGGGCACCATCCTTTCCTCTATTGCTGAAACAAATTTCCTGCCTGAAGGGATTTTATGTACCCGTTTGCTGGAAGGCAAGGATATAGATCTAGATAATTCTATAGATAACTTCGAGAAATGTAAAATACTTACGGGCGGTAAGCGCTATGCTGCCTTTACGGATGCCCGGGCAACAGTGACAATTACCAAGGAAGCCATGGCTTTCGGTTCCGGAAAGGAAGCCAATGAAAACCTTATTGCACAAGCCATTCTGGTCAATTCACTGGCCAACCGTCTCTTAGGCAATTTCATGATAAAAATCCACAAACCTCTTTCACCCACCCGTCTTTTCTCCAATGAAGAAGAGGCAATGAAATGGCTGAGGGAGCAAATGAAGGAAGAAGTAATGAAAAAGATGAGTTTTGGTGAGCAGGCTGTATAAGGTTTATTAATTACGGATTAGTCCCCTCTAGTTTGCATTCCGCTTTGCTTCATTCCTTTCTTTCACATGGTTCTCCAGATTTTTTGTCATTTTTTGAAGATCACGGAGCTCTGATTCTGTCAGGGAGGTTAATTTGCTGATTCTGTAATTACTGATGTGCTGAGCTGTACTATTGTACACTGCGGAAATTGTAAAATCGGATTCTGTTACCAAAAATTTGAGAGCCGGATCATGAAGAAGCCCTTCCAATACTTTCTTATATCCACCTAATGCCTGCTGTGTTTCTGATTCCTGCTCCTTACTCTTTGGCTCCACATTCGTAGCTTTCACAAGGCCACCCAGGGCATCAAATACTTTTTGACCATTTTTGACCTTCGTCATGGAGCGAATAGCATCAAATAATTTTCCATCTTTAATTCCCTTTTCTTTCAGCATACGGATCATCTCATCGGCTTGTTCATTTTCTATCATGGGTACTGTGGCAATATCCTTCTTTATTTTTTCAATCGAGAGATCGATCACTGTTTCGTAAGCAAGTTTGAGACATTTTAATTCAAATTCTTTTCTGGACTCTTCTGAAAGTTTTTCCCATTCTTCAAATTCTTCCGCTCTTTTGTTAAAATTCATTTTCTTGATATTTTTCTCTTCCTCCAGGATTACTTTATCGAGCGATTCTACTTTCCGGTCATTTTCCTTTGAAATAGATTCGTTGAAGGCATTTATCCCGGCACGTAAAGCCGTCTTGTCACTGTTAATGCCTGCCTGTTCGGCCTGGCACTCTTTTTCAGCGGCAGATCCGGTAACGACTTTGTCACAAGCAGAGTTAAAATGATCCATTTTACTTTTTAATGCTGCTTTCTTCCCTAATAGCTCTGCCTTTTGATTGGCAAGGGTTGTTTTTACCGATGCGGACAGGTAATCCGGAATTTCCTTCATTTTGGGAATCTGAGCAATCGTATACTGGCTGAAGGATATTAAAGTCACAAGCAAAAGGCGCACGTTTCCATGCGATTTCATGTGCATTATTTTCTTTAGTACCTTTTGTAATTCTATCATCAATGGGGAGTATTGAAATAGGTAATAATATTATTAAAATAGAGGGAAAGGCTGTTTCCTGCCAGGGTGTGATTTGTATCCATTGCCTGCCCATGAAACTGATTACCCTTTAATTCCCTGAATTCAACCTTGTTGTTCAAAATCTTACCCTGAATACCCGAACAATAATCCAGGTAATCATTTATGGTATTCAAATAGGTGTTACGGGCCGGAGATTCCCCTTCACTGAAAAAAGAAGCTGAGGTTCCCGGTATAACATCCCCTGGGTTCAGCCAAAGGAGTATTCGCTTCACTTTCCCCGTTGAGATTAGTTCATTCAAGCCCTTCACATTCAGCAGGCATCGGTCACCACCGAGTACATCCAACTCTTCGACACTGATCACACCGGCTCTGATCAGGGCTTCTGCCACGACGGCACCCTGGCTGTGTGCAATCAGTCTTTTAAAATGGGTACCATTTAGCTCCATTACCATGTTTTTCCCGAATTCAGAATTCAGGTTATACGTGGCAAGAAAATGATTCGTTTTAAATCCTTCTGTGAGTTCTGTATTGGTTTTCGGTTCCATTGCATCAAAACATTCTCCTTTTCCAAATTCCTGACTCGTAAATGGGCTCTTTAAAGCTCCGTTTTTTATTTCATTTTCTTCCGAACCGGAATATAATCCTCTGATCAAACCTTCCTGAATAACAGTATGATTAGCCGGGGACACAACCCTGGCCTTCCTGAAATAGTCTGTTAAAACGGTAAGTTGTTTTTTATAATTTTCCAGATCTGCTTTGATTGTTCTTGTGGTAAGATCCTTATTAAACGTATCGATGGAGTCTTTGAGTGATTTTTTTTTATTCCCGAATGAAGCATTCCTGGTTTCACAGGCTATTAACTGAAGTTTGTCTTTTTTTTCCATTGAACCGGCACATTCTTCATTGAATACATCCATTTCAGTCTGGAGTTTTTTCCGAGCCTGGGCTAAATGAAACTGTCTTTTGGCAAGATCTTCATTTGTCATTTTATCCAGATAAGCAGGTAGCTCCATCGGTTTGAGAACCTTCTGGGCTACAGTTCTGACGGGAAAAATTGCGGATGCAAGGAGCAGTATGGAAATGAATGTTATGTTGGCCTTATTCATGAGCACCGAAGCTATATTTCAGAACACTAATTTCCGGATGATCTATCTGTCTATTTTACGGTATGGTTTCGAAAAGAAATTAATTTTCTGAACCATTCCAATTGTAAACAGGGTTCCGGCATGGTTAAAAGGTTTCAGTATAGGATACTCTATCTGGCCTGCATCGGGATAATTCCATCCAATTTCAATCACCAGGTTGATCAGATCACTTGGATCTTTTTTGAAGCAATAATTTTGCCTGAAGACAAGCGGGCTTTCTTTGGTGGTGCCAAGCAGAAAGTCAGGTGTTTCCTGATAGATCATCAGATCAATGGCAATTTTTTTGTAATCCAGTCTTATCCCAGTACCGAGGCGCTGATAGGTATAAACTACTTTTTCAGAGCCAAAGGCAGTAAAAATGATTCCCGAGCGGGTGTTAGTAAGTCCCATATCAAACAGGAGTTTATATTTTCTGAACCCAAGAAATCCGTTAATTCCATATTCTCCGAAAAAATTAGTCGGTAAGATATAGCATGTGCCGTTTACATAGGCCCCCAAGCCAAAATGCCGCGTATATAAAGGATGAAATTCGGCCTTTACGTTCAGTATCTGAAGGCCCATCGCAAATCCGTTGGTAGTGTTCGGGGTGTCAGGCTTCAGAACGGTGCCATTATTGGAATAGGCAGGAAAGAATTCTATATGTGTTCCGATCTGAAAATCGAATGCTGCACAGGCACCCCGAAAAAGACAACTTCTGCGGTGTCCGGCAAGCATATTGGCTTTATCCTGGGCAATGATGTCTGTTTTTTCCTTGTTAAACAGGTTGATTTCCCGTATGAGGGATTCCAGATTCTTGATTCTGGCCTGTACTTCATTAGCTTTATGCTGGTTTGTATTTGCTAACAGAAATAATTTATAATTTATAACTGCGGTAGAGAGGTAAGGTACGTCCCTCTTAATTCTGCCGCATTGTTCATAGGTTAAAGCGATATTCATATAAGCTTCCGGCATCCAGGGGGCTGCATCGATTGCATATTCCAGGGTTTTTATAGCTCCGTAATAATCCTCGAGTGTTTTTGCCGATGCAAAAGCTTTTATTCCGTTTCTTAATTGATAGGTATAGGTAGAGGAAAGCGGGGGAGGTGGGGTGATTCTAAGAGCGAGTCGGATTATCTTTTCTTTCAAAGCGCTTTGGTCCGATCCGTAGCGGTAATAATTGTTTTTAGGATACTCCTCCATATATTGTTTGAGAAGATCCCTGTCAGTACCGGTTTGGGAATAGAAGCGGAAACACCCGGAAAGCAAGAAGGTCAACAAAAGGAAATGACGGATTGAATAAAATTTCATGTAGCCTGGTATTACTCTTCGTCCAATGTCTGTTTCGGAAAGTGTGTGTATTTCATTTCCGTTTTTTCCTTTTCAATTTCTTCTTTGTTAAGCCTTCCCTTTGTAATTATCAGGGTGTTTTTGACTTCATCTGCCTGTTTGGACAGGGAAACAGGATCTCCGCTCCCGGATAACTTCTGTGTTTCAATTGTTTTTAACTCCTTTTCAAGCTCTTTTGTTTTGGTTGCGTATTGTTCGATATTTCTTTTGCTGTTCTGATACGTGGGATCTTTCCCCAGCCTATCCAAATCTATTTTCGCCACAGGCACAGCTGTTACATTGTCCAGATGAAATGCCGGCAATGCAGAAGAGCCATGATTGAGGTTGTCGAATGGCTCGGAAGCCGAGGCACTACTGATTTCTTCGTTGCCACCGGTACTGACCTTACTTGCATTGACAAGCTGACCTAAAGCGGTGCCTGAAACAGAGGAAAGATGAAAATGTGAGGCGTTTAATTTAGCTACTACCTCCTGATTATATTTTTCAATATTCTGATTTACCTTATCTATGCCTGTCACCATTTCTGTATTGGAAGGATCGAGGTCTGCCGATTCAAGATATTTATCCAGAGCTTCCCTGTTCTTGCCCTTTTCAAGAAGTGAATTGGCTTCCGTATAAATTTCGTGGGATTTCACTTTTTTTGTAAATTCATCTTTCAGCTTTTCGTTCGGAGAGACATCGTTTGCTTCCTGCACTTTTTTGAACGCAGCTTCAAAATTTCCTTGTTTGGACAAAAGGAGTGCCTGGTTATTAAGTTCAGAGGCAGCATGCTCCCGGTTCTGATTGTTTATTCTTTCATTGGATTCTGAAATATCCATAATCCATGGAGTCGCCTGTAATTTAAAGCTCCTGATTTTTAGTTCATTCTCAACCCATTTATCTCTCTTGTTTTTCTCCTCCAGAAGGAGTGCTTCCACGGCATGTTGCAGATTTTGATTGATATTATAATCTCCCGGCCATAGTCTTCTGGCTTTTTGGTAGTTACGTACAGCCCTTTGATAATGCCCGCTGTTATACAGTTTTATTCCCTGGTCATTATAGATATTGGCTTTCGCATGGTTCCTCTGCTCTTTTAAGGCTGCTCTCTGTGCCGGTGACATGCCACCCCCGCCACCACCTCCCGAACTTCCGGATGATCCGGAACCATGCCCGCTTGATCCATGCATCCCTCCGCCGAAACCGGTACCTCCGCCTTTATCCCAGTTCACCTGTGCATGCAATGGAAGGAAGTGAATGAGAACAGTCAGCAAAGGAATGATTCCTTTTCGGCTTAATCTGTTTATATGGGATGCTGTCACTTCCGTTGTATATTGTGCACTACTAAAGTAACACAAAATTGCTTAAAAATATATGATCAGAGCGGTGTTTTCGGAGCGCAATAGCAGCAGACTCAAAAAGAGGGGCTTTGTGCATGCCCGGGTCTAGACAAGGAAGTAGAAGAAGAGTGCGTAACTAAACAGTCCCGGCTTGTGACCGGGACTGTTTCTGCTTAAAAGAAGAGGTAATCTTTAAAGGTGAATCACTTCTCCATAAGCTGCTGCTGCCGCTTCCATAATCGCTTCACTCATAGTAGGGTGAGGGTGTACACTCTTGATGATTTCATGCCCTGTACATTCCAGTTTACGGGCCACCACTACTTCGGCAATCATTTCGGTGACATTGGCTCCTATCATATGGGCTCCGAGGAACTCCCCGTATTTAGCATCGAATATAACTTTTATGAATCCGTCCTTTGCACCGGCAGCACTGGCTTTTCCGGATGCAGAAAAAGGAAATTTACCTACCTTAATTTCAAAGCCTTTTTCTTTGGCAGCTTTCTCGGTATAACCGACCGACGCAATTTCAGGTGAGCAATAAGTACAGCCCGGGATATTATTGTAATCGAGGGGTTCAGGATGGTGACCTGCAATTTTTTCAACACAGATGATGCCTTCCGCAGAAGCTACATGGGCCAGAGCTTGTCCGCCTACACAGTCGCCAATAGCATAATAACCCGGTATATTGGTCTGGTAATACGGATTAGTGAGTATTTTGCCTTTGTCGGTCGCAATACCAACTTCCTGTAAACCAATTCCATCAATGTTGGCTTCTATACCAACTGCCGAAAGGACGATATCGGCCTGGAGGATTTCTTCTCCCTTCGGGGTCTTCACTTTGACCTTGCATCCGTCACCTGCTGTATCTACCGATTCCACAGAAGAGGATGTCATGATTTTGATTCCGGCTTTTTTGAAGGAACGTTCGAGCTGTTTGCTTATCTCTTCATCTTCAACAGGAACAATATTTGGCAGGAACTCTACAACTGTAACCGAAGTGCCGAGTGTGGAATAGAAATAGGCGAATTCAACGCCTATGGCTCCTGATCCTACGACAACCATTGATTTAGGTTGTTTCGGAAGAACCATAGCTTCGCGGTAACCGATTACTTTTTTTCCATCCTGTTTAAGGTTAGGAAGCTGGCGGGAGCGTGCTCCAACAGCGAGTAATATGTTTTTGGCCTCAAAAGTGGTTGATTTTCCGTCAGCGCTTTTCACTTCCACCTTTTTACCCGGTTTTACCGTTCCGAAACCCTGTATGACATCGATTTTATTTTTCTTTAACAGAAACTGAATGCCTTTGCTCATTCCATCGGCCACATCCCGTGAACGTTTGACAATAGCCGGGAAGTCAGCTTCTCCGTTATTTACTTTAATTCCATAATCAGCAGCATGTTTCAGGTATTCAAAAACCTGGGCGCTCTTCAGCAGTGCTTTGGTAGGGATACAACCCCAGTTGAGGCAGATGCCGCCAAGCTCTGCTTTTTCAATCACAGCAGTCTTGAGTCCAAGCTGGGAAGCCCTTATTGCTGCAACATAGCCTCCGGGGCCGCTGCCAATTACAATCAGATCATAACTCATATAATTCCGGTTTTAGGTGATTTTGCAACAGATGAAAATCCACGCGAATATAAAGAAAATTAGAAATGGGTCTTAATGATCTGCCAGATCTTAAATCATCCTCCTGATCGCTTTAATGATGCCGCCGAGCAGACTTTTACGGCCCAGAATACCTTTCCATCCGTCAATGACAAGCAATATGCCGGGTATGCAAAAAACAGCATACACAGGGTGTAAGGGTCCTTTAAAAATATAACCCAGTATCAGCAGAGCTTCCATAAAGCCGGCAAACATCTCCAGTCCGAATACCATTTGCATGATTTGCCCAGGCACAACCCTCTTTTTAGCCGTTTTATGTATAGTATGCATACTGTTCCAGTCGTAATGGAAGCGGGTGATATCCTCCTTTTTCGTTTTCCAGCTCTGGAACTGATTGTCATACAAAAGCTTTTTATGCGGGTCGCTCAAAGTTGTATAGGCTTCATTCAGGAGAATGAAAAAGGCATTTGCCTGTTCACTGTTGTTCAGGTCAGGATGATACACTTTGGCAAGCTGACGGTAGGCTTTGTGAATACTTTCCAGGTCAGAACCAGGTTCCAGACCCAGAATTTTGTAATAGTCCTGCATACAAGCATGAAGATAAGGGTTTTTCAGCATAATTTATGAAATTTACACCGGGCCGGCGTCATGCCTGTAATCCCCCTTCTAAATATTCGTTGATGATTCGCCTCTTTTTCGTATTTCTTTTTATCCTTCTTTGGTTTGGCCCTGCCAGGGCCCAGCAGGTATGGGTTCTGACCGGAAAGGTGGTGAATTCCGAGACAGGGCAGGGGATAGAAGGAGTGGTTGTGAATGTAAAAGAAGGGAAACAGATCACGCAGAGTACTACGGGAGGGAATTACCTCCTGCGTATAAGCAGGGGGGAAACAAATCTGATCGAATTCCGTCTGCTGGGTTTTGAAACTCAGACACACAAGGTGAGCGACGCCTTGAACAGACCGGCTTTATCCGATACCCTGCGCCTGGATATAAGTCTGAGGGTAAAGCCTATCACCTCAGGCACGGCTGTTATCTATGGAGGTAAAGTTGATACCGTGTTCGGGAATATGAAGTTTTTTGTTGAAGACTTCCAGTTCCTGCAAGAGCGGATAATTCTCCTCACATTTTCCAGCAGCCTTAAACATGCCCAGATAAAACTGGTGGATGAAAATCAGAAAGTTCTTTCCACTGCCGATGTGCCAGCCGAAGCAGTTGAACTTTTTAAGGACTTTCAGGGCTATGTGAATGTGATCTGCAAGGAAGATATCTACCGGATCCTTATCCGGAATGAAAAGGTGATGCTTGCTTCCTTGCCTGTCAAACAGTTTCAGAGTGAAATTATGCCTTGTGTGGATACCCTGCCGGGACATATCCTTTTTAGTAATTATTACAGGGATTATCCGGCCTTTTCCTGGTTTAAATACAGGGTAAATGACTCCAGCGTGCATAAGCTCAAATCGATAAAGGATAAGGATTTGCTTGAAATGTATGAAGAGGAATTTGATTTCCTGAAACCGGTAGACCGCCTGGCTGCACGTAAAATGGAACTTAGTTCGGGGGTAGATAAACGTATTATTGCAGCACACATGACAGGATTTGCCCGGGGAATTCATTATACCCCACTCTATGCGCCCCTTTTTGTAGGGCATGATACTGCCTATCTGTTTGATCATTATACGGATCGTCTGTTCCGTTTCAACAACTGGGGGCACCTGCTTGATTCCATCCCTATCAGTTACCACCATCCCAAGGAATGGAAGGAATGGAAACATAAGCTTATTCAGGATCAGGTAAACGGCAGCATCTATGCTTTGCTCCAGCGAAACGGTTTTTACCTGCTGAAGTTCATTAATCTGCATGATGGCAAGGCTAGTCCCGGATACAGGCTGAAATATCCCTATGTAAGCCATATCAAAGCAAGAGATGGGTACGTATATTATGTATACCGTCCTTTCGAATCGGGGCAAACCAAATTTCTCTACAGGGAAAAAATAGGGGAGTAGGAATTCTTACCTCCTTCCTTTCCGGCATTAACATTTGAAAAAATAAGTATATTTACCAGTATAAAATCCACCCCTATGTCCGACTCCTGGATTGAAAAGAATAACCGCCTGGAAAAGGAATTTGTGTTTCCCGATTTTATTCATGCCTTTTCTTTTATGACTCAGGTCGCCCTGCTAGCCGAAAAAATGAATCATCACCCTGAATGGAGCAACGTGTATAATAAGGTTCGGATTTTACTCTCCACGCATGATGCCGGTAATACGGTTACAGACCGGGACCGTAAGCTGGCACTGGCCATCGATAAACTGGCAGGATGAAACCACGGATTCAGTTTTGTTTCGTGTTCTTGCTTCTCACCGTTCGGGGATTGTTTGCTCAGGATACCAAGTTGAGTCCTGTGGAGATCCTGAAAGCAGAAATCTATAAACTTCAGGATGACCCCGATTTTCAGCATGGGGTATGGAGCCTTTGTGTGTTGGATGTGAAAAAGGATTGTGTGCTTGCCGAGTATAACAGCGGGATAGGTCTTGTTCCCGCCAGTTCGCTCAAAGTGGTAACAACGGGTGCAGCTATTGCGTTGCTGGGGGAAAATTACCGGTATGAAACCAAAATTCAGTACGATGGTTTGTATGACAGTATCAACGGAATCCTGTATGGAAACCTCTATATAAAGGGGAGCGGGGACCCTACACTGGGATCCAAATATTTTCTGAAAGAAAAGGATACCGTATCCACGCTTTGGAAATGGACGCATCTCCTTCAATCCAAAGGCATACGAAAAATAGAAGGCTCTGTCATTGCCGACCCTATGTTGTTTGATGTGAATACAATTCCGGAAACATGGATCTGGGGAGATATGGGAAATTATTATGGTGCCGGTGCCGGAGGGTTGAATTACAGGGATAACCTGTACAGTGTTTATTTTCAAAGCAAGAATGAGGGTGATTCGGTTCAGATTTCAAAAATAGTTCCTGCTATTCCTCATCTCCAGCTTTATAATTATGTGAGGGCTGCCGGAACAAAAGACAATGCATATATCTATGGCGTACCCTATGATCCTTTTCATTTTGTGACAGGAAGCATTCCTGCCCGGCGTACAGATTATACAGTGGATGGTGCCATGCCTGATCCTGCCTGGTATTGTGCCTATGAACTGGATTCGGTGATGCGTAAGTCAGGAATTCAGATTCTTGGAAAGCCACTTTCACTGCGTGAGATACGCCTACTGAACAAGGATGAGAAAAAGCACCGTCAAACCCTCTTTTCTGAATACAGCCCCAGGCTGGGGGATATTATATGGTGGACAAACAAAAAAAGTGTCAATCTCTTTGCTGAAAGCATGCTCAAAACCCTTGCGCTGAGGCGTTCAGGAGTAGGTGCAGAAGGTGCAGGAACAGATGCTGTTACAGCTTTCTGGACCGGCAAGGGAGTTAACCTGAAAGGATTTTATATGAACGACGGTTGTGGATTGTCGCGGTGGAATTCGATTACAGCACGGCAGTTTACTGCCATTCTGCGTGTTGCAACGCGTGATCCGGGTTTTAAATCCTTTTATAAATCCTTCCCTGAATATAACTCCACCATTGTTGCCAAGGGAGGATATATTACCCGCGTACGGAGTTATACCGGTTATGCCACTAAACGCAATGGTGAGCTGCTGGCTTTTTCCATTATTGCCAATAATTATGATTGTTCTCCGGTTGATGCCCGTAAGAAATTGGAAAAACTTGTGGATCTGATTGGTCAGCTTAACTGATTCAAAAATGGTTCCAATAGCCTTTGTGTCCTAATGCGCAAAGATCCATAGTAAGTGCCACACTGTAGTGAATGGCAATACCCAGATATACAGACTTGCTTTTCAGACTCAGAAAACCAAGTATGATTCCTGCAAGAATAGCGGAGACAGTTTCAGGGAAAGGTTTTCCGAAATGAATCAGGCAGTACGGAATGGTCATGACGAATATGCTGTAGAAACCGAACCGCTTGCGCAGCCCATGCAAAATAAATCCCCTGAAGAAAAATTCGAGTGAAATAAACTGAAGAAAGTAAAGTAATTCCCAGATTACAAAATCAGGAAAGAGCTCTTCTTTATATCCGGGTTGATAAAAAGGATAGCGGGCTTGGAAGCTTTGTGTCCCTGAAAAAAAGAGTACCAGAGGAATCATGATAACAAGCATCAGGCCGTACAATTTGATATCCTTGAATGCACCCTGCAAGCGGAATCCATAGAGGTTCAGGTTTTCCCTGAATCCGAAGCGGATAACAAATGCAGGTATGAGGAGATAAAAAAAGATGATCAGGGAAGCCCACCAGGCCAGTTTCCATAACTGCTCATGCGGGGAATGGTGAAGGGCAGCACTGAGGTGTATGGAAAATTCAGATGCTCCGATCTGGATAAGAAACTGAAACAGGAAGGAAAAATCCTGGAAATAATGTATGATTGTCAGGTTTAGGGCACAGAGGATACAGATGAGGAGAATACGCACATCCGCTTTGTTGCTTCTCCGGGCCATGTAATCAGCTGATTCCTGTTCGGCCGACCGGAATGTTTGGAGGAAAACGGTTTGAAGATAGGTTAGCACCGGGTGAAGATAAGAAAAAGCAAGAGCAGAGGCTTTATAAGGCAAAACTACTAATGTACTTTACCGGCTCGTAAAATGCAATGAAGGAAGACTGTTTGTTTTCACTAATATGCTTCAATAAAAAAGTTCATCTGGTTATACAAGGAATATGTCAAGGTTAAAAAGTATTTCGAATAATTTTTGTAATAAACCATGTTTTGATTAATAGTTTTGTTGTGAAAATTTTCGAAGGAGGCGTTAGATGAAGTGAGGTCAGTGAATAAAACAGTCGTCCAGACTTTCATGAAAACCTGATTTGAAATCCCAAATACGTTGTATTATTGTAGACGGATCAGAGCCCTCTCATCCATCTCTGCAAGAACATATCCGTGCTTTTTCAAAAGTTCAGCTCTTGTCAGTTTTTTCAGATCCAAGAGAAGCCCTGAAAGCTTTTGATCTGCATCATCCGGATTTGATATTTCTGGATGTAAACATGCCTCATCTGAACGGCATAGAATTCATCATGACACTGAAGAATAAGCTCCAGAGTCCTATGCCTGGATTTGTTTTTGTATCTGATTGTGACAATTATGCCTTATCCGGTTATGAATACGGGGTAATGGATTACCTGGTCAAGCCAGTTAGCTTTGCCCGGTTTAAACTTTGTATGGACAGACTATTTCCGGCACTGCTTAAACCCGCATCAGCAACCGATGCAGAGTTTTTTTTCACGGAAATGGATGGGAAAAAAATAAAACTTGTTTACCGTGACATTTATTTTATAGAAGCTGCCGGCAATTATGTGGTTGTATGTACAAGCACGGGTAATGTAACCCTGTACAAAACAATGAATGCCATGTCGCAGATCTTGCCGGAGGATCAGTTTATCCGGGTACATAAATCCTACATCATTTCCGTTTATCCCATACGCGAACTCATGGGAAATGAAATAGTCCTGTCCTTCCTCAATAAAATAAGGACTATCCCGATCGGTGCTACCTATAAGGAAAATCTGCTCAGCAGGCTGATTATTGTCTGAGCCCGATTAATAAGGCGGATATTAATTAACCTTGTTTATAGGCCCTGAGCAAATCTATTTGTAAATTTACCTGTACGGACTTCTATTCGTATAAATGATTGCCATGCTTAAAAAAACACTCCTTTATACCTTGCTTCTTCTGGCCTGTTCTATACGGGCTCAGGAGGGTTGGTGGACCTGGATGCATGGGTTGCCTCTGGGTGGAGGTGTTTACGGAACTCAGGGTTTGCCATCACCTCTCAACGATCCGGATCGGGTATATGAACCTTGTCAGTGGACGGATTCCAATGGCAATTTCTGGTTATTCGGAGGCAATGGTATCAACCCACCCAACAGTGTTCTCTGGAAATTTTCACCCTTGCTGAACATGTGGGTCTGGATGAATGGATCAACATCCTACGGTGTTGCCGGCATATATGGAGTTAAGGGAATTCCCTCCATCAATAATTATCCCGGGGGCAGGGGAGTGGGAGCTTCCTCCTGGACAGATCAGGCCGGAAATTTATGGTTATTCGGAGGACAAGGATATGATGCGTTTGGCAATCTTGGTATGCTTTCTGATTTGTGGAAATTCGATCCGGCTTCAAATTGCTGGACCTGGATGGATGGCCCCGATTTCGTAAATGATCCGGGGAATTATGGACAGAAAGGTATTCCCTCAGCCTTGAATCAGCCTCCAAGCCGTTGTGAGACCTGCGCAAACTGGACTGATTATCAGGGTAACCTCTGGCTTTTCGGGGGTATTACTGCTTCCATGGGAACTGGCCCGCTCAATGATTTATGGAAATTTGATCCGCTCATCAATGAATGGTCCTGGATACGCGGATTACCTGCGATTGGTGATCCGGGCCATTGTGGAATAAGAGGGGTACCAGATCCCGGTAATGATCCTGCTGCACGTATGGCCTATGCACACTGGATGGATAATAACGGAAATCTCTGGCTTTTTGGCGGAGCTTCGGCATATACCCTGAATGATTTATGGAAATATGATATTCCCGGTAATACCTGGACGTGGATCAGGGGCTCTGTTACCGGAACACCGGCAATTCCTCCGGAAGCTTTATGCAATCAAAATCCGGGTATAGACCCTCCTCCGGGCGGTGAGAACAGATCCTGCTGGAATGACAATTGCGGTAATTTCTATATGTTCGGAGGGGCAGGAAATCAGCCTTATAATGCATTATGGCATTATAATCCACTCGCTAATGTATGGACTCTCTTAAGCGGACATTATCAGACAATTGATCCGGGAAGCTTTGGGATTATGAATGTGGCAGCAGCAGGTAATATGCCTCCGGCACGCGACGGAGCTGTTTCATTCAGTGATTTCAATGGTAATCTATGGTTGTTTGGAGGCATGAGCCTTTCCGGCAGTAGTTGTGACCTATGGCGATTTGATCCCGATACCAGTTGTTTTCACCCGATTTCCTGCTCAAGTTCGGGAATCTTTTTGCAAAAGTCCGGCTCTTGCGTCCCTGTTCAGGTACAGTTCGACAACAAGGGTCATGGGCCCCAGACATATACCTGGAATTTCGGAGACGGGGCTTCCAGCTTTGAATCAGAACCTCTGCATACATACTCCATTCCGGGGATTTATACGGTTTCACTTACAACCAGTACTTCCAGTTCCACGCAAGTCTTTCTGGAAGTCATTGCTATAAATGCCTGCGAACTATCATTCCCAAATATATTTACCCCTGATGGGGATGGTCTGAATGATGTGTGGCTGCCTCTCATTAATGATCCTACCACGATCGATACCTATCATTGTACACTGTTTAATAGGTGGGGAGTAAAGCTGTTCGAATCGGAACAGATACTACAGGGGTGGGATGGAAGTACCCCTACCGGACAACGCTCAGAACCGGGAACTTATTATTATCAGGTCTCGGTGAAGTATAAAAACGGTACAGCAATAGGTCATGAAACAGAATATAAAGGGTTTGTCAGCCTGATACGTTAATAAATCATGCAAATACCCTATGAAGTATAAATTTATTTTTCTGCTCGCCGGCATACTCTTTCTCGTGAGTGCCTGCCTGGTATGGATAGGGCATAAAAACACGTTGCACCCCGAGCAAATAGCATTCAGTAAATGGTATGCTCTTCATTCCACTCATAACAGGTATGGTAAAGAATATACTCCTGTGCATGAATACAGCTATACCTCTCCTGTACTGAATATTGATCAGATCTACAGATCCATGCAGGGTCCTACCGTGAGTGAACCTGTTTCATTGGCTACAACCTGGCAAAAACTCAAACAATATATAGGAATATCGGAAGTATACTGGCTGGTAGGTTATTCCGTTGAAATAGTCAATGCAGAAGATAACTCAGTCATGTCGGCTGAATTCATGTGCCATAACAACCTGAATATTCTCTATAAGGAGAAAATGCCCTGGATTGCCAGGACCTACGGTACTCCACTCCGGCTTTTTACCCTTACACAAGGACAGACCCTAATAGAGCTTCCACCTGGATACGGAATTCCGGTATTGGCAGATCAAAAGCTGGAAGTAAATTCTCAGGTCTTGAATCATAATCTTCCTCATATTCATATGAAAGTAAGACACCGGGTTACAATAAGATATGTGAAAGATTCTGAGTTGCATACTCCACTCAAACCTTTGTTCGAGCAAAGTGTTGTTGTAACACGTCAGTGTAAAGGACCGGCAGGAAGGTATAACGATCCGGTTTATGCGGTTAAGTCAGACCCGCTTTCATTCAAAGATGTGGATGCCGACCCTGAACCGGTTTGTTGCAGTATGGAAAAAAGGGACTCGGCTGAATACAATCCGTATATTGATTCCTATGGCAGGGAATTTACAGGGCACTGGGTTTTTCATCCCGGCGGACCGGAGGTGCTTCATACGGATGTAACACAAATGCTGGGACTTGAGTATGATACACCATTGCACTTTATCTCCGTTCATGTACACCCTTTTTGCGAATCTCTTGAACTGATAGATAAAACGGAGAATAAAAGTATTTATAAGGCGGGTGTTCAGAACGCAAGTGCTAAGATTGGTATGGATCATATTGACTATCTGGTGAGTGCTGAAGGTGTAATCATGCATAAGAATCACCGCTATGAATTGGTGAGTACCTATCACAATACAACACAGTCAGATCAGACAGCTATGGCAGTGATGTTCCTGTATCTGGAAGACAGGGAAGGCGAAATTCCGTTGATTCCTTAAAGCAATCGGGATTAAGGGGGTAAAATTGAAGGCCGGATCAGACTGTGATAATTTGATAATTTTATCTTCCCGGAGAGGCTTCGTTTTCCCTTTTTCGCTCCAGTTCCTGCAATACCTTACGTTGAAAATCCGTTTCGGCTTTATAGAGGCGGGCAATTTTTTTGGCAGATAAAACCTTTTTCAGCTTAGCATGAAGGTCTTTTTGAATGTCGAGTTCTTTTTGCTTGAATTCTATTTCTTTATCAATAAAAACCTCCGCTTCTTTATCTGTCATTGTTTCGAAATTCTGGGCAGCCTCTTTACGTTCAGACATACGTGATTTGCGCAATTCCTTTCTCTTGATTTCGGCTTCATTATATATTGGCCAGAATTGCTGTGCTTCTGCTTCTGTCAGATTTACAGCAGTAGTGATATATGCAATTTTCATGGTTTCGATTTTTTCGCGTGCGCCCGGCCTTTGTTGTGCCAGAACAGGAAGTGCGAAGAAAAGAAACAAGGGAAGCAATATTCGTTTAATCATATACATGGCGTAGTCAGTTTTCAACAGGTAAAGTATTGATGTCAATATTATTGTCCATCAGATAATCAATGGCTTCGTTTTGGTCAGATACAGGTGTGGTTTTATCATTCAGCTTGGTCTTCACTGCTACATGTTCCATCACAACACTTTCTTCCAATCCAAAAGCTTCCGGGTTTTCCATAACTTCTTTTCTTTCCTGATCATTCAATGCCAGAGAAGTGGCCTGGTCAGTGGCCGGACTAAGGATACGAATAGCGAGAATTATTACTATACAAGCGGCAGCTCCGGTGATCAGATATGGGATTCGGAACAAATTCCGGATACGGCCAAGCACAGGTAGTGATTTGGGAGCAGAGGTCAGTTTGTCCTGAATACGTGCCGGAAGCCATTCAAAATAATCCGCAGGAACAGTGTAAGGAGCCTCCCTGTTAACGGAGAGTTTGTCCAGCACAATGCCATTTTCAACATCTGCAGCAAGGGATTCGAAATAGAGTTCGGGTACAGCCTGCTCCATTGGTCTGAGTGCATCTAAACGTATTTCGGACAGAATACGGTCTGGCAGTTCATCGAAATATCTTTCCGGAACCTGGTATGGATCAGCCTTCTTTCCTTGTTGAAGGAAAGAAGGAAGCGGGTCTAAATCTTCTGATTCATAATCTATATATTCGGGAGTCTTCATTTGCTTATTGGATGCAAAATCTATTTAAAGGTTTAAGCACATCTTCAAGAAAACTTCATTTTAAGGGCAATTGCACAGATTTCCTGCACTTTTACCTGTTTTCTGCCTCTTTTAGAACAAAAGCCTCTATTTTTTTGACTGCTATATGGTAAGAAGCCTTCAAGGCTCCAACGGACGTGTCCAGTACACGGCTCATTTCTTCATATTTCATCTCATCAAAATACTTCATATTGAATACAATTCTTTGTTTTTCAGGAAGGGTAAGTATGGCCTGCTGAAGTTTTTTCTGGATTTCATCACCGGTGAAAAAATTATCATCTGCCATTGTCTTTGAAATCGCATAGGAAACATCATCCAGAGGGAGATTGAGACTGGCTTTTTTCTGTTTCAGAAATGAAAATGATTCGTTGGTGGCAATACGGTAAAGCCAGGTGAACAGCTGGGAGTCTTCCTTGAAGTTCAAAAGCCCTTTCCAGGCTTTGATAAAAGTGTTCTGAGTTACGTCATCGGCATCGTCATGGTCGACTACCAGCCTTCTGATATGCCAGTAGACTCTTTTTTGATACTTACGGACAAGTTGATTGAAAGCCATATTACGGGAGCTTTCATTCCGGAACTGTTCCAGTAGTTCCTTGTCTGAGTATTCATTCATAGGGTTGGTTAAGAATGAATTAGGCAATTAAAGCATGTTTACGCTGCAAAACATTATGAGCCGCCATCACAATATGGGCAGCATCAAGGCCATATTTTGTCATCAGTTCTTCCGGAGTTCCACTCTCTCCAAAACTGTCTTTTACTGCAACCATTTCAAGCGGGGAAGGGAGTTTTCGTCCTAAAAGCTGGGCAATACTATCCCCCAGTCCTCCATTCATCTGATGCTCTTCTGCAGTTACAACACAACGCGTTTTGGAAACTGATTGTAAGACAGCAGCTTCATCCAAAGGTTTAATGGTATGAATATTAATGATTTCCGCAGAAATTCCCTTTCCTTTCAACTCTTTTGCAGCTTCCAGGGCCTGCCATACCAGGTGGCCGGTTGCAAAAATGCTTACATCTGCCCCTTCCTGCATGTGTAAAGCTTTCCCGATGATAAATTCCTGGTTGGGGGGGATGAAGTTGGGTACTACAGGACGTCCGAAACGGAGATATACCGGCCCTATATGTTTGGCAATAGCCAGGGTAGCAGCCTTAGTCTGATTATGGTCGCAGGGGTTGATAACAGTCATTCCGGGAAGCATTTTCATCAACCCTATATCTTCCAGAATCTGGTGTGTAGCCCCATCTTCACCCAGGGTTAGTCCGGCATGTGAAGCACAGATCTTTACATTTTTGCCAGAATACGCAACACTTTGACGGATCTGGTCATAGACTCTGCCTGTAGAGAAGTTGGCAAAAGTGCCTGTGAATGGAATTTTACCGCCAATGGTAAGGCCTGCTGCAATCCCGATCATGTTTGCTTCCGCAATTCCGATCTGAAAAAAACGTTCAGGAAATTCTTTAAAAAAGGCATCCATCTTTAAAGAGCCTGTCAGATCGGCACATAAAGCCACTACCTGAGGATTGATTCTTCCCAGTTCGAGTAATCCGGCACCGAAACCGGAGCGTGTGTCTTTTTTGTCAAGGATAGTATAGTTCATGTCTTAGAATTAATAAAGTTTAACGGTCGTGGAATTACCTGATTCAATTTTGAAGCGGCGTTCAATTGTATTGTCAGCCTTCTTTAATATTTTAGATCTGAATTCAGCCCTGTAATTGCCCGGTTGCAATACAATATTTTCCTGGCCCTGCAGATCTTTAAGATTGCATACCCAGACCAGTTTTTTCCCGTCTTCGAGGTAAATACTCCCTGAGCCTTCTCCTGATTTCATCACACTCAGTATACCTGCCTGAGGTATGGTCAGGGTTGTTGTCTTGCTTTGTGCAATATCAAGATCGGTACGTATGATTCTGGGAAGGCAAAGAATTTCGACATCGTATTTTCCGACAAGGTAATTTTCAATCCGGCTGAAATCCTGCACATGCAGCGTGTTTTTCTCTCCTTTCTTACGGATAAGGGCTTGCAATGATTTATAGGTATTAGGCCCGTCAGTTTTAAGGGATAAGCTTCCCTGGGGTGCATCCAGCAGAATGGTATTATGCTTTCCTTCCTGCAACAGGATACCTTTCTTCTCGACCGGCGGGATGGTATGCACGAGCAGACGATAGCGTAATGAAGGACTGATGGATAAGGTATCAGGGTTGCCCCGGTTATTGAGGGTGTGCAGAAAATTGTATTTGATATCCCCGTTCGATTCATCATAAAATGTCATGTTGACATCCGTTTCTGAAGGTTTCTTGTTTTGATCCAGAAGGCTGACCTGTACAGTTGTATGGTTCAGGGCTTCACTGACTATCGTGTTCATAATTCCTTTAAAAGAAGATTCACTGGTGATATCATAGAATTTGCCTACACACCCCATCAGATCGGCGAACATAGTTCCCAACCCGATACCAAGAACAAATGGTTTCAGGATCACTCCTTTTTCCTGTAATTTAAGAGAAATGGCACAGGGATCGCCATCACATTCTTCAACCCCATCTGTGATAAGAATTATCACATTCCGTCCATAACTTGTCGGGAAATCTCCGGCTGCTTCTCCCAGGGAATAGGCAATCGGTGTTGTACCTGTAGGGAGTATTGTTTTCATCCTGTTCTGGATGAGGGCAACATTTTTGCGAACAGGACCGAAAGGAACCTCCAGTTTAGAATCTTTACAATCAATATTTGGCCTCAGTGGAGTTTGGTGTCCGAAACAACGCAGGGCAATTTCAAGATTTGGATTGGATTTCAGCGTGTCCAGAAATTCGGAGAAGAGTTTCTTAGCTACCTCTATTTTGGTTCCTGTTTGCCATTCTCCATACATGCTGAAACTGGCATCGAAAATAAACAGAATACGGGTTGTTTCCGGGCTCTGAGTATGGGCTTGCGGTAGAAAAGAAAGTAAAAACGGGAGCAGGAGGATAAGCCGGAAATGCGCCTTAGTCTGCAACCCTGCATAGTCTCGCATCTTATGTCTTATGTCTAGTATCTAAAGTCTAATAGTCAGCTGTTTCCAATAGTTGAGCCAGCGCTGTGGCCAGTTGTTCATCATTGGGAGCTACTCCATGCCATTTGTGTGATCCCATCATAAAATCGACGCCCTGGCCCATATTGGTTTTCATGAGGATCATCACGGGTTTTCCTTTTCCGGTATGGGTTTTAGCTTTTTGTAGGGTATGAATAACTTCACTTAGAACACCACCATTCATTTCCAGTACATCCCATCCGAAGGCTTCGAATTTGGCTTTGAGGTTGCCCAGAGGTAAAACGTTATCAGTAGAGCCGTCAATCTGTTGTCCGTTCATATCAACGGTTGAAATAAGGTTATCTACTTTGCGGCCGGCAGCATACAGGACAGCTTCCCATATCTGGCCTTCCTGTAATTCCCCGTCCCCGTGAAGACTATAAACAGTCCTGTCATCACCGTTCAATTTTTTAGCCAGTGCAGCTCCAATGGCGACAGACATACCCTGTCCAAGTGACCCTGATGACATGCGTACGCCCGGTAATCCTTCATGTGTTGTTGGGTGTCCCTGTAGGCGGGAATTCAGTTTACGAAACGTACTGAGTTCCTTGACATTAAAATATCCTGAACGGGCCAGGCAGCTATAGAATACAGGAGAGATATGGCCGTTGGACAAAAAGAAGAGATCCTGGTCCTTACCATCCATGCTGAAAGGTGCAGGCTCATGTTTCATTATTTCAAAATAAAGGGCTACCAGGAACTCGGTACAACCCAAAGAACCACCCGGGTGACCCGAATTGACGGCATGTACCATACGTACAATATCTCTTCTTACCTGGCTGCAGATGCGTTCTAATTCTTTGATTTCGGGCATTTTAATCCTTTTTAGTATTGGGCATTCAAAAGTAAATGTTTTTGACAAGGAGGCCGGTAATGTTAATAATATTCACAGGCCTGTTGAAAACTACGGTTTGAGAAGGACTTAAGCTTTTTTGCCTCCTGCCATCAAATGGTATCTTTGCGGTTTTGTTGACCATTTGACTCTTTTTATCATACTTAACTGAACTTCAGGATATGGCATTAAAGTGCGGAATTGTAGGACTACCCAATGTTGGAAAATCGACTTTGTTTAACTGCCTCTCCAATGCGAAGGCCCAGGCAGCTAATTTTCCTTTTTGTACTATAGAACCTAATCTGGGGGTGATCACCGTACCGGATGACAGGTTGAGTAAGCTGGAATTTCTGGTTAAGCCTGAACGGGTTGTACCTACAACGGTAGAAATAGTGGATATAGCCGGTTTGGTTAAAGGAGCCAGTAAAGGAGAAGGACTTGGGAATAAATTCCTGGCTAATATCCGTGAAACAAATGCAATACTGCATGTGCTCCGTTGTTTTGACGACCCGAATGTGGTACATGTGGATGGCTCCGTTAATCCGGTAAGGGATAAGGAAATTATTGATACAGAGCTTCAGCTCAAGGATTTGGAGACAGTGGAAGCAAAGATCAGAAGGGTTGAAAAACTTTCCAAGACCGATAAGGATGCCAAGAAGGCATACGATGTGCTGATGGCTATCAAAGGTGTTCTGGAACAAGGCAAATCGGCAAGGGCTGTTCAGTTGAGTGAAGAGGAGAAAATACATATCGAAGATTGTCATCTTCTGACTGTTAAACCGGTTATGTATGTCTGCAATGTGGATGTGGAATCGGTGAAGACAGGAAATAAATATGTGGATGCGGTAAAACAATCAGTGGCTGCAGAAGGAGCGGAAGTGATTGTTATCACGGCTCAGATGGAAGCGGAAATAGCTGCTCTGGAGACGTATGAGGAAAGACAACTTTTTCTGGCCGATATCGGTCTGGAAGAACCAGGAGTGAACAAACTGATCAAAGCAGCATACCGTTTACTTGATTTGCAGACGTATTTCACTGCAGGTGTCAAGGAAGTCAGAGCCTGGACCATTACCAGGGGTATGACAGCCCCTCAGGCAGCTTCGGTTATCCATACCGATTTTGAGAAGGGTTTCATTAAAGCAGAGGTTATAAAGTATAAGGATTTTATAGACCTGGGCTCAGAAGCAGCCTGCAGGGATGCAGGTAAACTTTCTATCGAAGGAAAAGAATATGTGGTAGCTGACGGAGACCTGATGCATTTCCGCTTTAATGTGTAAATGGACTGCTAAATCCCAATTCCAAAATTATAATTCTTAAATTATTTCATGGCAGAAGCAAAATATAACGAAGACAGTATCAAGTCACTGGACTGGAAAGAACATATCCGGCTGCGCCCCGGTATGTATATTGGCAAATTAGGTGATGGTTCATCACAGGATGACGGAATCTATGTTATGCTGAAAGAAGTTGTTGACAACTCCATTGACGAATTTGTAATGGGCGCAGGTAAGCAGATTGATATCATCATCAGTAAAAATGAAGTCACGGTAAGAGACTTCGGTCGCGGTATTCCTCTTGGAAAAGTGGTGGATGTGGTTTCCAAAATAAATACAGGAGCCAAATACGATTCGGAAGCATTTAAGAAATCGGTTGGTCTGAACGGAGTTGGTACAAAGGCGGTGAATGCCCTGGCCAGTTATTTTAAAGTGGTTTCCTACCGGGAAGGAAAATGCAAAACCGTTGAATTCTGCAGGGGGGAGATCACAAAGGAGTTTAAGTTAAGTGACAGCGGGGAGAAGTCAGGAACACTTGTAACATTTACACCTGACGACAGGATTTTCCCAAAATGGCAATACCTGCTCGAGTATGTGGAAAAGATGGTGAGAAATTATGCCTATCTGAACACGGGGCTGAGTATCAATTTTAACGGTACTGTTTATAAGTCTGAAAACGGATTGAAAGACCTCCTTCAGGAAAATCTGAGCGGAGAGATCCTTTATCCTATTATACACCTGCGCGGAAATGATATTGAGCTGGCTATGACACATAGTTACTCTCAATATGGGGAAGAGTATTATTCCTTTGTCAACGGTCAGCACACTACCCAGGGCGGTACACACCAGGCTGCTTTCAGGGAGGCAGTGGTAAAAACGGTGAGAGAGTTTTATAAAAAAGATTTCGAAGCGGTGGATGTCCGGACATCCATCATTGCCGCTATAAGCATCAAAGTACAGGAGCCCGTTTTTGAATCCCAGACCAAGACCAAACTGGGATCACAGGATATTGGTCCAAGCGGCCCCTCCATCAAAACCTTTATTAGTGATTTTATAAAGATGCAGCTGGATAATTACCTGCATAAAAATCCGGATGTAGCCCAAATTCTCCTGACTAAAATAACTCAATCGGAGCGGGAACGTAAGGAACTTAGCGGCATCCAGAAACTCGCCAGGGAAAGAGCAAAAAAATCCAGCCTCCATAACAAAAAATTAAGGGATTGCCGAATACATTATACCGATAAGGCCGAAGACAGGCTGAATACCACGCTGTTTATCTGTGAGGGAGATTCGGCAAGCGGATCCATTACCAAGACAAGGGATGTCAATACTCAGGCTGTTTTCAGTCTGAAAGGAAAACCGCTTAATGCATTCGGACTCACAAAAAAAATAGTTTACGAAAACGAGGAGTTTAACCTTCTTCAAGCCGCTCTGGATATCGAGGAAAGTCTGGAAAACCTCAGGTATAATCAGATTGTACTGGCTACCGATGCGGATGTGGACGGTATGCATATTCGTCTGCTGTTACTGACCTTCTTTCTTCAGTTTTTCCCTGATCTGGTCAAAAACGGGCATGTCTTCATCCTTCAAACTCCGCTTTTCAGGGTAAGGAATAAAAAAGAAACCATCTATTGTTATTCAGATGATGAACGCAAAAAAGCCATTGAAAAACTGGGTGTTAAACCAGAAATAACCCGGTTTAAAGGTTTGGGTGAAATCTCTCCGGATGAATTCAAGCATTTTATAGGCAAGGACATAAGGCTGGACCCTGTCATCGTAGGTAAGGAAGGTTCTATTGGTGAAATTCTTTCGTATTTTATGGGTAAAAATACCCAGGAAAGACAGGATTTTATTATTGAGAACCTGAAAGTTGAAAAAGATCTGGTTGAGGCTGAGTAAATTGTTTCCCAAAGGTTAATGAGGTATTTGTATTAAGTAATATGAGCGATAAAAAAGAATTGTTTGAAGAGCATTCCGGAGGCGGGGATCATAACATCACCCACCTGAAAGGAATGTACAATAACTGGTTCCTGGAATATGCGTCCTATGTAATTCTGGAAAGGGCCGTGCCGGCTCTGGAAGACGGGATGAAACCTGTACAGCGTCGTATTTTGCATGCGATGTGGGAGCTGGAAGACGGACGCTATAATAAAGTGGCCAATGTGATCGGAAGCACAATGAAATATCATCCTCATGGGGATGCATCTATCGGGGATGCCATGGTTCAGGTAGGACAGAAAGACCTCCTGATAGATATGCAGGGTAACTGGGGAAATATTTTTACAGGCGACTCGGCCGCGGCTCCCCGTTATATCGAAGCCCGTCTGAGTAAATTCGCCCTGGAAGTTGTGTTTAATCCTAAAACAACAACCTGGCAAAGCAGTTATGACGGAAGGAACAAGGAACCTGTTACACTGCCTGTTAAATTTCCTCTCTTGCTTGCACAGGGGGTTGAAGGTATTGCGGTCGGACTAGCCTGCAAAATACTGCCTCATAATTTTCATGAACTTATCGACGGTTCGATAGCTGTATTAAGAGGACGAAAAGCCGATATCTACCCTGATTTTCCGACCGGTGGTCTCGCCGATTTCTCCAATTACAATGATGGTTTGCGCGGAGGACGGATCCGGGTGAGGGCACGTATCGGGATGTATGATAAGAAAACACTCGTGATTAATGAAATACCTTTCAGTACAACTACCGGAAGTCTCATAGAAAGTATCCTGGCAGCCAACGAAAAAGGAAAGATCAAGATCCGTAAGGTAGAGGATAACACGGCTGAAAAGGTGGAGATTCTTGTTCATCTGGCAGCCGGCTCAGATCCGGATAAGACAATCGATGCTTTGTATGCTTTTACGGATTGCGAGATATCGATTTCACCCAATGCCTGTGTGATTGAAAATGACAAACCGAGGTTTGTCGGGGTCAATGAGATGCTGAAGATCTCTACCCAACGTACCCTCGAACAGTTAAAAAAGGAGTTGGAACTGGACTTGCATGAACTGCAGGAAAAGTGGCATTTCGCTTCACTGGAGAAGATCTTTATCAAGGAGGAGATGTATATTGATTTTAAGAAATACAGCAATAAGGAAACCCTGTATGAATACCTGTATGAAAGATTTAAACCTCATAAACGGAAACTCCTGAGGGCAATAAACGATGAGGACCTTCAGCGTCTGACTCAGATCCCTATGATACGTATCACCCGCTTTGACAGTATCAAAGCCGATGATTTCCTGAAAGAGCTGGATCAGAAAATAGAGCAGGTGAGGCATCACCTTGCAAATCTTACGGATTATGCAATTGAATTCTTCAAAGAGCTCAAAAAGAAATACGGAGCGGGAAGGGAACGTAAAACAGAAATCAAATCCTTCGAAAATATTATTGCCACCCGTGTAGTCATCGCAAATGAGAAGCTCTATGTGAACAGGGAAGAAGGATTCGCCGGTTATGGGCTGAAGAAAGATGAATTCGTTTCAGACTGTTCGGACATAGATGATATTATTGTGTTTCGTAAAGACGGAACCATGGTCGTGAGCAAAGTACAGGAAAAAGCATTTGTCGGAAAAGATATGCTGCATATAGCAGTATTTAAGAAAAGCGACGAACGTACCACGTATAATATGATATACCGTGATGGCCCTAAAGGAGCTGTGCTCATGAAGCGCTTCAATGTAACCGGAATAACACGTGATAAGCCTTATGACCTTACAAAGGGTACTTCGGCATCAGAAGTGCTTTATTTCTCTGTCAATCCGAATGGGGAGGCCGAGCGGGTTACTGTATTCCTGAAGCCGAGTGTAGCCTTGCGTAAGCTTCAGTTTGATCTGGACTTCAGCGAACTGGCTATCAAGTCAAGAAGCTCTATCGGTAATATGGTTACCCGAAACCCTGTTAAAAAGGTAGTGATCAAGGAGAAAGGTATGTCTACCCTCGGCGCCCGAAAAGTTTGGTTTGATGATGCGGTACATCGTATCAATTATGATGTGAAAGGAACGTATCTGGGAGAATTCATGGTTGAGGACAGGATTCTTGTTGTCACACACAGTGGTTACTATTCGTTAAAACCGGTTGAGCTGACGGCTCACTTTGATGAGGATATTATACTAATCGAGAAGTTTGACCCGGGTAAAACCCTTACAGCGGTGTATTTTGACGGGGAAAGCAAACAGTATTTCGTGAAGCGGTTTGTTATTGACCCTGCCAGTACAAGGGTTAATTTCATTACAGAACATGCTGAAAGCAGGGTAGAGCTCGTTTCTCTGGAAGAAACCCCGGTTGTTATTCTGCAGTTTGCCAAGGTGAAAGGATTCGCACTAAAGGATGAGAAAATAAAACTTGCTGAATTTATAGAAGTACGGAACATCAAAGCCAAAGGGAATAAACTTAGTACCTCAAAAATTAAGGAAGTGAACCTGGTTGAAACACCGGAAAGTAAAAAAAAAATAGTGTCGATTCCTCCGGAAGAGCTTGAGTTTGAAAATACCAAAGAATCACCTGTGGAAGCCCTGAGGAGGGCAGCTAAAAAAAAAGCCGAGTTCGAAGAAAAGCATAAGGATCAGGATAAACCCAATCAGTTGAATTTGTTCTGAGTATGGCCAAAACAGCCCTTCTTTTCGGATCAACAGGTATGATAGGGAGTTATCTGTTGCAGGAACTTCTCGCCGACGCGGATTTTACGGAAGTGAAGGCTTTTGTCCGTAAACCCTTGTCTGTCCAGCATCCCAAATTAAAGTCTGTTCTGACTGATTTCTCAAATCTTGATACGATAAAGGAAGAGCTTAAAGGTGAGGCGGTTTTTTGCTGCCTTGGGACAACTACTGCTCAGACTCCGGATAAAGAAGGCAGAAGAAAGGTGGATCATGATATACCCGTATATCTGGCCATGCTTGCAGAGGGCAATAAGGTACCTTGTTTTATTATCGTTTCATCCGTTGGTGCATCAGCGGGGAGCAGTAATTTCTACCTGAAAAACAAGGGTGAAATGGAGACAGAGGTTGGGAAACGAGATATCAAACAGATTGTTTTTCTCCGGCCCTCCTTTCTGATGGGCGAGCGGAATTCTTCCCGTGCCGGAGAAGGAATATTCACTGGAATCTTTCGCCTTTTTTCTCCCTTACTCCTGGGCTCATGGAGTAAATACCGGCCTGTACACGGATTGACTGTAGCCCGTGCGATGAAGAAATTTGCCAATAAGGCTGAAGGTAATTTTGTACTTCATTATAACGAAATCAGACAAATTATGGCTGATCAATTTCTTCGTTCTTGAGATTCATCCTGAAAAATATAATTTGCTGTTTGCTGTTTATGCCGGCCACCCTTCTTCTGGCACAGACAGCCAAAAAGGCAGTGCCTCCGCTTACAGGTAAGCAGCAGGCGCTTCTGAAAGCAAAGCAGGCTCAGGCACTGATGGATGCCGGGAAAGCGGATGAAGCTATTTCCCTGCTTGAAGCTTGTTCCAAACTGGATTCAGGAAATGTCGATTATCCGTATGAGAGGGCGTATGCGTGGAGTACAAAAAAAGAGGATAGCATTGCATTCAGTATTCTGGATCCGTTACTCGAAAGACCCAATACCACCGATGTGATTTACGAGCTGGCCGGGAATTGTCTGGAAAAGATGAGCCAACAAGACAGGGCTTTTACTGTCTATAAAAACGGCCTGGCTAAATTTCCTTCTTCTGCCCGTCTGGATCTGGAATGCGGACAGATAGAGATGGAGCAGAAACAGTATAACAGAGCATTGGTTTATTTTGAGAAAGGGATTGAAGCAGATCCGGCTTTTTCATCTAATTATTACTGGGCATCTAAACTGTTTTGCCATTCTTCTGAACCGGTATGGGGAATGATATATGGAGAATTATTTGTGCTGCTGGAAAGAGGAGGGAAGAGAAGTGATGAAATCAGTAAATTACTATTTGATACCTATAAGAGCCAGATTCATTTCCGGGCCGACTCTACATTTACCTTAAATTTCAGCAAACAATCAAGTGCCACGGGCGATACTACAGGGGGTAAAAAGGCCAGGTTGCCATTTGGTGTAGGCTTTTATGAACCTGCAATGGGTATTGCCCTGAACGGTGAATACCACATAGATCTCAATTCCCTGAATCGTATCCGCAAAAGATTTTTGGAGAGTTATTTCAGCAGCGCTTCAGATAAAAAATACCCGAATGTTTTATTTGACTTTCAGCATGAAGTGATGAAGGCAGGGCAAATGGAAGCTTATAATCATTGGCTGCTGATGGAAGGGGATATGGAAGCCTTCAAGATCTGGCACAAATCAAATACGGCCAAATGGGTCAGCTTTGGAAAATGGCTGCGTGATCATCCTCTCAAATTGGATAAATTGCATAAGTTTTACAGGGGCCAGTATGAGTAGACCGGTGCAGGTAGTTTGAAAAATGCTGTCTGTCAGACACGGAACCCAATCACCAGAATGTCATCGACCTGTTCCAGTGTTCCTCTCCATTTTTCTATTTCCTCATTCAGGGTCTTGCGTTGTTCGGTCATTTGCTTCTGATTGAGGGCCAGAAGCAGGTCTTTCATTTGTTTGTATTTGAATTTTTTACCGTGACTGCCACCGAACTGGTCGGCATACCCATCACTGGCTATGTATACGCAATCACCTTTTTGTAACTGCATACGCTGACACGTAAAAGGCTTGGGTTCGCCCAGGTATACACCAATAGGCTGTTTATCTCCCTTTATTTCAATCAGTTCTCCTTTGGATACAACATATAAAGGGTTGTTGGCTCCGGCAAAGAGTAATTCGTGTGTATTGAGGTCAAAACTGCACAAGGCTATATCCATGCCATCTTTGTTTTCCCCTTCAGCACCTGTTTGTTTCAGACTTTTCATGATGTTTTCCCTGAGCTGCATCAGAATTTCGTCGGGTTTTGTGACTCCTTTTTCATTCACGATCTGATTCAGGAGGGTATTGCCTATCATACTCATAAATGCACCCGGCACGCCATGGCCTGTACAATCGGCTGCGGTGACAATGGCAATGCCGTTCTTTTCTGAAAACCAGTAAAAGTCGCCGCTTACAATATCCCTGGGTTTAAACAGAATAAAGGAATCCGGAAATGCATGCACTACATCTTCCTGAGCAGGCAGAATAGCCTCCTGGATTCGCTTGGCATAATGAATACTGTCGTGGATTTCCTTGTTCTGGGTCTCAAGCATTTCTTTTTGCAAGGTTACTTCAGCTGTACGCTCTGTCACCCTGTCCTCCAGAATTTTTTTCTCCTTCAATAAGGATCTTTCCCTGTTCTTGATGTAAGCAAAAATCAGCAGGAGTGTAAGGAGGATGCATAAACAATAAAACCAGATTGTTTTCCAGAAGGGAGGCGTAATGACAAAACGAATGCTGGCTCCTTTGTTGTTCCAGAGTCCGTCATCATTCGAGGCTTTGACCCGGAAAGTGTATGTGCCGGGATGTAAATTGGTGTACACCGCAGTTCGTATTGTTCCGCTGTATTTCCAGTCCTCATCCAACCCTTCCAGTTTATAAGCATATTGGTTTTCATCGGGGTTGGCATAGCTTAAGCCTACGAAATCAAATGACAATGAGTTTTCATGATAGGCAAGAACAAGTTCGTTCACATCTTCAATCAGTTTCCCGAAATGAATTTCCTCTCCGGATTTGCGGATAGAACTGATGACCACAGGAGGGAGATAGGGGTTGTTCTGAATGCGGTCGGGGTAAAAAGAATTGAGTCCTTCGGTACCTCCGAAATAGAGTTTGCCGTCCTTAGCCTTACAGGAGGAGTTGGGAAAGAACTGACGGCCTTGTATACCATCACTTAAATCGTAGTTGATGAATGTCCGGGTGCTGTAATTGAACCGTGAAATACCATTCTTGGTACCGAGTAGCAGCTGACCTTTGTCATCTTCCTGTATGGACATAATAATGCTGTTCGGTAATCCGTCTTTAATATCAAAATGTTCAAATGTATGATTAGCCGGGTTATACTTGTTCAGGCCGTTACGGGTTCCAACCCATAGTATGCCTGATTTATCTTCATAAACCGTGTAAACGGTGCTGTGGCTTAAACTATGAGGATCCTGTGGTTCATGTATAAAACGGGTGAAAGATTTTTTTACATAATCGTATTTATTAAGTCCGTAATCTGTACCGATCCAGAGGTTATTGTCACGGGTCTGGTATATTGAATTGATTGTGTTGTTACTCAGGCTGTGTTCATTAGACGGGTCATTCCGGATGCGCTGGAATTTTTTTGTTTCCGGATCAAATATATTAAGGCCGTTCAGGGTGCCTACCCAGAAAATACTTTGTTTATCAATCAGGATGCTATAAACATAATTATCGCTGATAGTCTGAGGGTCGGTTGGGTTGTGGGTATAATTGGTAAAGGTTGCGCTTTGCTTGTTAAACTCGCACAATCCTCCTCTGTAGGTACCAAGCCATAGTTTGCCGTCAGGGCTGCTTGTAATACACTTGATTTTATTCAGGCCGGTGCTGCCGCCGCTGTTTTCATCATTCTTAAAATTCTGTATTTTTTCATTTTCTTCATCATACTTATCCAGTCCCCCGTCCCATGTTCCGATCCAGATAATCCCGTCTTTATCTTCATGAACGGCCCGGACCGAATTATGACCAAGGCTTAGCGGGTTACCGGGATCATAAGCAAAAACATCGACCTCTTTACGGATGTTGACATACTTGCTGATCCCTCCACCTTCTGTACCAACCCATAGTATATTGGACCTGTCAAGGTGCAATGACCATACATCGTTATGGTTCAGACTGCCCGGCACATCGGGGTCATGGGCAAAGCGGTGAAAGTGTTCTGTACGCGGGTCAAAACGGTTAACTCCTGATCCATATGTTCCTATCCAGAGGTTTCCTTCCCAGTCTTCCGTTATCGGCCATATCAGGTTACTTCCGATTGTTTTTGGATTGTCCTTGCTATTTTGGAAATTCCGGAATGTTTCCGTTTTCCTGTTCAAAAGGTTAAGTCCGCCTCCCCAGGTTGCAATCCACAGCCGGCCTTGCTTGTCTTCGTAAACCGGCCCAACAATATCGTAACTGATACTGTTTGGGTTTTTAGGGTCATGACGAAAATGAGTGAATTTACCACTGGACTGATCATACCTGTCCAGTCCGCTGCCCCAGGTCGAAATCCAGAAGATTCCCTTGTTATCCTGAAAGATGCTCCAGATTGCTCCGGAGGAAAGTGTGTTCTCTTTTCCGGCTCTGTGTGAAAGACGATTCAGGATTTTTCCGTTTTTAGGGTCCATCACATCAATCCCTTCTTCCATGCTTCCTATCCAGAGATTGCCATCTTTGGCCTGGAAAACACTGTAAATATTGTTACTACAGATTGAGGAAGCTTTATTTTCATCATGCTGATAACGGGTGAATTTTTCGGTTTTGGGGTCGAAGCGGTTCAGACCTCCGTTTTCTGTACCCATCCACAGAAATCCATCCCGATCCTGAACAAGACAGAAAATATTGTTATTCGAAATAGTTGTGGTATCCGATGGATCATTCTGATAAACTTTAAATTCGTAACCATTGTATTTATTAAGCCCATCCTGAGTCGCAAACCAGAGAAAGCCTTGCTTATCTTCAATGATAGCCGGAATAGATTTATTAGATAAGCCTTGTTCAGTAGGAATCACTTCAAAATGCACATCTTCCGGCTGAGCCAGCAGGCTCCTGGAGGAAGCAATAAGGATCATCAGGAGAGATGAAAATTTCAATCGAAAGGACTTCATGAGTATAGTTGATTGCTACAGCGGATAAATATATAAAAAAGAGCTAAACCGGGTCATGAAATGCATTAATTCCTGGTTTTTGTCTGCCTGTTAATAGCTTATATTTGTCCAAATCACCGAATCGTGCAAGAGAAGGATAAACCGGAGATACAGGCAAATTGTTTGAATGAACAAGCCTGGGCCGGACGTTATGGTAATACGGAGCAGTCGCTCAAGGATGCTGAAAAAGCTATGCAGCTGTCACAGTCATGCGGCTATGCCAGGGGTATTGCATATGCTACTCTTTACAGGGCAGTATGTGCATTCCTGTTATCCAAAGATCAGGATCATATGCTTTCTGACCTGATATCTGCTTTGCATTATTTTGATGAAACCGGGGATAAGCTTGGTCAGTTGCGTACATTGAATTATCTGGGTAATGTATATGATACGTACGGACAATATGATAAAGGACTCGATGCCTGTCAGAGAGGACTTAAAATTGGAAACCACCTGGGTAACCAGGAAGGCCTTGGTGATATACTTAGCACTACCGGAACCATTTATTTCAGAATAGGTGATTATGATCATGCTTTTGAAGCATATCAGCAAAGCTGTAAGCTGAGGGAAGGGATTCCGGATCTGAAAGCCGTGGCTTCTTCATTGAATATGATAGCCAGGACCTATACGGCAAAGGATGATTTTATTAATGGTCTTGATTATTACAAGCAGAGCATACGTTTACGTGAAGAGCTTGGGGAACTTACCGCCCTGCCCTGGAGTTATCTGGGTTTGGCTTCTCTTTTTGAAAAGCAAGGTAATGAAGCAGAGGCCTTGCGCTATTACCGGCATTGTACCGCCTTGAATGAAGGGGGAAGGGATAAGCGTCTTGCTCTTTACTGTCAGCTCGGACTGGGCCGTTATGAATTGGGCCGCAAAAATCCGGATGAAGGTATAACTAAACTCCAGGTAGCGCTTAAGATAGCCGAAGCTTTACAGGCCAAAGCCCTTCTTTATGAAATCCATGCCCTTTTCTCTTCCTTGTATGAACAAAAAGGTGATACCGCTCAGGCACTGAATTATTTTCGAACGTATCATGAGTTAAAGGAGGAAGTCCTGAATGCTGAATCGGGTAACAGGCTTAAGAACCAGCAGATAGCCTTTGCTGTTGAGCGGTCTGAGCAGGAAGCTGAAATACACCGTCTGAGGAATATAGAGCTTAAGGCTGCTTATGACAGCATAGAAGAAAAGAATAAGGATATCACTGCCAGTATCAGTTATGCCAGGCGTATTCAACAGGCGATGTTGCCGAGAAAAGGATTCCTGCAGGATACATGTCCCGACAGCTTTATTTTTTTCAAGCCCAAGGATATCGTAAGCGGAGATTTTTACTGGATAGGGAAGGGTAAGGGCAAATCCGTTTATGTCGCTGTTGCTGATTGTACAGGGCACGGGGTACCCGGGGCTTTTATGAGTATGCTGGGAATAGAAAAGCTGAATGAAGCCCTGGCTATTGGTGAATCAGTATCCGATATGCTTCAGAACCTGAATAAAGGGATGAAAAAAGCCCTGGGTCAGACCGGTCAGGAAGGGGAGACAAGAGATGGGATGGATATTGCCCTGTTGGAAATTAAAGGGGAGAGCGGGATTCATTATGCCGGTGCCAACCGCCCTTTGTGGGTTTTAAGGAGCAATGAGGAACTTATTGAAGAGATAAAGGCTACCAAGGTAGCTATAGGCGGATATACAGCGGATGAACAGGAATTTCCATCCACTCATCTTAAGTTAAATCCGGGTGATGTTGTGTACATTTTCAGCGATGGATATGCTGATCAGTTCGGAAAAGGAGGAAAGAAACTGAAGTCTTCCAAATGGAAGGAACTGATTCTCTCCGTCAGACACCTGTCTCTGGCAGATCAGGGCGCTTATTTTGAAGAGTTTCTGAATGGCTGGAAGGAAGAGCAGGAACAAACAGATGATATTCTTGTAATCGGTATTCGGTTCTAATCAGGGCTGTTGAGGTTGAATTGAGCCTTCGATCCGTCATGGCGGCTCTCCTTTTTTATTTTCTTTTTCTTTACTGAATTGGAAAGCGTGTAAGAGATAGATGCCCCTAATTCCGATTTTCGGAGTTTAATTCCATTGTCTACATAACTGTAATTTGTGTACAGGTTTGAATTGCCGGTCCGCTCACCCGGATTGGTAAGCGTATTCATTGGTGCATAACCTCTCAGATCAAGATACATACGCAGTCTTTTTACTTTATAACCTATACCTATACCGTAAATCCATTCAAAATTATTGGTTGTGCGCATAGGCATCATATTGACTCCGTTGGCGTAACGAAAAGAGCTCAGATACCCGGTAGCCGGATTCAGGATGGTTTCATTCACGTTGGCTGTCGCATCCTGCATGCGCAAATAACCTATACCTAATGCAGCATAGGATAAAATATTTTTGAGAAATGGGATGTTGAGGTTGTGAGGCATGTAAAACCGCTCAAACACAGGTATTTCAATCAGGTGCATTTGTTCACTGATTTTGAAATTGGTGGTATTTGTCATATTCATGTTACGTGAATAACCGAGAGACCAATATACCGCTTCCATGTTTGCAGAGGTATTGTCTCTGAACTGGTACTCTGCCCATCCGTAATACATCAGAATGTATTTGGATGTGACGTAGGGATCAGCATAATTATACCCGGATTTGGCCGAATATACATTTGTTGTAGGTAAGGTCGGCACAAGCAACGCGTTTCTTACGCCCAGGATGAGTTTGTCATGTATGTCGAAACGATTGTAGAGGCGGTTAAAGTCCTCCGTATTCTGGGATTCATTCAGCTCATAGTAGGGGTTATGACGTATCATTCCTTTCAGGGTAAGCTCAGCATTTTCAAGTTCATCCTTTTCAAGGTAAGCTTTGGTTTTAAGAATCAGCATATCTTCTTTGCCTTTCCGGTCAAAAAAACTTTGCTGAATACCTTTGCTTAGCACTACAATGCAGGAGTCATAGGCCCCGTTATTGAATAAATCCTGGGCCTGTTGTAAACACTGTTCAGAGATGGATGTAAAGTCGGATACGGACATGGCAACTTTATGCTGAGCCTGGGTCAGCGTGCCACTGCAAATGAAAAGAAGACTGAGGAAGCTTGTTCTCAGGTTTTTGTAAAAAATAAATTTATTCATTTCCAGCATTCATCCAGTCCTTTAAGGGAGATCAGTTCTTGTTTTTTCATAGGGTATATCCTTGAAAAATCTTGACCATTCTTCATTGTTCATGTTTCTCTTCAACGAAGCGTAAATGACATCAGCCATTTTTTCGCAGGATGTTTCAATAAGGTAAGTGTTGATGTCAGAACAGGAAACAAGGAGTTTGTTGCCAGCGGTGAAAGTCATGACCCTAATTTTGGCGTGAAGGTCTTTCACCGTAAGCGGACTGGCATCCATATTATTGCAATCGTAAAGTTTAAGCGTACGATCCGAGCCTGCTGAAGCAAGCAGCGTATTGTCGGTATTGAATACTAAGAGATCTATTCCGGTCAGATGACTGATTATTTCTGAATGGGTATGCGTGCCCAGATCTTCAGACCAGATGTTGCCATTTGAAAGCCCCAGAACCAGTTTATTTGAATGTACATTAATGGCCATGCATACGGGTTTTGATTTTCCGGTGAACAGGAAGGATTCCAGTTTGTAATGCTGCAAATCCAAAATCTTTATTGTTCCGTTTTCGAGCAAGCAATATAAAGCCTGTTCATTTTTGGAGAATACCAGATTCTTAACCCCTGCAGGGGCTGTTATTGTTTTCCGGGGCTGAGCTTTCCCGTTTTTAAGATCCCATAAAATAATAATACTGTCTTTGCCCCCGCTAACAAAAAGGTCAGATGCTTTATTGAATACCAGGGTCCTGACCAGATTTCTGTGCCCTGTAAGTTCTTCATGAACAGGAGGATTCAGTAAGGATACTCCGGGAGAAGGCCAGAGGCAAAGGCTGTAGTTTTCATGAGAAGTAATCATTTCATGCCCGTTAGGATTAAAGAAGATCCTATCAGTAGCATACGGATAACTCCGTACAAGTGCATAATAAAAAGCTTTAGAATTTTTTGGTGTTGTGGCGTATATGTATCCGCTTCTCATGGCAAAGACGAGTGTATCGTTCTGTTCCTTGAGTGCTATATATTCCTTGGTTTCAATAAGTCCCATAGAAGGATTGGCTTTTTGACTGGACGGGGCATTGAGCGCAGCTCTCAATGCATCAAAAATAACAGGATCTCTTTCTGTTCCGCCGTTTTCCTTGTTCATCCTGAAAGCCTGATAGGCAAGTAAAGCCTGAAGCCGTATATCATTCTTATACATGGGTGCCTTTAAAGCAGTGCCTTGCGCCAGGGAAAGCAAATAACTCTTACGGGCCTTCTTTTCACTTTCTTCCGCTTTTGATTTTTCCGACTTCGCTATTTCCTTCTGATTCTCTGCATTGATGGCTTCATTTTTGGCAATGACACTTTGCTGCATGGCATTACTCTTCTCCTTTTCCGCAACAGCCATTGCTGTCATGGCTTGCTGTTTGGCCTGATCTGCCTGATGCATGGCGTTCATAGCCGATTTTTCATTCTTTTCTGCCAGTTGTTTTTCCTGCATTACCAGGTCTTTGGCTTTCATCGCTTCATCCTTTGCATTCAGCGCTTCATTCTTCTGCTGATCAGCCAGTAGTTTTTGCTTTTCAGCTTCCTGACTTTGTTCCATAGCCCTTCCTCTTTCCGATAGCGCCCAGATACTGAACCCGCTCAGGATTGCAAATACCAGACAAGCCGTGATAAGGAGGGCCAGGCGACGTCTTCTCCGGGTTTGGGTGGAAGCTTTTTTACTGTCTTCCAGAAAGGTATGCAGGTGTTCTGTTAAAAACAGATTGCGCTCATAGGGCAATATATAAGCCAGGTCGCTTTCATGGATAAGGATATTCCTTTTAAGATAATTGGAATAAGCATTCTCTATCAGGTTTCTGACTTCAATAAGGTCTTTTTCAGCCAGGGTTATTTTTTCGTAAATCTTGACAGCCAGGGAGTCGTGCCTCAGTTCATATTTTCCACTTTCATCTTTATCACGAAGGATACGCAGGTCGACAAACTGGTGTACGAGTTTGTCAATCTGATCCGGCTTGATTTCCTTTCCAAGGCTTCTGGCAAATTTGCCTATCTCTGCGGTATCAATCTGACGCTTGGTACCTTCTACAGAAACAAAACTTTTTAGAACAGCCAGGGCTGTCTCCGAATCAGGGATAAGGGCAATCTGTTCTTCCAGGAAATCAGAGAGTACATCGCTTATCTGGCCGGCTTCGTTCAGGAGGCTCTGGTTGAAAACAGGATGAGAAGGGCTTTTCTTTATGGCTTTTTTGTAGAGTTTATCCAAAAAAACCTGGAGATAGGTAAGTTCCACTTCGGCTTTTCCCGGGCTCAGTAATTCAAGAAAACCCTGTTCAAATCCCGTTTCAACGGTTATTTGTGCCTGGCGGCACGGGCCGATAATAGCTTCTGCAGCATGAATACGCGTCATCTTTTCAATACGTATTCTGTTGCTGAAAAATTCCGGCAGCTTTTCTTCAAAAGCGCTTAGGTGTTCCAGGTACTCACCCCGTATGACGAAGATAAATTTGCATTGCAGATCAGTCTTGATAATCCCGGCCACTTCCTTTACCAATTCTGCCGTTTCTTCCGGAGTGCCGAAAATAAAAAGTTCTTCAAACTGATCAAAGATCAGGTAAACAGGTTTGAAATGATCCAGATACAATGACTGGATAGTTTTTTTGAGGGAGGCTTCTTCTTTAACAGATGTTATGGCCAGAGACTTGATCTGGGAACGGATAGATTCCAGGATATTCCCACCCCTGCGTATAAGGATTGGCATCCAGTCCGAATCGTTGAATTTATTGGCCAGTCCGCATTGTATGAGGCTTGTTTTACCGGTACCCGAAGCCCCATAGAGGAGGAGCAGATTACTTTGAAAAACCCGGGAATAGATTTCTTCAATTTCCTTATCCCTGCCGAAGAAGATCTCCTTGTCTTCCTTTGTAAAGCTGTCCAGAAATTTAAACGGGCTTCCGGCCATCTTGATCAGGAATTGATAGTTTCGGGTGAAGCAAAAGTAGCCAGGAGTTCTTTGAATTGCTCAATCAGTACCGGGTAATTACTAAGCGAGCTGAGGTCACATTTTTCAGTTATTTCCGTACCTACATACATCAGCTTGTCATTGCCGAATTTGGTATACATGAAAATATCTTTCTTCAGATTGAATTTTTCCTTGGAGTCAATAATTTCCGGACGGGTATCAATAATGAGAGGACTTAAATTCAGGAATTCCTTAGGAACTTTAAAATCTTTCATGAGCAACACGGAATTACTGTCGGCAAACACATCATGCTGCATTTCGGTAGCCTTAAAGTCAGAGTCGGAATTGTTCAGCAAATCCATAATATGGTTAAAACGGGGCTCCTTGTGTTTTTGTTTGAGAACCTTTATTTCCCTTATTGTCACCAGTTTGTATTTAACGATAAAGGAAATATTCTGAAGGATAAAAGTCAGTTTGTCTTCATATTCCACACAACGTTTCTGGATTTCTTCATCCGTCAGGTTGATCTGATAATGACCAATCTCGTTCCGCTCAGGAACCCAGAAATCCAGTGCTTCATACAATTTCTTATGCAGCATTTCCTTCATTTCGGGCATGAAGGGATCTATTTCAAGGGATTCAAAAAGGTTGCCGGTAGCCCTGATCAGCCACGTATAATTACCCAAAGAGAGTACGGTTATCCTGTTTTTAAACTGGGAGGCATATTCTTTTGGGAAGTCGAATTTACGTTTAAGCTTTTCCTCCCAGAGCTGAGCAAGCATCACAAAACTGAGAAACTGAATGGTACGTTCTATGGTTTTGAATAACTGATCCAGACGTCCCCTGTCCAGCTGACGCATGGAACCTGAAAACAAACGTCGTAGCTCCACCCCGATAGGCCATGGAAAGTGCTTGATAATCATATCGGCCAATACCCTTGTATCAACCGTTTCGGCAGGGTCATCCTCGTCCGTAGCCAGATATTTGGCAAGGGCCGGTTTATGCCGAACCATTTCCTGAAAGACTCTAAGGATCAGATCTTCATTTACCTGGGACAAATGATTAAGGATTAATGAATTAGGAATTAGGATTTAGCACGATGTAAATATATCAAATTTAAATGAGCTAACTTTGCCACCATGAATAACGG
>JBIOHC010000006.1:0-109094 GCA_044448685.1 Bacteroidia bacterium
ATATAATATTTAAATAAAGGTATTACATATAGGGTATCTTACATAATATATTTATAATTGCATGGCAAATAAACCAAAACTGTGGGGCTGGCGTATTCTATTAAACTAATAAAGTCGGAAGGCAGGATACGACTCAAAAAACCAAATATGCCCCCGGTAGCCGAAAAGGGAAAGAGTAGGCAAACCTAAAATGCATGTAAACAAATGAAAGAATCCAAAGTAAGCCCTGTTACTGTTCAGCTTAAAACAGAATACGAGGCAGGTAAGACTGAAAAACTCAATGCCTACTTGCTTGACGAAGGCGGGGGCCTGGTGGAAGCGGTACCCTTTAAAGGGAATACTGCCACATTCAAATCACCCCGCAGCAAATTTGACGGACGAAGCAAAGTCTATATCGCTTATGCTTTGCCGTTTGATTTTACAGGGAACATTAATGAGCGAACCCTGATCAAAGCAGGAGGTTATCAGACCGTAAAGAATCTTGTTGGAAATAATCTTCTGATAAGCAACCTGGCAAGCACGATATTCAATCCACCGATATGGGGTAATTGCCTAATCACAGGACATGTTTCAAAGAATTTTCTAATTGACGGACAGTGGACCAATATTCCCTTGTGTGATCTGCGTGTACATATCTGCGAAGTGGAAACAGAGCTGGAATGGCCTTACATCCCTATTTACTACCAGTATATTCCCAATTGGGTGATTCAGGAGATCGGTCAGAACATTCTGGATCTGCATCTTGCTGTGCAGTCTTCACTCATACATCCTCTGCTACCGGATCCTGGACCTCTTCTCCGGGGACAAAAGATCAACCGCCCCCTCAGCTCTATAGGTCCTAACGCGATGAATACTTCGGCTAAGTTCCGGAAATCTGTTTCGGGTGACAGTATCGCTTCAGCCCTGCAGCCTCTTCCACCTGACGTACTGGATGCATTGACACTTGGCTCGATTGATTCCAGAAAACAGGCTTTTTCGGATTACCATGATCTGCTCATCCCTTATATCTGCCTCTGGCCTGTATACTGGCCCTGGATCTATACTTACGATGAAGATACGGTGGTCACTACCGATTGTAACGGTCACTTTGAGATGTGGGAAAACACCTATTCGGAGGACGGGCCCCTGAATATCTATATCTGGGTAGAGGCATATATAAACGGTGCCTGGGTAACGGTTTATAAACCAAACCTTCCATGCAATACCTTGTGGAATTATGCCTGCGGTACGGACATCAATATAAATATCACCGATGCACGTGTAACACCTTGCTCCTGCAGCCAGGAAGGTCCCGGAGATGCATTCTGGTTTCGTTCCATAGGCAACGCAGGCGGTGCTTTGCATATAGAACAGAATATCAGCAATACAAGAACAATCCAGGGTGCGGCATTCCGGAATGTAGGATGTACGGATATCATAGGCTATGACTGGATCAGTCCTTTTGGCGGAGGCATCAATCTGGAAGTATTTGCCGGTCAGAATATTTATAACTCAGGTACCGGTGTTACTCACTTCCGGTGGAAAGCAACACGTATCGCGAACGAACAACTTACACCCATACCCCTGGGATCGCAAACATCTGTAATCCTGAATGCCGCTGGAAAGATATCACGGGAATACATGGTACATCTGGATACCTTTCACTACCACAGCTTTAATCTGGATATAGCTCCGGATGGTTCGGGCGATAATATCGCATTCCGCATACCTAACCAGGATATAAGTCAGGAAGCAAGCATTCTTGCTGCTCATCCCGGGAAAGTTCCGTTTGTCGATATCTTCTGGAGAGATATTTTCTGGAGCGGAAGTTATATAGACAGCAATTCTCTTGCCGACGGTCTGTATCGTTTTGACCTGGAACTGGGAAAATACAACGGCAGCGGAACTTTTGTGGTGATAAATGTAGACCCGAAAACGTTTCAGATCTCTGAATACGGCAATCTTGATAATTCTCAGAATCCGACTGCGGCTTATCTGAACATGAGCGGACCGCTGGCCAAAAATTTCACCATGCTGGTGAGAATTGACAATACGCATTGCAATGCACATATTCACGATGCGGTATTGGTTGAGACCCTGGCTAAATCCGGCGCCTGTGGATTTATTCACTATACTGACACCAATCAGCATGTAAGGCTGAGTTTTGAAGCTACCCAGCCCAGGAACTTTGCCTATTTCGTGTTCAGTGTTATTAAGGGAAACAACACCGTTCCTACCGGTATCAACCCAGCAGGTTATGTAAACACCAGTGTAGGTGGTTTCGTGCTTGCCGGCGGAGTTTACTCCGAAGATTTCACCGTGCTTTCATTGCTTAACGGCTGCCCCGGACAAGCAGCATTCTCCGAAAATCTTTATGTTTATTCCATCGCTACCGACGGATACAGAAGACTGAATGAGTATGATGCTCCGGATGTAAATGCTTTTGCGTTGAGTAATTCCTGATTAATTTCAACAGTTCGTGCCAACAGTAAAAAAGCCAGGAGTGAAAACTCCTGGCTTTTCGCATGCGGGTATGACGAATTGCGAAATAATAGAAGTTTAGTATTTTTACGTTCCGTGGAAAAACACCTGCTCTTAGAAGAACTTCAGGCTAAGTATGCATTTCCCGATGAGGATTTTCCGAAATTAATCGAACTCTTCGGGCATTGTACATACAGGAAAAACGCCATGCTCTTTAGTGCCGGGGAACTGGTAAAACATACCTGGTTTATACTGAAGGGATGTGTGCGTCAATACTATATCGGCCCTGAGGGACGGGAACGCATTATCTATTTTGCCAGGGAAGGAAACTGGTGCGGGGAGCTGAACAGCTTTTTGCATGAAGAACCGACTAAACTTTCCATGCAGGCACTTGAGGATGTGGAAGCCATCTATCTTACACGGACCAATTGGGAAAAGGCCATAACAACAATCCCTGCTTTTGCCATGTACCATATTACGAACCATCAGCGCCTGATGGTAAAATTAAAAGAAGAGCTTGGAATGGCTGTGAATGAAAGTCCGGATGAGAAATACCGCCGCCTTGTTCAGGAGAATCCGGAATTATTACAACGTCTGCCTCAATACCAGATTGCCATGTACCTGGGTATTACGCCCGAAACATTAAGCCGGATCCGCAAAAGAAATGCAAAGATTTAGGCCCTGAACAACCCTTTCTTGATCCGGATCAATATGCCAGACCGGTTTTCTTGATCTCAATCAAGCTCTGTTTTTTTTAACTGCTGTTTCTTTGTCCCAGTTAAACCAAAAAAACAAGACAACATGAAAAAAGGAATCGTCGCAGTAGTTTCACTCGCGGTCATATTGACTGCAGCAGCATTCAAAAATGCAGGACCGGCAAAAGGAGTAACCATTATCAATACCGTGGACGTAAATGATTTCGCGACCTTTAAACAAGCCTTTGATGCAGGCGCCCCGATACGCGAAAAAGCGGGAATTAAGGTAACAGCTCTGTTCCAGGCTGTTGACAATGCGAACCGGATAACAGTAATGGAAGAGGCGGCAAGCGCGGAGTCGGCAAAAGCCTTTTTCGCTGATCCCAAGGCCAAGGAAGCCATGGAAAAAGCAGGGGTAAATTCAAAACCGGATCTGAAAATTTTAAATAAAATTCAATAGCAAAAACCATGATGACCACGAAAGACGTAATCAAGTTCGGTGGAATGGAAATCCGCTTCAGCCTGGATGCACAGGATACAAAAGGTAAAATCACCATGTTCAAATGTATCATTTCGGCTGGGGCTAAGATCGCCGCTGCACATTACCATGAGAATTTCGATGAAACCGTTTATGGACTGAAAGGTACTGCGAGCTATTCCGTTGACGGGAGGGCGGTTGAACTGAGCCCCGGTGAAGCCTTATTCATTCCCCGTGGCACTGTCCATGCCTTTGCCAATAAATCCGACGAGACCATTGAATTTTTATGTGTGATATCTCCAGGTCTTATGGGCCCAGATTATTTTAAAGATATAGCTGAAATAATCAATGCAGGTGGTCCCCCGGATATGGCTAAACTGAAACAGGCTATGCTTAACCACGGACTGGTACCGGTTGCAGGTTAATTCCCAAACTATGCCCAACAATCCAAATGCCAGGCTCTAAGCCTTTTGCGACAGAGTTTTTGCAATAGCCATCACTATTCTGATTCTGGATATGAAACCCCCTCCTTTGGAGGGTAATGACTACTTGTCCCAACTTAGTAGTCATTACCCTTTTTTCAGGATTGTAATCTTTGAATAGAGTTCGGCTCCCCGTATATCCTGTACCACTACAAGTACTTTTTTAGTTTCTGCCAAAATTCATGTGAATAAAGAATAATTTTATCTGTATGTTCATTCCCTGTTCCGATATCACTAAACCGAAAAAGTTAGCTAAAACAAGGACCATTTGGCCTCGTTCATATTAAGAATGTAAATTTTATGTAATGGCAGGAATGAGATTCGCTATGATGAATACATAATTAATTCATAAAGTATTAGTTATCAATAATGTGTAAATTCAGGAACAGATTATTGTTCCTTAGGAATAGCATAATTGAGAAAAATTGGCGAAACAAAATAAATTAGGATACGTTTGTAGGGAATAATAAAGGTGCTCCAATACCATTAGCTTCTCTTCCTACAGAAACCTTTTTAGTCGGAGTTTAAAAGCAAATCAACATGAATAGTCTGGAGAATATAGAACCTGCTGGCAAACATACCTTGCATCCGAATTTTACGGAGGAGGACATAGAGCTGTTGAAAGAATATTATGAATACAATGAAAAATATTACTCAAGGGTGAATGAAGAGTTAACGGCTATGCTTGCTGAGCATCCGTTGTGGGGCCCGTTGATAAAAATGCAGACACCGGAACAGCAGAAAGCTCAGAATGAACGATCACAGGAATTGCAGCGCAAGGCAATCTATGAAGGAGATTGGGATACTTATTCCCAGGATCTGATTACCCAGGGAGTAGTGTATGCCAAAATGAATATTAAATACTCTGATTGGTATGAGCTTGTAAAAATATACAAGGATTACCTGCTCCCCTATATCAAGAAAGATTTTAAGAAAGATACAGCTAAGGCCATGAATATTATCGGCGGACTTAGTCTCCTCATTGATTTTGCCATGTATGGTATTGCCGAGGCGTATTTTCAGGAAAAGAACAATATTATCACCCGGATGAATGAGGAGCTTGAGCTGAAGGTAAAGGGTCGTACGGCAGATCTGCTTGAAATAAACAAAGAACTTGAAAGCTTTACCTATACTGTTTCTCATGACCTGAGGGCTCCGCTGAGGGCAATAGACGGATTTGCCAAAATTCTTGAAAAGAAATATGCTCCTGTTCTGGAAGAGGAAGGCAAGGAGTATGTAGGAATCATTACAGCAAGCATCCTGAAAATGGGAAATCTTATTGATGATCTGCTTGCATTTTCACGTTTGGGAAGAATGAATACAAACATGAGCCGTTTCAGTCTGAAAGGAATTTTCAGGGAACAATTTGATGAGCTCAAAATGGGTGAAGCAAGCAGAAATATTGAATTGATTACTGAAAATCTTCCGGATATAAAAGCTGACCGTGACATGATGAAACATGTTGTCGGCAACCTGCTTGGAAATGCATTCAAATTTACCAAAGGACGTGAGCACGCAAAGATTGAAGTGGAGTGCCATAAGGAAAACGGAGAAGCAATTATTTCTGTTAAAGACAATGGGGTGGGTTTCGATGTGCGTTACTCGTCTAAATTATTCGGAATGTTTCAGCGTCTGCATTCGGAAGATGAGTTTCCGGGAACCGGTGTGGGTCTGGCCATTGTACAACGTATTGTACACAAGCACGGAGGAAGGCTATGGGCAGATTCCGTATTAAATGAAGGAGCTACATTTTATTTCTCTATTCCGGAAATTAAAGCGTAATTGCAACACAAAAACATATTCCAATGAACAAGTCCGATTTTGTTGAAATACTGATCGTTGAAGATAATGTAAACGATGCCAAGCTCGCTCAGTTAGCCCTGAGCCAGGAAAAACTCGCCAATAATCTTATCTGGTTGAAGGATGGGGCACAGGCTCTTGATTTCCTTTTTGGAGAAGGGGAATATGCCGGCCGGGAAGTATCGAATACACCAAAGCTGATTCTGCTAGACCTTAAAATGCCCAAGGTGGGAGGGATTGAAGTGCTCAAAAAGATCAGAGGTGATGAGCGTACCAGGCATATTCCGGTAGCCGTTATGACTTCTTCCAGTGAAGAGAAAGATATTATTGAAGCCTACAATTTATGGGTAAACTCCTATATTGTTAAGCCTGTTGATTTTGACAAGTTTGCTAAATGTGTCAAAGAAGTAGGCCTTTACTGGCTTGTTGTAAACCATCCTCCCATAAACGACAAGCGCTGAACCGGTTAAAGACCAAACGGTTGTTCATCAAAAACTAAGCAGATCGGAATGCAATCGCCCCGAACCGGATAATCATTGTCCGGTCAAGGATAATCACTTTCCTATACCGGATCGTTAAAGTCCTGAACCGGATGTTGAATGTCCTGAATGGGATCGTGAATGTCCTTAATGGGATGTTGAATGTTCCGAACGGGATAGTGAATGTCCTGAACCGGATGTTGAATGCCCTTAACCGGATCGTGAATGTCCTGAACCGGATGTTGAATGTCCTTAACCGGATAGTGAGTGTTCTGAACGGGTTAGTGAATGCCCTGAATGGGATAGTGATTGTCCTGAACGGGATAGTGAATGTCCTTGACCGGATGGTAAATGTCCGAGATCGGATTGTGCATGTCCTTAACCGCATGATGAACGTCACGACTCGGTTAAAGACTGTAACGAACCGAACAATAATTTTACGAAAGCGGATGGTTATAAGGACAAATGAAAATGTCCCAATCCTTTCTTGCCTGAAACAGCTTCTATAAGCTTCAGCTTCTCTGCCTTTGTCCGCTGTTTCATTTTGTATTCGGCTTTTGAAGCTTCTGATTTATCTGCAAATTCAAAAACAGCCTTTAACAGAACAGGCGTTCTGCCCTTGGTATATTTTGCTCCTTTCCCGGCATTATGTGCTTCCAGTCTTGCTTCCAGATTATTGGTAATACCTGTATACAAAGTATCGTCAGCACATTGAATCAGGTATAATACCCAAATTTTCGTTTTCATTTCAGTTTTAGGAAGCAGAAGCTTTAAGTTGTAAAGCTAGGTCATATACCCCAAACAAGCTCAGTCGTGGTTCAGAACCTGCTCTGCCTGCCCCTGGTTTTATTCACCATGCCCTGCCGGGGTCTTTTTTTCAGGGTTTTTCTCGTCTTCATAGCAAACCAGGGTTTACCATGTAATGTCGTTTGGGAAGAAGTTCGCTTTTCATTCTGATGATGTGTTATTACCTGGCTTCTGCATTTTTTGCGAAAACAGATAAAAGGAGATGCCTTGTGAAAGACAAGGGGGGGTGAGATATGCAGACTGCAGGATGTCAGCACCCCTGACACCAGGACGAAGAACAGGAAGCGTTTTAGAAAGAACAGCTTGTTTGTCATACGCTTCTTTCTTATATCAACGAAATAAGGTTACACATACAGGATCTTCAGGTCCCAGGCAAAAATTTGCATTGTATAATGTTCAATATCAGTAATTTATATGGAACAAAAGAGGAAAGAGGATTTCCTTAACCTGAATTTTATAGATTCGATTGGAAGCGAGGAATCCATTCATTTTAAGCCAGAATTTTAAATAATTTCCCTATCTTCGCGTCCCTTAAGGGCAAAATCGTGGAAAATAAGGTTAAAATACTCTCTGGAAGTGCCACCCGTTACCTGTCTGAAAAGATAGCGGCATCGTATGGACAGCCATTGGGTGATGTTGTTTTTAACCGTTTCAGCGATGGGGAGTTTCAGACCTCCATTGAGGAAACAGTAAGGGGCACTGATTTGTTTATTGTCCAGTCCACCTTTCCCCCTACGGACAATCTTTTTGAACTTCTGCTTATAGTCGATGCAGCCAAAAGAGCCTCGGCCAAACAAATTGTGGCTGTAATTCCATATTTCGGCTGGGCCCGTCAGGATCGTAAAGACCGCCCCCGTGTTGCTATCGGTGCCAAACTGGTGGCCGATATGCTTGCTACGGCAGGTGTAACCAGGGTCGTTACAATGGATTTACATGCCGACCAGATCCAGGGTTTTTTCAACGTACCTGTTGATCATCTTTATGCATCTTCTATTTTTCTGCCTTATATACAACAATTAGATCTGCCTGATCTCACGATTGCAGCGCCGGATATGGGCGGTTCCAAAAGAGCCAATGCCTATTCCAAATACCTGAAATCGGAAATCGTTATCTGTTACAAACAAAGGACACGTGCCAATGTTGTTGACAGCATGACTGTTATCGGTGATGTGGAGGGACGCAATATCGTATTGGTGGATGATCTTATTGATACCGGAGGAACACTTACCAAAGCTGCAGATATGATGCTTGACAGAGGTGCCAAAAGTGTCCGTGCCGTTTGTACACATGCCGTGCTTTCAGGCAAGGCTTATGAAAATATTGAAAAATCAAGAATACTGGAGTTGATTGTCACAGATACGATACCGCTTACACGCAAAAGTGAGAAGATAAAAGTTTTGTCAGTGGCCCAGCTTTTTGCCGATGTGCTGCATAAAGTAACAACATTCGAATCCATTAGTTCAAACTTTATTCTGTAACGCCCCTTACATAACCAAACGTAAAACGGAAGAGACAGTGATGCGGGGCGGCATTACGAGGCTTCCAAAAAAACAAACAAAATGAAAACAATTAAGCTGAATGGTGTACTGAGAACAAAAAGCGGAAAGAAAGATGCTATGCACCTGCGTCGTGAAGCTAAAGTTCCTTGCATCCTGTACGGTGGTAAAGAAACAGTAACCTTTTCCATCATTGAAAAAGATTTTAAACCCCTGGTATTTACCCCTGAAATCCATGCCGTGAAACTGAATGTGGAAGGAAAGGAATTCAATGCTATCCTCCAGGATATTCAATACCATACTGTAACTGACCATATCATCCATGCCGACTTTCTGGAAGTTGTTCCGGGCAAATCTGTGGTGATGAATATTCCTGTTCAGACTGAAGGAACTGCACCCGGTGTAAAAGCCGGTGGTAAGCTTCAGAAAAAACTCCGCACTGTCCGTGCTAAAGGCCCCGTAGAAAAAATGATCGATGTAGTACGTCTGGATGTAAGCAAACTGGAAATCGGTGATTCAATCCGTGTAGGCGACCTGAAATATGACGGTCTTACCTTCCTTCAGGCTCCGAATATTACTGTTGTAGGTGTTCGTATCACCCGTAACGTGGTTGAAGAAACTCCTGCTGCAGGAGCTACAACTGCTGCTGCCACTCCTGCCGCAGGTGCTCCTGCTGCCGGCGCTGCTGCTGCCAAGACAGACGATAAGAAAGCTCCTGCCGCTGATGCCAAGAAGCCAGCCGGTGATGCTAAAGCTCCTGCCAAGAAATAAGCAGAAGTTCTTTCCTTTTATACAGAAACCTCCAGGGCCTTTAAGATCCTGGAGGTTTTGCTTTTTTATTACTTTTGACACATGAGTAAATTTCTGGTTGCAGGACTTGGTAATATAGGTGAAGAGTATGCAAATACCCGTCATAACATCGGATTCCGTGTTCTTGACACCCTGGCTAAGAAGGAAGGGTTTGCCTTCCGCACCGATCGACTGGCTGCTGTTGCTGAATATAAATTCAAAGGCAAGATATTTATCCTCATCAAACCTTCCACATTCATGAACCTGAGCGGCAAAGCAATCAACTATTGGATGCAGGCCGAAAAGATTCATCTGGAGAATGTGCTGATTGTAACTGATGATCTGGCATTGCCGTTCGGAACCTTACGGATGAAGACAAAAGGAAGCGACGGGGGGCATAACGGACTGAAGAGTATTCAGGAAACCCTCAACAATACAGAATACACCCGCCTTCGCTTCGGCATTGGAAGTGAATTTTCCAAAGGTAAACAGGTTGATTATGTATTGGGGCAATGGAGCCCGGAAGAAGAGGCAGCTATCGGTCCACGCCTGGATATGGCAGCCGAAATCATCAAGAGTTTCGGAACCATTGGAGCATCCCGTACAATGAGTCTGTTTAATAACAAATAATCAGGCAGTCTGGGCCTTGCCTTTGTCGGCAGCAGCAAGCAAAGCTTTCTTCATACTCACCTTCTCATCAATGATAGCAGACAAGCCTGATACGGGCACCCGTTCCTGCAGCATGGTATCGCGGTAGCGTATCGTTACGGTATTGTCTTCCAGGGTCTGAGGATCGATAGTGATACAGAAAGGAGTACCAATAGCATCCTGACGGCGGTAACGTTTTCCTATATTATCCTTTTCTTCCATCATGCACATATGATCGAAGCGGAGCATATTGAAAATTTCGGTGGCTTTTTCCGGGAGCCCGTCTTTAGACATAAGCGGGAATACAGCTACTTTGATAGGAGCCAGGAAGGCAGGCAGGTTCAGTACCACACGGGTTGTTTCATCCGGAAGTTTTTCTTCCGTATAGGCATGGCTCAGGATAGCCAGGAACATACGATCCAGACCTATGGATGTTTCCAGCACATAAGGCACATAGCTTGCATTGAGTTCCGGATCAAAATACTGAAGCTTTTTACCCGAAAACTGTTCATGCTGCTTCAGGTCAAAATCTGTACGGCTGTGAATACCTTCCAGTTCCTTAAACCCGAATGGAAATTCAAATTCTATATCACAGGCGGCATTGGCATAGTGTGCCAGTTTAAGGTGATCATGAAAACGGTATTTGTTTGCAGGAATGCCCAGGGAGTGATGCCATTTCAAACGGGTTTCTTTCCAATAGGCATACCACTCCATTTCCGTACCTGGACGTATAAAGAACTGCATCTCCATCTGTTCAAACTCCCGCATGCGGAAGATGAACTGACGGGCTACAATTTCATTGCGGAAAGCTTTTCCTGTCTGTGCAATGCCGAAAGGGATTTTCATCCTTCCGCTTTTCTGCACATTCAGAAAGTTGACAAAAATACCCTGGGCTGTTTCAGGCCGGAGGTAAATCAGGTTCGAATCTTCCGAAACAGAACCCATGGCCGTACTGAACATGAGGTTGAATTGCCGTACCTCGGTCCAGTTACGTGAACCGGAAACAGGACATACGATTTCACAATCCACAATGATCTGTCTTACTTCAGTCAGGTCATTTGCCTCGAGTGCTTTACGGAAACGGGTTTCAATCTCTTCTATCTTACCAAGGTACTCAAGCACGCGTGGATTCGTCTGACGGAACATTTTCTCATCGAAGGTTTCACCGAAACGTTTGGCAGCTTTTTCCACTTCCTTGTCAGCCTTTGCACCAATCTTGGCCATATGATCTTCAATGAGTACATCGGCACGGTATCTTTTCTTGGAATCTTTGTTATCGATCAGGGGGTCATTGAAGGCATCGACATGTCCGGAAGCTTTCCATGTGGTTGGATGCATAAAGATGGCGGCGTCAATACCGACAATATTTTCATGCATCTGGACCATTGATTTCCACCAGTAGTCACGAATATTTTTCTTGAGTTCTACTCCGTTCTGGGCATAATCATAAACGGCGCTTAAGCCATCATAGATTTCACTGGAAGGGAATATGAATCCGTACTCTTTGGAGTGGGAAATGACGTTCTTGAAATGTTCTTCGTTGTTTGCCATAGGGAGCAAAATTAAGGGAAAAATCAGAACTCCACATGAACCCTTACCGCGCCTACATGAATCGGTCCGCGTTCCCGGTTATATGCCGGATTCAATACATATTGATAGTCGCCGCTCAGCCACAGGGATGTAGCAAGCCGTATGCTGTAATAGGTTTCAAAAATCTGTTCAGAACCATAATGAGGCAGTTTGCCATCACCCAGCATAAATCCGTAACCACCGTAATTCAGAAAATCCCAATGATCCTTGCTGATGCCATTGATGAGTATAGCCATTCCGAATACATCATGCGGCCTTTTCCATTTCTTACCTAAAACCTGGAGCCCGGTACTTAGGCTATTGTCTATTTCCGTGAATTCCCAGCTGGCGGTATGTCCGTCGTTCCAGCTGTAGCGGAAGAAGGCAGAAACATTATCTGTAAGCTGTTGCTCGGTATTGATACCGAACCCGTATTTAAGTCCGTTATAACTGGTAAGCGTATTCACATTCATGGAAGGGTCTGTGCCATTCAGTAAATTGTCGATGGCTGTGCGGTAGCTGCCGGCACGGCTCAGGTTGTGAAACAGCAACAGGCGGGCAGTGCCCTTCCTTTTATGTATCTTCCAGCTCCGCTCGGCTTCAAAAGTCTCTCCTCTGGATTGTGATATGTTCAGATCCATTACTTCCCCGTTGGCTTGCACAGACATAAGTGTTTCGGCAAAACGCAGGATAATTTTAGGGGAGTAGTATTCAACTACAATACCTTCGGTATAGCCCCGGGTGTTGGCGGGATAGTCCCAGGCAGCATTGTTCATCAGTGCCCAGTTCATGAATTGTTTACGGGGATCATGGCTGACAGAATTATTATCGAACAGATCGGCCAGTGAAATCTTTCCGGCAGTGATGGTGATGCGGCGGGCTGGAACACATTCCCCGTCCAGCTGTGTAGAAGTACAACCCAGCGTATCATTCATGTGTGTACGGCACAGGGAGATCTGCTGGCGTATAAACCCTCTGGCAAGGTACAGGGTAGGGGCAGGGTCACCGATACGAAAGGTTTCACCGTTAGGGAATCCTGCAATGCCCAGGGTACTGCTCATTCCTTTACCTCCGGCTATTTCAGGGTTGATAAAGGCACTGGCACCCTTCCACAGTTTGTGTCCGAGATACAGGGAAGCAGTGACCGAAGATGCTGATTCTCCTGTTGAGTCAAGACTGTTTTTGCTTGCATAAGGAGCCTTGAATTTAGGATGTCCTTGCTGAACATTGGTAAACTGGAAATGGTAACACCATTTCTCCCCGGTATGAAGGGGAGAAAGGGTATCTCCGCCCTGTGCCAGTAAAAAGGATACAGGAACGATGAGCAGAATGCTCAGGAAGAAGGTGTTAAGAAAACGATTGGACATCAGGGCTGTTTAAAATCAGGGCAAATATAAGTTTTATTTATTTAAACAAGCGAAAATAAATATTTAGTCTAGTCTAAAAATTTAAACAGACTGAAAACACCCTCGTTTTATAAACATAGTTTGATTCTGAGCGAGTTAGTGATAAGCCGGAATCCGGAGCGGAAACAATAATGTGTTAACTTCGCCCTCACTCAAAAAGAACCATGTTAGCAATCGGAAAAACCCTCATTTCGGAAGAGATTCTGGAGAAAAAATTTGTCTGCGACCTGCAAGCCTGCAAGGGAGCCTGCTGTGTGGAGGGGGATTCAGGGGCCCCGCTGGAGAAGGAGGAACTGGAGATACTGGAATCCATCTGGCCTAAAGTAAAGCCTTATGTACCTGCCAGTGGTGTGAAAGCGATAGAAGCCCAGGGTACGCATGTAATTGACAGTGATGGAGATGACACGACTCCTTTGATGGATGGAAAGCATTGTGCTTATACTTTCTTTGAAAAGGACGGTACAGCCAAATGTTCCATTGAAAAAGCCTGGAAAGACAAGAAGATCAAATTCAAAAAGCCCGTGTCCTGTCACCTGTATCCGATCCGGATAAAACAGACAAAAGCAGGAGATGCCCTCAATTATGACCGTTGGGATCTCTGTAAGCCGGCCTGTGCTTGTGGTGAGAAACTGGATGTGCCTGTTTACAAGTTCCTGAAGGAGCCTTTGGAGCGTAAGTATGGTAAACAGTGGTTCAGGGAGCTGGAGAAGGCGGCGATTCTGTATGAAAAAGGAAAAAAGGCTTCGCGGTAAACTACATAATTTATTCAAGCACCTTCCACATTCCATAAAAAACTTAAGAAAAAAATTACACACACATCATTTTACTTTCAAGCCTTTTATTTATCGCTGATTTAGAATTTAATTAACATTTCGACCAAATTCTCATGTTTAAAACTTAGGGTGAATGTTAATTGAATAGACTTGACTCACTCCTTTTTTTAAACAAAATTTGTAAACCGCTAATCACCAATTCAGCCTCATTTAAGGCATTCAGCATAAAGGCTTGATTAAGCAGGGATTAAAGCAGTCATGGTTTTGGTTTTTGAAAAAGGAAAGGAAGAACGAACGGTTTTTTGAATCACAGTATTAACAGACAGGAATTTCATAAATGGCAGCAGTTGAACCAATATTAGTTGAGAATAAGGACCGCTTCGTTCTTTTTCCTATTACTCACAATGAAATGTGGGAAATGTATAAAAAGGCAGAAGCCAGTTTCTGGACTGCCGAAGAAATTGATTTAAGTGCTGATACAGCTGATTGGGAAAATAAACTCAACAGTGATGAAAGGCACTTTATCAAGCATGTACTTGCATTCTTTGCTGCAAGTGACGGTATTGTCAATGAAAACCTGGCAGTACACTTCATGAAAGAAGTCCAGTTTCCGGAAGCCCGTTGCTTTTATGGCTTCCAGATCATGATTGAAAATATCCACAGCGAGACTTACTCCCTGCTGATTGATACCTATATCAAGGATCCCAAGGAAAAGGATCACCTGTTTCATGCTCTCGAAACCGTTCCCTGTGTAAACAAGAAAGCGGAATGGGCTCTGAAATGGATCTCCAACGGCAGCTTTGCCGAACGTCTGGTGGCATTTGCCGCTGTTGAAGGCATATTCTTCTCCGGCAGTTTTTGTTCCATCTTCTGGCTCAAAAAACGCGGACTCATGCCAGGTCTGAGTTTTTCCAACGAACTGATTTCGCGTGATGAAGGCCTGCATTGCGATTTCGCCTGTCTGCTTTATCAGCAGCTGAGCCATAAACTCCCTGAATCTCAGGTAACCGATATCATACGTAATGCAGTGGAGATTGAAAAGGAATTTGTTTGTTCTGCCTTACCTGTTCGTCTTATCGGAATGAATTCCGATAATATGTGTCAGTATATTGAGTTTGTTGCCGACCGTTTGCTGGTAGCCCTCGGTTGCTCCAAAATATACAATGCGATCAATCCATTCGATTTTATGGAAATGATATCCCTTCAGGGGAAAACAAATTTCTTCGAAAAGAGGGTTGCAGAATATAAAAAGGCTGGTGTGGGTAATGCCAATGAAGCGCAGAAATTCAGCCTCGAAGAAGATTTTTAAATAATCAGTAAGCATTCCGGATTAACTGTCACGTTGGCCACAAGCAAACGGATAGGAGAGTTAGCCCCTAAATAGAAGCAAGCTTGCCCGCCGAAGCTTTAGCGAAGGCGGGACATTAGACACGAGATTAAAGCATTCAGTAAAGCATTTGGCAAGTTCATCAATCAACGAACCTTTTAAATTTTATTTATGTACGTAATCAAAAGAGATGGTAACCGGGAGTCAGTCAAATTTGACAAAATCACTGCCCGTATTCAGAAGTTAAGTTATGGACTCGATCCGGTTCATGTAAATCCGGTTGCAGTTGCCATGAAGGTGATTGACGGAATTTATGAAGGCGTGTCGACAAGCGAACTGGATAACTTAGCTGCTGAAACCGCTGCTTCGCTTACCGCCAAACACCCCGACTATGCATTGCTGGCCTCCCGCATAGCCGTGTCCAATCTTCACAAGAATACCAAGAAGTCGTTTTCCCAGACCATTGCGGATCTGTATAATTATGTCGATCCCAAAACCAACCAGAAAGCTTCCCTCATTGCGGATGATGTATATGAGATTGTGATGAACAATGCTCAGGAGCTGGATTCGACCATTATATATGACCGTGATTTCGGATACGATTACTTCGGATTCAAAACCCTGGAACGTTCTTACCTGCTTAAAATAAACGGACAGGTAGCCGAACGTCCCCAGCATATGATCATGCGTGTTTCGGTAGGTATCCACAAAGACGATATCGCCTCTGCTCTGGAAACCTATAACCTCATGAGCGAGCGTTGGTTTACACATGCCACCCCAACCCTGTTCAATGCCGGTACACCCAAGCCTCAGATGTCGTCCTGCTTCCTGCTTACCATGAAAGATGACAGCATTGACGGTATTTACGATACACTTAAAAACTGCGCCAAGATATCCCAGAGTGCCGGTGGTATTGGTCTGAGCATTCACAATATCCGCGCAACAGGTTCCTATATCAAAGGCACCAACGGTACTTCAAACGGTATCATCCCTATGCTGCGTGTCTATAATGACACAGCCCGTTATGTGGATCAGGGCGGAGGAAAACGTAAAGGCTCTTTTGCCATTTATCTCGAACCCTGGCATTCCGATGTATTCGATTTCCTGGACCTGCGCAAAAACAACGGCAAGGAAGAAATGCGTGCACGCGACCTCTTTACCGCTTTGTGGATTTCCGACCTTTTTATGAAACGTGTGGAGGAAAACGGCAAATGGTCCCTGTTCTGCCCCAATGAAGCTCCCGGACTTTCGGATTGCTGGGGAGAGAAATTCGAAGCCCTCTATGAGCGTTACGAAAAAGAAGGTAAGGCGCGTAAAACAATTGAAGCCCGTGAACTCTGGAACAAGATCCTGGAGTCACAGGTTGAGACAGGCAATCCTTACATGCTTTACAAAGACGCCTGTAACGGTAAGAGTAATCAGCAGAATCTGGGTACCATCAAATCTTCCAATCTCTGTACCGAGATCATGGAATATACCGATGCCAATGAAATTGCAGTCTGCAACCTGGCATCCATTGCATTGCCCCGTTTCGTAATCGACGGCAAATTCGATCACCAGCGTTTGTTTGATATCACCTATGTAGTTACAAAGAATCTGAACAAGATCATTGACCGTAACTATTATCCTGTTGCCGAAGCCCGCCGCAGCAATATGCGTCACCGCCCAATCGGTATTGGAGTGCAAGGTCTTGCTGATGCCTTCATCCTGATGCGTTTCCCATTCGATTCGGAAGAAGCCCAGCAACTGAACAAGGAAATTCATGAAACGATTTACTATGCTTCCATGACAGCCTCCAAAGACCTGGCTATGAAGGAAGGTGCCTACGAAACCTTTGAAGGATCACCGGTAAGCAAGGGTATTTTCCAGTTCGATATGTGGGGTGTAACTCCAAGCTCCCGCTGGGAATGGAACATACTGAAAGAAGAAGTGAAGAAACACGGGGTTCGCAACTCCCTGCTCCTGGCTCCTATGCCAACGGCCTCCACTTCACAGATTCTTGGTAATAACGAATGTTTCGAACCCTATACCAGCAATATCTATGCAAGACGCGTGCTTAGCGGAGAGTTTGTGGTTGTAAACAAACACCTCCTCAAAGATCTCGTGAAGCTTGGTATCTGGAACGATAAGCTTAAAAATAACATCATTGCAGCCAACGGTTCTGTTCAGAACATCGATGAGATTCCTCAGAATGTAAAGGACATTTACAAAACGGTTTGGGAAATAAAGATGAAGACTATCATTGATATGGCTGCCGACCGCGGAGCTTATATCTGTCAGAGCCAGAGTCTGAACCTGTTTGTACAGGAGCCTAACTTTGCAAAACTTACTTCCATGCACTTCTATGCCTGGAAAAAAGGACTTAAAACAGGAATGTATTACCTGCGCACCAAGGCTGCTGCCGATGCTATCAAGTTTACTGTTGATACTCAGGCAGAAGTTACGAAGGAAATTCTTGGAAATGAAGACGGGCTCATCCTGGAACGTCATGTTCAGATTACCAGTGAAGTCAGTTGCTCACTCGATAATCCGGATGCATGTGAGGCTTGCGGATCTTAATAAGATGAATGCATAAAAGGATCCCCGCCTGTAAAGCGGGGATTTTTTATTGATTCAAAGAATCAGTATTCTGACCTTGTGGTTGATCCCGACACGTTTTGTATCATTACAGATCAGATCTATATTCAAAAAATAGGTTCCCCGTTCCAGCCTGGTCATATCAATATTCAATCCTGTTTGTAAATAAGAGTGGGGCAATATATCTGCCTCGAGAGCGCTTTTACATCCGTTCAGGAGAATGATCTGCCCATGTTCGTTAGATACATCGTAGGTTAAAAGTAACTGCTTCTCGGGAGTAGGTCTGGAAGGAATAGTAAAGTCATTCGAATTGGAAAGCGTGACAGGCAGAATACGGTAGTTGTTACGCAGCAGGAAGATGGAATCATTGGCAGTGGATATGGAAACCGTAGATGGGGTGAGTAAGCTGTCAGGAAAGGATTTCTCCTGGGCTGTGTTGAGCAGTTTGTATTTAATTCCGGTTTTAAGGGTATAGAAGCTGGTTTTTGTAAAAGGGGTATTGAACCAGACGGGGCACCACTCCACAGAGTAGAATTGATTGTCCTTCCTGCACCAGTTGTTGATTTGAGCCGTATCTCCCGAACAAAAACAGGTATGGGAATCAACCGGCTCACCGAGGGAAGAAGCAAGCAGGCTTTGAAAAGACAGATCCCAGGTCACCATCACATTATCCCAGTTAATATTGGCACTGTGAACCACATAGCGTTCTGTTTGCCAAGCTTCGGGTTGAGCAGCAATTCGCTGGAAATAGGCTGTCTGATCACTCATGAATACTCCTTTCCGTATGATGCCCAGCAGGGAGAAAGAAAAAACCGGAATAAGAATGATGAAGCGGATCCAGGGACGGGGCAGGAGCGGTAACAGATCCTGAGCAAGGGGCAGTGCAATAAAAATACCGAACAGAGGATAGTAATTCTGAAGCACAAGCGGGCTTTCAGGAGTCATGTTATACGCCATGATAAGTACCCAGGTGCCTGCAAGGAATAGTAAGGAGTATCCAAGTATTATGAATTTCCGGAATACGATGCAAAGGACAATAAAACCTGCAAGGCAGATAACGAAAGTTAACTCCAGGCTCATGAATTCTTTCATGAAAAAAATATAACCTGTAGAGGAGCCGGGATCTTCAAGGAACTCCATGATTTCTTTAAGTCCAATCATTTTGGAAGCCTGGTAAGAACCGGCCGAAAACATTTTTAACTGCACAATAAAAAGGATCAGACCCAGCAAGGTTGGTATATAGAATGCTTTATCTTTAATAAGAGCCGGCCGCCGGATAATAAAATAGCCAATTATAAATGCAATAGGTACAATACTGAGTACATGAATAAATGTTAACCATACAATGAAGAGAAGCAGGATAGACCCTGAACGGATAGGTTTTTGGCTATTCCACCCGGCAAGATGAGCCGCCAGAAGCAAAAGCAGGCCCATGCAGGAATGGATTTCAGATACCGGATAAAAAAAGCTTATTCTGTAAGCCAGGACCTGGGTCAGGACCAGAGCAAGAGCAATGCCGGGCTTTTTGTAAACGTAGAGGATAATCAGACAGAAGATATAATTCCATAAAGCAAAGGAGAGGGAATAAACGAGGAGAAAGGTTTTTAAGGAACAGCCGGCTTTCAGGAACAGAAGCGGGAAGAGCTGAGTGTAAAACACACCATAGCGGTAATTCTCTATACTAAAGGTGCCGCTTTCCGAAATCTTGAAACTATAGAATGCAGCATCGAAAGGGAGGGTTCGTTCCAGGTAAAAGTAGGCGGCAAGGAAACAGAGAATAAGCGAAAAAAAATGAATGAGGTATCTGTTTACCCGATCAGTATCTGAAATCATAATCGTTTGTGCTTCACTTTAAGGCTAAACTACGATATAAATGAACAGGGGGAATGTAAAATGTTTATTTAGCGGGTTTTGTTGAGTGGATTGCAGCTTTTGGCCGGTAATTTGCTTCCCCGGTTGTAATAGAATAAATTTGTTCGCTGCTATTCATAAAGGATCCGGAAAGCTTATGAGAACCATATGTTTACTTTCTTTTGTGCTTCTGTTATGGAGTGCCTGTGATTCTCCTCCGGGAGAAGGAGACCGGAAAGCGAAACCCGATACTGCATCCGTACCGAAGAGTATCACCATGCAGGATTCAGCACTGAAAGAGTCGGTGTTTGAACAGCAGGAATTCCAGAACTTTCTGAAGGAATATAAAAACAAACCGCTTACCTATTTGCATGATACATTTGAGGATGTTACAGGGGAAGGAATGAAGGAAAGAGTGCATTGTGATATCGTTTCTTTGCGGGATACGTTCGTAATTCATCATCAAATATGGAGGGAAAAAACACTCCTGTTCTCCGATACTGTTAAACTCGATCCCGGATACTGTTTATATGCCATGTGGGGCGCTGATACCTCCATTATCCTAAAGTACAAACCCTGGTCCTTCTTTTACAGTGCTATGCAGTACAAGCGCTTTATACTGCCCTATGAAAAAATTGAATTCAGCGATTTTCTTGCAAATCATCCTGAGATGGTTCCTGCAGATACACTGTACTGGAAGAAGGAGTTGAAAAAGTATAAAGGTAAGGTGATGCAGAAAGGGTTAACAGACGAGGACAATTATATCTGGGACAAACGATGTGGACAGTTTGTAATCTATTTTGGACCCTGATTCATAATCGAGTATAAGAGAAAACGCCCCCGTATATCACGGGGGCGTTTTTGATTTATGCGGAAACGGTTACTTGATAATCACCAGTCTCCCTGTATTGAGGGTTCTTGAACTTGTCACCACACGGTACATATAGACCCCGTTGGCCAGATTCTGGTTGCTGATTTGCAGGGAAGTGGCATCAGACTTGAGCAGGTAGCTGTCCATCAGTTTTCCATTTACGTCAAAGATCATCAGTTGAGCGTTTTCGTCTCCTGTGATGGCATAGTTTACGGTCATCTCCCCGTTGTTAGGGTTAGGATAGATATGGAGCTCGGCGCTGGTAACGGGGCCTGTGCGTACAACAGGGGCAGTAGTGGCATCTGGAGCGGAAGACCTGCAATTCTCCATATAATTCATGGCATGATCCATCATTGCATCGTACAGGGCACGTGCCTTGAAAACAGCGGGTCCGTTGGTAAGCGGACAGGAATTGGCGATGGAATAAATCGTTGCCTTGTCGGTTGGTGTGTATACATAGGTAGAATCTCCCAGCTTTTCGAGGAGAACGGTATTCAACTTTACCAGGTTATCTTCAATAAGATTGCCTGCCAGGATACCATTATTAATTGTATGAGCTGTTGCATAGGAACCCTGGGCAATCAGTTCATCTATGGTGCTAAGCTGACCAATAGTGGTACTGAGTTGTTCATTATGGAAACTTCCCAGGTTGGCATCAGTTCCATATTCATTCAGGTGATGGTGAATCTGATCAAAGGCTGCCTTTTTGTTCTGCCATATACGCTCAGGATTGGATTCCTTATCAGTAAGCACAGCATTCAGCTCCGTACCAAACTGTTCAGCAGGCATCAGGAATTCCTGAGTGTCTGTACCAGAAGCAATGAAGCTGTGGTTATTGGAACACGCGCAGGTAAGACAGGAAGGTGTGGCATTCGAACTTCCAGGAGCCGGTTTCAGACCGAAAGTGCCTCCGCTAGTGAGATATTTGTCACTTCCTCCGTTGGAGTTGGGAATCGTACAGGTAGAGGATCCACATCCTGCCACATTCCCATAAATAACCGAATATTGATTTACATTGGCTGATGCCGAAGTGTTGCTGCTGTATGTCTGATTAAGTGAAAGGGATGATGGTGTGACACCCCAGAGGTTTCCGGCAGGAGTTGTAGAGCTTCCCTGTGTTCCAATCACCGCATTATTCAGCAAATACAGTCCGTAGATGGCATTGGTCATAATATTGTTTTGGAATTTGAAACTTGTTCCAGTTCCACCGGTATTATTAAATACGAAGCTGGTTCCAAGCCCTTGAGGGTAATTACCGGAAATGCTATTGGATGTACCACCGTAAACATATACCCCGGTCAGAATTTCATTCGAATTCAAAATGGGTGAACTCATAAGATTCAGGTTGTTATTCACCAGGGCATTGGAACAGCTGTTGAGCCGTATGACATCCATTGTTGCATTTGGGCTTGAATTGGCAATGGTACCTCCTGTACTTGGGCTGGAGTGAACACTTATGGCATTATTGCTGTTTATATCCAACCCTGCTAATATGTTTTCACAAAGTATGGCATTCTTTTCAGCCATGGTAGCACTGTTGGTGTATACCTGATAGCTGCTTGCCGGCATGGTTGACGAGTTACCGGATACATCCTGTAAATGAATTCCGATATTGCAGTATTGTGTAGCTGTTCCTGTAGTAGTTCCCACTGCATTGATAGTGTTGCAGGCGATCCTTATCTGAGTGGAGGCATAACCAATTGCCCGGTTCACATGGATGGCGTTGGCGCAGTTGTTTATTGTATTGTCATTTACCTGTATGACACCGGATGGAGTATATCCATTCGGCTTAAGGAAGATACCATATTGTCCGGTCCAGTTGCCCAGTGTACTAAAGTTGGCAGCCAAATCGGTTTGCAGATTATCGATTGTATTATTATCGATAGTGAGGAAATCATAACCTTTAATGTCCATTGCCCGGAAGCAATTCCGGAAAGTGTTTCCGCCCGGGTTTGCCTGTGTTCCTCCAATGATGAGGTTGGAAGTGCTAAAGCGGCTGGGTTTGGGTATAGTGGCGAAAATGGCATCACCAAAAGCATTTCCTCCATAAGAGCTGTTCGCAGCTGTGTTTCCTGTAATGTTCTGGAACTGGCAATTTACGATCGTTGCGAAGGAATTATCAATATAACATCCAAAGTCGAGATTGTCGAAAATGTTGACATTCCCGGTTCCGGTAGCTCCCAATTTATAAGAGGTGGTGCTGGTAAGCTGACTCAGGATAACTCCGGAAAAGGAACGATTTCCATTCAGCGTTAAAGCCGTTGGGTAGGCTGTAACCGGGTTGGCATTGAGGGCATTTTGAATTGCGGTGAAGTTAGCTGAAGTACAGGCTGTAGGCAAGGTTCGGCATGTAAAGATACAGTTCGTTATGATGTAGAAATTTCCAGCATTCACGTCATAAGGGTAGGACTCTACCAATACAGAATTGACGTTTTTATTAAATATAGAGTTGTGAATGTTGAGCATAGGAATCAGATTCGTCGTGCCTGCTACATCCGGATAAACGGCATACATGGCATCTTCAATAATGCTGTAATTAATAATTTCAACAGTTCCTCCTGGCTGAACTTGTATGCCATACCACAGAGACCCGCAGAGACCCCCTGTACAGGCATGTACGTGAGTTCCGTTGATGCTGATCTTTCCTCCGTTTTGAACAATAAAGCGGTGTCCGAAACCTACGAAGACTTCTGAATTCTGGATGCTTAGTGTTATTCCGTTTGGAATCGTAATATCCCCATTTATACTGATAGTGGTCGATGCAAAATTCGTGTTGCTGGTCAGAGTGGTATTATTTGCATAGTTGATAGCTGATGCGCATACACTTCCAACTGTGATCATTTGGTTGACGGTTTGTCCGTTTATGGTTAATTTAACAAGGTACTGACCTGAATTATAGGTATGAGTTGGATTCCCGAAGGTGCCTGTTGTGGTGCCATTATTTGCACCACTTGGGATAGCACCTGACCCGCTGATCGTGTATCCGTCACCAAAATCCCACGTCAAGGTATTGGAGCATGCAGCAGGAGCAAGAAAAATTACCGTGTTGCAGTTTGATGAGTTATAGTTTACTGTAAATGAAGGAGGGGGAGAAGCCACATGAACCTGAGCATCGATCATATTGGGCAATCCGATGAAAGAAGAATGAGTCCCGAGGGTAGGTCCGGAGTGACTGGCCATTGGACTCACATTGTCGGGAGCAGCGATTACACCCAATTGATTGGAATTGTAAATAGTGGTATATATTTTATTATCCGGCCCCATCTCCATAGAGGTCGCCTCCAAATAATTCGTGGCTTTTAATACAAGAATGGGAAGCAATGCAGGGTTAGTTAAATCATATCGGATGATGTCACCTGGGTTAAAGTTAATGCCGTCAGAACAAGTGTACAGGTATTGTTCGGCAGGACTGAAAGTGCAGGAATAATCACAATCCGAAAATACAGCATACTGGTTGAATGTCCCCTGGGAAGGGTCGAAGTTGTAAACAAAAGCCTTGTGCAGGCCTCCAATGCCTGTCGTTCTTTGCACACATGCAACATAACTTCCACTGTGTGATGCCTTAAGCATTCCCTGAGCCTGTCCATTCTGGGCCGCCCATGAAGGGCTTACAACGGGGGTCGCATTAAGGCCAGCTGCACTGAGCTGAAAAGCGAGTAAGTTGGCATCGTTGGTTCCGCTGCATCCATGGACCAGGATCCAATAATCTGTTCCGTTGCAATGAGGAACTGCTGTTAATTGTTCAGTTGTCGGGAAATTCGAAGCGCCTCCAACTATAACATTTAGCTTCCCTGACACGATACCACCCAGATTACCGTTCAAACTCATGTCAATAATGGTATAGCTAAGTCCAAGATTTTGGGCAGGGGCAGAATTAAATGCACAATCTGAAACGGTGAATATGTAATACTGGTTGGTATTACCCGGGTTGGGCACAATGAGTACACCTTGGGCTGCGGAAGCCAGGTCAGTAGTAGACCAGTTATTTATTCCTACTGCTGGATTTGAAGGATTTGAATTCCAACTTCCGTTCAGCACCACCGGCGGAGTTGCAGCATGTTTCGTTATTTCATTGTTATTCTTGTCCCAAACACCCATTCCATTCGTGTAAAACAAAACATTTCCGTTTTTGTCTGAAACGGTAGCACAGGCTTCTATTGAACCAAGCGAACTGCCTGCAATGGGGGCAGGGGGTACAACTTTAAAATTCAACCCGGCAAGGTTCCCGAAGTGCCAGTTGGCCTGTGATCCTGTTACAGGAACACAGTTGGTAATATTCAGGAAGTTGTTCGTTAATAAAGTGTTGTTTCCAACAGAATTGGTCACCTTAAGTGTTACACTATACTGCCCTGTGTTTAAAAAGCTAACAATTGGATTTTGTGAATTGGCGGTGCTTGGCGGTACAAAAGTGGCGCCAGGTATAGTCCAAAACCAACTTGTTGCAGGAGCTCCTCCGCTTTTGTCAAAAAGTTGTATCTGAGAAGCATTGTTGGAACATCCTTGGGATGTATTGGCGGTGAAAGCGACAATCGGTGCTGTGTTTTTAATGCATAGGATAGCTTTGTTAACGTCGATAAGACCGTGCCCCAAGTAGCCGTTGGTCCAATTGCTCCCGTTTCCTGTTGCCAAATTATCACAATTGGATTCTATACAGCTTTTAATCGCCGCTGATGACATGTTTGGACTGTACGATTTCATGAGCGCACAAAGGGCAGTTACCATTGGGCATGCCATGGAAGTCCCGCTTTTCGAACCATACGTTGTTGTTCCTGTACCCACTGAACTGAAAACAGTTTCACCGGGAGCCATTACATCGATCCAGGTTCCAAAATTGGAAAAGGATGAAAGCACATTGCCTGAATTAACTGAACCAACTGAAATCACACCAGGGTAAGCCGCCGGATAAAAATTAGACATGCTTGTAGAATTGCCTGCAGCTGCTACCATTATTATTCCATTTGTGATTCCCCAGCTAATCAAGGAGGATTCCACATTACTTGAATTCCCGCTGCCCCAGGACATATTAATGATATCTGCATGGTTGATTATGGCATAATACAAACCATCGTTGGTGTTACTGAGAAACTGTTGAGAAGCATCTGTGGTAGCTTTAATGGCCATAAGGCGTGAATTCCAGCTAATTGAAGCAATACTGCTATTGAGTGTGTTAGGGCCAACATCTGTTAAGGCCTCAGCAATACCTGCTACATGGGTGCCGTGATCATGGTTACTGGTTATACAACTCATTATATTATCTCCATTTCCCACATCAAACCCGTTTATATCGTCAATGAATCCGTTCCCATCATCATCAATACCGTTTCCGGGAATTTCCTTTGTATTAACCCACAGATTCGAATTTGCTCCGTTCTTGAATTCCTGGTGATAAATGCCATTCACAGGATCAACCAATATTTCGTTGTCAATTACAGCTACTACAACATTGGAAGAGTGAGGTGTGGAAGCTCCCGGATATACAAGCCATCCTGCTGGAGCCGATACCTGACTCAGGTAAGGTTGATTTGCGGCATTGTAATCACTCGGGGGATTTGAGCTTATCTGGCGCATAGGAACCTGTTCGGCATATTGAACATAGCTCAATGCTTGTAAGTCAGCAATAAAGGATAAAGCCGATGAGACGTTAGTAAATTGAATATGGTATATGTTCTGAATTGAAGCAGGTGCTAAAGGAAAAGACTGGCTCAGGGTGGTTACCCCATAGGTATGAAAAAGGGAGAGCAGGGTCGCATCCTGATAGGTATCACCGCCATTATAAGCAGCTAAACGTGTGCCCGACGCATCCAGCACTTTTACATAAATCCTCCCGTCAAAATAACCCGGGAAAGTCTGACCGTAAATTCCACCTGAAAGTACCAACATCAGGATAGTGAACGTAAAAAGAATTTTTTTCATAATTAGTTTTTTTGCTTTTTAATAAACATACACCTGTGTTAAACAAGGTTGTTTTGAACTGGGCGAAACTAATACCTAAATAAATTACCGGGATGTAAAATGATTAAACGGTAGGTTTGGTTGAGCGGATTGCTGTTTTAAGACGGTAAATTGCAGATACGAGTGCTATACAGTAAACTTTGTATATAGCTTATTTGAAGGTTTCGGAAGAGAGGGTGAGCAGACTAAAACAGGCTGAAAGCCTCTGGTAATAATAGGTTCATAAATTTGCACCGGATGATTTGAAAAAATCAGCCGGAATTCAGAGCCGGAAAAAGAAACTTATTGTTTCGTTTGATTTTTAAAATAAGCATCAACCCTTTGCTTCACATTCTCCCGAATATTCATATAATAAAAGTTGTAATCATAAATGTGATAGCTGCTCCATTGGGGGTATCCGCTGAAAATGGGAACATGTACCCAAAGAATTCCGGTATGTGTGCATTGAGCATCAATGGTATTTTTGAGGGGAGGTTTTCCGAAGGTCTGAAGACTTCCCAGATTTTTATTCGCTGGAATATAAATAGTATCCCTTTTCCAGCTTAACGGGTTGGTGCAGATCAGGTCTTTGGGTTCGGCAAAAAACAGTTTTTTCTCACCCCAGTGCAGGGTATTCCAGGTTACATAGCATCCGGTTTGCCTGGCAGAGTCGCAAGGTGGAGTATGCTTCAAAGAGTCACGTGTTATAGGTCTCCCGATGAGGTAACAAGCTACCAGACGGGAGGATAATACTGGGTCATTGTCAAAAAATTCATGCATCAGCCTTATTGCATGATCCGTACCCTGACTATGAGAAGCGATAATAACCGGCCGGCCCTGATTGTAATGATCCAGATAATAACGAAAAGCTTTGCGTACATCGGCATAAGCTGTATCAAATGCCTTTGGTCCGTTTCCACGTACATCCATGTATGCCGAAAGTTTAGCCTGACGGTAGCGGGGTGCATATACTTTGCAGCTTCCGTTAAAAACACTGGCCTGATTACGGATTGGACCCTTGTCGGTGAACGAATTCAATCCTTTCCAGTTAACACCTCCGTTCCAGTGGTGGCCAATGATATAGGTGGTTGGGTGGATAAAAAAGACATCCACTTTAGCTTCGGCCTGTCCGTCACTCGCACCGGGTGGCAATGCATCTGCACTATCCTTTTTATCCGGTAAAGCAGCCCAGGTATCCGGGTTGGAATAATCAGTTGCCAGAGGGCAATGTACTTTTTCGAATTTTCTGTATGGAGTAAAACAGGAACAGAAAAGGCAAACACAAACCGTGAGAAGGGCAAGAAACTGGCTACAATTTAACATACCTGCAATGCTGAATGCTAAAGATAAGTAATTCGGCCGGAACAATACTGGTATTCCAGCAAGCCTGTAAATCAAGGAATTGTCACTTCTCCTCAGCACTATTGTTTCAGTAGTGCTAATATTGATCAAAGCGATTTGATTCCTGAGTTTGAAACGGAGCACCATTCCTTTCTCAAAAATTAGTCCTTTTCTTTCAGTTTTTTCTATTCTACATTCATCACGGGAATTTTCGTCTTTTCCTGGTATTTATCTGATTTTTCGGTAATGATGAATGCTGGTTAAGGACTGTTTTACTTGTTTTTTTCACATTTTTTCACTAAACTTGTTATAAGGAATAAGCACAATTAGGGATAAACACTGCTTCACACCGGTTTTATCCTGGTTACCACACAGCAATAACACACAAATTCACACACACGATGAAAAGAAAACTCCTATTCATTCTGGCAACTGCATCTATGGGCCTGAATCTTCATGGCCAGACAAGTGCAGTACAGACATTAAAAATGGAAAAAGCAGGGGATGCTTATTGCTCCCCGGTAATCCAGATACCCCTTACAGCAGAGGTAAATACTCCGACGGCTGATTTAAAGTGGAAAGGAGTGGTTTCACACAAAATGATGGAATCTGAACCTCTCGAACCGAATCATGAGCAACTTGAACAGATACGCAACGAACTCTTTCTGAAAAAACTTGCCCTTGATAGGGAGCGTATGAGCACCGGAGGTTATGTCCCAAGCCCTACTGCAGTCACACCCAAGGTAGGGGTGAATTATACCGCAAATAAGAACGACGGATGGAATCCCCTGGATAATAATATTGCCATTTCCAATAAGGGTATTATCATGAGCGTATCCAATGATGTGGTGGAGATTGATGACAGTACAGGTCATAATCTGTACTATCAGACACTCAATACTTTTATTCCGGATGCAGCCATTCCCAATGCCTGTGACCCGGTGGTGGTGTATGATAAAGGGGCCGATCGTTTTATTTTTTACTGCCAGGAAGTGACAAGCGGTAGCGGAGCGAATCATATGCTGGTTTTCTTCTCCAAAACAAATAATCCGGCAACCGGAGGATGGAATTATTTCAAGCTGACAGGCGATCCGCTTGGGACCGGTGATATGGCCGATTATCCCAAAGTGGGAATTTCAAATAACGATGTATTCATAAGCAGTAACCTGTTCAATAATGGTTCTTATGATCAAAGTATAGTTGTGCAGATCGGAAAAGCACAAGGCTATGCCGGCGGCACACTGAATACAAAGGTGTGGACCAATATTGCCGGATCACCATTCACCTTGCTTCCTGTATCGGAAGGACAGGGCAATTCATACGGCCCCGGTATCTGGATGGTATCTACTCAGAATGGAGGTGGATCCAGTTTTGATTTGTATAAGATATCCAATGATGTAACGGCAAGCCCAACGATGGCACATTATTCTGTAAATACAACTACATACGGTGCGCCAGGAAACAGTTCACAGAAAGGCACTACGGAAGCGATCATGGTAACCGACTGCCGTGCACTGAGCGGATTTTACCTTAATGGGATATTGCATTTCGTATTCGCCTCTGCCGATGCTACAAATACCTATAATGCTGTCAACTATAACCGTATCAATGTGAGTAACCAGACCAATACGAATAAGATATTTTCTACAAGTGGTACAGACTGTGCTTACCCTTCTATAGCATCCTATACTGCTTTGGGTGTTACCGGTGATCAAAGTGTCATGATAGGATTTGCCCAGTCCAGTTCATCCATTTTTCCTCAGATCAGTGCTGTCAGCTATGACAATAGCATGTCTCCGGGAACGGTTACTGTCGTTAAAGCCGGTACTACCTACGTCAGTGTAAGCGGAGGCTCGGGCCAAAGCAGGTGGGGTGATTACAGCGGTATGTGCAGGCGTCATAACAGTCCACAAGCCTGTTGCTGGATGGCCGGTTCAATAGCCAACTCATCCAATTCATGGGATGCCTATGTTGCCCAGATCTATGACCCTTCCTTTGCAACAGGAATACAACAGCCACAGACTGTACTAGCCACAAATCTGAAAACATACCCGAATCCGGTTATGGATATGTTTAAGGTGGATTTTACACTGGACAGAAATTCAGAGAAAACAAATGTTGCTGTATATGACATGCAAGGCCGTATGGTGAGAGAATTGTTCAGCGGTTATTGTCAGGAAGGGGAGAATACATTCTCCTTTAACAAAGCTAACCTCAGTCAGGGTACTTATCTGCTGGTTATAACAGCAGGTGAAGACAAAATAATGCATGAAAAAATTGTAGTCGCTGATTAGAAAGGTTCATTCTAAGATAATGAAGCCCCGCCTGTTAAGTCGGGGCTTTTTTAATGCCTCATGAGGATGGAACCTGCAGTTTGATGAAAAAAGAGCTGTGTAAGTATTTATTAGCTGGTTACCAAACTAAGCATTGATTTGAACAGAAACAATCCATCTGTATTGCTTAGTTCTTCAGTTGCAGCTCTTTCAGGGTGTGGCATCATACCGAATACATTTTTGCGTTCGTTACATACACCTGCAATGTTTTCAAGAGAGCCGTTGGGGTTTGATTCAGGAGTGGCATTAGCCTGTTCATCGCAATAGCGGAACAGGATTTGTCCGTTCGCATTCATTTTTTTTAAAGCTGCCGGATCATTGAAATAACTTCCTTCTCCATGGGCAATAGGTATTTTCAATGCCTTACCACGGGGTATCGCAGAGGTCATCAGGCTTTCCTGGTTTTCAGCTTTTATGAAGACATTTTTACACAAAAACTGAAGACCGCTGTTTCTCAGCAAGGCTCCCGGTACCAGACCGGCTTCGCAAAGTATCTGGAATCCGTTGCAGACCCCGAACACCAGTCCGCCTTTTTCGGCAAACTCCATGACCTCATTCATGATGGGAGAAAACCGGGCAATGGCGCCTGAACGGAGGTAGTCACCATAGGAGAATCCTCCCGGCAATACCACCATATCAACCTTTTGAAGGTTATGGTCTTTATGCCATAGTGATACCACTTCCTGTTTTAATACATCACCCAGCACATGGATCATATCCTGATCACAATTGGAACCTGGAAAAACGACGACACCAAATTTCATGTAATGCTGTTTTATGTATAAATAAGGGTCAAAAAACGGGCTTAATTTGTATGATTGATAAGGTACAAAGATAGCAAAATATGCAGGTTATTTCTGAAGAAAGATGCTCAGATGCAGGATCAAAATGGCCGATATCATGAAACTGAACAAGAGCTCGGCCAGCCAGGTTCTCTTTATTTGCAGGAAGAGGTTGGAGGAGATAACGGACAGTGGAATAGTGATAGGGCTTAGGGTTGCAATACTTATAACCGGGGCCAGATAGCATGCTACCGCCGCGGTTATCAGGCACCAGAAGAGAACTGCAAATGTTTTTTTAGATTTCAGGGGCATGACGAGCTGACTGCCGGCATAGGTTAGGAATGAAGCCAGAATAATGACACCGAAAACAAGATACAGCCATACATAGGCAGGTTTGGACGAGAACAGAAAATGTTGTCCGCTTATATGTCGGAAAATTATTTTGAACCAGATAGTCTGGATCTGATCATTCCAGAAGTAGTAAACGAAGAAGAAGGACCAGGGCAATAGAAATCCAAGCAGAGCCAGCACATATTCCTGCCAGATGAAGGGACGGTATATGATCAGTGTTATCCATACAAACAGGAATAACAGCATGGAAGGTAGGTATATAAGGGACGCAAGGCCAATGAGCAGGCCTGCATTAAAGACTTCTGCATTGGCAGAGTCCTTACGGTAGGTATTGAACAACTGATGACAGGCAGCAATGATGAGGAGATTTGAGAAAGAGCCCGGATGAAGGTGCAAAAACTCTCCGCAGCAGGCATTATAAACAAGATAGAGTAAGGCAGGTAAATACGTCTTTTTAGACAGCAGGCTATGTTGATTCACGATATAATTCAGCAAAAAAGCGGAGCCCAGAGAAAGCAGCAGGGAGAGAAAAATATTTACATAATACAGGCCTGCTAAGGCAGAATGGAAATAAAGGAGGAGGGGACTAGCCTGATTGATGGAACTTTCATCGGGAGTAAAACGATATAAGACGCTAAAAAACCATAAAAAAAGCCCTAAAACGGGAATTTTAAGGAGGGAAATGGGTGTATAAGAGCGAAAACTGGTTATAAGCATATCAAAAGAGAGGGAATCTTTTCGGTTTTCTGAATTTATTTCTATTTTTGTTCGTCTAAAAACAGGAAAATTATGTTTACCAGAGCCATGTATGCCTTAGGCCGCCTTTTTGAAAAGATGTTTGATCTTTGGAGATGGCTTTATCACCATATCAGTCCGAACAAAATCTTTATCGTTATACTCTTTATCGGAGTAGCATCCTGGATCTACGTTCAGGCTAAGTATAATAAGGAAGCTGATAAGAACGGTACCCTCAAGTAAATTTTCCGAATCCTTTTATTGAACCGGCTGCTGCAGAGCTTCCAGATCTTTTCCTATATCTTTCCGGAAGTATCGTCCTGTAAAATCAATTCGGGATGCATTGGATATGGATTGTACTGCAGCCTCCTTAATACTTTCCCCAAGGGAGGTAACGGCAATAACCCGACCTCCGTTTGTCAGAACAGATTTACCCGATGATGAAGTTCCGGCATGGAACACCAGACTGTTTTGAATATTTTCAAAACCTGTAATAGGGTCTCCTTTGTGATAGGCTCCCGGATAACCTCCTGCTACAAGCATAACAGTAACTGCGGTACGCGGATCAGTCGTGTAAGTTCTTTCTGCCAAAGTCTGGGTCGCCACCCCTTCAAACAAATCCAGCAAATCACTTTCTATCCTTGGCAGCACAGTTTCAGTTTCCGGATCACCCATGCGGCAGTTGTATTCAATCACAAAGGGTTCTCCATCGCAATTCATCAGGCCAATAAAAATGAAGCCCCGGTAATCGATACCGTCTTTTTTCAGTCCTTCAATTGTTGGAATAATAATTCGATTTTCCACTTTATCCAGAAAAATTTTATCGGCAAAGGGTACCGGAGAAACAGCTCCCATACCTCCTGTATTCAATCCCTGATCTCCTTCACCTATCCGTTTATAATCTTTAGCAGAAGGCAGTTGCTTGTATGAAATACCATCACTTAATACAAATACAGACAGTTCTATCCCTTTTAGAAACTCTTCAATAACCACCTGAGCGCTGGCTGTTCCGAATTTGGCATCGGCAAGCATTGCTGTGAGTTCTGTTTTCGCTTCAGCAAGTGTGGAAGGAATCACTACACCTTTTCCGGCAGCAAGACCATCGGCTTTGAGTACATAAGGAGGTTTCAGTGTTTCCAGGAATTCAAGTCCCTTCTCAATAGTAGCTTTGCTGAATGTCTGATACCTTGCAGTAGGTATCTTATGACGTGTCATGAACTGTTTGGAGAAATCCTTGCTTCCTTCAAGCTGAGCTCCGGCTTTGCAGGGACCAATAACAGGTAAATGCTGCAGAGCGGGGTTTTCCTTGAAGTAGTCGTAAATTCCCTTCACAAGCGGGTCTTCCGGACCTACAACCACCATCTGAATGTCCTGCTCCAGCGCAAACTTACCCAAACCTTCAAAATCAAGAGGGCTGAGGTTCACGTTGCTTCCTATCAATGCAGTGCCGGCATTTCCGGGAGCAATAAAAAGTTTTTTCAGTCTCTTACTTTGAGCAAGCTTCCAGGCAAAGGCATGTTCTCTTCCACCCGAACCAATAATTAAAATATTCATAAGATTAATGACCTCCTCCGGCTTGTTTTTTCATTGCTTCAATAAATTTCTGACGCTCTTCAGGAGTCATATCTTTCAGTTTGTTATAATCAAAACCCTGTCCGGGTGCCATCCCGGGAGCTGTTCCCGGAGCCGGTGTTTCCTGCTTGGTATATCCATCAGGGATCTTGAATTTATCGGCACTGACAGCACCATTTTCAAAGCTTTCCAGTTCCAGGCTGTTTTCGTTGCCGCGCATATCTTTGGAAAATGTTTTAACGATGAATCCGTCGGCATTAGCGCTCTTAAGAGCAGCAGAAGTGTTCCCCTTGCCCATCATACGGTTTCCACGGTGTGCATTGCTGTATTTTTCATAATCTGCAATTTCACGGGTTGTCCAGTATTCGGATACATGGTTGTTTTGTGTAACCTGGGAATGAATACAGTTGTACTTCCCTATTTTTTCATTCCCCAGCACCTTTACTGTTGCCTCATTCCCCTTGGCTGTATCAGACTTATCCTTGATTTCCATTTCGGTATAAGTCTTGTTCTTGTCGTTCAGCGTAAAAATAGTCTTGGGTTTGTCTTTCAGGACCAGATTGCTGGTGCTGATTCCACCATTCGGCATCTGAGGAATATCCATGTTAAAGTCAGAACGGAAATTACCATCTGCATAATAACCGGTAACAGAGCCCGTAGCACCAGAGCTGGAGCTTATTTTGTATTTAAAAATAACTCCGGTTTGTGCTGAAACCAGGGAGGTGAGAAACAGAATACCCAGGATGGGGGTAAGTATGTTTTTTTTCATGTTTGTGAATTTTAATCAAAGATATTAATTAGGAATGGATTCCGTACATTTGAATGTTTTATGCATAAAATAATGAGAAAAGGAATTGTTTATTGTTTCATACTGGCCGTTTTTCTTGCACTCCCTTCTTTTTGTAAGGCCCAGAAAACAGGCGCTCCATGGTCTTTACAACAATGTATTGACTATGCCTTAAAAAACAATTTGCAGGTAAGGCAGACCGAAATTGTCCGTGAAACCAATGTAATCACACTTACCCAGGACAGGGCGAATCTGTTTCCGAATCTGAACGGGCAGGCAAATCATAATTATAACTTCGGACGAACGATCGATCTGTATACCAATACATTTGCCAATGACCTGGTACTGTCAGAGAATTTTGCCCTGAGCAGCGGACTGGTCCTTTTCAGCGGATGGCAGAAAATGAATACTATCAAACAAGGGCAATTTGATCTGATGGCAAGCAAGGAGGATGTGGAGAAGATGAAGAATGATATCTCCCTCAATATAGCCAATGCATATCTTCAAATTCTATTCAATGATGAATTGCTCACCGTTGCTGTCAACCAGGTTGGTATATCACAGATACAGGTAGACCGTACCCGCAAGCTGGTAGATGCCGGTGCACAGGCCAAGGGTAACCTGCTTCAGATGCAGGCCCAGCTGGCAACCGATGAGCTCAGCGAAGCAAATGCACGGAATCAGGTTGATTTGGCTTATTTGAATCTTGTACAGCTTCTTGATATGGATAGTACCGGAGGGTTCAATATTGTAAAACCCGAACTCGGTGTGCCTTCCGAATCTCTTCTTAATGCAAGCGCGACACAGATTTATGATTTGGCATTAAAAAGTCAGCCTATGGTCAAGAGCGCTGAATATAAACTAAAAAGTTATGATATGCAGTGGCGTGAAGCAAGAGGAAGTGTAAGTCCCCGTCTGTCCATGAATGTGGCTATCGGTACTGGTTATTCCGGAGCCAATAAAGAGTTGGTAGGTTTGCCGACAGTGACCGGTTATCAATGGAATGGAGATGTGACAACAGGAGGACAGCAGGTATTACAACCTACTTTTGTGGCTCAGACACGTACAACAGGTTTTACCAGCCAGCTTAGTTCAAATTTCAACAGAAGTGTAGGTTTCAGTTTAACAGTTCCTATTTTCAACGGCCTTCAGACATACAGCAATGTGGAGCGAGCCAGACTTCAGGTAAAAAATGCGGATCTGAATCTGCAGATCCAAAAGCTGCAGCTGAGGAAAACCATACAGCAGGCCTATGCCGATGCCCATGCAGCGCTTATAAAGTTCCAGGCTACCAAGCGTTCTGTTGATGCCACTCAGGAATCATTCAAATATGCGGATCAGAAATTCAATGTAGGCTTGCTGAATTCACTGGATTACAATGATGCGAAGAATAAACTGGTAAAGGCCCAGTCCGACTTATTACAGGCTAAATACGATTATATATTCAAGGTTAAAGTACTGGATTTTTATCAGGGCAAACCTCTTTCATTCTAAAAGCATATGAATACCAAAAAGCTGTTACTCTATGTCGGTATTCCGGCAGTAGTGATTATTGTTTTACTTGCTGTTTTCAAATCGAATTCGGGTGTTACTACCTCTATCGCTGTTGAGAAAGCAATTCTCCGGAATATTACTGAAACGGTTTCGGCGAATGGGAAGGTGCAACCTGAAGTAGGCGTCAAGATCAGTTCTGATGTATCGGGTGAGATTGTGGAGCTTCCTTTTAAAGAAGGAGCGAAAGTTCAGAAGGGTGATTTGCTGGCACGGATCAACCCCATTATTTATAAATCGGCAGTTGATCAGATGCAGGCTTCGGTGAATATGGCCCGGGCACAGTACGAAAATTCCAAAGCCAGGCTTGCTCAGAGCAAGGCCAATGAAGCCAATCTGGAAGCGGTGTATATGCGGAACAAAAAGCTTTTTGATCAGGGTGCGATAGCCCAGTCGGATATTGATGCATCCAAAGCCGGTTATGAAGGAGCAAAAGCGGATGTGGAAGCCTCTGAAGAAAGTGTTCATGCAGCGGAATTTACCGTTAAAAGCAATGAAGCATCATTGAAATCAGCCACCGACAATCTGGCCAAAACGAATATCTATGCGCCGGTGTCGGGCATTCTAACCAAGCGAAATGTGGAGATGGGTGAAAGGGTTGTAGGCACTTCACAAATGGCCGGAACGGAAATGATGACCATTGCCGATCTGAATGCTATGGAAGTGAATGTGGATGTAAATGAAAATGATATTGTCCGTATTCATAACAGCGATACGGCCGAGATAGAAGTGGATGCCTATCATAACCGTAAATTCAAAGGGATTGTAACCGAGGTTTCCAATTCAGCCAATACGACAGGGGTGTCAACAGATCAGGTTACCAATTTCACAGTAAAGATCCGTATCCTGGCATTTTCGTATGTGGACCTCATTGATGCACGTACCCCCCAGCTAAGTCCCTTCCGTACCGGGATGTCGGCAACTGTTGATATCCGGACGAAGTCTGAAAAGAATGTCCTGTCTGTTCCCATTCAGTCTGTTACAACCCGGAGTGATACTACCGGAAAAGGAAAGGGTAAAAAAAATGTTGACGAGGATGAACTTGTTGTAAAGGACAGTAAGGACAAGACCGATAAGAAGACCCCGGAAGAATTGAAACCCCAGGAATGTGTATTTGTGTATGACAAGGGTAAGGCTAAGCTCCGTAAGGTAAAGACTGGTATACAGGATGCGAATTATTTCCAGATTATTGACGGACTGAAAGAAGGAGAGGAAATTATTTCAGCGCCTTATACAGCTATTGCCAAATCCCTGAAGGATGGCTCCAAAGTAGAAAAGGTAGACAAGGAAATGCTCTACAAGAACAAGGATAAATAGGGATGGCTCTTATTCTTAATCTGGAAACTGCCACCAAAATGTGTTCCGTTGCACTGATATCAAACGGCAAGGTACTGGCATTTAAAGAACAGGGTGGGGACTATACCCATGCCGAAAATCTGACACTTTTTATTGAAGCTGTTTTTGCACAGGCAGGTATGGCTATGCAAAGTCTGGATGCTGTTGCTGTGAGTAAGGGCCCCGGTTCCTATACCGGTTTAAGGATTGGTGTTTCTGTGGCTAAGGGTCTTTGCTATGCCCTTGATAAGCCTTTGCTGGCTATTGATACACTCGAATCACTTGCTGCGGGTTGTACGTTCAGCAGTGCTGAGTCGTATTTGCTATGCCCAATGCTGGATGCCAGGAGAATGGAAGTGTATTGCGCACTCTATGATCAGAAAGGGGGGGAGGTGGAGGCTGCCAGTGCACGAATCATAGATGAATTAGCGTTCAGGCCCTGGCTGGAGAAAGGGAAGGTGGTTTTTTTCGGTGACGGGGCCGCGAAATGCAAGCCACTGCTGAACCATCCTAATGCCGTATTCCTTGATAATCTGGAACCTTCGGCCAGGTTTATGGCCGGGCTTTCTGAAAAAGCATTCCAATCCGGAAAGAGGGAAGATATAGCCTATTTTGTACCAGCCTATCTGAAAGATTTTCAGGCAGGCAAGAAAGCAGGAGCCTGAACTCAGTGCTGACCATATTTCTTCTTATACCGGTCGCTCAATGCTTTCTGCTCATTATTCATATCCAGTTTCTTTCCACGTATGAAGGCAAAAGTCAGCTGGTTGGTACGCATATCCAGTGCATCACCTTCCGAAATAAACAGAGTAGCATCCTTACCTGGTTCCAATGATCCGGTTGTCTTCTCGATGCCCAGAATCTGAGCGGCATTCAGGGTGACAGATTGGAGCGCTTCCTCCTTATTCAATCCATAGGCAACTGTAGTACCTGCATTGAAAGCCAGATTACGGTTGAGATGGTATTCCTGATCGCCTTCCATACAAAGTGTATAGACGATACCTGCCTGATGCAGGAGGTAGGGAACACGGAAAGGCAGATCAACATCATCGTCGTTCTTGTCCGGGAGGCTGTGCACACGGCCCAAAATAACTTTTACACTGTTTGTTTTTAAAAGGGGAGTAACCATCCAGGAATCCATAGCACCTACAAGCACCAGTTTTTTGATGCCATAGGTTTTCGCAAAATCAACTGTTTCAGTAATCTCTTTCACATTATCGGCACGAACGTATAAGTTTTCGGTACCGTTGAGTAGTTTACGCATGGCTTCGAATCGCAGGTTTTTCTCTTCCGTTTTATCTGTTTCGGCATAAGCTTTAGCGTCGGCAAAGAAATGCTGGAGGACAGTGACCTGTTTGTTGAATTCATTATTCGGTTGGAGAGCACCCGGGCCGTCATCTGTCCATGTACGGCTGGATTGCTTTGGCCAGGACATGTATATTCCATCGTCGAGCCGGTAGGCCATATCTTCCCAGTTCCATCCGTCCAGCTCCATGACTGATGAGGTTCCTGAAAGCAATCCGCCCCGGGGAGCCACCTGTGCCATCAGCACTCCGTTGGTCCGCATAGTTGGAATAATTTTAGAGTCTGAATTAAATGAAATTCCGGCTCTCACATTGGGGTTCATACTTCCTGTTTCCCTTACGTCGAGGGTAGCTCTGACCGATTCTATTTCGGTAAGTCCGAGAGAAGTATTGGTTGCAATAAGACCGGGGTAAATTTGTTTCCCCGCGGCATTGATGGTGGTATCATAGGCATTGGCAGCCAGCTTGAGGGTGGTTGCATCGGCAACCAGATCCAGCTTGCCAGCTCTGAAACCTATGGCTGAATTCTGAATCACTTGTCCATTGCCCAGGTGAGCTGTTCCGTTAAGGATCAGAACGCTTTTGGTTTGTGCCGGGGACGGGTATGGATTCTGGGCCTTTATCAGCTGCAGTGGCAGTAGCAGTAGGACGGTGAGTTTTATACTGGAAGTTATATTGAAGTTGAACATGTTGGTTTTGTTAGCTGACAGAATGAAACGGAGATTTAGTCCTGCATATAATCGGCAGATATATCATCACAGGTATACAACCGGGGTTTTTTCGGATGAGGTTTGTTAACCGGAGCTCCTCCGTTTTTTTCTCTTACCATATCCTGAATAATGCGTGCTCTTTCTTTTAAAATTTCTTCCCGCATTTTTTTGTCTTCATCGATGTCATAATAGATAACCCCATCAATGATTGTTTTTTCAGCTTTTGCATAAATGGAAAGAGGGTTGTCGGACCACAACACGACATCGGCATCTTTACCCACCTTTATACTTCCCATACGATGATCCAGATGCAGGAGTTTAGCCGGATTCAGGGTGACGAATTTAAATGCTTCTTCTTCCGGCACATTTCCGTATTTAACAGCTTTTGCAGCTTCCTGATTTAACCTGCGGGCCATTTCAGCATCGTCTGAGTTATAGGCAACCACAAGTCCGGCATTGTACATGATAGCACCGTTATAAGGTGTGGCATCTTTCACTTCCATTTTATAAGCCCACCAGTCGCTGAAGGTGGAACCTCCGATATTTCGCATCTTCATTTTATCGGCCACCTTATATCCTTCCAGGATGTGGGTGAACGTATTTACCTGGAAGCCCAGTGAATCTCCAAGTTTCATAAGCATCATCACTTCGCTTTGCACATAAGAATGGCAGGTGATGAAACGCTTCTTATTCAGAATTTCGGCTATGGCATCCAGTTCCAGGTCACGGCGGGGACCTCCTGCCTTGATTCTGTCTTTTTCCGATTGTCCGGCAAAGGATTTCATTTTCAGATCATATTCCCTGGCACGGATAAATTCATCGGCATAAACCTGTTCAACACCCATACGTGTCTGTGGAAAGCGAATAGTATTGAAATCTCCCCAGTTGCTTTGTTTAACATTTTCTCCAAGGGCGAATTTTATATAACCGTCTGCGTTCTTAATTTTCATTTCTTCCGGAGCCTTGCCCCAGCGTAGTTTGATGAGGGCACTTTGTCCCCCTACAGGATTGGCTGACCCATGCAGCAGCTGGGCGGCAGTTACACCTCCGGCCAGCTGGCGGTATATATTGATATCCTCAGAGTTAACGACATCACCGATCCTTACTTCTCCGCTGGAAGCCTGTGATCCTTCATTGACTCCGTTACTGATGGCTATATGTGAATGTTCGTCAATTATTCCAGCTGAAAGATATTTACCTGTGCCGTCAATCACCTTCACTAAGGCAAGGTTGGGAACATCTATATTATCGGCAATACGAACGATCTTATCGCTTGTGATATAAACGGACTTGTTTTTCAAAACCCCTTCCGCTTCATTGGTCCATACAGTTACATTCTTAATAAGGATACCTTCAAAATGTTCAGGCTCCTTATTACGGGCTTCTTTGTAAATATCTTTGGCCTTATCTGAAATCTTTTCACCTAGCTCACGGGTGTCAGCCTTTTTGCCGTAGGAGCAGAAAGGATAAATGACATCTTCGAGTTTAGGGATTACTTTTTTGACCGTATCTTTTTTAGCTGCTTCAGGCTGGAAGGCTTCTTTAAGTGTGGCCGTCCAGCTGATCCAGGTTCCTTCCGGCAGTTGACCGTTACCGGCCATATTCAATGGGTTCTGTTCAATATTACCGGCAAGTCTAACTGTGCCCTGATTCTTCACTTCCCATGAAATGGCAATACCGTTGGCTTTTTCTGTCAGGGTGGCATTGACCTTCATGGTGTCGGTAAGGAAGAGCTGGCCCTTGAGTTTGTCAACTTCCCCGGTCACTTTCAGCTTATAAGTTTTATCTCCTGCTTTGAGCTCAAATGTTCCCCTCAGGTCAGCCAGGTTCATATCTGTCACGATATAAGGCTTACCGTTCACCCAGTTTTCGTACAGCACATTTTTCTCATCAAATACATTGCCTGAAGTGATGATGAAATCGGCAACCATGCCGGGTTTCAGGGCTCCTATTTTATCACTCAGTCCAAGCATTTCCGCCGGCGCAAAAGTGAGCGCTTTGAGTGCATTCTTTTCATCCAGGCCGTATGCAATGGCTTTGCGCAGATTTTTCCAGAAATCTTTTTTCTCTTTCAGGTCGGCAGTCGTGAACGCAAATGCAATTCCACGTTTAGAGAATGCAGAAGGATTCAGGGCAGCCATTTCCCAATGTTTGAGTTCAGTGAGTGAAACAAGGGACGCTTCATAAGGGTCTTCCACATCAAATGCCATCGGAAAATTAAGAGGCAGGATAAACTTATCGAAAGTAGCCTGTATCTCCTCCATACGCTGGTATTCATTGCCGGAACCTTTGATGATATACTTAACCTGGAATTCCTTGCCTATTTTATCAGCACGCAAATCGTTCAGTTTATCGCTGCATTCAAAAATCTGGGGCAGAGACTGAAGGTTGTTAAAGGATTCCAGACTGATATTCGTTTCTTTCCTGTTTTTAGCTCCTGCATACCAGATAGCATCATAATATGTCTGACGTAATAAAGCAATTGCGCCCATAAGCGATTCGGGGTTGCTTTGGGTAGAGGAGCCTTTATCGAAAGAATAGCAGGCAGCCGCTTTTTCTTTCAGTATCTGGTCCTGATCAGGTCCGTCGCCCAGGAATACGAATGCCGCTGATCCACGTGCAATGCCATCCCGTTGCAGTGTTAATGCAGCACCAAAGCCCAGCTTGCGGTATTCATCGGCGGCTTTGGAGTCGGCGGTAAAGAGACGTATGGCATCAGTTTCAGGTTTGATAGCCTGGTTCCAGTTATAAGCGCCTTTTTTATTGCTTTCATATTGTGGACTACCGAAGGAGCGTTTGCCTTTTTCGGGTTCTGCAATACCATAGGTGGTATACAGGTCAATAAAGGAAGGGTAGATGGACTTTCCTTTCAGGTCCGTAGTCACAGCACCTTTAGGAATGTTTACAGCAGCTCCGGCTTCTGCAATGATCCCGTCCCTGATCAGGAGGGTGGCATCGGGCAGGACAGTTTGGTAGTCTATAACCAGCCTGGCATGGGTAAAAGCATAGCAGGTATGGTTTTTATTGAATGGTCCGTTGACTGGAAAAGTTTCCTGGGCAGAGGCCCGGATTCCGGAAAAGAACAAAAGCAGGTATGTGAGTTTCTTCATGGTTCAGACTGAATAGGAGGGATATACCCTTCCTAACAAATGTAGATTTTTTTTGATAATAAGCTCTCTAACTGGGATGAGCGGTAACAGGAGCAGATTTTTAGTATTTTTGAGCGGATAAAAAAACCAAACCCATGTTCTTAGCCCTCAGACAAACCCATATTATCGTTGTTACCCTTTTCTTTTTGATCTATCTGGTCAAGACAGTACTGCTTCTGATGAATAAGACAGAAGCACTGGAAAAGGTGAAGAAAATAACCAAGATTCCGGAAATGATTATCAGTGTACTCTTTCTGGGTACCGGTATTTATCTGGTGATGAATATTCCGGAATTCAAGAGTTTGCTTATCATCAAGCTTGTTGCTGTTGCCTTGTCAATTCCTCTGGCTGTGGTGGGCTTCAAAAAGAATAATAAGGTGCTGGCCTTGCTGGCATTCCTGCTGATAACAGGTGCTTACGGACTGGCAGAGATGAGTAAGAAGCAAAAATCAGCGCCTGCTGACACGACGAAAGAAACCAAGGTTGGTCCATCCAGTGATACTACTAAGGTTGCAAAAGAGGAACTGGATCCGAATGGATTTAATGTAGCCCGTGCCGGCAAGCTTTATAACGACAATTGTGCCAAATGTCATGGCTCGGATGGTAAGCTTGGATTGGCCGGAGCCAAGGATCTGACCGTATCAGCAATGGATGCTATGGATGCGAAAGACCTGGTCACTACCGGTAAGTCAGGTATGCCCGGAGTAGGAGACTTTCTGAATTCTGAAGAGATCAATGGCCTGGTAAATTATATTCAGAAATTCAAGCAGAAGAAATAAAACGTCAATACAGAACAAGCATTTGACTAAAGTTCACGATACATCTTCCAAAAGAGAAAGAGCCGTTCTGATTGGTATCCTTAACCGTCAGCAGGACGCAGTACTTGTACAGGAATATCTGGATGAGCTGGCTTTTCTGACTGAGACAGCAGGAGCCGAGCCAGTGGAACGGTTTGTCCAACGGATGGAAAGACCAGACCCAAGTACATTTATCGGCTCTGGAAAAGTCAAGGAAATTGAGCTGTATATCAAGGAGCACAATATTGATCTGGTTGTGTTTGATGATGAACTGAGTCCGGCTCAGCAGCGCAATGTGGAGAAGGCATTACAGAAAAAAGTGCTGGACCGTAACCGGCTCATCCTCGATATCTTTGCCCAGCGTGCCCGTACAGCTCATGCAAAAACCCAGGTCGAGTTGGCCTTTTATCAATACATGCTGCCCCGTTTGACAGGTATGTGGACTCACCTTGAAAGGCAGCGCGGAGGTACAGGAACCAGGGGTGGTGCAGGTGAAAAGGAAATCGAGACCGACCGTCGTATTGTACGTGATAAAATTGCTGCACTGAAAGATCAGCTTGGTGTCATTGACCGGCAGATGATCACTCAGCGTAAAAACAGGGGAGAAATGATTCGTGTGGCATTGGTGGGATATACCAATGTGGGTAAATCGACCATAATGAATATGCTCAGCAAATCGGATGTTTTTGCCGAGAATAAATTGTTTGCTACGCTGGACACCACGGTGCGTAAAGTGGTCATAGAAAATCTTCCCTTCCTGCTTTCCGATACCGTAGGGTTCATCCGTAAGCTGCCTCACCACCTTGTAGAGTCGTTTAAATCAACATTGGATGAAGTCAGGGAGGCCGATGTGCTGATACATGTGGTGGATATTTCCCATCCCAGGTTTGAGGACCAGATGAATGTGGTCAATGAAACGCTTAAGGAGCTGGGTGTTCAGGATAAACCTACCTTACTTTTATTCAATAAGATTGATGCCTTCACCTATATTCATAAGGAAGAGGATGATCTGACACCAGCCACAGAAAAAAACCACAGTCTGGAGCAGCTTGAAAAAAGCTGGATGAGCCGCCTGTCAGTACCATGTCTGTTTATTTCAGCTGTTAAGAAGGATAATATAGAGGAGCTGAGGAAGACATTGTACGATATGGTTCGTAAGCTGCATATACAGCGCTACCCCCACAATAAATTCCTGTACTAGTAGAGTACTTTTTCCATCTGTTCATCTTTACGGTAAATGTCCGTAAAGAGCATCAGTCCTTTGTCTTCATCTACCACAGCGGTAAAGTATTTGGTGTAGATGGGTACAGGTTTTTTAAGATTCAGCTGTTTCTGCTGTTCTTTCATAATATCGGTTAGCAATGAATCATAGGGGTATTTGACACTGTCGGGCATAAGCAGGTATTTGGCAAGTTCCATGTAGTTTTCTATACGCATACAACCGTGACTCAGTGAGCGTACATCTTTTTTAAAATAGCGTTTGGAATTCGTGTCATGAAGGTATACCCCGAATTTATTATTGAAATTGAATTTCATAATGCCAAGTGAATTATCTTCCCCTTCCCGTTGACGGAACCGGTACGGAAGATGTTTCTCGGTGTATTGCTTCCAGTTGATGGTTTTGGGGTCCACGATTTGTCCGTTCCAGTCGAGCACATCAAAATTTTTCTTTCTCAGGTAGCTCGTGTCCCGTTTCAGTACAGGCAGTATTTCTTTGGAAGCAATACTGAATGGCACGTTCCAGTATGGATACAGTAAGATATACTGTATAGAGCTTTCAAGCAATGGGGTTGGTTTTTCAGGCAATCCCACCACCACTTTCGATTCCATGAAGAGCGTATCATCATCCATCACCTTCAGGTCGAACTGAGGGATATTGACAACCACAAAACGTTTAGGGCGTTTAACAGGTTCCATCCTCCAGCGTTCCATATTCATTTCCATCTGACGGATACGCTGTTCGGTACTCATGTGCAATACCCGCATGGTATTCTTGCCCACCTTGCCGTCATCATCGAGGTAGTTTTTTTTCTGGAATATTTTCAGGGCTTTGGATATTTTAACGGAATCATTTCCTTTTACCGTCGAATCGTAATCGCCCATTTGAGTCAGCATCTTTTTCAGGGACCGGTAAAACCCGGCCGTATCTTTTTCAATGGGGGACAGGGAATCCCAGGGTTGGGATTCCCATTGTTTGCGGTATTTAACAAGCTCTGTTTTTAGGAGTTTATACTGTTCCTGACGGGGTTCTATGGAGTCGAAACAAGCACGGAAGTTACCTTTCGCGATTGCTGAACGGAAGAGAGAATCCATTTTGAATCCTGTTTCATTGATTTTAAATTCAGGCAGGATAGTGTCTTTATGCAGGCGCCCCTTGCTTACATGGGTAGCGAATGTCAGAAATGCTTCTGTAAGAAGTATATCTGATTGGGCCAGATTGACTGCATTGAACTTATTTGTTTTTGTGTCTTTTGCGGTGGAAACAAGGCTGTCGATCAGCTTTATCCGGTAGTCTTTCGGAATCAGTCCGTAATCACGGGCGTTATGGAGCAGAGCGAGGAATGTGTCGGCTCGTTGATTCAGCTTACCGAAATGAGTCCATAAGCTCGAAGGATTATCCTTTTGATATATTTTGTATAGAAAGCGTGTGGTGAGGATTTTACGACCTAGTATAGAGAATACCTTGCCTGTATCGGAACGGAACAGCTGGTTGTTTATCTGTTTGCCCACATGGGCATCCATTTGTTCAGGTTTTTCAACCAGATCGCTTTGGGGTGTTTCCTGTTTGCACATACGGCAGGTTCCCAAAGCGAAGGTGAAGAGAAGAATGAACAAAGAGGATTTCACCATACAAAGGAAGATAATTCCATTGTATTCAACGCATCAATCAATCAAGAGTTGCAGGCATTTAATAAAAAGAAAGACCTCCAGGGTTTTGGATACCCTGGAGGTCTTGGGGGATAAAGCGTTGTTATTTAGTCACATTGAACTTACCTCTTGCCTGTATCACGCCTTCCTTATTAAAGGCAGTATACAGATAAAGGCCGGAATCATACTTTCCGGTATTCATAACTGTATGATCTGAAGTGATATGCACCGTTTCAATGGTCCGGCCGCTCATATCGGTGATGGTGACGAGATCAACTTTCCCTGCATCCGTATTCAGATTCAGTTCTGTATTGGCCGGGTTAGGGTAGGTACTGAAGTGAACCAGGTTCGGGTATTCCTGTATTCCGTTGATTCCGGTAAAAGCAAGAGCATCAACAAGTAATACACTTCCGGGAGCTGCCTTTTTACGGTTGTAGCTGGAAGTGAATATGATTGTAACTGAATCAGGAACCAGGGTTGGATTGGTATAGTTAAGACTGAAGCTGTGTGCGCTCCATACACTGCTTGGCGGAATATTCACTGCATTTTGCGAAATGATGGTACGAACTCCGCCAACCCTTTTGGTAAGCTGCACAACCACATAGGCTGAATCGGATCCCGATGCCGGAGTGTATTGGGTTTCATAGGAAAAGGTTTGTGGTTTATCAGTGTAAGGAGCCCCTGGCACAAGATAAGGAGCAGAAGTTTTAACAGTCCCCAATAACAGCATACCTACTGTATCGGCAACAGCCGGATATGTTGGATTTCCACAACCTGTACAAGCGGATGGGGAAATATTGACCGTAGTGATCTGTGCAGAAGCTGTATGTAAGAAAGGAGAGGATGTATATTTGGTAACAGAGACGGGATCAGCCGGGTTCATAAATGAAGAGCAGAATACATTTTCACTTACCCAGCCAGTAGGCTCCTGAGGCTCATTAAGGGGAGCTGTACTTCCCCAGGTTTCCATATCACCATTCGGAACGGCCGCCGGGGTTTGAGCATTAACATATGCTGCACCGCTGATTGCGAGCATAGAAAGTATCAGTTTTTTCATTTGAGGGTTTTGTTTATTCTTTCAAATATATTACTAAAGCATAGAACTAGGAAATATTGGCTCTAAATAAAACAGGTTATTCCAGGACGTCCGAGCAGGATAAGATTGACAAAAATTATGCAAAGCTTTGAAGATCATATAGTTTCCTGTACACCCCTCCCTTTTCTAGGAGTTCGTTATGCCTGCCTCTTTCTACGATTTCACCTTTTTGCATAACAATAATTTCATCTGCGTGCTGGATTGTGGAGAGTCTGTGGGCAATGATAACCGAAGTCCTGTTCTGCATCAGCTTGTTGAGAGCATCCTGTACAAGGCGTTCTGATTCTGTATCCAAAGCAGATGTTGCTTCATCCAGAATGAGGATAGGAGGGTTTTTAAGTACAGCCCTGGCAATACTGATACGCTGACGCTGACCACCGCTGAGCTTACCGCCCCGGTCCCCAATATTCGTCAGATAGGTATCCGGCATCTGGCTGATAAACTCATGGGCATTGGCAATACGTGCGGCTTCCATCACCTGTTCCAGTTTTGCTCCGGGTGTTCCGAAAGCTATATTATTGAATACGGTATCATTGAACAGGATACTTTCCTGGGTTACTATACCCAACAAGGCTCGCAGATCATTCACCGTTGTATCACGTATATCTGTTCCATCTATACATACAGACCCTTGATCGGTATCATAAAACCTTGGCAGCATATCGGCCAGGGTGGTTTTACCCGATCCGCTTTGCCCAACCAGAGCAATGGTCTTTCCTTTTTCAATTTTCAGGTTGATGTTTTTAAGCACATAGCCTTCATCTCCCTTGGTGTAAGCAAAAAACACATTTTTATATTCAATTTCTTTGTTAAATGTTTGCACAGTCACGGTTTGTGCTTTTTCCTTTATGGTATTCTCGGCTTTTAGAATCATGTCTATCCGGTCCATCGATGCCACCCCTTTTTGCACATTGGAATAAGCTCCGGTAAGTGTTTTGGCGGGGGTGATGATCTGGGAAAAAGTGATTACATAGAAAATAAACTGCTCTCCGCCCAGGTGGTGGTCAAATACCATGACCCCACCCAGATACATCACCAGCATCATGATGACAGAGCCAAGGAATTCACTTACGGGAGATGCCAGATCGACCTTTCGATAGGTACTGATACTTTCCTTTGTATACTGGTTATTGACGACCGAGAATTTCTCCTTCATCTTTTTCTCGGCATTGAATCCTTTGATGATACGAAGCCCTCCAAGGGTCTCTTCCATGATGGAAAACAGGCTGCCCAGTTCTTTTTTGGCTTTCCCGGATGATCGCTTAAGGCTCTTGCCGATTAGTGAGATGAGACCGGCACTTATCGGTAAGAGAATTACGACATAAAGGGTGAGTTGAGGACTTACATAGATTATAGTGCCCAGCAAAATAAGGATATTGATAGGGTCCCGGAAAATCATTTCCAGGGAGCCCATCACAGACCATTCAATCTCCTGTACGTCGGAAGTGATGCGTGACATGATATCTCCTTTCCTTTCGTTTGAATAGTAGGAAAGAGGTAATTCAACAGATTTGGAATAAATGGAATTACGCAGGTCGCGGACCACCCCATTGCGTATTGGAGCCAGAAAATACATGCCCAGGTAGCGGAACAGGGTTTTGAAAAGAAAGACAACAGCACCAATAATACATATACAAACGAGGGTATAGACTTTCCCTTTGTCAAGTATAAGGGAGCTAAGCTCATAATTGAAATAACCGGAAATGGCATCAATACTAGGTCCGAGTACAGGTTTTCCCTTGGCTACAATTTCCTGATAACGGGTAGTTCCGTCTCTTATCAGTAACTGGAGAAAAGGCAGGATCATAACGAGGGAAAAGACACCAAAGATGACGGAGAAAAGATTGCAAATAATGTTTCCTATACCGTAGCTCCAATAGCCAGGCATATATTTTTTCAATACCCCGAAAATACTTTTCATTCAGGCAAAGATAATATTTCCTCAGGAAGGCCTGTCCCAAAAATGGTTAAGACCCCGGGTAAACAGATAGTTACCTGTAATTCCCCCGGAAATTGTATTTTTGCCCCCATGGATTCAACCCGTCAGCTAAAAGTTTCCCGGCTTATTCAGAAAGAACTGGGTACTTATTTTCAGCGTGATGCTAAAAACCAGTTCGGTCCGGTCATGATTACTGTGACCCAGGTACGTATTAGTCCTGATCTGGGTATCGCCAAAGTGCATGTAAGTCTTTTTCCGGTTAAGAATAAGGAAGAAGTGTTGCAAAGTATCAAGGCCAAAACCTTTGAAATCAGAAAAGCCTTAGGTATGATGATCAAAAAGCAGGTAAGGATTGTTCCCAACCTGGTATTCTTTCTGGATGATTCCATTGATTACGCTCAACATATTGAAGAGTTATTGAAGAAATAAATAGAATTAAGATATATGTTTCCCGGATTATGATTTGAAAAAGGTGTTAGAGCATAATAAAATAAGACTCAATATTTCAAATTTGTAGTCCTGGTTAATGAGTGATGACAAAATTTAAATTATAATCCGGGAAGCATATATCTTAATTCATAAATCCTAAATAAAAAGTGCATTACGATCCTATTAAACGCAGTCTGGGAAATGTATTCAACCGCTCACCGTTCCTGCGCAAAGTATTCTATCATTTGCTCGATCTGCTTTTACTGCGTGCCTGGCACATTCATAACGAACTGAAGAAATGGGCCCAGGGTAAGGGGAGTAATATACAAATTCTGGATGCTGGTGCCGGTTTCGGGCAGCACAGCTTTTATATGAGTGGGATGAATCCCAACTGGAATATCCTTGCTGTTGATGTGAAACAGGAGCAGGTTGAAGATTGTAACAGATTCTTTGCAAGCATAGGCCGAAAGAATGTTCATTTTGAAGTGGCCGACCTGACTATTTTTAAACAGGAAAACAAATACGACCTCGCTCTGTCTGTTGATGTGATGGAACATATTCTGGAAGATGTGGCTGTATTTAAAAATATCAGCGCTTCTCTCAAACCGGGTGGCATGCTGCTTATCTCCACTCCTTCAGATCAGGGAGGATCGGATGTACAAGGCGACGGGGAGACTTCCTTTATTGAAGAGCATGTACGCGACGGATACAATATCAAGGATATAGAAGTTAAGTTGCTCAGTTCAGGATTTTCCAAAGTTGAAGCCCGGTATGATTACGGAACACCCGGCAAAATTTCCTGGAAGCTGAGCATGAAGTACCCTATACAGACGCTGGGATTCAGTAAGCTCTTCTTTATCATTTTGCCGGTATATTATCTTGTCACGTATCCTTTTGCCTTTCTGTTGAATTATATGGATACGGTCCAGACGCATAAAACAGGTACCGGACTTATTGTGAAGGCCTGGAAATAGCCTGATAAAAGCAATACATGCAATTACCTTTTTTTGTTGCCCGGCGCTACCTCGTTTCCAAAAAATCGCATAATGCGATTAATGTAATCACGATCATTTCGGTAGTTTGTGTGGGTGTTGTGACCATAGCGCTGGTCATTATACTCAGCGCCCTGAATGGGCTCACCAACCTGGTCGAGAGCTTATACAATTCCTTCAATACCGATATACAGGTTACCGTCAAAGCCGGAAAGACTTTTGAAATGGATTCCATCCAGCTGAATAAGATAACCCACCTGAAAGGAGTGGCAAATTATTCAGAAGTGCTGGAAGAGAATGCACTTCTGAATTATGACGACCGCCAAATCCTGGCCACGATGAAAGGGGTAGGACCATCTTATCAAAAGATGACTTCGTTCGACACCCTCATGCGTAAAGGGGATTTTAAACTCGAACAAGATAGTATTTCTTATACCGTACTAGGCAGAGGCCTGGCTCAGAAACTAGAACTCCCTGTTGAGAATAATTATATACCGCTTAAAATATATGTTCCCAAAAAAGGGGTGGAGCTGAGCCTGAATCCATCTAACCTGGAGGAACCATTCAATAAAAAAAATGCCATCGTAGCCGGGGCATTCTCTATAAACGATGATTTCGATTATAAGTATATGATCGTTTCCCTTGCTTTTGCCCGTAAAATGCTGGAACAACCCAGGGCTTCCTCCTCCATTGAAATAAGTCTGCAGCCCGGGTCTGACAAGAAAGCCATACAGGAAGAAATCAAGACCATATTGGGTGATACGTTTATGGTCAAGAACCGCTACCAGCAAAACGAACTCCTGTTCAAGACCCTTCAGAGTGAAAAGCTGTGGACTTTCATGATCCTCGTCTTCGTACTCATCATTGCCACCTTCAATATCATTGGCTCACTAACCATGCTTATTATTGAAAAGAAGGAAGATATTGGCACCCTTTCGAGTATGGGAGCTGATGTAAGTCTGATCCGAAAGATCTTTTTTACCGAAGGCCTGCTCATTTCCTTCTTCGGATCAATTGCCGGGTTGGTGATAGGTGTTGTCATTTGTCTCTTACAAGAACATTATGGCTGGGTACAATTCGGTGAAGGCTTTGTGGTTAAGGCCTATCCCATAGCTATTCAGTTGGTTGACCTCATCGCTATTCTTGCCTTCGTCATGCTTATAGGCTTCCTCGCAGCCTGGTACCCGGTAAGGGTGTTTACCCGGAAACACATCAAGCTTCCTAACTGATTTCACTGAACACATAGTGCCAATACACAATTTATCAGGTCTCGGACATAGAATCTGAGGTCTCGGACGTTGTTTTAGATGTCTCGGATGTAGTATATGAAGTCTAAAAAAGCGAATTCAATGTCTGGAAGAAGCGGTTACTCCTTCACAAACCTCTTCGTAAACTCTTGCTTTTCGCCATTGCTTATTCGGAGTATATAAACACCTTTAGTCAGCGGGCTTACACAAAAGCTGAACAGATTTTGTCCTGCCTTTACTTTATCCCTGCCGAGTAGTTTCACCAATCTGCCCTGCATATCATATACTTCAAAAGATAAGTAAGCCTGCTGATCCAGATTGAAACTTACATTCATTGTTTCACCCAGTGGGTTAGGGTAGAGGGTGGAGGATGCCTGAGCTGTCTTTTCCACAATACCTGCAGGTGAGTATGCGAGTTCGGCAATCCAGGTTGAGTTTTGATGGGCTGCTGTGCCATACAATCCATTTACCCATACTACTCCGGGCTGATCGTATTTGCGTTGTGAGCCTGAATAATCTCCCCATCGCTGTGTGCCGGCCAGGATGTTCATGTATCCAAGCCCTTGTTTGAGGAGGGTGTGTACGGAATAGGTTCCATTCCCATCGTAAGCAATGGCTGAAAACCCGGGATCAATGCTAAGTGCTGAATGATCAAAACTGATCATGGATGAATTATCTGTCGGACTCTGACCTGTATATGAAATATTCGGATATCCGTAATAGAGCAAAGTATCGCCCAGTATATGGGCACTCAGTACAGGGGTGGTGTTCACATTGCGAATGGTACCGTGATATACTCCGGTTTTGCCATGAGCTGTATCCAGGGTATTGCATACAAACTGGATCTGGTTGTTTTCAATAAAAGCGCCCAATATGCGGCTGTCGTTTGTAGCGATATAACTACTAATAGAAGGACCTGGCTGCCTGGCGCTGGTGGGCATAAAATAGGCATGACCGGTTATCAGGGACGATTCGGTTACAGTCAAACCTGCTGCTCCTGTCGTATCGGTGACATGCACCAGGAAGACAGTATCGTTTTTGGAATCCAGATTACGGTCGCTCAGAAAATACATACCTGGTCCGGTAACCATGCTGCCTCCTTTCACCGGGCAAAGGTTACGAATACCTCTTCCGTTATACTGAATGCCTGTATGCAGCAATGAGCCCAGAGAGGCGCCGGTAAAACCACTTTGTTTATTAATCTGCCAGATAATGCTTTGTACCCAGCCTGTTTGCCAGCTCATATTATTCTTAAGCAGATTTACGGTGATGAAGAGTTCTTTATCGCTTACTGCCAGGGCAGGATAGTCAGTCCACAAATGATTATTGAGGGGATTGCCGGGCAGGGAATAAAAATTCCATGTTCCGTTCGGATCACCGGTTTGTGAAAAAGCAACAGTAATACTTGTTGTCGAATCCGTACTTCCGTTCAGAAATACACAAATGAAACGGTCTGCACCTGGATCGTATATCACCTTCGGGTCATAATTGAAATTTGGGTTGGGCAAGGCACTTGAAAAGGCAGAAAGGCTTTGGGTGCCTAGTGCAGCAGCTGTGCCGAGGTCGTATTTAAAAATGGTGGAGTTTTGAACCGATACCAGTTTGCCCCCGTTGGAAACAGCCAGTTCATTATCATTCGGTACGCTGTTATTATAGGTATTGCCCTGGAAATTGCGGTTAAGCAGGGGGGCTGGAGCAGTGGCAGTTTGCATTTCCCGTTGGGCATGTTCAGAACCCGCATAGACATGTTCGAGGCTGTCCTTGATGGCATTCACTCTTTGTTGTTCAGAGCCTGGAATAGGAGAAGGCATTTCCAGATTACGGAGCACAGGGTTCCAGTCTTCCTTTACCTGGCCCACATTCAGGGTGGCTTTCAGGGGGAATACAAAGGGATGTATGTTCTGAGAAGAGATCAGGTTTACACACAGGACAAGGAGCAGGGGTGTAAGCAGTTTTTTCATGTTTTGTAATTAGAAGGGTAAAATAGGAAATCAGCAGGAAGCTGCCAAACCAAAATCAGGCAGAAACAGGAAGTTCGGCATACATGCCTTCTATGCTTTCAAGTAGTTCAATTACTTCAGCATAAGAATCGCAGGTAACCAGTTTAAGGCGGTGATCCTTGAAGTTGGGAAGGCCTTTGAAATAGTTGGCATAATGCCTTCTCATTTCAATAATCCCCTGACGGGGTCCTTTCCAGGAAATACTTTTATCGAGGTGGCTGAGAGCAACCTTGATACGGTCGGCAATAACAGGAGGGGGTAGATGCGTTCCTGTTTTAATGAAATGCTTTATTTCATTGAATATCCAGGGGTAGCCAATGCTGGCCCTGCCAATCATGATGCCATCCACACCATAGGTATCTTTCATGAGTTTGGCTTTTTCGGGGCTGCTTACATCACCGTTACCGAAAATAGGGATATGGATACGGGGGTTGTTCTTTATTGCACCTATAAGGGTCCAGTCGGCTTCTCCTTTATACATCTGAGAACGGGTGCGGCCATGTATACTCAGGGCTTGTATGCCAATATCCTGGAGGCGTTCTGCAACTTCAACGACATTCCGGGTTTTATCATCCCAGCCCAAACGGGTTTTCACAGTCACAGGCCTCCGGGCAATCTTCACAATTTCCGAAGTCATACTCACCATTTTAGGGATATCCTGAAGCAGTGCTGCTCCCGCACCCCGGCAGGCTACATTCTTGACCGGGCATCCGTAATTAATGTCAATTAGGTCAGGTTCTGCCGCATCGGCAATACGTCCGGCTTCACGCATAGAGTCAATATCGCTGCCGAAAAGCTGTATGCCTATAGGGCGTTCATATTCGAAAATATCCAGCTTCTTGACGCTTTTGGCAGCATCGCGTATTAGTCCTTCAGAAGAGATAAACTCCGTATACATCAGGTCGGCACCATATTGTTTGCATACATAACGGAACGGAGGATCACTCACATCCTCCATAGGAGCGAGCAGGAGGGGGAATTCTCCCAAATCAATATGTCCGATTTTAGCCAGGGCGTATGAATGATTATCTTTGGCAAAAGTACCAAAAATCCAGCTATAACCCTTGAATATGATACGGGAACCCAAAGCCATAGGCCGTTTAGCGGCAGTAACAGGAGTGCTCTTATTCAATTGTGCCCTGATGCTTGCAGGCAGCTTTGTGGATATTCCACAGGATCTTACAGATCCGCATGTATTGCTGATGGATAAAATCAGCCAGGTCCTCAGCGTCTTGCTCATTTTTGTGCTTCCTTCCCTGCTCATCGGTTTTTTAATGACCCGGTCAGGGATTCGTTTCCTGGGACTTGGACTGACAGTAAAACCTGTTTATTATCTGCTTGCGCTGGTCCTGATATTTTGTGCCCTGCCCCTTGTCAATGCCCTGGCCGAACTGAATAAACATATGGTATTACCTTCTTCACTGAAAGAGGTGGAAGATTGGATGCGCAGCAGCGAAGACAAAGCCGGTAAGCTGACAGAAGCCATGCTGAAATCTGCCGGAATGGGTGATCTGATTCTGAATCTGTTTACTGTTGCTTTTATGGCCGCCGTATCCGAAGAGCTTTTCTTCCGTGGCCTGGTACAGAATGTATGCAGGGAATGGTTTAAGAATTACCATGTGGCTATATGGATAACGGCATTTATTTTCAGTGCCTTTCATATGGAGTTCTACGGCTTCCTGCCCCGTATGTTGCTGGGTCTGGGTTTAGGTTATCTCTATGTATGGAGCGGCTCCATTTATATTTCCATGCTGGCTCATTTCACTAATAATGCCATAGGGGTTATAGGTGTTTATCTTGTCGAGCATAAATTTGTGACAGAAGATCCGGCTACCCCGGCATCATCAGGGAGTAATCTGATCGTTACCGGAGTGAGTGTCGTGCTTAGCGGAGCCTTGATTTATTATGCGTGGAGGATAAGGAAGAGGGAGGAAGCTGTCGTTCCCGCGGTGGCTGATGAGACTGAGTATCCGGGAGTGCTTTGAGCTTAATTCGAATCCGGCGCACTTGGCTTAGGCTTCAGCGTACGGTCTTTTCCGAATACATAATGAACGGCAAAAAGGGCGGTCTGGTTATTCCCGTTATTCCATTCATAGCGTATAAAATTCGGGTTGATGGCATTGCGTTTTATCACCGGGATGACTGAATTTCCATAGCGGAATGTGAAATAAATATTCGGGGTGAAGTTATAGCTGACTCCTGCAAACAGACTTACATCCGTAAAGTTTAGTTTGCTTTGATCCACCTGTTGCTGGTAATTATCTTCTCCTACCCAACTGAATCCTATCAGGCGGCCAAAAGAGACACCTCCTTCAACCTCCAGTTTATCGACCTGCTTACGGCGTATATTCATACGCATCGTATGCCTTACCAGGATAGGAACCTCCAGATAGCGCAAGCCCAGTTTATAATACCCGAAATTGTTAGAGTCAGGCTGTTGTGAGGAACCCTTCATGATATAATTGATTTCCAGCTGAAGTACATTCTTTTCATTCAGGCGGGTATTGACGAGGGCTCCGAAACTGATACCGAGTTTATTGAAGTCGCTGTCAGTATCACGTGTATCCATACCTGTAATATCGGTAGCCACTGGCCCGAAGGTTAAGCCGGCCCTGAAACGGGAATTCTTTTTTGGATCCTGTGCCTGTGCCTGCCTGACAATACCCAGGGTGGCTATAAACAGGGCTACAGTATAAAACGTCTTTTTCATGGGGTAAAATTAAAGCAAAAACGGACAATAACCCTAGCAGGGCTCTAAGACTAACGATGGAAAAGACTGAATATTTTTATATCTTTGATATTCTGAACAGAATAGTTCGTCATGAAGAACCGGTTTACTGCTGTCTTCTCTGTGTTCCTCCTCCTGGTTTTTACCTTTAACCTGGTTATTTACTATACTGTGTTTGAAGTTTCCGATAGCGAAGCCAAATCGGAAATGAATACCATTATTTCAGGTATACATTCCTTGGAAGGTACCCAGTGTTTTACCTTGCCTCTCTCTCGTTTTAACGATACCCAACGCAAGGAAATCTGGCTGGATGGAAAGCTCTATGATATTGTTAAAGCAGAAAAGGGGCCTGATGCCGTTCTGATTTATGTGCTGAATGATAAAAAAGAAGAAGGAATTGTGAATGACTTCCGTACGCATACCGAAGGCCAGACTGACATTACTGTGAATTCCGGAAGCAGACATAACAAAAGTCATTCCAAGGCTCCTGTGCCTCAGAAGTATTTCCCTTCTGCCACGCTTATTACCGTTCATGTTGATTCTGCCCACAAAAGCATTTTCTTCCGTATCGATTGTTTCTATGCAGGCATCCTGCCTGAAGCTGTGGCCCCTCCTCCCGAGCCGCTTTCCTAAGATTACACTGCTATTTTTTCCTGAAGCCAAGGGCTGCAGAATTTATTCCTGACCGGGAACACCGGTTATTATCATCTATACTTATACAATGAAAAACAGATATCTATATAGCTGGTTCAGCTTGTTATTAATAGTGAGTTATCAGCAAGTTTACGCACAAAATGAGCTGAGCGGAAAAATCCGGGATGGGAAAGACAGCTCGGCAATGGCCGGTGTTTCGGTCTATATCCCCGATCTTAAAATAGGTGCATTTACAGACGCCGACGGGAAATACATACTCCACAATATTCCGAACGGAACATTTCTGATCGAGATTTATTTTACCGGATATGCTACACAGAATAAGGAAATAGAAACAGAGAAGTCGACACTGGCTGATTTTGTGATGTGGCGCTCCAGCAAGGAATTCAAGGAAGTGGTGATTACCGGGGTGTCGGCAGCCACTGAACAGCAAACGAGTCCAATACCAGTGAGTGTTGTCACTCAGAAGGACATGCTCCAGAACAGCGCTTCGAATATTATAGATGCCATCTCAATGGCTCCAGGCGTTTCACAGATCACGGAAGGGCCAGCTATTTCCAAACCTGTTATCAGGGGTCTGGGGTATAACCGGGTAGTGGTGGTGAATGACGGCATTAGGCAGGAAGGACAGCAATGGGGTGATGAATTCGGAATAGAGCTGGATGAATATTCGGTGCATAAGGTGGAGATTCTGAGAGGTCCTGCAAGTCTCAGCTATGGATCCGATGCAATGGCCGGTGTCATCAATATGATCGGTGCTCCCATACTTCCTGAAGGAAAAATAAAAGGCAGCTTTATGGAGAACTACCAAAGCAATAACGGATTTTTTGGTGAAAGTCTGAACCTTGCAGGGAACATTAAAGGACTCAGCTGGGATATACGCTACAGTAATAAAATGGCGCATGACTATCAGAATGCGTATGACGGGTATGTGTGGAATTCAGGAATGAGTGAAAGCAATTTCAAAGCCGTTATAGGTCTTAACCGTAACTGGGGTTTCTCGCACCTTACCTTCAGTGATTTTGATTTGAAGCTCGGTATTGTGGAGGGGGCGAGGGACAGTGCAACGGGCAAATTCAAAACCCATTATCACGGTTTGGGCAATACCGACAGTATGGGCATTGCTACCCTGAGCAAGAGTACGGACTATAATTACTTCCCTATCATTCACCAGCATGTGCGTCATTACAAAGCGGTATGGGATAACAGCATTGCATTGGGCGATGGGCGATTGGGAATTCGACTGGGCTTCCAGCAAAATTATCGTCAGGAAGCGAATGATATTACACACGGGGATATTTTCAATAACTACTTCTTCCTCCAGACCTTTAATTACGATATACGCTATGTGCTGCCTGAAAAGAATCACCTCGAAGTAGCTTTCGGTGCCAATGGAATGCAGCAGGCATCTCAAGACAGAGGTTTGGTATTCCTTGTTCCCGAATACCACCTCTTTGATCTGGGTCTTTTTGCCATCGCGAAGAAGTCGTTCAATACATTGTCAGTAAGCGGAGGTATACGTTATGACGACCGAATCCTGAATGGGGATGATCTCTGGGTTGATTCTCTCGGTTCCCGCCTTGATTCCAAACTGGGGCCCGGAACAAATGGGGCCATGCATCGTTTCTTAGCCTATAATTCAAGTTTTGCGGGTTTGTCCGGAAGTTTAGGTGCTGCCTATGATATAACGAAAAATGTCTATGCCAAGCTGAATGTTGCGAGGGGATTTCGTGCACCAACCATTGCTGAGAGCGGGGCTGATGGTATACATGACGGAACTCCTTTTTACGAAATAGGGGATCATAACCTCAAGCCAGAAAGCAGTTTGCAATTCGATGCAACTTTGGGATTGAACAATGAGGATATAACAATAGAAGTGACAGGATTTGTGAATCAGATCAACAACTATATTTTCCCTGAAAAGCTGCACAGCAAACTGGGTGGTGATTCACTGAGGCTCGATCCTATTTCCGGTCTCCCTCCCGGGCCGGCCTTCCGCTATGTAGCCGGCGATGCCATGCTGAGCGGTGGAGAAGCAGTGCTGGACATACATCCGCATAAACTGAGCTGGATTCGGTTTGAGAACAGTTTCGCAATGGTCAATGCCATACAGCGTAACCAGCCCGACTCCACCAAATACCTGCCTTATACACCTCCGTATAAAATACGTTCGGAAGTTAAATTTATCTTCGGGGGAAAGAAGCTGATACGGAATGCCTATGCCAAATTAGGGGTCGATTATTATTTCAAACAGGACAAGATCTATTATAAATACGGGAATGAAACAGTAACCCCGGATTACGGTTTGCTCAACATAGGCCTGGGAGGTGATATTGTTTGCAAGGGCAGGGCCTGGTGTTCTTTGTATATATACGGAGCCAACCTGACTGATCTGGCTTACCAGAGCAATATGAGCCGGCTTAAATATGCCGATTACAATATTCAGAACGGAAGAAGCGGAGTGTTTATGATGGGCCGGAATATCTCTTTTAAGCTCGTTGTCCCGTTTGATGTAAAGAAATAAGGGGATTACCGGTTATGAGGAACCATCTTGATAGCCACAGCGGCCAGGCCTTCGCTGTAACTGTGAACAGTGCAGTAAAAAGGTTTGGCCCTGTATTCTCCGTGAACATCAATAAACCCCCAGCTCTTATCAAACCAGCGTCGGTTCCATACCTTGCCCACTTCGGCATGTACCGCAGCCAGACTGTCATGGTAGGGCAAGGCTGTTTCATACAGATGCGGCTTTTCTTTTTTCCCGGCAGGCAGAAAGAAATAAAAACAAGAGTAAAAATGCCGGGGGCCGGAGTCTGTCAGGGTTCCCGTACCGCCAAGAACACGGTACAATGTTTTGCCAAAAGAAGGGGAGGTGACCGGAGCACAATCTCTTTTCAAAGCCGGGTCATCCTTCTCACCAGCCGAATACATCCTGTGGGCAATGGGCAAGGAATCAATTAAGTACCGGGACGGAGGTGCATTCACTGTTTTACCGCTTGCGTCAATCACTTCGGCCTTGCCATTACGGTAAACTGTTGCCAGGCCATGATGGAAATCGCATACGCTATCATATTGTATATCTATAGCAATTTCTCCTTTCGTGTTCAGATAGCCGTATTTAATAGGAGGCCCCGATGAGGTATGTAAATGGATGACACCCGTGGCAAAAAGAACCACGACAATGGAAATGGATACAAATAGGGTAATGATCAGTATATCAACGAATCGGGATGATTTAGGCATACAACAAGACAGCGTTTAAGCCTCAAAAATACGGAATCTTTTCTGTTTTAATACCCCCCGGCCGTCAGGCGTCCGTTCTCTGCCGTCATGTTAATCTTTTGATTTAAACATTTGATTAAACAAGAAAAATATTTTATCTTTGACCCGTAGAACGGAATTATCATGCGCGTTAAAGCAACAAAACTGGACAGCAGTACAGAGGAAAAAATACTGGAAGCAGCCCGCAAACTGTTTACCCGTCACGGATTTGATGCTGTTAAAACAAGGGACATTGCAGCCGAATCTGGATTTAATCTGGCACTTCTTAATTATTATTTCAAAAGCAAGGAAAAGCTTTTCGATCGCATCATGCAGGAGAACATGAAGGAATTCATGCAGGGTCTGGGCGGAATCCTGAATAATGAAGAGACCCCACTGGAATTGAAAATAAAATTACTGGTTGAATATTACGTGGATATGCTGATTCTTAACCCTGATATGCCCTTGTTTGTAATGAGCCATGCCAGAAAGAAAGGCAATAAACTGAATTTCAGGGAAAAATTTGTTCAGTCCTATTTCATGAAACAGATCCAGCAGGCGATGAAAGCCGGGCAGATTGCTTCCATACATCCGGTAAACCTCATGATGAACATTGTTGGGCTGAGCATCTTCCCCTTTATCGGAAGGCCTATTATCCAGAATGAAAAAGGGCTAAGCGAGACTGAATTTACAAACCTTATGCTGGAACGGAAGAAAATGATTCCGGTCTGGATAGAAGCGATACTCCGGAAAAAGTAAAAGGATATTCATTCCTATAAATACGTTGATGCAATGAACTATTTAGAGACAAAAATAAAAAGAGGCAGGCAGCTGATCCTCTTTACAGTGTTCCTGAGTCTAAGTCTGCAAGGCACAGCCCAGCAGGCCGCACAGCTCATCCTGGATTCCTGTTATAAGTCGGCAAAAACCCAGTACCCACTTATTAAACAACGGGAGCTGATTGAAAAAAGCAGGGATTATACCCTTGCCAATGCTTCCAAAGCCTGGCTTCCTCAGATTAATGTAAACGGGCAGGCTACTTACCAATCGGCAGTTACGCAAATCAGTCTGCCTATACGGGGCTTCACTATGCCATCCTTCAGCAAGGATCAGTATAAGGTGTATGCAGAGCTTGATCAGACTATTTATGACGGAGGAACAATAGGTTGCCAGAAAGAAGCGGCCCGTGCGAATGCGGCGATACAAAGCCAGAGTCTGGAAGTGGATTTGTATGGCTTGCGTGACCGTATCAATCAGATTTATTTCGGGGTTTTGCTCCTGGATCAGCAGCTGAAACAAAATGAGCTGGTTCAGAAAGATCTTCAAAGCAGTATGGATCGGGTAAGAGCGAATATAGATAATGGTACGGCAACGCCGTCGGGACTTGAAGAATTGCAGGCCGAGCTTTTGCAGCAGGAACAAAACAGTATACAATTAAAGGCGTCACGTAAAGCATACCTAAGCATGCTGGGGCAATTCATCAACCAGAAAATTCCGGAAAACAGCCAGCTCCGGGTCCCTGCCGGACTGCTGACAGCAGAAACTGTCAAACGACCGGAACTGAGTTTGTTCGACATCAGACGTAAGAGTTATGATGTACAGGATAAAATGCTGAATGCTTCCAACCGTCCACGTCTGTCAGCATTCTTCCAGGAAGGTTATGGAAGACCGGGGCTGAACCCATTTGATAATAACTTCGATTCTTACTATATAGGAGGGATACGCTTCAGCTGGGCCCTGGGCAATCTTTATACACTTAAAGATCAGCGACGCTTGTTGGTAGTGAACAGACAGGCGGAAGATATTCAGAAAGAAACCTTTCTGTTCAATACCCGCATAGCAATGACCCAGCAGCAGGAGGATATACAGAAACTCAAGGAAATGCTTGGCAAGGATGATGAGATAATTGTCAAGCGGACTTCTGTAACTAATGCCGACAGAGCCCGGATGGAAAACGGAGTACTGACAGTAAACGATTATATCATTCAGCTCGATAAAGAAGATCAGGCCAAACAAAACAGGCTCCTGCATCAGGTGCAGCTGCTTCTGGCCCAATACAATTACCAGAATATTTCAGGCAATTAATATTAAACCGAAAAACATGAAGACGCTTTCTTTCCTTGCCCTTGCTTCCGCAGCACTGTTCACCTCCTGTAACCGTTCCGCTTCCGATTCGGATGCAAGCGGATCTTTTGAGTCAGTCGAAACCATTATCTCAACAGAAGCTGCCGGAACGCTGATGCAGTTTGATGTGGAAGAAGGACAGACACTCAAACCCGGACAACTGGTAGGGTATGTCGACAGTATGCAGCTCTACCTTCGTAAAATGCAGTTACAGGCACAAATCAGTTCTACACTTGGCCAGCAACCGGATATCCCTGTACAGGTAGCTGCCTTGCAGACCCAGCTTGCCGAAGCGGAGAAAAACCAGCAGCGTACAGCCAACCTGTTCAAAGCAAAAGCAGCAACCCAGCAGCAACTGGATGATATGACATCTCAGGTTGAAACTTTGAAAAAGCAGATCGAAGCTCAGCGTTCTTCTTTGGGAATTACAAGCCACACCCTGAACCTGGAAACAACACCCTTGCAACGTCAGATAGACCAGCTGAATGATCAGCTCAAAAAATGTAAAGTCGTCAATCCTGTCCATGGAACCGTGCTGAGTAAATACGCACAGGCTCATGAAGTAGCTAACCCCGGTAAGGCCTTGTATAAGATTGCTGAAACAGATACACTCATCCTCCGTGTTTATATTACCGGAACACAGATTTCACAAATCAAACTGGGTCAGAGAGTGACAGTACAAACAGATGACGGTGCTAAGAAATACAGAAACTATAACGGCATTATTTACTGGGTTTCGGATAAATCGGAATTCACTCCCAAAACCATTCCTACAAAGGAAGAGCGGGCCGATCTCGTTTATGCCATCAAGGTAAGAGTGCCGAACGACGGATTTTTAAAAATAGGTATGTACGGACAGATCAAATTACAGTAAGCATGGAAGCCCTCCGTATTCAAAATATCGTCAAGACCTATAGCAAAGGAAAAATTCTGGCTGTGGATGACGTGTCTTTTCATGTGGAGAAAGGGGAAATGTTCGGTCTTATAGGTCCTGACGGGGCCGGCAAGACAAGCCTGTTCCGTATCCTGACCACTCTCTTACTGGCCGATAAAGGTTCAGCCACTGTGGCTGGTTATGATGTGGTAAAGGATTACAAAGCCATACGTGGCATTGTAGGATATATGCCCGGACGCTTTTCACTCTATCAGGATCTTACTGTCGAAGAGAACCTGCGCTTTTTTGCAACCGTATTCAATACTACCATTGCCGAGAATTATCATCTGATTAAGGAAATTTATGTGCAACTGGAGCCTTTCAAGGACAGGCGTGCAGGTAAACTTTCGGGAGGAATGAAACAGAAACTGGCCTTGTGCTGTGCCTTGATTCATAAACCGGAAGTATTGTTCCTCGATGAACCTACTACAGGCGTGGACGTGATGTCGAGGAAGGAATTCTGGGAAATGCTGAAGCGTTTGCAAAAGGAAGGCATCACGGTATTGGTATCTACCTCCTACATGGATGAAGCCACCTTATGCGACCGTATAGGACTCATCCAGGGCGGCAAGCTGCTTTCTGTGGACACTCCCGGCAATGTAATCAGCAATTACTCCGGTACCCTGTACGCCATCAAGGCCGAAGCACCGTACAAATTGCTGAAAGACCTAAATGCTTTCTCTGAAAAGGCCGACAGTTACTCTGCCGGTGAATATGTGCATTTCCTTTTTAAGAGTCAGGATACAGACAGTGCAAAGAATTTATTGGAATACCTGGCTCAGAAAGGACATGAGAATGTGGAAATGAAAGAAACCATTCCGACAGTCGAAGATTGCTTTATACGATTATTAAAATAACCAGCATGAAGGAAGTGCTCATACATGCCGATAAACTCAGCAAACGCTTCGGCGATTTTGTGGCCGTGGATGCAATCTCCTTTGAGGTTTACAAAGGAGAGATCTTCGGTTTCCTTGGTGCCAACGGAGCGGGAAAAACAACGGCCATGCGAATGTTCTGCGGTTTGTCAATACCTACCTCTGGTGTTGCCACTGTTGCCGGACTTGATGTATACCGCAAACCGGAAGAGATCAAAAAGAATATCGGCTATATGAGCCAGAAGTTTTCCCTCTATGAAGATCTTACTGTAAGTGAAAACATACAATTCTATGCCGGTATTTACGGCTTAAGCGATAAAGCAATTAAAGATAAAACAGCCCAGCTCGCTGATCAGCTGGGTTTGAAAAATGAGATGAAGCAGCTGGTAGGAAGTTTGCCATTGGGATGGAAGCAAAAGATCTCTCTTTCAGTGGCTCTTTTTCACGATCCTAAAATTGTGTTTCTGGATGAGCCTACCGGAGGAGTGGATCCGGTTACCCGCAAACAATTCTGGGATATGATTTACGACGCTTCCGACAGGGGTATCACCGTTTTTGTAACAACCCACTACCTTGATGAGGCAGAATATTGTAACCGGGTATCGATTATGGTAGATGGAAGGATAGAAGCCCTTGATTCCCCTGCAGGGCTTCGGAAGACCTACTCGGCTAAAAATATGGATGAAGTGTTTTACCAGCTGGCCCGGAAAGCGACACGCCAGGCGGATTAATTAAACGGATCATGAAACAGTTCAGCACATTTGTCAAGAAAGAGTTCGCCCATGTGTTCAGGGACAGGAAGACATTGCTCATGCTGTTCGGCTTGCCGATTATTCAGATTGTTCTCTTCGGTTTCGCACTTACCAATGAAATCAAGAATGCAGACATAGCTGTTGTGGATAATGCGCGGGATATAGCCTCTGAGCAAATCATCCGTAAGATGGAGGGAAGCAGTTTCTTTCATGTAAACAAAATGGTCTTTGATGCCCGAAAGACCGAAGAGGCATTTAAGCAGGGAAAGACCAAGCTGGTGGTTATCTTCCCCGATAATTTTTACAATGATCTGATGCATTTCAACAAGGCTCAGATACAGGTTGTGGCCGATGCATCCGATCCGAATACAGCTACTACGCTTGTTGGTTATGTTACTGCTATTGTCAATGATTATCAGGCATCCCTCAAAGGTCAGGCTCCTGTTCCGTATACCATCATTCCTGAAGTAAGAATGCTCTATAATCCGGATCTGAAAGGAGCTCCGAATTTTGTTCCCGGTGTTATGGCCCTGGTATTACTCCTCGTATGTGTGATGATGACTTCGATCAGTATCGTCAAAGAGAAAGAGCTGGGAACAATGGAGATCCTGCTCGTTTCTCCCTTCAAGCCCATCTTTGTAATCCTGGCCAAAGCTGTTCCTTATTTACTCCTGTCAATGATAAACCTGGTTGCTATCTTACTGCTCAGTGTGTATGCCCTCGATCTTCCGATTCTTGGAAGCATTCCTTTATTATTTGCAGAAAGCACATTGCTTATTATTGCCGCACTTTCACTCGGCCTCCTTATTTCAACCGTAACTGAATCACAGCAGAGTGCCATGTTCTTATCCATGATGGGAATGATGCTGCCTACAATCCTGCTGAGCGGATATATGTTTCCGATTGAAAATATGCCTAAGCCCCTGCAAATCATTTCCAATATTGTTCCGGCCAAATGGTATTATATCATTGTCAAGAATATAATGCTCAAAGGTCTTGGTTTTTCATATATATGGAAGGAGACCCTGATCCTTGCCGGCATGACAGTTTTCTTCCTGTTCGTTAGTCTGAGAAATTTTAAAATCCGTCTGCAATGAGAACCCTTAGATTTTTGCTTCAAAAGGAGTTCCGCCAGATTTTCCGGAACAAGGCCCTGCTGCCCATGATGTTTGTGGCGCCTGTCATCCAGCTTCTCATTCTGCCCCAGGCGGCCAATTATACAATTCGAAATATCAACATATCTGTTGTAGATCTGGATCATTCCTCTTATTCCCGAAAGCTGAGTGAAAAGATCCTGGCTTCCGGTTATTTCCGGTCAGCCGGATCACCTGCTTCTACGGCGGGAGCTTATAAACTCATTGAAGAAGACAAAGCCGATATTGTCCTTACGATTCCGAACGGATTTGAAGACAATCTGATCCGGGAGGGAAACCAGAAGGTGGCAGTGGCTGTGAATGCCATCAATGGAGTAAAAGCCGGAGTTGGGAATAATTATCTGGGTAATATCCTTCAGGATTTCAATTCACAGATCCGTGCCGAATGGGTTCAGCCTGCTCGTATAAACGGACAACCTGTTATTGAAATCGTTCCGGCATTCTGGTACAACCCCTTGCTTACGTATTATATATTTATGGTTCCCGGTATATTGGTATTTCTTGTGACCCTGGTCGCATCCAATATGTCTGCATTGAATATTGTGAGGGAAAAAGAAGTAGGCACTATAGAGCAGATTAATGTAACCCCTGTTAGCAAATCCATGTTTATCCTGGGTAAGCTCATTCCCTTCTGGATCATTGGCAATATCATTTTCACTGTAGGATTGCTCATTGCCCGTTTCGTTTACGGAATAATTCCCATGGGCAGCATCCCTCTTCTGTATGGCTTCCTGGGAGTTTACCTTTTTGCCTTGCTGGGATTCGGGCTGCTCATCTCCACCTATTCCGAAACGCAGCAGCAGGCCAACTCACTCATGTTTTTATTCGTCATGATTTTTAATCTTATGGGAGGATTATTCACCCCTATTGAAAGTATGCCGGGTTGGGCACAGGTAATAACTAAAGTGATACCCATAAGTTACTTTATAGAAGTCATGCGTATGATTGTACTCAAAGGAAGCGAGCTGAGGCATATCCTTTACCATGTAGGAGTGGTGTTTGGAATGGGGGTTATCCTGAACGGATGGGCGATCTGGAATTACAGGAAGACAAGTTAAAGAAAAAATAAATTTTAATATTGAACGCTAAATGTTAAATACTTAAGGACGTTAATTTAAGTGTTTAGCGTTTGGAGTTTAAAATTTATAATTAATCGCAGAGGATTTTTGCATGCAGGTTAAAATCATATAATTTCATAACAATCGTAACAATCTGTATTCTGTCAATTTATTACCTGTTCTTTTTACACTTTAATGATTGATGCTTCTTTCAGGAATTTGTGAATTGTATGATTGGTAGCAGGTAATCGCAAATTTAAATGTACAACATCGTACCGCCTGAAACACTCTTTCTAACTTTGTATTCAGATTAATCCCTCTTTCCCCGGGATAACATGATGCGAGAGGAATTGAGATTTATGGGCTCACTGCTTTTTATAAAACTCCGTTGCATTTTTCTGCCGGCTTTGCTGACATCAGTGTTACTGTATGCTTGCCTGGCAGGCCATAAATCTGGTGGTATATCTACCCAGGAGCCCCTTGAAGTAATCAAAGCACCTGTCAACACTGTGTTTGATTTCCTGCGCTGGCATCGTAAACATTTAAAGGATGTAAATAAGTTCGTTTTTGTGAACCGGTGTTATTCAGAAGAGTCAGTAGAAGTTTCCTATTCCGTCAATTTTGAGCAAACGGATCAATTCCTCCTTGCAATGAAAAAGAGTTCGTTCTTTACGGATAAATATATTGAGAAACTCCGGACTTATTTCCATGACTGTGATGAGCATTTTCATTCCAGCATGTCAGATGAATTCAGTTATGCCATGACCATGATTTCACGTGAGTATGAAGAAAATCTCACGAAGCTTGAAAATGCGCAACCGGGTCTGGTAACAGTTGCCGATAAAACCGCGAGTGTTGAACTGACCTTACCTTCCGGCCTAAGGATGAAATACACCCTGGAATATAAGAAAGGAATCTGGAGTATTGAGGATGTCAAGGATCTGGATTAGATTCTAGTTTTAACTACGGATCTGAACTGATAAAATACTCTGTCCAGCAGACTTAAATCTTCCGTCACTATTTCTGCATTGCCTTCCATTCCCTGCATCATCTGCAATTATTTAAGTATAAATAGTAGGCGAAGGATTTGGTAAACCACTTTGGAAACAAAAAGAATTCCCGGGGTATGTCAGGCAGGAGGATTGAATTCATTCAATACCCGGGGTAGTTTCTCCCGAATGAGTTTTTTCCATCCCTTTCCCATTACAAGGCTCACTATGTATAATTTCAATCCTTTAAATCCTGTATGTTCCAAGGTTAAAAGAGTTCCGGAGTCCTGTTCTTCCAGTTTGAATTTTAAGACCGTATCGAGTTCAGTAAATATACCTTTGGCTGCAGAATCAGCCAGATCCGATTTAATATCGGCACAGGCCAGGGTCTTTTCGGCACTGGCTCTTCCCTTATAAGAGTATGAAAGGGTTTTGAAAGGTTCGAGTCTTAGAATCTGGCAATAGGTTATACCATCCCAGCCTTTCTGAGGGGGTTTACGGAAGGTAAATACATGCGCGGAAACAGGTTTGATATCGCCCGGCATAAACCATTTTCCGAGGGTTTCTGCATCACTCAGGGCCTTCCAGACAATAGCAGGACTATAAGGAAGGTATTGACGGATGCGTATGGTTCTCTGCATGTTAAGATCCGGAAATAACCCGGTGATACAAAGATAGTGGCTTTGGTTTTGTATACCTCGAAATCAGTCTAAACCCGGGTTAGGGAAGATGAAATTCATGTTTAGTTCATTAATTGTCAATATATTTGCCTATATTCATAGTGGATACGCTTTCATAGTGAATGTATCCCCAACCTAAACCCCCTGATGAAACTGACTTCTACACTCCGGCAATTCGTACTGCTTAGCTGCATTGCGTCATTTGCATTTCTCTCGTCCTGCTGTTGGGGACCGAGAACCACGGCCTATAATCCACCACCACCACCACCTCCGGCACCTGTTTATTATTACCAGGGTCCTCCGGGATGGGCTCCTTATTATGAAAACCCGTCAACCGTCAGGTATTACTATATGCCTGATATGCAGTGCTATTATGATGTTTATGCACAGCAGTATATCTATATGGAGAACGGAATGTGGGTACATACCATGTACCAGCCCCCTATGTACAGCAGTTATAATATGTATAACGGGTATGTCGTGGTGCTTAACTCCAATACCAATGACCCCTGGATGCATCATGATATGTATGAGCGTAATTACCCCCGTGGTAATTATAACCATGGATACAATAACACCCAGCAGAACACTGGTACAGGAAACGGTACCATGCAGCTTACCGGCTCCGGCAACGGAAACAATAACGGTTATAATGGCAACAATAATACGCTGTCAGGTGCCGGAAACGGTACTCCCAATAATGGGGGCGGAGGTGCCGTTAACAATGCTGTAGGCGGTAATAATCAACCCCCTAATAATGGAGGCGGAGGTGCTGTCAATAATGCCGTGGGCAGCAACAACGGTTATAATAACAATAACCAGAATAATTACGGAAACAACGGAACACCGAATAATAACCCGAGTATACAGCGCAGGGGGTATAATGAAAACAGTCAGGCTCCCTTGTTCCCGAATGGTTATTCCTATGACAAAGTTAAGGGAGCTCCCGTAGCAGTTACCCCCAACCCGATTCACCCGAATTATGTACCTGCCAACCATACCGGTGGCAATAACATTAACAATGGTAATAACGGGAATCACCAGCCGACAAATCTGAATCAGACACCACCACCTCCTCCTCCTCCGCATCCGGGGAATGAACACAGGAATAATGAACTGAACGGAAATAACGGAAATAATAGGAATGAGAGCGCTCCACCACCACCTCCTTCCCATGAGATCAGGAACAATCCTCCTCCTCCGCCACCTCCATCACGTGAAGTGAGGAATAACCCACCTCCTCCACCTCCTCCGGCACCACCGAAGAATAGCGGACCGAATAAGCAAAAAAATAATCAGGCGCCTCCTCCTAAAAAAGGACAACCGACGCCACTCACCCCGCACTAAGGGATGTATAATAAAAGAAGCCCCGACGGTATCGTCGGGGCTTCTTTTTGTTCTTTATCTAATTCTTAACGGGCGCTTAAAGCTTTCTGAACTGCATGATAATTTCTCAGATTCAGGCCTGGATTATTCTTTATGATAGCAGGAGGAATAACCACAATCTTAAACTGCAGATTCACCGATGGTGCGGTGGAATAGTTGTAAATCAGGGATACCAGACCGTTGTGGTAGGCGAAATTCATATTGTCGCCGGCAGCAAGTAAAGAAGCGCTGGGCAGGGCGAAATAATCGGATCCGTAATATACATAAGCCATAACCACATCTACATTCATATCCACAATAGCCGGATCATTCACCCCGTAATTCCAGTAGTTGGCACTCGAGTTGTTCCAGGTTCCGGCATTGACGGTGATGCTTCCGTTATTGATGTTGGCTGCACCGTTTGTTCCGTTAATTCCGGGTGTTCCGGCAGGTCCGGCAGGTCCCTGTTTACCGCACGATGCAAGAAGAGCCAGGAGCATTACGCCCAGTGTTAGTCTGATTGTTTTCATAGGTTTTGGATTTAGTGTTGTAAACAAATATAGTGGAATTATAGGGAGACTGTGAATGTAATCCCAAAATAAAAAACACGCGGTGCTCTTATGAATTTTGTATGAATTTAAATGCATTTATTCAGCATTTAAAAGAGAGGATGAGACTTATTGGGGTGAGTACGAGGTGTGGTTAAGGGAATGGTATAAGAATACTATTGAGCTTTTCTTTTAAGCACGGGAAGATAATAACGCAGCATAAATTCCCCGTCATTGACTTCCTTTATATTGGTTTTGCCATGGATATTGTATCCATAGGTTAAGGTAACGTTCTTCCAGAAGAACCCAACATAGGGCTTAACACCGTGGTTAGAAAGGTTACTATCAAAGGTGTAGTTGTAATTAATCCCGAAAGAAATCATATAACCAAGCCATACATCAGCATTTACACCCTTGCAGGCACTGTTGAAGTATTGTTTCCCGGTAAGTGACCAACCAAAGAACCCAGACCCTTCATTATTATACCGTTGCTCAATGAGGTTATTGCCAATCCCAGCTTCGGCATAACCGTTCTTATATCCTTGTATACCAAGCACCAAACCAAATGACCGTGGAGAGAAATGCTTGAATACAGCACAGGTATCGGTTAGCTTATCATCGGTCATACACCGGAAACCAAGCCAGGGCTCGGGTTTGGTATAGAGCTGTCTGGAAGTTTGGGAGCAGTCTTTGGCGTACTGAACATAACTCCCACCCATGGCAATGCCTTTGGTGCTGGTCATTTCAGCGGCATTCCCCTGGATACTGGACAGGTGGTTCTTGTCCCAATAGAAGTGATAGGTGCTCACTATAGTATAACCGGGCATGGCAATAGAATCAACAGGGGGCCCGTGTTTCTTGCCTTGCCTGATTTTGTGATAAGGCTGGTTTTTGTAGTTGAACGTAACCCGGCATTTTTTTCCGACAGAATCCCTGTTCTCATTCAGGAAGGTATACGTTTCCGGATCGGGCAGTCGGTAGCGGTAATGTGCTGTACGCCCTCCATGACAGTTAATACTGTCTATAACGGTTTTCCATTTGCAATAACCAAGGGCCTGCTCATAAGTAATCCCCGTAATCGGCATATCCAGATATTCCCAAAGAAATTTTCTCTTTATTTTAATATGGTAGTATGATTCATTAACCGGAAATGGCATGTGGGAGGAGGAATAATCGGCGGTAAGCGTTTCATAAGATCCGGATCCGGAAAGAATATTTTTCCAGGGAAGATTGTTTAGAATAGCCGAATCGGGCATGAGTTCTTTAGGATATTTGAATGATTTCAGATAAGCCCAGTTCTCGTCGGTCAGCTCTTTTAATTCCGGATTCATGATTAATGGCTTGATGACAGAAACGGATGTGACATAGCCAAGCCAGTCGCCTACAGTCACTTCCTCACTTTGTATAAGTTGATGAGGCTGGAAGCGGGTAAAATCAAGTTTGTTCTCCATGGGTATATCCTGTTGGGCAAAACAGGACAAACTGCAACAAAAAATAAACAGGAACGTGATGACTTTCATATATAAGTAAGGATACATAAAAATGTTTTAAAGAGAAAATTGAATCCCCAGATTAATTGCAATAAAACGGGAATCCCACGGTAAAGGGTATGTGCCGGTATTCGGATCTACAGTCCAGGCTTGAGGATAATTAAGGGCTTTGTTGAATGCCATTTGTTCTATAAAGGTGATATGATTCCAATGCTCTTTTACTGTAAAAGCGATATTCAGATTGGTAAAATAATCATTGTGAAACGATGAAATTAAATAAGGGGTGGGGAGCATACGGGAATCTAAACTGGTTTGTGAAAGATTAAAAGCGTTGATGAAATAAGTCGCAAATTGATAGGTGAAGGCCAGCTCGAGTCTTTTCTTATTATAAAAAACAGAACTCTGCAAGAAGGCTTTTTCATTTGTGAGAAACAGATTGTATCCGCTGTAGCTGCCTGAGAAACCGTTGGATCCCAGAATTCCGTCATACATACGCTGACCCAGACCTCCTCCTCCATACACATCAAAAAACAATGGACAATGAATCAAGGTGTCTTTTTTGAAACAGCGGTAATAACCGACAGCTGCTTCTCCCTGCACGGTGCCCCAAGAATTATAATTATGCCCATCTGAAAAAAAAGGGGAGCAGAGGTAGGAGTTTACCATGATGCCCAAATGTTCTTTGGGCGACCAGGCCGCCTGTGCTTCTTCATGATCAGCGCCTACATAAAGACTACCCTGTTGCTGGTGTTTGGAACTGAGATTTGGTGTCTGAGTTGTATTATAAACATATACACCCGTACATTGCTGCAAGAGCATGGGCAGAAGAAGGAGGGCAAAATTTCTTAAACAGCTTTTGATAACCAAATGAAAGGTATTTGAATGATGCCAGAAAGTTAAAGCTTTTCGGAGTATCGTGCAACGCATCTTTGCCCGGTCAAATACCTTTTGTTGAGTGCCACTTTTCGGCTGTTGCCTGAACTTTCTGATTCTGTTCCTTCGGAATAGCATCCTTCTTCTTCATGGAATAATAAGCATAAGCCCCGGTCGTATGCCGGACTCTGCACCCGGAAATAAAAAGCAGAATTGTGATGAAGAACATGGAAGTTCTTTGTAAGCGTATTCTGGAAAAATTAGTTTCAATGGAATTAAGAAATGTAAACCACTTGCTCTCTGATTCTGTTGTATGCCTCGCTTGGTAATGCCCGCAAACAGATACGGCGTGAGCTATATAGTCCTTTATTTCATCCAGGGTCTTATCGGAAAAATCAATGACGGTCTTGCTGCATTCCCCGCAAAAGCGTCCATCTTTAACGGTTGTCATGTTTTGCCATTTGGCGGGACAGGAAAATTCCAGGGATATTCTAGGGTCTGTGCTCATGAGGATAAGTTTAGTGGATGAACGTGTATATGCTTATAGGGCAGGAACTTCATTGTTTCCATAAAAAATAAACTAACTTTGAATGAAGCCCATGAAAAAACACTGCATTCTATTTTTCTCCATGCTTATCCTGTTAGGCAGTTCAGCCATTCATGCCCAGGGAACCTGGATGGCCCTTAACACTATGCCGGTTGATACCGCAGGAGGAGGAATGCTCCTGCTTTCTGACGGAACTGTAGTTGCCAAAACCTTCACCGCATCAAGCGGTCTTTACGGAAGTGTAGGAGACATCTGGAACAGGCTTACGCCCGATTCGACAGGAAGTTATGTAAACGGAACCTGGAGTCATATAGCCCCGATGAACAGTACACGTCTTTATTTCTCCTCGCAGATGCTGAAGGACGGCAGACTGTATGTGGCAGGTGGGGAATATGGCAGAGGGCTTAACAAAGCAGAAACGTATGATCCGGTGGCAGATACCTGGACACCAGTTCCGGTTCCGGGTGGTGATACCTTATACGATGCCAACTCAGCGATGCTTCCGGATGGGAAGGTGTTACAGGCTGTGATCGTTTCTCCTGCGTTGAATTCAAATATTCTTTTCGACCCGCTGAGCAATTCCTATCTGCCTGCTCCTGCCAGTCACGGCAGTCCTGATGAAGCTGCATTTGTCAAACTGCCTGATCACAGCATCCTTTATGTACAGAACCCTATCATCACCGTCAATTACCGTTCCGAACGCTATATACCAGCCACAAACCAATGGGTGCAGGATGCCTTTCTGCCAGACTCGCTCTGGAAGCACAGTGAAATAGGAACAGGTATGCTTCTGCCCAATGGAAAGGCAATATTTTTCGGCGCCAGCGGACATACGGCTTATTACACTCCTTCCGGAACCATTGCTCCCGGCACCTGGACTGCAGGTCCTGATTTACCCGGTGGTTTGGGAACAGCTGATGCCGCTGCGGCAATGCTGCCCAACGGAAATATATTACTTGTGGCTTCACCAAAGCCCTCCAGCGACACCTCTGTTTTTCTGACCCCTACCTTTTTCCTTGAATTTGATTACCGGAGCAATCAGTTCACAATGCTTACTGCCCCCGGTGGTGGACCCAGTATCAATGCAACCTGTTATCAATTCAATCTGCTTAATCTGCCCGATGGCACTGTGATGCTGTCCTATATGGGCGATACACATTATTATATTTACAAAAGCCCGGGCACTCCTTTGTTATCAGCCAAGCCAACGATCGGAGTTTTATCCGGATCGAATTGTCGCTATACGCTGACTGGAACCCTCTTTAACGGAATCTGTGAAGGCTCTTCCTATGGGGATGACTGGCAGACTGCGACCAATTACCCTATCATTCGGTTTACTAAAGGCACAAACGTTTATTATGCCCGTACCTTTAACTGGAACCGGACAGGAGTGCAAACCGGCACCCTGGCAGATACGGTTCAATTCATGGTACCTGCTTATATGCCCGGAGGAACTTATGCCATGCAGGTTACAGCCAACGGAGTGGCATCGGATGCGGTGATGTGGACTTATGTACCATGTGCAACAGGGATAGCGGAGCAGCAGCAAACAGAGGCAGCACTAAGTGTATTTCCCAACCCCACAGGAGGACTTACCAATATTGAATTTATCAATAAGCAAGGCGGTGCTTATACCGTTCGCCTTTTCGATATGTTCGGAAGAGAAATTTTTCAGGAGCAGGGTCATGGAGACCCAGGCAGGAATTTACTCAAGCTTCAGACTGGAGGTTTTGCAAAAGGTGTTTATTTGCTAAGCTTAACAAATAAGGACGATACCCTCCTTGCCAGGCTGGTGGTGGAGTAATCTTTGTTCTTCTTTAACATCCGTCTAATTAATAAGCAAGCTTTCTATATCTTCCCTGCTTTTCAGGTCTGAACTGATGTTCATGCGGAAATGATACAATCCCCCTGTTACCTTTACCTGTTTGAAATCAGCGGCACTGAAGTAGGCCAGTTTCCTGTCAGAGGTAATGCCGCACAAAACATTGTTGCTTGCCGGATTGAAATGTATCATCTTCAGATCATAGAACTGGAAAAGAACAGGAGTCCCCTTTTCAAGTAAATAAGCACTTGTCATGTCTATCTTTTTTCCATCCCTGTCCATAAAATCTGCCTGGACTACGGCCCCTTTGGGAAAAATAACCGGATGATCACAGTTGAAAGTGGCAAATTGGTTGATGCTGAAAACATTTTGAATCCTTTGCTCAGGCGACATACGGGCCCAATAGAATTTTTGCATAGCGGTATTGTATGCTTTGAGGGCATTTGCATAAGCATTCCATTTTTCCGCTATTAATTCCCTCCTTGCCTGTCTGCGCTTTAGCAGACCACCGTATTTTTTCTTGTAGATGCTGAGGGCATTATCATAATCTTCCCCCTTTTTGAAAGCCAGGTAGCATTCGAACGATTCCTCACTCAAAACCTTTCCCATATATTCCACTTTAACGGTTACCTTATAGGTTCCCGCAAGCCTGCCTCCCTTAACACTGATACTTGTAGCACTCCGGTTGTAAACAGCTTGCTGATTTACGGGCTCAAAGTATACATTCTTATATTCGGCCAGCTCAGGTTGTTTTCCACCTACATCTTCAATCTGAAAGGATGATTCTTTAGCTACTTTAGGTTCCTCAGGAGCCTTGGGCAGGGTGGTGAATTCATCTTCTATCGTTTGTTTGACGGCAAAATTTTTATCTTCATATTTCCATTTACGCTGTGCGGTATCCAGCACATAGCGGTTAAATTTAGGGTCGGCTGATGTGCTGACCATTGCAATTGATATTTTATTCTGAGGATTTACAAAGAGAGGCTTATTGTTCTGAGTGGCCTTTATTTCACACATTCCCGCTGTTTCAAAACTCATCCCGTTTCCGGCTGAATCATAATTCATGGGTATACCTGACAGCATGATTTCCACCGGAGAATGCCATTCCCTGTAGAACAGTTGTACAGCACCTTTTACAACCTTTCCTTCCTTATCCAGAAAGGCATTGGCAGGAACCTTGATTTCCGTTCCCGTTTCATATACCACTGAAGTACTGTCATCTCCTGATACAGTGAACTCCTTGAACGGTTTACTCAACCCCGGTATCAAAGCACTTCCTTTTTCTTCATTCGTTCTGACTTCAGAAGAATCACGGTCTCCTGACTTTTTTGAATCTTTAGTACCGCTACCTGAACAACCACAAAGTAATCCTAAAAGAGACAGTACGATGATGGGAAGCTTGAAACCAGGGGCTGGGGAGATTAATACTTTAAGCATGCTAAGAAGATGGGTTTAGGAATAAATATATGGATAGTCCTGTTATATGCGTAAGCTGAATCAATGTTGTTTCAATACGGCTGAGAAATGGCTGGCTTTGTTAGCCTCCAACTCCTTAATACCTTGTGCTATCTTCAAATCCCATTCTTCCTGCTTCTCATTAATAAGACTGTGATGGGTTTCTGTATCGTAGTCGGCAGTATATTTCAGAAATTCCGTGTTGAAGCGGTTCGTGATGGCTTTGTATTCGGCAACAAAAGTTTTTTGAATAAAGCTCTTTTCCGAAAGGGCTTTTCTCATTTTACGCGCAAACAATTCCCCTATATCAAAGTGACCCTGTTCATGTTTAAGCAGGTAACCGGTTTTTTTATCGCTGCGAACCCAGGACAGAGATGGGGTGAACACTGTGTTTACATCAAATTCGAGTTGACTTCCAACTGCTTCGGCATGGGGCAGGATACTGACTGATGACAAAGCTGCATTGGGACTTCCTGCAATAGCCTTTCCTCCGAAATCGTTCCATGCCAGTGGCCTTGTCTCCGACCAGGTAATCGTTTCACCTGCCGGCCGGGCTGAAAGCAGGAACACTGAACAAAGCAGGGTCAGGATAAATTTGAAGGGCATGAGGGAGGTATTTGATGTTGGTTAAATCAAATATAAACCTTTTTCAATATACGATGCAAAATGCCGCACTTTGTAATGGTGCTGGCTTGATCCGGAGGCTATTTCGATAATAATGTATATTTGTAATAGCTGCAAACTTATGAAACACTCCTTACTTTTAGTCGGCATATTACTTATTTTGTTTACCGGAACTCTGGCGGGTCAGAAAGATTCACTGCGTGCTAGGAAAAAGGATCAGTATCCTGAATCCTCTCTCGGTATCGGCACCATGCTTCCGGTTTTCAACAACGGAGTGAAAGGCAGTTCATGGACAGGCATTAATTACCGGGGTTCACATTTCCATCTGTACTATTATTCCGGCAGTCTGGAGTATCCGGCAACACTTAATCCCCAGTATATGTATGTGACTCCTGCAATGAAGAAGATGAATTATGCAGCCTATGGTGAGAGTTTCGGGCTTGGCTTTCATATACCTTTTTTCAGGCTGGCGATTACCGATCCTAAAAACCGTTTCACCCTGCTCAACCCTGTTCTCGATGTAAATTTTGGGGAGATGACAGCAAACCGTTCCTATGGGGGGGAATTTAATCACTCGTTTTCATACAGCCTCGTGCCGGGAGTAGAACTGCATTTTCCCTATATATCCATCAATGCCGGTTTAAATATTTCCTATAACGCATTTTTCAATAAAACGACAGACTATCAGATTCTTCAGCAAGGCCTGGCTCCGGGAGAAGTAACCGGTATTGTCGGGATGAAGGGACTTCTCATTTATCCTTCTTTAAGCCTTCAGTTACATTCCCTTGCCGGAATGCTGCATCCGCATAAGGTGCAGATTGGGGAAAATCATTACGTCTCTTCAGGCTATACCGGAAAAATAACGGAGTATACGACCAGAACAGATTTGCATAACGGATATGTACAGTATGATAGATACACCAAATATTCAGGAGGTCACTGGGTAACCAGCGATTCCTGGTATGCCGTTTATAATAAAATCGAGTCATCTTATTTCGGTCCGACGATAGGAGTATCTGTTCAGCGCCCGACGGAGGCTAAAGGATTGACTTTTATGACCAATGTTGGGCTAGCGCTCAGGAGGGGGATGATTGCTTCCGATCTTACTCTTTCTGTCGGAAATATCGGCATGGATTCACCAAATGATTTCATATACAGCAGAAGCCTTTATAAGGGAGAGGAATTTTCAGGCTTGATAGCTGTGGATGTGAAAAATGTAATCCGGAGTTGTTTCAGAGGGAATAGTTTTAGAAGAACAAAGGATAAGGGTAAAGAAAGGGTGGTTTCTCATTTTGCTCCATTCCGCGATTGCAGCTTTTTCAGAATCCTGCTGGGTGAGCGCTTTACCCTGTCAACATTCCAGCCTGTTTATGCCTTTGGAAATACTCCTACCGTTAAGCCATTGAGTTCGTATTATACATCTTCTCCTGATGTCTACCATTCCCGTACCGGGCGTAATTTTTATGTCGGACTGGAAGTAGGTACTTTTTCCTTTTCATTTGATTTCCGTACTTCCAAATATTATCCTTTCTCAGAAGGAACCTTGTACAGCCTGGTTTGGCATATTCCGATTAAAAGGTGGCATACAAGTTCGTAAAGACATTTTGTAACCTGCTGCCAGGAACATAACAAAGGCCTTTTACCGTTTTTAAAAAACAATTTTCCTGGCTTCAGGTCTGAAATACCGTGAACAAGCAATCAGGATCAATAGCAGTGCTGGCCCAAAAAGTTCTTTGGTTTCGTCCCCATTGGCTATGTGAGAATAAAGTGCACCGATGACGAGGAAGGTAAAACCAGCATAAGCCCATTCTTTGAGTAAAGGAAACTTTGGTATGAGCAGGGTTATGACCCCCAGAAACTTACAAATAGCGAGGAACAGAAGTATATAGATGGGATAGCCCAGATGAGTCATACTATCCAGTCCTCCGGCACCTTCCTTCATTTTGATGAGTTGACCAATTCCGGTGGCGGTCATTCCCAGTGACAGCCATACTGTTGCGACCCAATAGATAATTTTGTTTCGTTTGCTCATCGTTTATTTTTTTAATTCGTGGAGGATAGTTTCCAGTTTGTCATGAGCCATATTAAGACCATAGGCAAAAGGCAGTTTCAGGATTTGATCTCTGAGGGCAACGGATTCATAAATGCTTTGAATAGTCAGTTTGCTGGCATCTTCGGTGATTTTTTCAAATGTCAATAACTCCAGCTGCACACCAAAAAAAGCATTCTCCATTTCAAATGTGCGTGTGATTTTCCGGTTGGGAATAAACTCATGAATCGTTCCGTTCGCCTTAAACACTATATTTCCTTTTGGGTCACGGGTTTCAAACTGCCAGCTACCGTGCTTTTTGTTCTCCTGTTTCAGCACTTTTGTGTTCATCCATTGCTCAATTAGTTCGGGCTCTGTGTGGGCCTGAAAGAGTTGTTCAACGGGTAAATCAAATTCCCTTGTAATCACAAGTTCCTGTTTGCCGGCATGTGCGTTGATTTTTGTTTTCGGTTCCATGTTATTTGTTTTTGTGTTTTTTCATGACACTTTCCAGTTGGCTGAAACGCTCTTCCCACATATTGCGGAAGGGCTCTATAAAATCAGCTACCTCTTTCATCTTTGATGCGTTAATATGATAATACATTTCCCTTCCGTCGGGTTTTTGTTTTAGCAGTTCACATTCGGTGAGAATTTGCAAATGTTTTGAAACGGTAGGTCTTGCCGTATCAAAATTGGAAGCTATAGCCCCCGCTGTCATCGATTGAGATGCAAGCAAGAGTAATATGGCCCTTCTTGTCGGGTCAGCCATAGCCTGAAAAACGTCTCGTCTTAAATTCATTGTGTAGTTATTTGACTACAAATATATGTGTAGTTAATTGACTACGCAAACAATTTGAAAATTTATCGTTAATTTGTTTGTATGAAACTGATACTAAGCACAATTATTTTCTTCCTGTCATTTGCGGGAACTACAGGTAAACGAAAATCTGATCTCCAAAAGGATGGTTATAAAGGGAAGATAAAGCAAATTAAAGAGCAAACCTATGAAGCGAAGGATACGCTTGGCAGGATAGTTCAAGGAGCGGAAATCAAGAACCCTTTTTTTAACTACGTGAAGTTATTTAATGAAAATGCTGACCTGGTTGAAAACAGCTGTTTGGATGAAGAGAATAGCATTTATTGTAAGGAAGTACATGTATACGATGATAAAGGGCATAAAACGGAAATGAATTATTATCGGGGTGCGAATAGTTTGGAATACCATACTGTCTATACCACTGATAAGGACGGCAACATAACGGAAGATAGAAGGATGAAGCCGGACGGCAGCCTGGACAGTAAATACACTTTCAGCTATGATGGTCAGGGGCACGAGACGGAATACGATGTTTATTATGAAGACGGAAGCCTGAAGACGAAATATGTTTATGAATTTAATACTATGGGAAATTGTGTTGAAGCTAAAACGTATGATGGGAAGGGAGCATTAAATAATACAGATCTGTTCACTTACGATACAAAAGGAAACAGGATAGGATGGGATGAAAATTCAAGAATGAAACATACGTATAAATATGATGAAGAGGATAATCTCCTGGAGTGGAAATGTTACAGGGATGACGGAACTCTTTATGACAAAAGTACCTACACCTATGAATATGATAAACAAGGTAACTGGATCAGGAAAACTTCAATTGAATCGGTCGGAACCCGGATTGTAACGCATGTAATAATCTATTATTAAGGACTTGAATTGCTGATTGTGTATCCAAAATTACCCCTTTTTCAAGGTAATTGTTTCTGTTTCTTTCAAACTGACTTCTATTTCTTTAACATCTGCAGCCAGTGAAACTCTGAATTTTTCCTGCCTTGTCTTTTCATCTTTGGCATAATCATCCATCTGTTTACGAAAGTCATTATTGGCCTTCTCCAGGCGTACTATACGACGGAAAGCTTTTGTACTCGTTTCCTTAGACCCTTTCAGGGCCTTGATTTTTGCTTCATTGCTCTGTATCTTACCTTCCATATCGCCACGGAAACGTGTCCAGGCATCTGCAACATCCGGTTTTTTTGCAATTTCAGCAGGTTTGACCTGTGAAGAAGTCTGCCTGGATTGTAATACACTGTCTACAATTTCGCGCTTTTGCTCCTTTACCTGTTCAAAAGCATCGTCGGATTTTTGTTCCTTGCTTTGGCAGGAGCATAAACAGTGTATTGCGAAGCAGACTGATGCTATTCCTAATATTGATTTCATTTGAGTTTATAGCTGTGAGTGGATAAGGTTAGAGAACTTTTTTAGCCGGATGTTCATTGTTCCATTGCTCCATAGTGAATATCTGTTTATAGGATGTAGGTTTAATTCCGAGACTGCCCGTATAGGGATGATCAAGCAGTATGATGATAAACAGAATCATGCCGATGAACATACCCAGCAGTGAATTCAGTACCAGATGCATGGAAGTGTGTTCGATGTCAAGCAGCATGGCGCAGATGAGGGTAATAACGGCCCCCAGAATCATGGGCAACCAGATGGGAGAAGGTATTTCCGTTTCACCCGAAGTACGCAAGCCCCTGTAAGTGGCCAGTTCATTCAAGTGATTGAACATTTCGGCTACAAGTTGTATCTGGAAAGGGTTCTTGGGGTTGAGATGCTCCATTTTATAAAATACTTTGTTGAATGCTCCCGGTGTTTTGAGAGCAGGTTTCATACATTCCATAGCCGGGAATTCCTCATCCACCACATTGTAAACAAAATCAAGGTATACAGCCATAAGCTGTTTGGATTCCAGTGTGTCCGGATAAAACTTGATATCCCTGTATAAACCCATAGCTGAACTGCCTTCCTTGCTTACATTATTCCGGGTCTCATTCAACTGCCCCCACACTACAAATACGACAAAACTGAGCAGCAATGCATAAAAGCTGGCAATGGCAAAAAAGAGGAAGCCGGTAACCTCATTATGCGAGCGCAGTACACGGATCCGTATATATCTCCTGAACAGAAAAGTACCCAGGGCGGCAGTGAGGGCTCCGAACACACTGAGCATAACAAAAAGCAACCAGGGTTGGATCTGTAACATGTAGTAAGTAATAGCCATAGGGTTCTGTTTATCGGTAAATCGATTCTGCTTTATGCCTTATGAATTTCAGTGCCCTTATGTTTTTTCCACTCATGCTCTATGTAAATGGCATCCTGTTCATTCATAGGTTTTACCCCCAATACAATATGCCCTGACTTGATTCCGTGTTCGTAGGCTTTCGCATGCTCTTCCGGAATCCCAGCACCAATAAAAGCACCAACAAGTCCTCCAGTTAACCCTCCGGCACTGGCGCCAGCCAGACCTGCGAGGAAAGAACCTGCAATGAGTATTCCCAGGCCGGGAATGAGTATACTGGTTCCCATGGCAGCAATGGCACCGACCATAGCTCCAAGACCAATACCTACTGCTGCACCTGTTTCCGCACCCTCTTTCGCCTTGGTTTCAAGGCTGGGGGCCGGTTTAAGTGAATGCGTATCAAAATTGGCACTGTGCTTATAAGCACTGAATAGTTTCTTATGTGTTTCATCCGACATGATGACGTGCACATGTTCTTTACCGTAACCTTTTGCTTCCAGTACCTGATAGGCCTTTTCAGCGCTTTCACGTGTGCTGAACATGCCTGTAACGCGAGGACTTTTATGTACAGCGGTTTCCACGGCATCCTTTGTTTCGTTTTCTTTCATGATAGCTTGGTATGAAGTATGGGTTTAGTTATTGACAGGACATTCATTCTGAAACTCAGATCCAATACAAATTCCTGTCACGTATACCCTTCTCTTCTTTTTGGGAAGGATGGATCTGTGGGTGATTCGGAGCAGGGAAAAATTCCGGAGGAGGTATTGTATGTTCAGGTTTTTCAGGTAATCCGGGAAAGGGCTCCGGCGGAAGTTCTACAGGAGGTTTGTCCTTTTCAGGAACTGGAGCCAAAGAAATTGTGAGGGCTTTCATATGGAATCTTTTTTATTCAGTTTCTGTTCATTATAGTCCATCTTCTTCATCATCTTTCCGCATTTAGGACATTTGTGCAATGTTTTGCCGGTGGTCAGATCTGCCGTACAGTAGTATGTATCCTCTTTAATCAGGTCGGCTTTATGGACAGGGCATATACCAGGTTGTGTGGAGGAATATGTACAGCGTGGGCAACAATAGTGGATTTCAATTGGTTTCATGGTTTGAAGCAGCTCACCCGAATGATTGGGTATGGATGGAGCCGTGGCCTGGGGAAATCCGGCAATACTGAAAATGAGAAAATGGAGTGACGGGAATACTAATTTCATAAGTCCGGCATAAGAATGTGTTAAAATATTCTTTTTGAAAAATGACCTTTTACAAAAGCATGCTGTTGATTTTCTGTCATTTTATCTGTGTGCCTGATTTGAAACCGGATTTCAGAAAACCGTGTATCGGATTTTAAAAGATTGAATAACTCTGTTTTAGCTTCCGATGGTCCGAAAAGAAGAACTTCTGTGTAATTTCTGATTACTTCACCCAGGTGCTTGTAATAAGCAGCTTGTTCATGTTGTTCTTTATTGTGCATGACCCTTTCGCCCTCACCAAGGCTATGCTCTTTAACCTGGTGCGTGAAAGCAGATGAAATAGTTTTTGTTTCAAGGATTGGTGTAGTCCATTCAATCAGATGAGCATCCATATGGTCCATCCAGATTCCGAGTGCAGCTTTGCGTGACATAGTTATTTAAGTTGTTGACTCTGCAAAGATGGGGATGCCAGCAAACAGATCTGTTATATTCCATGCAGCAGATGTTACATCATTCACAGATAGTCTCAGGACAGGCCGATATGGCATTTATGTAATAAATCGGGGCTCTTGTATAAGACATTAGTTGATGCAGCACACCATCTTTGCTGTATAAATGGAATAAATTTTTGATTGCTGAAGCACATCATGGGTATGTGAAGCAGCAAGCAATGAAAAGCCAAGTAAAATGGTTAACCACTTACAAAGAGCACCCCTTTAAAATGGTGCTCTTTGTTTCTTAGGACATCTGCATAATAACAGGAACGATTTATTCTAAACAGTATGAAGTCAATTTTACTAATAGAAAATAACCCCCAGATGCTTGACAACGTGCGCGAGTATCTGGAACTGTTTGAATACAGGATACTGTGCGCTAAGAATGGAAGTGAAGGGCTTATCCTGGCAAATAGTGTTATCCCTGATCTGATAATTTGCGATGTGCTGATGCCTGATATGGATGGATTCGAAGTTCTGAGGAATATTAGGAGAACGATTGGGACGGCTTCCATCCCATTTATTTTCAGTACCTCTCTGTCGGAGAATATGGACAGGGCTCAGGCCCTTCTTATGGGTGCCGATGAATATATTGTGAAACCTTTTGAAATAGAAGACTTGTTGGTTATGATCAAAACATGTATGGGCAATAAGGTGGATAAAACTGAGCCGGAAATGTTGAGCAATGAATAGCAAATTAAATTATTTAACCATGAAAAGCGCAACAACTGCATTGTTTATACTACTGCTTCTTTCCTCATGCTGCATGGCTCAGGAAGACAGATTTGAATTTCGCAAGCAGCCAATGTTCGGCCTCAAGGCGGGAATAAACTATTCTATACCTCAGTTCCAAAAAGGAATGCCTTTCAGCATCAGTGAAAAAACAGGAATGTGCGGAGGAGCCCAGCTTTCCGTTCCTTTTTCGCTCTTGTTTGGAATCCAACCTGAGCTCATGCTGGGCCAGCGGGGTTTTGTCTCCACCGGAAATCTGAAGGGTGCCCCTTATATGTTCACCCGGATCGGCAATTATGTGGATGTTCCTTTTTTCTTTACCTATAAGCCCAATGCTTTACTCACCTTGCTAGCAGGTCCTCAGTACTCCCGGTTGTACAAAAGCAATGACCTCTATTCAGTTTCAGAAATGGGACTCAGTAAGGAAGGATCCTTTTTGAATGCCAGGTTTCGTCAGAATCAGTTGGGTTTGCTGGCAGGACTGGATGTAAATAAACAGTATATGATTGTGGGCATACGCACCGGAGTGGATACCGGTAAATCGCTTTACGATAATGCGACGGCCTCGCCGGCATACCGCAATGTGTGGCTGCAATTCACCTTTGGATACCGGTATTGATTCAAAATAACGGGAATATGTAACAATCCTCCTTTGCAGTGTAATGCTTTCCGGCAGGCGCACCCCCACCTTTGTGCATAATAAATAATGAACCGGGTTATTCGCCCTTAAACCAGAAAACATGAAAACGTCCATAAAATCTTTAGCCCTTCTTTTCTCAGCAGCCGTGATTATTGCCGGGTGCAGCAAAAATGCGGTTGCTCCGTCTTCTACAGGAACAACCGTTTTCATTCCTTTACAACATACTATACAAAGCCCGGTGGCCATGAATGGTACATCGACCTTTGCCATTCTCGGCGGTTCGGCCATCAGTAATACCGGATCGACCACTATTACCGGTGATCTGGGTTTAAGTCCCGGTACATCAATCGGTGGTTTCCCTCCGGGTATATTAACAGGCACAGTGCATATCAACGATGGGATTGCAAACCAGGCTAAACTGGACCTTACGGCAGCTTACAATGATGCAGCCGGAAGGACTTGTACCGATATTGTTACTCTTTCGGGAAATATTGGCGGACTGACACTGACTCCCGGCTTATACAAATCAACCTCTTCACTTGCGGTCTCTTCCGGTGATGTGACCTTTGATGCCAAAGGAAATGTGGGTGCTATTTTCATTATTCAGATTGCATCCACCCTTACAACCACTTCAGGACGTAAAGTAATTCTGAGCGGAGGTGCTTCGGCATCCAATATATTCTGGCAGGTTGGAAGCTCGGCTACTTTCGGAACCACATCAGTTTTCAATGGAACTGTCATGGCCATGCAAAGTATCACCTTCGACACCGGAGCATCACTGAATGGAAGAGCTCTTGCCCGCACCGGAGCTATTGTCATGGCAGGTAATACAATCGTTAAATACTAAAAAGTGAATCAATCAAAACAAATAGTAACATCCTAAAATTAAATCCTATGAAAAAGAAACTACTCATACTTGGAGCAGCCGCTCTTCTTCTTGCACTTGCAAGCAAAAGTTTCGGGCAGACAATTACCCTCGGCACAACAGCTAACTTTGCTCTGTTCTCTACCAATGGTGCCGTAAGCAATACCAGCCCTTCACAGGTAACCGGTAATGTAGGTACCAATAATGGTTCCAGCACGGCTTTCGGAAACGTAAACGGGCAGATGCATGATCAGGATGGTGCAAGCGCTCAGGCAGCCGCCGATCTGCTTACCTGTTACAATCAGCTTAACGGAACCGCTGCTACTATGTTTCCCGCTCCATTGATGGGCAATGGACAGGTACTTACTCCCGGTGTCTATTCCATTGCCAGTGCCGCTACCCTGAATTTGGGCCTTACACTGGATGCTCAGAACAACCCGAATGCAATATTCCTGATAAAAATTCAGGGATCCCTCTCTACCAATGCTTCTGCAAAAGTGCATCTGATTAACAGAGCCATGGCCTGTAATGTGTACTGGCAGATAGAAGGTCTGGTGAGTATGGCTTCAGGAACGACAATGAGGGGAAACATCATTTCCAATAATGGAGCTATAAGTATTAATACCGGTGATACACTTGAAGGAAGGGCACTTACTACAGCAGGAGCAGTGACTATCAGCAATGCCCTTGTATATACACCTATCGGTTGCGGAAGCCCTGTGCTTACCGGTCCTGCAGCCCCCACAATGGGTGCAGCAGCCTGTTATGCCATCTTTTCCGGCAACGGATCGGTGACCAATACGGGTATAACTCATGTAGTGGGTGACGTCGGAACCAATGTAGGCTCAACCACGGGATACAATGCCTTAACGGTAACAGGCACCATTCACCCGGGCCCTGACGGTTCAACTGCTCAGTGTGCAGCTGATCTTATGACCGCCTACAATTATCTGAATACACTTCCTTACGATATCGAGCTTTTATATCCCACTCAGTTCGGAAGTAACCTGGTGCTTACTCCTCATACTTATTATATGAATGGCGCCTGTACGCTCACCGATACGGTTATTCTGAATGCTGAGAATGTCAGCACTGCTGTATTTGTCATCCAGATCAACGGAGCACTTGGCACCAGCACCTATTCCAAAATAAAACTGATCAACGGTGCTCAGGCAAAAAATGTGTATTGGAAAATTGAGGGAGCCGTCAATATCAACAACTATTCCGTGTTTTGCGGTACCATTGTAAGCCATAATGGCGCACTGGGGGCCATCAATACAGGTGTTGTATTGAACGGACAGGCGCTGACAACCAGCGGTGCTTTAACCACCGATGCTGTAACCATTACCGATCAGGTGGCCCCGGGCAACTGTGCCAGTGTGGGTATGCGGGAGCAAATGCGTGCTGGTGGTGCAATAGTATTTCCAAATCCTTTTACCGGCAATGCAACTCTGGTACTGAACGGGGATATGCCTTCAGAAGGAATGGTCTGGAATATGTACAATGTTTTGGGTGAACGGGTGATGAGCACCATGCTGTTTAACCAAACGACCACAGTTTCGACAGGTGGACTTTCTTCCGGAATCTATTTTTACGAACTCCTTTCCCACGGAGCTGTTATACAAACCGGTAAACTTATTTCTGAACAATAGTGATCTTTTATTTCCTGAGCCCTCTTCCCGGGATAAAACGGGAAGAGGGTTTTTTTATGTTCGGAATTTTCAATGTTATATGGGATTAATGTAACTCTTACCCTGCCCTTTGTAACACAATTAGCATGCCCTGTATGCATCTTTGCTCATCAAATAACCAACACTGCTAATCTGAAAAAAATGAAAAAATCACTGATACAAATTACAACCGCTATGCTCATTACAGCAGCCCTTTGCACCGGATGTGAAAGCCGTTCTGAAAAGGTCGAGAACGCCGAAAAAGGCGTGGCAAACGCCCAGAAAGACCTGACACAGGCCAATGAGGAATATCTGGCCGATATACAACTAAGCCGCACTCAGGCCGATGCGCGTGCTGCAGCAAATGACAGCAGCATAGCCCGCTTCAGAGCAAGAATCAGTAAGGAGAAAAAGGAAACCCGTGTAGCCTATGAAAAGAAAATCGCCGAACTGGACGCTAAAAACAAAGATCTGAAAAAGGAAATAGATGAGTACAAGGCAGCCGGAAAAGATGACTGGGAAAAATTTAAAATCAGGTTCAATAAAGATGTAACAACCTTCGGTGATGCCTTCCGGAATCTTACTTCACCAAAGTATAAATAATAACAAAAGTATTCACGATAAAAATTAACAATCTAAAAGAAAAAAAATGAAAAAATTACTTTTTACCGCATTTGCCTTCAGTCTTGTTTCCATGCAATTGATTGCACAGGAAGAAGTTGATATGAGCAAAAAAATAACCCTTGGTGCCAAAGTAGGAGCCAATTACTCCAATGTATATGATACAAAGGGGGAACAATTCATTGCCCAGCCTAAATGGGGCTATTCAGTTGGCGGGGTACTGACAGTTCCGATTGGTAAGTACCTGGGTATTCAACCGGAAGTGCTTTATTCCCAAAGGGGATTCACATCAACCGGAACCCTCTTTGGAGCTCCCTATTCACTAACCCGGACTACCAGCTGGATTGATGTACCAGTTCTGTTTCAACTGAAAGCGGGTCCTTCATTAACCATATTGGCTGGACCACAGTATTCCTATCTGGTTAAACAGAATGATGTATTTACAAATGGAATCACCACCGTTGCCCAACAGCAGACTTTTGAAAATGATAACCTGAGAAAGAATCTGTTTTGTTTTACCGGTGGCGTGGATATTAATATTTCCCATGTTGTAATCGGAGGCAGAGTAGGTTGGGATTTAGAGAACAACAATGGAGATGGCAGCAGCAGTACACCGCGTTATAAGAACGAATGGTACCAGCTGAGTGTTGGATTCAGATTCTGAGCCAGTGCCACTTTTAACTTATCTGTTTATTTAAAACAATCATTTCAACTGAAAACAATCATGACAAACGAAATATCCTGGTCCATAGACCCCAGCCACAGCGAAATAGCATTTATGGTGAGACACCTGATGATAACCCACGCAAAGGGTTCATTCAAATCATTTGAGGCAAGTATTGTTACCACCGGCAAGGACTTTACAACAGCAGTGATCAACGTGGCTATTGATGTATCTTCTATCAGTACCGGAGATGTAAAACGGGACGAGCATTTGTTGGGAGAAGATTTCTTTGATGTCAAGAAGCACAAGCAGATCAACTTTACTTCTGAAACAATAGGGAAAGTTGATGCGCAAGGAAATCATGAACTATGGGGAAGCCTGACCATGAAGGGCATCACGAAGCGGATCATGTTAAATGTTCAGTTCGGTGGTATGGTAAAAGATCCATGGGGCAATGAGAAAGCGGGATTTACCCTTTCCGGTAAGCTGCAACGCAGCAATTGGGAACTTACCTGGAATGCCGCGTTGGAAACGGGAGGTTTTATGGTAAGCGAAGATGTAACCATTGCCTGTGAAATTGAGCTTGTCAATCAGGGTTCCAAGGTGATGACTTTGAAGAGTTCCGAAGAATCAAATCACGAAACGCGCTAGCCGCATCTTCTTAATACAACGACTCATGAAAACAAAAAAACTGACCACAGCGAGTGGAAGGCCCTACGCCGAGGCTGAGAATTCAAAAACGGTGGGTCGCCGCGGCCCCATCCTTATAGAGGATTATTTCCTGCACGAAGATATGGCTCATTTTAACCGGGAACGTATTCCGGAACGAGTGGTCCATGCCAAAGGAACGGGAGCTTTCGGCACATTCACCGTTACACATGATATTACAGCTTATACCAAGGCAAAACTGTTCTCGGAAGTAGGGAAGCAAACCAAAATGTTTGCGCGTTTCTCGCTTGTGGCAGGTGAAAAGGGGAGTGCCGACAGCGAAAGAGATCCAAGAGGGTTTGCACTTAAATTTTATACGGAAGATGGAAATTGGGATCTCGTAGGGAATAATACACCTGTATTCTTTATCAAGGATCCGAAGAAATTTTCGCACTTTATCCATACTCAAAAAAGAGACCCTAAAACAAACTGTAAAAATCCGACAGCTGTTTGGGATTTCTGGAGTCTGACTCCCGAAAGCCTTCACCAGATACTGATTTTGTTCAGTGACAGGGGTACCCCGTTTTCATACCGTCATATGCATGGTTTCGGAAGTCATACTTTTTCCCTGCTTAACAGTCAGGATGAGCGCACCTGGGTCAAATTTCATTTCAAAACCCTCCAGGGCATAAAAAACCTGAATGATAAGCAAGCATCTGAACTGAAATCAAAGGATCCGGATCATGCCCAGCGTGATCTTGTGGATGCCATAGCCCGGAATGAGTTTCCGGGGTGGAGCCTGAGTATACAGGTTATGTCTGAAGAACAGGCGGAGCATTATGCCGGGAACCCTTTTGATGTAACAAAAGTATGGAGTCATAAAGAATATCCACTGATCCCTGTCGGAACCATGGAGCTGAACGAGATTCCTGAAAATTATTTCAGGGATGTGGAACAGGCCGCTTTTGCTCCTGCTCATGTGGTAGATGGCATTGGGTATTCACCCGATAAGATGCTTCAGGGTCGTATTCTTTCTTATCCGGATGCACAGCGGTACCGCCTGGGTGTTAATTATGAGCAAATACCGGTAAACAAATGCCCTTACCAGGTAAGCAATTACCAGCGCGACGGTCATATGCAAACCGGTGATAACGGAGGGGCGGGTGTGAATTACCACCCCAGCAGCATGAATGATGCACTTACCGTTGATCTTGCCTATCAGGAACCCGGTCTGATTCTGGAATCAAATAAAGTTGCCTGGTTCGACAGGAATGAAAAAGATGACGACCATTATTCCCAACCAGGAAAGCTATATAGAAATGTACTCGATAAGAGGGAAAAGGAATCTCTCGTAGCAAATATTGTGGCAGCCATGAAGCAAATTGGTGGAGCGCACAGCATGGAAATTATGGAACGGCAGTTATGTCACTTTTTCAGGGTCGACATGCATTTGGGAAGCCAGATTGCCGAAGGATTGAATATAAAATTAAAACCTTCCAAAGCAGAGCACGCTTACACCTTGTAGACGTAATCAGGAATGAATTTGAATCAAACTAGCGATACTGTTATTGAATTAACCTGTTAAACAACTATTATGAAACATAAACTACTACTTGGCTTTATAGCAGCCATTACATTTTTTGCAGCTCCTTATCGGAGCTACGCTCAGGCTCCGCCGATGGGAACAACAGTCAATTTTGTTCTTTTTTCATCGGTTGGCGCAGTAAGCAATACCGGTATTTCGCAGCTTACAGGTGATGTAGGAACGAACAGCGGTTCAAGCACAGCCTTCGGAAATGTGAACGGACAGATGCACGATAATGATCTTGTGAGCGGACAATGTGCTGCTGATCTGAACACGGCCTACCTGGCACTGAATGCCGCAATCCCTACGTTCTTCCCCGCCCCCTTAATGGGTAACGGGCAGATTCTGAATGCAGGAATTTATTCCATTGCAAGCCCGGCTGTTCTTAATCTGAGCCTGACCCTCGACGGGCAGGGAAATCCGAATGCGGTTTTTATAATTAAGATCCAGGGAGCTTTCTCGACTAATGCGGGTGCCAAGGTACATCTGGTTAACCAGGCTAAGGCATGTAATGTATTCTGGAAAGTGGAGGGCCTGGTCAGTATGGCAGCAGGAACTACCATGAGAGGTTCCATCATTGCCAATAATGCAGCTATCATGATGGGCGCCGGTGATACACTGGAAGGAAGAGCTCTGTCAACAGCGGGTGCAATCACTATTGACAATACTATGGCCTATACGCCTATCGGATGCGGAAGCGTATTGCTTACCGGTCCGGCTGCTCCCAACCTGGCTTCGGCAGGTTGTTACGGAGTATTCACGTCTGTCGGTCCGGTGACTAATACAGCTACCTCTTATGTGTCGGGCGATGTTGGCTCCAATAACGGCCTCACCACCGGATTCAATCCGTTGTTCGTAACAGGCACAATCCATTCCACTCCGGATGGATCCACGGCTGCTTGTGCGGCTGATTTGCTGACTGCTTATAATTATCTGAATACCCTTCCTTATGATATTGAATTATTATATCCTGTTCAGTTTGGCCGTGGGCTGGTACTGACTCCCCATGTATACCGGATGAATTCTGCCTGTACGTTTACCGATACTCTCTTTCTGAATGCGGAAAATGATGCGAATGCCATTTTTGTAATACAGATTAACGGAGCACTGACCACCAGTACTTATTCAAGGGTTAAATTAATCAATGGCACCCAGGCTAAAAATATATTCTGGAAAGTGGAAGGTGCTGTGAGTATAGGCGGCCTTTCCCTTTTCTGCGGTACCATGGTATCCAACAATGGTGCTATCAATATTGCTGCAGGCGATACGATTGAAGGGCGCTTGCTGAGTACTAACGGAGCAATCAATTTAACATCCTTTGTTGTCAAGATGCCTCCCGGTTGTCCGAATGCACCATCCATTACAGCACAGCCAGGCAATCAGACAATTTGCTCCGGTGCATCAGCCAGCTTTACGGTTACTTCGGCCGGTAATGGGCTTACTTACCAATGGAGAAAAGGAAGTGTCAATCTGGTTAACGGAGGAAACATTTCCGGTGTTACAACTCAAACCCTTGTCATCAATCCGGCAACAATTTCAGATACATCTTCCTTTTACAATGTGATCATCTCAGGCTCTTATGCACCGGTTGACACTTCAGGATTTGCGTATTTAAAAGTAAATCCGGCAACAGCCATCACAACTCAGCCATCCAACCAGTCGACCTGCAGCGGAAGCTCCGTAAGTTTTGTTGTTGCTGCCACCGGAGGAACACTAATGTATCAGTGGAGAATCGGGACAGTGAATCTTTCCAACGGAGGAAATATCTCAGGTGCCACGACAGCCACTTTAACGATCAATCCTGCCACGGCTGCAGATGCAGCAGCCAACTATAATGTTGTGGTTACAGGCTCCTGTTTGCCTGTTGTTACTTCAATCAATGCGATATTAACTATTAATGCGTCACCGGCTGTAAATCCTGTTCCAAACCAGACCGTTTGTAATAATAACGCGACAGCTATCATTACATTCAGCGGAGGAAGTGTGGGCACTATTTATAGCTGGACCAATAGCACCATAAGTATCGGTCTGGGGGCAAACGGAACAGGGAATATCCCTTCTTTCACGGCTATCAATTCAGGAACAACTCCGGTAGTTTCTACCATCACCGTAACCCCCACTTCCGGCGGATGTACAGGAGCTGCAACAAGTTTCACTATTACGGTTGATCCTTCACCGGTGGTGACGCCTGTAAGCAATCAATCTGTATGTAACAATACTCCGGTTGCTGCTGTCATTTTCACCAGCACACTTGCGGGTACTACTTATTCCTGGGCCAATTCAAACACGGCTGTCGGGTTAGGGGCTAACGGTAGCGGTAATATTGCTTCGTTTACCGGGCTGAACCCAGGAAACACAAGCATTACATCAACTATTTCAGTAACCCCGTCAGAAGGCGGGTGCACAGGTTCAGCAATCAATTTCACGATTACTGTTGACCCTGAACCTGTAATGAACCCTTTAAGCAACCAGGCGGTGTGTAATAATGCAACTGTACCTGCGGTTGTTTTCAGCAGCAATGTTGCAGGTACCACCTATTCCTGGAACAATACAAATACCTCTGTCGGTTTAGGAGCTAACGGTAATGGAAATATTCCTTCCTACACGGGTATCAATGCGGGATCAACCCCGGTAACAGCTACTGTTACCGTAACACCAATGGCGTCAACATGTAACGGTGCTTCCCAAAGCTTTATGGTCACTATTAATCCTACGCCTGTTGCAGTAGCGAACAGCAATTCCCCGGTTTGTACTGGGAATGCGATTGATCTGACGGCACAAACGGTTACCGGTGCTACCTATAGCTGGACCGGGCCTGCGGCTTATACATCATCTGTTCAGAACCCTGTTATTACTCCTTCTTTAGCGGTTAACGCCGGAACATATACGCTGACGGTAACGGAGTCCGGATGTAATTCAGCTCCGGCCACTGTTTCGGTAGTAGTCAATGTTTGTCTTGTTACCGATCTGAGCATCCTGAAAACTGTTGACAATGCTTACCCAGCCGTTGGTCACAATGTAGTCTTTACGATTACGGCTACCAATAACGGACCGAGCAATGCCAGCGGAGTTGCTGTAAATGATGTGCTGCAAAGCGGATATGTATTCGTTTCGGCTACGGCCACTGCAGGTTCTTACAGTCCTTCTACGGGGGTATGGACTATCGGAAACATGAATAACGGAGTGTCGGATGTTTTAACCATTACCGCTACCGTTGTAGCCGATGGTAATTATATCAATACAGCGATCATTTACGGAAACGAAACCGATGGTGATATGACCAACAATACCTGGACAGTGAGTACCATACCGACCGACTTTTTTATTCCGGAAGGTTTTTCACCCAACGGGGACGGGATCAATGACCTGTTTGCGATCCGTGGTCTTGATATATATCCTAACAATGCTTTTGGCGTGTTCAACCGCTGGGGCGATCAGGTTTTCGCTGCAAGTCCTTATGCCAATGACTGGGATGGAAAATCTCAATCCGGAATACGGGTGGGAGGCAATGATTTGCCTGCCGGTACCTACTTCTACATCCTGGATCTGGGTGACGGCTCCAAAGTATTCAAAGGAACTATTTACCTGAACAAATAAATTCAACGCTCTTACTACAAACGATATAAAACAACTATTATGAAACTACGCTATCCGTTCTTCGTCCTTGCTCTCGCCTCACTTGGAAGTCTACAAATGACCGCTCAGCAGGATCCAATGTTTACACACTACATGGATAATACCCTGATGATTAACCCGGCATACGCCGGCAGCCGTGAGGCCCTTACTGTTACAGCCCTGCAACGCATGCAGTGGGTGGACTTTAAAGGAGCCCCCGTAACTCAAACCATTACGATGCATGCCCCGCTGCCGAATGAACACCTTGGGCTGGGGCTCTCTGTTCTGAATGATAAGATCGGACCCAGCAACAACACAAGTGTGTTTGTCGACTTTGCCTATATCATGAAACTGAGCCCGAAATCAAAACTGGCTCTGGGTGTGAATGCAGGAGCCAGCATGTTTCAGGCCAACCTGAGCACGTTGCAGGTGGAGCAGGCTTCTGATCCTTTATTTCAGAACAATGTCAACAACCAGATGACTCCCAATTTCGGATTCGGAGCCTATTATTACCGGGAGCGTTTTTATGCCGGAATATCGGTACCCAATTTGATGCAGAATAACTATTCTGTCGTGAATGAGGCGAACGGAACAAGCAAGCTTGGTCTGGAACAAAGACACTATTACCTGATTGCAGGTACGGTTATCCGGATGAGTGATAACCTGGAGTTCAAACCAACCACTCTGGTTAAAGTGACTCCGGGTGCTCCTTCTGAAATCGACCTGACAGGCACTTTTATTGTTATGAAGAAACTGCTTCTTGGTGTAATGTTCCGCAGCGGTGATGCTTTCGGGGGCCTGGTAGGCCTGAATGTGACTGAACAACTTCACCTGGGCTACTCCTATGACTGGTCTTACGGGCTCTCTTCTTCAAAATACAACCAGGGAAGCCATGAGATCGTGTTGCGTTATGATTTTCTTTTTTACAACAAAAAACAGATCCACTCCCCGCGTTATTTTTAACCCCTTTCAAAACGAACAATCATGAAAAAACTACTCATACCCATTCTTGTCCTGATGTGGACAAACCTGTCGGCGCTTACAGAAGAAAAATCTCGAAAGGAGCTGAGCGGCGACAAATTTTATGCCACCTATGCATTTGACAAGGCGATAGATAAATATAAACACAGCAGCCATCTGACAATGGATGGACAACGTAAGCTGGCCCGGAGCTATGCAAATCTGGATCAGAACAAGCAGTCTGAAGCAACTTACGCCCACCTTACATCAAATACAGAAGGGGTTACTGCCGAGGACGATTATAATTATGCCATGATTTTAAAATCCAATGGCAAATATGATCAATCCAATATCTGGTTTGATAAATTCAGAGCGCTGAAACCGGATGATCTCGGAGCCCGAAGCTATAGTGGCAGTAAGGTTCTTTTATCTGATTTACAGACAGACCAGGGTGTATACAGTGTTGTGCATCAAAATATAAACACCGATGCCCAGGATTTCGGAGCTGCTTATTATAAAGATAAGATTGTGTTTTCAACCACCCGTGAACATCCTCATTTTATCGAAAGAAGGTATAACTGGAACCGCAAACCATTTCTGGATATGTATGTTTCCGGTATCGACAAAGGGCAGCTTACCAAACCGGTCAATTTCAGTAAAAAACTGAATGGAATACGCCATGACGGTCCGGCAAGTTTTAATAAGGAAGGCACCTTTATTGCTTATACCCGTAATGATTATGATGCCAAGCGCAAGGACAAAGCCATGCAGCTTCAGATTTGCTTCAGCACCCTGAAAGATGGCAAATGGTCTGCTCCTGCACTTTTTTCCCAGGATAGTCCATTGTATTCTGTTGGTCAGCCTTGCCTGACCGGGGATGGAAAAACCATGTATTTTACAAGCGATATGCCGGGAGGCTTCGGGGGCTCAGATCTATACCGTTCATCCTGCGATTCCAAAGGAAACTGGAGCAAAGCAGAAAACCTTGGTAATAAAATAAATACAGAAGGTGATGAATTATTTCCTTTCATCGAAGAAAAAAATGGAGTTCTGTTCTTTTCTTCCAACGGACGTTTCGGGATCGGCGGGCAAGATATCTTTCTTTGTGCTTTAGACGGAAAAAATTTCGGCCCGGTTGTTAATGCCGGCACTCCTGTCAATACACCCGGAGATGATTTTTGTGCCATCGTGAATGATCAGCTTAAAACAGGTTATTTCTGCTCTAACCGGCCCGGTGGAAGCGGAAGTGATGATATCTATTCATTTGACATAATAAAGGATCTGGGAATTGGTAAACGGATTCAAGGCATTGCAAAAGACAAACGAGGAACTCCCTTGTCTAATGTATTCGTTTCCGTTCGTGACAAAGGCAATGTGATTGTGGATACCCTTACAACTCCTGAAGGGGGAGCTTATTCCTTTCTGGTAGCTTCGAATTCAACATTTGAACTGACAGGCAAAAAGAAGGGTTTTACAAACGGTGATACCACACTCAGTACAACGGGAGTGCCTTTTATTGTGAAAGGCGATCTGACCTTGCTGATGCAGGAAGAACCGGTTGTTGTTGCCCCAAAAGTAGGAGATGACCTCGGTAAACTTGTTAAAGCTAAACCGGTAGCACCTATAACCGGTCTGGTTTCGGCAAATCCGGGTGCCGATATTGCTTATTTTGACCTTGATAAATACAATATCCGTCCCGATGCGGAAGTAGAGCTGGATAAAATTGTGCAAATCATGAATGATTATCCGGACATGATTGTTGAACTCAGGGCATATACAGATTGCCGCGCCGGGGTTGAGTACAACCAGGTCCTTTCTGACAAAAGAGCAAAGGCTTGTGCGGACTATATTAAACATAAAATAGCTAAACCCGAACGAATTTACGGTAAGGGATATGGCAAGACCAAATCGGTGAACGGCTGTTCCTGCGACGGAGAAAATGACAATACCTCTGTTTGTTCTGAAGCGGAGCATCAGAAAAACAGACGTACGGAGTTTATCATCGTAAAGCAATCCATGCTGGGTGAAAAATGAGAACTTCTCTACTATTGGCCGCCTACTGCCTATTGGGTACAGGCGGCCTCCTTGCACAGGATAAAACTGCCACATTTATTCAGGATTTTGACAAAGCCGAAAAGCTTTTCTCTGCCGTTTACAAAGACGGGAAAGAAGAATCCCTGAGCTATTCCAAAGGAGGATATGCGGAAGCCCTGCCCTTGCTGTTGAAACTATCCAATACAGATCCGGAGAACAGAAACCTTGATTTTAAAACCGGGGTTTGCTATCTCAGCTCTAAAAGGCATCGAAAAGAAGCGATACCCTGTTTTGAAAAAGCGGTCACCGTGCTTAGCAAGAATTATGACGGAAGTTCCTATAAGGAAAGAGGAGCCCCGGTTATCACCTGGAAATTTCTGGGCGATGCCTATCACCTCAACTATCAGTTCGATATGGCGATCAATGCCTATTCCAGGTTTCTGGTAGTTATGAAGGAATATTCCAATAATGACAAGAGGCTGATTACAGAGGCAAACCGGAACATAGAAATGTGTAAAACAGGTAAGCAATTAATAGGTAACCCGGTCAAGGGTAAAATTGAAAACCTGGGGCCCAATGTTAATTCCGTCTATGCTGATTACTCGCCCGTGCTGACTGCCGATCAGAATACACTTTTCTTTACCTCCAGAAGACCGGAGACAACAGGAGGACAGAAAGATGATGAAGGCAACTATATGGAGGATATCTACAGCAGTATCCTTACTAAGACGGGCTGGTCCAAAGCTGTGAATATCGGAGGGCCGATCAATACAGCAGGTAACGAAGCATCTGTCGGAATCTCCCCGGATGGACAGACCATCCTGATTTATAAGGACGATAAGGGAGACGGGAACATATATACCACATCGCTCGACGGGGATATATGGAGCACACCGGTAAAACTGAATGAAAATATCAATACGAAATATTGGGAGCCCAGTGCCTTCATCTCTGCCGACGGACAGACCTTGTATTTTACAAGCGACAGGCCTGGGGGGTATGGAGGAAGGGATCTGTACACCAGTACACTTACAGCAGCGGGAGACTGGGGCAAAGCGGTCAATATGGGAGCAACGATCAACACGCCCTATGATGAGGATGCACCTTTCATTCACCCCGACGGGGTTACGTTTACCTTCAGCTCTAACGGGCATAACACGATGGGTGGTTTTGATATCTTCACCAGTCTGCGCTCGGAAGAGGGGCTTTGGTCAGAGCCTATGAATGTGGGCTATCCCATCAATACACCCGATGACGATATTTTTTATGTACTCAGTGCAAACGGACAGAAAGCTTATTTCAGCTCTTTCCGGGAAGGTACGATAGGTGAAAAAGATAATTACATGATTACTTTTGCCGACCGCAAGGAAACACCCCTGACCCTCATGAAAGGTACTATTGTGGATGAATCGGGTAATGTTCTGAAAAGGGCGGTAATCACCGTTACGGATAATGAAACCGGGCAAGTGGTCGGCGTTTATCATGCTAACAGTAAAACGGGCCAGTTTTTGTATATCCTTATACCCGGCAAGAATTACAATATTACTTACCAGACCGAGGGCCACCTCTTTTATTCCGAAAATATGGATATCGACAAGCATACGGGATATTATGAAATCAGCAGAGCTATTTCCATGATCCCTATCATAGTAGGATCTAAAATGGTTCTGAATAATATCTTTTTCGATTTTGATAAATCCACACTACGGTCCACCTCACATGTAGAGCTCATGAACCTGATTCATCTCCTCAAAAGTAACCCGGCTATGAAAGTGGAGATTTCAGGTCACACCGACAGCAAAGGTAGTGATGCCTATAATCAGAAATTATCGGAAGAAAGGGCCAATGCGGTGGTTGCCTTTTTGCATGGAGAAGGTATTGAAATGAACCGGATGACAGCCAAAGGATTTGGTAAGTCGGTACCGGCGGTATCCAATACACACAGCAATGGAAAGGACGACCCTGCCGGCCGGCAGCTAAACAGAAGAGTAGAGCTGAAAATCACGGAGATTAAGTAAGCCTTATATTTTCGAATCAAGCCCCCTGATAGCTCATCAGGGGGCTTTTTAATGGTTTACAACGGGTGTATGTGTGATTCTTGCAACAAATGAGGAAGGCTGTATAACACAAAAGGAGGCTCTTCTGCTCACCTTTGTAAAGAAAAAAATAAATACATATACCTATGAAAAATATGACCGAATTAAAAGGACACTGGAACGAAACCAAGGGAAGACTCAAACAAAAATTCGCACTGCTTACAGATAATGATGTTCTGCTTACCGATGGAAAGCAGGATGAAATGCTTGGCAGAATCCAGTTAAAGCTCGGAAAAACAAAGGCTGAAATTCAGAAGATAATTTCCGAGATCTGAAAACAAACGAAAACGAACCAATTGCAAAAATAAATCCTATGAACAAAACAATTAAGATCTGTCTGGGTGTTATACTTGGAGCCCTGGGCCTCAGCTCCTGCTCCGTTCAAACATCACTGGTAAAACGCCATTATAATTCCGGTTATTATGTAGACCGTTCTGAAAAGCCTTACGATGCGGATGCACGTGAACAGGCTAAACCTGTTGCACATTCCAAATCAACAGTAGCGACGCTTCCCAAAAAGGAAGATCCGGGTGCCGGTACAGAAATTGTGCTGGCTCCCGCGATACATCAGCTGGCCCGTCTTCACAAAGCCGGTTCTGCCGTCGGGAGTCAAACAACCGCAACCGGTGCAACCAAACCGGAGGTGAACACGCAAACCGCTTCTGCCACTCAGAGCCCGCTTAATTTTACACATAAGCTCGTGGATGTAAAACATCTCAATGGGGAAGGTGAGCGGGAGGGGCTGAGTCTGTTCTGGGTTGTCATTATCATCCTGTTGATCCTTTGGTTATTTGGCCTCCTTGGCGGGGGATGGGGCTTGGGGATCCTGATCAATCTGTTGTTGCTTTTTGCACTCATCCTGCTTATCCTCTGGTTACTCCGGATTGTATAGATACTTAACGAACTAAAACGAATAACATGGGAAATTTACTCTATTACATAGCTGTATTGCTTGTCATCAGCTGGCTTATAGGATTTATCGGCTTCGGAGCCGGAATGCTCATCCACATGCTCCTTATCATCGCCTTTATCGTTGCCTTGCTGAGGTTTATTCAGGACAAAAAGGTTTAAGATCAGGAATCAGGTAATAACAGCGGTATGGAAACACCATTCAAAGTCCCTTTTTACGCCCGTGTGGCGCTTATATTCATCGGACTATTTGCTTTCGTGTTTACCATGCAGCTTGGGCAGCATATTATTGTACCACTTGTGTATGCTACCATTATTGCTATTCTGCTTAATCCCCTGGTGAATTTGCTCCTTCAAAAGAATGTGAACAAGATAGCAGCCATATCCATGGCTGTTATTCTTGCCATTCTGATGGTATTGGGTTTTCTCTATATCATCTCTTCCCAGATCAGCATGTTCAGAACCACCTACCCCCTTCTGGAGAAGAAGTTCAGCATGGGGAGCACAGAGCTTATACACTGGGTGTCGGATAAATTCAAGGTTCAGGAAAATACTGTTGGTGAATGGGTTTCGGACGGACAAAGCCAGCTGGTGAACAACTTTGCCATTGGTCAGCGGCTTACCGAAGCCGGGCGTATGATGGTTACCGGGATGTTATTGCCGGTATACCTGTTTATGATTCTTTATTACAAGCCCTTGTTGCTCGATTTTATCCGCCGCTTGTTCAAAACGGAATATCACGTGGCAGTAGGAGAGGTCTTGACAAATTCCAAACGGATTATTCAGAGCTACCTGGTAGGCTTGTTTTTCGAAATGATCCTGGTTGCTGTAATGAACTCAGTTGCTTTGCTTCTGCTGGGTATTGACTACGCCATTATTCTGGGCATTACCGGTGCAATCCTGAATATCATTCCTTACATCGGCGGAATTATTGCCATTGCTCTGCCGGTGATCATTGCTTTTGTCACCAAAGATTCCTCTACCTATGCGGTGATTGTTTTTGCGGCGTATCTCCTCATTCAGTTTATTGATAACCATTACATCATTCCCCGTATAGTGGCATCGCGGGTGCAGATCAATGCATTGATTTCTGTTATCGTGGTGCTTATCGGTGGAGCGATCTGGGGTATACCGGGTATGTTTGTATCCATTCCTCTGACAGCTATTGTTAAGGTTATTTTTGATCATATAGAGCCCCTTAAACCCTGGGGATTTTTACTGGGAAATATTGTTCCAACAGCATCGCGGTTCTCATTTATGAATCAGAAGAAAGCAAACCGTTGAACCCCATGTCAGACAAAGCCAGCCCCCCAATGGATGAAACAATGCCTGTCAGCAACAGGCATCTGCTGGCTGTGCGTACAGGCCTGGATGAAGTAGCCCGTGTCACACTCTTTGCAGTACGTTATTTCAGGGAAGTGCTTAAGCCTCCTTATGAATGGAAAGAATTGATACGTCAGGCTTACCTGATCGGTTATAAATCCTTTCCCCTCGTGGCTGTCACAGGTTTTATAATGGGGCTTGTGCTTACTATACAGTCAAGGCCTACGTTAGCTGAATTCGGAGCAGAGTCGTGGTTGCCGGCAATGGTGGCTGTTTCCATTATACGGGAAATAGGCCCCGTAATAACGGCCCTCATTTTTGCCGGAAAGGTAGGTTCAGGCATTGGTGCCGAGCTGGCATCCATGAAGGTGACCGAGCAGATAGATGCCATGGAAGTAGCAGGTAATAATCCATTCAAATATGCCGTTGTAACACGTATAGCGGCTTCTACTGTCATGCTCCCTGTATTGGTCATAGTGGCAGATGCCATAGCCTTATACGGATCCTATATCGGGGTCAACCTGAAAGGTGATGTAAGTCTGCATCTGTTCTTTTTGCAGGTAATCGAAAAGCTCGATTTCTCCGATATTTTTCCTGCGATCATCAAGACATTCTTTTTTGGTTTTGGAGTAGGACTGATCGGGTGTTATAAAGGATTTATGTCTGATAAGGGTACTGAAGGGGTAGGGCAGGCCGCCAATTCAGCCGTAGTGATGGGTTCCCTGTGTATTTTTCTGATGGATATGGTTGCTGTGCAGTTAACCAGTTTGTTTTTGTAATTCATCATGGAAGAAACCGTAGCGGAAGTTGAGCACTTACAGAAATCTTTCGGCAGCAAAAAAGTGCTGAAAGATTTGAGTTTTGCCTTGAAAAAAGGGGAGAACCTGGTTGTTTTCGGAAAGTCCGGAAGCGGAAAATCAGTGCTGATCAAATGCCTGGTGGGGCTCCTTGTGCCGGATGATGGCAGGGTCAGGCTTTTTGGCAAGACAATACAGGGATTGCCTTATATGGAGCTGAATGCACTTAGGAAGCGGATTGGCTTTCTCTTTCAGAGCGCAGCCCTCTATGATTCCATGACTGTGCTGGAAAATCTGGAGTTCCAGATGAGGGATGATAAAAATAAAAGTGAGCCAGAAAAGCAGGCTCTTGTAAAGAAAGCCTTACAAAATGTAGGCTTGGAAGATGTGATGGATAATCTGCCTTCCGCGCTTTCAGGTGGAATGCGAAAACGTGTCGGTCTGGCGAGGGCCCTGATTCTAAACCCGGAAATCATATTTTATGATGAACCTACGACGGGATTGGATCCGATTACTTCCAAAGAGATCAGTCATTTGATCCTGGATGTCCAGAAAAAGTACAATACCGCTTCTGTCATCATTACCCATGATGTGGAATGTGCACGAATCACCTCTAACCGTATGATCGTTATCAAAGAGGGTGAGTCGGTGGCAGAAGGATCGTTTCAGGAACTTTCTGAATCGCCTGATGAATGGGTGCGTTCTTTTTTCAAATAATTCAAAACCTTACACCATGAAAGCATCGGGAAGAAATGGCTGGAAACTGGGGATCTTTGTGAGCCTTACTGCAGCCTTATTTATAAGCGGGATCTACTTTGTGGGAAACAGGCAACAACTGTTCTCCTCTACCTTTAAGATAAGCGGAATTTTCCGGAATATTGACGGCCTTCAGGTTGGTAACAATGTTCGTTTTTCAGGAATCAATGTAGGGGTGATCCAGGCTATTACCCAGATTTCCGATTCAACTGTACAGGTTGATATGCTGATCAATGAACATTCCCGGAAGTATATCAAAAAGAATGCGAAAGCCATAATTAGTTCTGACGGACTGATGGGAAACAAGATCATGCTGATTACTCCGGGTACAAGCGGGCAACCTGTGATACTCAATAACGACTTCATTACCACCAGCCGGCCCATCAATATGGATGATATCCTGTGGAAAGTGAAAGTGACAAGTGACAATGCAGCAGCTATCACCGGCAATCTGGCTGTGATCACCGCCGGTATCAGGGATGGGAAGGGGACTATCGGAAAATTGTTTATGGACAGTGCATTTGCCCTGACAGTTGAGCAAGCGCTGATCAATATCAAGCAGGGAGCAGGAGGATTCAAACAGAATATGGATGCGGCCAGCCATAATTTCCTGTTCAGGAAGTTGACGAAGAAAAAAGGGGGCGAAAAAAAGTAAGGTCTACATTCTTTCCATAAACCACTTCAGCTCCTTTTCCATTTTCTTGTATTGGAAAATAGTTGTCATGATCTTTCTCAGCCGGATAAAGGCGGTTTCACTTTTCACAACATAGTCAAAAGCGCGGTGGTGCATGCAATCAACGGCTACCTCAATCTTGTCCTGTGAGGAGAGCATGATTACAGGTATATCGGGATTATAAGCTTTGATCTTATCTAGGGTCTGTATTCCATTTATTGCATTCTGATCTATCCCGTCAAGCTGATAATCCAGAATTATGACATCGGGGTTATGAGCCAGACGTTTCAGACAAAGCTCGCCGGTGGCAAAGGTTTCAATTTCGAAGTCGGCATTTTGTAAAAACTCAAGTCCGAGCAATTTCAGAAACATTGCATCATCATCTACCAGGAACAGTTTGATCTTATGCTCTTTCATTTTTATTGATTGTTTTTGATCTCGTTAAATTCTTCGGTCAGTTCGTCACAAGCCTGATTACATATATGTTCCAGTTGCATTACCATTTCCTTTATACCTTCTGAGCCTTGTTGTGTATGTGCATATTCCTGCACTTTTTTGGCCATATTTTCAAAATTAATGTTGATTCCCATGATGGAAAAGGAAGGAATCATTTTATGAACGGCAGCATGCAAGGTGGTCCAGTCTTTCTGTTCCATCCCTTTTTTCATGGCCGCAATAAGAGGCGGGGTTTGTTCCAGATAGAGGGATATCATTTCCATCATGACAACAGGATTCGATTTGGTACGGTGATGCAGATAATCCAGATCAATGCATTTCGCAGGTATGGATTCCATGGGCATCGGTTCTTTCGGAAAGGAGGAGGACTGTATTTTCTTGACGAGCCCAACAATTTTGCTATACAATAACCGCTCATCCACCGGTTTGGCAATATAGTCGTTCATCCCAACTGCCTTACATTTGGCGAGGTCTACAGTAGTTACATCAGCGGTAAGGGCAATAATCGGGATTTTTGAATTCATTTTATTCCGGATATATTCGGTTGCTTCAAAGCCGTTCATAACCGGCATTTGTAAATCCATTAGAATGATGTCAAACTCTTTAGCCTGGAGTTTTTCTATGGCTATCCGGCCATTACCGGCTATATCCCGTTCAAAACCGAAATCATCGAGCAGGGTTTTCATCAGGAGCTGATTCAGGGCAATATCTTCCACTACCAGAACTTTGATATTCCGGCTTTCCTCATCCAGAACCTCAACCAGGACTTCCGGTTCTGCTTCTGCTTTTGTTTTGTCAAATTTCAAACTGAAGCTGAAGGAGGAGCCTTCACCAACTTTGCTTTTGAGGACTATATTTCCGCCCTGGGCTTCCACCAGTTTTTTTACAATGGCAAGACCCAATCCGGTACCTCCGTATAAACGGGCGGTATTGCTGGTAGCCTGCTGGAAGTTTTCAAAGATGTAATCAATTTTATTTTCTGCTATTCCTATACCGGTATCCTTTACCATGAATTCAATCAGGACTTTCTCCGCATCTTCTGATTCCAGGCGTGCACTGACCGTAATATGTCCTTCATTGGTAAATTTCACAGCGTTGCTCACCAGGTTCAATATGATCTGGTGCAGGCGCACGGGGTCACCCACCAGGATCTGGGGTATGCGGGTATCGTATTCTTTGATCAATTCCAGATTCTTTTCCTGGATTTTTGTTTCAAACAAATGAAGCATAGCTGAAATAGACATACTCATCTTGAATGGGGTTTGTTCAAACGACATTTTCCCTGCATCTACCTTGGCCAGATCGAGGATATCGTTGATAAGAACAATAAGAGCATCCCCGCTTATTTTAATGGCATTGAGATATTCTTTTTGTTTGGGCGACAATTCCGTTTTCAACACTACTTTGGTGAATCCGATAATGGCATTCATAGGGGTCCGGATTTCGTGGCTCATATTGGATAGAAACTGCTGTTTGGCCTTAACGGCATCTTCGGCAGTACGTGTAGCATCTTCAGCCTTTCTTTTGGCCTCTTCTGCAATTTCCGTAGCCAGTTCGGCAAAGACTTTGGCTTCCGTAAGCTCCGTTTCAATTCTTTTTTGTTCGGTAATATCACGGGCTACGACCACTACACCCAATACATTACCCCGGTCATCTTTATAAACAGAGCCGTTGAACAATACATCTGTAAGTTTATGATCCCGGATGGTAAGGGGAAAATCGGCCACAAATCCTTTGGCGAATACCTGCTGATATCCTTCCCGGGCTTTTTCCGGATCAGTGAAATAATCGAAAAAATCGGTGCCTATCATTTTATCCCGTGCAAACCCGGTAATATTCACAGAGGCATCATTCATGTCAGTGATCTTACCGGCTGTATTAATGGTAAACAAGGGATCCAGACTGGCTTCAATCAAACTCCGGGCATATTGAGATGCCAGTTTTTGAATCGTTACATCCCGGGCCACAATCACCACACCCAATACATTTCCTCTGTCATCCTTATACACAGAGCCATTGAAGAGCACATCGGTAAGCTTCCCGTCTTTATGACGGAGTGTTAATGGAGAATCAGCTACCGAGCCCTTGGCAAATACTTCCTGATATACTTCCCGGGCTTTCTGAGGCTCGGTGAAATAGTCAAAGAAGTCAGAGCCAATGAGTTTTTCTTTTTCGACACCGGTAATATTCACCGTCGCCTCATTCATGTCAGTAATTTTTCCGCTGATACTAATGGTAACCAATGGGTCCAGACTGGCTTCAATAAGGCTCAGTGAATACTGGGAAAGCAGTTTCTGGGCTGTTACATCCCGGGCGACTATCACCACACCCAATACTTTACCCTTGTCATCTTTATAGATAGAGCCATTAAAAAGCACATCCGTTAGTTTTCCATCTTTATGACGGAGCGTGAGGGGAGAGTCGGCAACAGAGCCTTTGGCGAAAACTTCCTGATACACTTCCCTCGCTTTCTGAGGTTCGGTAAAATATTCAAAGAAGTCCGTACCTGTAAGCTGTTCACGTGTTAAACCGGTGATGTTGGCTGTAGCCTCATTCATGTCGGTTATTTTTCCTTCAATATTGATTGTGACAAGCGGATCCAAACTCGCTTCAATCAAGCTCCGGGCATATCTGGATTCCTGTCGTATCACGTCCATCATTATATGTTGTATAGGTATGTATTTAGTTAAGCTCTGCTGCTGTTTTACCGATATCTTCTATCGGAATTCGTTTACGGTCTTTCATCTGTTTGAATTGGGACGGAGAAAGCCCCGTTACTTTTTTAAACTGATTGGATAAATGAGCCACACTGCTGTAGTGCATTTTGTAAGATATCTCCGTCAGATTCAGTTCTTCATACAAAAGAAGTTCCTTTACCCGTTCAATTTTATGTACTATTATGAATTGCTGGATGGTTATACCTTTTACTTCTGAGAACAGATTAGCGAGGTAGGTATAGTCATAATCAAGTAATTTACTGATGTGTTCGGAATAGTTCACTTTCGGAATTTCTTCCGAATAATGAACCATTTGCATGATAACGTTGATAACCTTCTCAATCAGCATGGCCTTCTTGTCGTCCATCAGATCCAGGCCGCTTTGCATGAGTCCTTCTTTAAGCGCTATGCGTTGCTCCATGGAGATGGTTTCCATAATTTCCACTTCACCCAGGTCGACCACCATAAAGTGAAGCCCTTGTTTCCTTAGTTCTTCCTTTACTGCCATTTTGCAGCGGTTACTAACCATATATTTAATAAATAGCTTCAAGGCCAGTTAAGGTTTAAGTGGAAGAGAAAGCGAAGATGGGCAGATTGCTGAAGGAACGTGTTATATTGTTCCGAAAGTAAGTTGCATAAAGCACACTTTTTGGCATTGAGATTATAGCCAATTGTTGTAAGGTACTCATTAATTGTAAGGAATTACTAAATGCAGACAAATATGTAACTCTTTTCATATACTATACTTAACGTCTTAATAATTTGCGGATAAGCTCGTAAGTTGGTCGTTAGGTTTCCTCCACTTGCTAAAAAACTGTTTTAGATCAGATCGTTCCTCCACCAACGATTCAAAGTATCTGTTATG
>JBIOHC010000007.1:0-104008 GCA_044448685.1 Bacteroidia bacterium
ACCTATACCTGTATTGTAAAAGATAATAACGGATGCATTGGCTCCGGCACAGGGGTGATCAGTCAGCCAGCGCCTTTACAGGTATCGTTAGACAGCAGCATCACCGGTACCTGTTCAAGTTCTGTATGGGCTGTCGTACAAGGAGGTACACCATCCTATACTTATTTCTGGAATCCCGGATCACAAACAACCGATACTATTACGAATCTATGCCAGGGTACTTACAAAGTAACAGTTACCGATTCCAAAGGATGTAAGGTTATGGACAGCCTCTTTGTAAATCCCCCTCCTACCGGAATCGTGAATATGCTGATGGGCCATGGTGTTACCACCTTTCCGGTTCCTGCCTCCGTATCACTTGAGGTTGTTATAAAAGATAACAATTTCAAGCCTGCCTCTTATACCTTATATGACCTGGCCGGTAAAACATTGCAGGAAAAGCTGCTCACGATCGGAGCTAACTCATTCAGTATTGATGTATCAGAACTGAACAATGGCACCTATTTGCTAATGCTTAGCGGTAGTGACAGCAGACAAACACTCCGATTCATTGTGCAGCATTGAGTAACCTAACACAAAAAAAAGCGGGCAATGCCCGCTTTTTTTATTCCCCTGAACTGGGTTTAATATTTTCAGCACTAAACCATTCCCTGTTCTTGCCCTGAGCGTTTTTGTAGAATTCGCGTATATGGGCAAAATCTTTTTCAATATCACCTGTAGGCATGAAAGGCTCGCTCAGATAGGATGACTTACTTCCAAAATCGAGTGCTCCCAGGACAATTGGCACCCTGGCTTTGAGGGCTACGTAATAGAAACCGGTCTTCCACCTTTCCACCTTTTTCCGGGTGCCTTCCGGGGGGAAGATGACAATAAACTCTTCCCGCTGATTGAACATATCCACAATAGAATCGGTAAGGCTGTTGTGCTTGCTCCGGTCAACAGCCACTCCGCCAGTTAACCAGAAGAGGATATTGAGTGGAAAATAAAAGAATTCCTTTTTAATCAGGTATTTGGGTTTCATGCCATATATGTTCCAGGCAGCAAGGCCGAACACAAAGTCCCAGTTGCTTGTATGCGGTGCGGCAGCAACAATATATTTCTTTAGGTGAGGAGCTTTTCCGACAGATTTCCAACCGGACAATTTAAATATCAAACGGGACAAGGGTGCAGGCATGGCCCAAAACTACAAAAAATCTGCGGTAAAAGGCTAAGCCTTTCACACCCCGTTATGCAATCTATCCCGAGCCTTATGCTTTATGTATTTTACGTAACGCACTTTACGTAATTTTTACGTCGACAATATTATGCTATATTTCAATCTATTATGTTGCTTTTTTATTCAAATAATTTTTACGTACTTTACGTAACGTACTTTACGTAAAATACTATGGACGAAAATAATCCCTTCCCGATTGTCGGATATGAAGGCCCGGAACTGTTTTGTGACCGGGCTGCAGAAACAGCCCGCATTCTCAATGCACTTGAGAACAAACGAAACATGACCCTGATTTCCCTGAGGCGAATGGGGAAAACAGGATTAATTGACCATTCCCTGCAAAAACTCGGAAGCAAAAGGCAGTACAGGGCTTTTTACCTGGATCTCCTTCCCACCAATTCCCTTGCCGAATTCATCACCCTGCTTGGTAACCAGGTGCTGGCAAAGCTGGAGACGAGGAAGGAGCATGTGTTTAAGAAAATACAGGCCTTCTTTACCGGAATTATGCCGGCCCTGAAATACGATGCAATGAGTGGAGAACCTTCCATAGAATTCAGTCTGGGTACAGCCCATGAAGTAAGGTATACCTTCGGGCAGATCTTTGCATTCCTGAACCAGCAGGATAAAAAGATAATCATTGCCCTTGACGAGTTCCAGCAAATCAGAAACTATCCTGAAAAACAGGTGGAAGCCTTGCTTAGGTCCAACATTCAGCAATGCAGGAATGTGCAGTTTATTTTTTCAGGGAGCCAGAAAAGCATACTTATGTCCATGTTCAGCGGGCATGCCAACCCGTTTTACCAAAGCTCGGAAATCATGCATCTGGATCCCATCAATGAACAGGAATATGCCCGGTTTATCGCCGGCAAGTTTAAAGAAGGGCAACAGAAAATAAAGGAGGAAAGCATTTTGCACATTTTGAGTTATACACGGCGTCATACCTGGTATGTGCAATTTGTCTGCAACAAACTTTACGGCAGCCGGCAGCGTGATCTGAATGAGGGCTTCCTGAACCGCACCCTGCTGGATATCGGAAGAGAAAATGAACCCATCTATTACAACTACCGCAACCTGCTTACCGCTAACCAATGGCAGCTGCTCAAAGCGATTGCCAAGGAAGAAGCTGTTGAAATGATGCTGAGTGCTGATTTCATGCGCCGTCACAATTTATCCGGTGCCAGCTCAGTACAGGCGGCTCTGGAAGCACTGATTGTAAAAGAGATGGTGTATTTCGATGATATGGACCGCAAATACAGGGTCTATGACCTCTTCCTGTCTAAATGGCTGAAACAGCAATTGTAGTCCTTATATGGTTTCGAAAAACTCCTTGCTGAAGTTGACCAGATAAAGTTTATCCGTGGCCCGGGTTAATGCGGTATAGAGCCAGCGGAGGAACTCCTTATTAATCATTTCTTCGGTCAGGTAGCCTTGTTCAACAAATACACTCTGCCATTGCCCGCCCTGAGCCTTATGGCAGGTAACGGCATAGGCAAACTTTACTTGCAGAGCGTTGAAGTAAGGATCCTTTTTCATACGCTGCATACGAAGTGCGCGATCGCCGGTTTCCTGATATTCCATATAGACAGACTCATACAGTTTTTTGTTATCGGCCTGAGTCAATGCCGGGCTTTCACTGACTATCGTATTCAGCAGGAGTTTTGCCTCCAGTTCCTTTTCATCCGGATAATCGATCAGGCGCATTCGTACATCCACGAAGCGGAAACCATGCATATCCGAATACTTGCCAACTTTCAGTATTTCCACGATATCTCCGTTGGCAATAAAGCCGGCTGATGATTTGGGAGGCAGCCAATGGTAATTGTTTTTGACCACCATCATATAATCGCCTGAAGAGATTTCATTTTCCTGCCAGCGTATACGGGCCCTAATCTGCTGGTTAAAAAGATTTGCGCGTTTGTTTGACCGGCAAATGACCAGGGTTCCCTCCGCTCCGTAATTACTGTAACTGCTGTTGAGTGCATCTTCCAGGTCATCGCCTTTAAGCCTGATAATATCTTTAAATCCCTCTATCTGAAACTGTGGAAAGGTAAATTCCTCTTCCTTGATCATTTCCCGGATCACAGTCGCATTCTGCAATATACCAGAGTTCTGTGCCTGACGTACCACATCGTTCAGTTCATGGCCGTTGATATTCAGATAGAATTCCTTTCGCATGAATTCCACATCAAGAGCCGGACTTACATCCAGACCTACAGGTGGTAACTGAGCCACATCGCCGATGAAGAGTAGTTTGCAATTGGAGCCCGAATAAACATATTCAATCAGGTCGCTCAGTAAACTCGATCCTCCTCTGAATTCCGGGGCACTCTTGCCCGATATCATGGAAGCTTCATCTACAATGAATAAGGTATGTGTATGCAGGTTTTCGCGCAGGGCATAGCTTCCGAAGCCTGCCCCGTCAATGCTTTGCATGTAAATCTTCTTGTGGATGGTAAAGGCCTGAACGCCCGAATAATTACTCAGCACTTTTGCTGCCCTGCCCGTAGGAGCCATGAGGGAACACTTGGCACGGATCTCCGGCAGGCTCTTCACTAACGCCCCTACAATGGTTGTCTTACCTGTTCCTGCATATCCCCTCATCACAAAACAGCTGCGTTCCTCTCTGTTCATAAGGAAATCGCTGAGCTTATCAATCAGCACTTTTTGCCCGGCAGTGGTTTCGAAGGGAAAGTTCTTCAGTAAAACAGAAGTGAATTGGGAGGGAGTCATTGGGATAAAGGTACCCTCTTTTTCACTACCTTTGCACCCAATTTCAAAGCAAAAATGATACAGGTAAGCAATCTTTCCCTGCAGTTTGGCAAACGGGTACTGTTTGATGAGGTTAACCTCAAATTCATTCCCGGCAACTGCTATGGGGTAATCGGGGCGAATGGAGCCGGGAAATCAACCTTTCTTAAGATATTATCGGGCGAAATAGATCCTACCAAGGGACAGATCAGCATCCCATCAGGGCAGCGTATGAGCGTATTACGTCAGGATCACTTTGAATTTGATGCACATCCTGTGCTCCAAACTGTTATCATGGGCAATAAACGCCTCTGGGCCGTGATTGCCGAAAAAGATGCCCTCTATGCCAAATCCGACTTCAGCGATGCGGATGGCTTACGTGCTTCTGAACTGGAAGGTGAATTTGCCGAGATGAACGGATGGAATGTGGAAAGCGATGCAGGAAGTCTGCTCAGCAACCTTGGTGTGAAAGAAGAATACCACAGCAAGCTCATGGGCGAACTGAGCGGTAAGGAAAAAGTACGGGTACTGCTTGCACAGGCCCTGTTCGGTAATCCCGACATACTCCTTCTGGATGAGCCTACCAACGACCTGGACGTGGATACCATTGCCTGGCTGGAAAACTTTCTGGCCGATTTTGAAAACACGGTGATAGTCGTATCGCACGACCGTCACTTCCTTGATCAGGTTTGTACCCATACGGTCGATATAGATTTCAAGAAAATCACATTGTATACCGGTAACTATTCTTTCTGGTACCAAAGCAGTCAGCTTGCATTGCGTCAGAAATCGGATCAGAACAGTAAAATTGAAGACAAGCGTAAGGAACTCCAGGCGTTCATTGAACGTTTCAGTGCCAATGCATCCAAATCAAGACAGGCTACCAGCCGTAAGAAATTACTGGAGAAGTTGACTGTTGATGAGATCCAACCCTCTACCCGCAAATACCCGGGTATCATTTTCCGTCAGGAGCGGGAAGCCGGCGACCAGATACTCCACATTGAAAACCTGAGCGCATCGGCCGAAGGCACCTTACTCTTTTCGAATGTAAACCTGAATGTACGTAAGGGTGATAAGATTGCCTTCATATCCAAAGAACGTCTTACAGTAACTGCCTTTTTTGAAGTGCTGACAGGCAACAAGCAGCCCGACAAAGGCAGCTTTGCCTGGGGCAGCACTATCACCACCGCTTACTTACCTGCCGATAACAGTACCTTTTTCCAGAGCGGGGAATATAACCTGATAGACTGGCTGCGACAGTACAGTACCAACAAGGACGAAAGTTTTGTACGCGGTTTCTTAGGGCAGATGTTATTCTCCGGAGAAGAATCACTTAAATATACCAATGTACTGAGCGGAGGAGAAAAGATGCGTTGTATGATATCACGTGTGATGCTTCAGAAAGCCAATATGCTTATCCTTGATGAACCGACAGCTCACCTTGATCTGGAATCTATCACCGCATTCAACAACGGCCTGAAAGACTGTAAAGAGAATGTCCTGCTCAGTTCCCATGACCATGAGTTTATGCAAACTGTTGCGAACCGTATCATAGAACTCTGCCCCAAAGGTATTATCGATAAGTTTATGACCTATGATGAATTCCTTTCCAGTCCGGAAGTGAAGGCTCAGAGGGAGGAACTGTATCAGACGGGGAAGGTGAAGCAGAAGGCTTAAAGGAGCTAGAAAACAAAACCAATTTCCCCATTTTTTAAAGCGTCTAACACTTTTACGTATAAAGACGTATTTTTCAAAAAAACTTGCTTTTCTCCTTCTTCTTACCCTACATTTGTCCAAGAGCCTAATCCACAAAAGCTCTTTGAATACAAAATGCAGTTCCTGCTGCATTTTATAACAAGGCTTTGCCCTTAGCAAGCCTTTAGCCCGGATTTTGTATGAAACAAAGCCCTACGACAGCTATGCTGTTCTGTATACTATTTGTTTGCCAAACATTATTTGCCCAGCAAGGGCAGGATAGTCTTCTAAACCATGCCAACAGGGTCCTTGGCAAGCCAGCCTATTTTGTTCAGGCCGGGCCAATGCTCAATTATGTCAGAAGGACGACTGTTGAACCAGCTGCTACAGTGGGCTATTCAGCAGGTATTGGGACGCGGAAAAATATCACTGAAAATCTGAGCCTAATTTTCTCAGTCAATTACCAGCATAAGAGTTTTGAGAATATGACTACTACCCTTTATGAACCCCTGGTCAGAGATTATTTTCAGATGAGCACTTCGGCCAAATTTGACGAAATAGAATGTTCCGTGCTCTGTACTACCCACCTGGAATATTTGGAATTGGGAGCGGGCCTATGCCCTTCCTATATGATACATTCCCTTCTCAATCAGTCTGTAACAGGTTACCCACGGAATGTTACCCCGACAAATGCCAGGACCTTAAATAATATTTACACCAAGACCGACAATCCTTATACCGCTTATTTCTATTTAACCAATGTTTCCCCTTGCCTTTATGTAGCCTACCCGTTTACTAAATGTTTAAGTATCGCTTACGATTTCAGCTTCGAATTAGTCAAAAATCCGATCGAACCCTACTCTTACATCCAACCTTATCAATTTATCCAAAACAAAATTATACTCATTCTAAAGATTCAACCCCATGAAAAAAATATTCTTCACTAGCACAGCCATTTTGTCACTGACAACGTGTGTATTATTATTGCAATGCAGTAAAAAGCAGCCTGCACCTACTCCCACGCCTCCCAAGGTGAGCGTGACCAGACCCGGGGCTCCTCAGGCGGCATGTAATTGCGGGACGAAGCCATCAGGTTGTTCCGGGACGGATTGTGTGGACAAACTATTAGGTGGCCAGAATAGTAAAACCTTCACTGTCGAATGGAAAAGTTGCGTAGATCCTAATCCCGCTGATACATATTGCAATGGATTTGGAATCTCAGGCACCACCTCCACATTAAAACTATGCTACATTCCAGGCACCTGTGGTCAGATATATGCTATCCTTAGCAGACCACCTTCCTGCCTTCCTTGTCTTCCTGATCCATATTGTATAACACTTACTGTTCAGTGTCATGGCTCCAACGACTTCGATCTTCTTGGAAACAATTCTTATCCCAATAGTGGAATCATAACCGTTTCAATAACGAGCGATCCAAAAATAAGCATGACCTGTGGCACTTCAGGGAATAACTACAACTGTTACGGAACCATACAATGAGAACCACTTTCATTATATCAATACTTTGTTGCTACGGAGTAGCCTGTCTTGGTCAAAACATGAATGACCGTTTTGCAATCAGGATTGGCTACTCCCAATCAACTCAATCACCTGAATGGTACAGGCCTGACCAGGTGTGTGCATGGAGGAACAATGTACACGCTCTCTATTTCGGAGTTGATTATGAACAACCCTTGAGAAAGCGACTAAAACTATCTTTCTGCCCTCAGCTTGTGCAAAAGGGATACAGAATGGATTATAGTTTCATTGATCCAGCCATAAGTTCGGAGGATAGTTACCTCTACACTTTAACTTGGATAGATATACCAATTAACCTTTCCTTCGAAAAAAATAAATGGAAATTCAGAACCGGCATTTTTGGTTCTTATCTACTACATTCAGATTTTCGGTTTGAACATAAAGAGATTTTTTATACCAATGCTTATATAATAACTTTCAAATCTGCCAATCCTGACATCAACTCCTACAACCGGTTTGATTATGGAATCAATTTAGGCGTCTCCAGAAAACTAACCGATTATCTGGATCTTGAATTTAATTTCACCCGGGGGTTAAGTCTCCCGGACAAATTTCCTTACGGTGAAATCCGTTACCAGGAATCCTTCCTCTTCGGTTTTAAATATTATTTTCTGAAACCAGTGAAGTATCCTGTCGGAAGAAAACCCGCATTGAGTAAGGGCTAAAGCCCTTTACTAATCTCATGATTTTTATCCCTGGCGTGAAGGCCAGGGCAACTAATCTATCCTCACCCCTATAACAAGAATATCGTCCGTCTGTTCCTCCTTGCCCTGCCAATGCTGCAACCTGTGCTGGAGCAGGGACTCCTGTTTCCGGGAATCTTCCTTACTTACGGAACTAAGCAATTCACGAAAACGTACAGAGCCCAGTTTTTTTCCATGGGGACCTCCAAACTGATCCATAAATCCATCGGAAAATAAATAGATAAAATCGCCTTTACAAAGTGATACCTGTTGCATGCCGAATTCCTTGCCGCTCTCTCCATTGCCAATGCTGTATTTATCGGCTTTGATCTGTTTTAACTCTCCGTTCCGGACCAGGTATACCGGGTTATTGGCTGCGGAAACAGTCAGCGTCTTTTTTTTGCGGTCAATTTCGCAGATGCTGATATCCATGCCGTCATTGATAGCTTTGCCGGTTGTTTTATGGCTCAGTTTACGGTTAAGATCTTCATCCAGGTATTTGAGCAGCGCAGGCGGACTGCTTATCTTATGCGAATTGAATGCAGCATGCAGTATATTAAGTCCCATGATGCTAAGCAGAGATCCCGGCACACCGTGGCCGGTACAATCGCCTGCCCCTATAAGGACTTTATCACCGGCATGTTTAAACCAATAAAAATCGCCCGATACAATATGTTTGGGCATAAGGAGGATAAATGCTCCGGGGAATAATTCGTTCAGATCTTTCTTTTCCTGCATCAATGCCTTTTGGAGGCGTTTGGCATAACGTAAACTTTGGAGTGTCTGGAGATTCTTTTCTTTGAATGACTCTATCTGATCGGCATGGAGTGCAAAGACTTCCTCTTTCAATGTTTTTTCCCGGGCATTACGGGGTTCGGTAATATCCATTGACAAGGTTAGTAATCCCTCCTTTACAGGTTGAATACTCACCTCGGTCCACCCGGCTGTGCCATCCGGGTAAATAATCTGATGTTCTATGCGGCCTGGCTTACGGCTTTTCATAGCGTCTTCTATAGCCTTAAACAATTCAGTATGTTCCATGCCGGGGTTACATTCAAGCACGTGCTTGCCCAGAAAATTCTTTCCCGGATTCCGGCCTTGTTTCAATGCGGCCTCATTCACGTAAAGATAGTGGTAGTCGAAATCCAGAATCACAATACCTTCGGTGAGGTTATCCAGAATCGTTTTGAATTGTATTGCAGCTCCTGTCTTTTCCACTCTGAATCGTTCTGATAATATTGAGAGGCTCTAATTTACTAAATAAGTATGGCATAACAAATTGTTATATTACCTTTAGCATATGCTTCCTTTTATGAAGCTCCGCTGGTATGAGGGGCCACAGACCATTGAAGAATGTAGCAGACATATTTGAAGGTATTTCCCTAGCTGAAGCTCAGCGAAGGGTCGATGAAATGTTTGGGATACATAAAGAAAATACAGGAAAACCATTTGATCCGAAAGCTCAGGAGACACCGGCAAAGGGAATTAAGAACTGGATTCAAAAGCTTTTCAAAAGGTAAGGAGCTTATCACAAATTGTGATAACCTACCACTATCCCTAACTCAAGGAGATTCTTCGCCACTGCCCTCTCATAACCTGCCCCAAGGTGGCTCTGAATGACAAATAACATCAGCCCTATTGACTGCTTCGGCAGCCGTAGCCTTAGCGAAGGCTGACTGCCCACTTTTTTTTATCTTTATCCCATGCCCTACACCACCCTTCAGGAATGCATCACAGATCTTGAAAAGAACGGCCACCTGATCCGTATCAAGGAAGAAGTGGATCCCAATCTGGAGATGGCTGCCATACATCTGCGTGTGTTTGAAAAAGGCGGGCCGGCTATCTTGTTCGAAAAGGTGAAAGGCAGTAAATTCCAGGCTGTATCGAATCTGTTTGGTAAAATGGAACGCAGCCGTTTTCTGTTTCGGGATACGCTGGATACTGTTAAGCAACTGAGCCTGATAAAAGATAATCCTTTGCAGGCGCTTAAACGCCCGGCCCTGGCCTTGAAAGTCCGTATGGCTATGCCCTACCAGACTTCCTTCAAAGCATCTGACTGGCTTGAAACAACCATTGATCAGCTTCCCCTGGTGAAGTGCTGGCCCGACGATGGAGGTGCATTTATTACGCTACCTCAGGTGTATACCGAAGATCCGGAGAAACCCGGTGTGATGAATTCCAACCTGGGTATGTACCGTATACAGCTTAGTGGCAATGACTATATACTGAATAAAGAAATTGGATTGCATTACCAACTGCACCGCGGCATTGGTATACACCAGAGCAAGAGCAATGCCCTGAGCAAGCCTTTAAAAGTGAGTATTTTTGTGGGCGGCCCTCCGGCCCACAGCTTTGCCGCTGTAATGCCCCTTCCGGAAGGGATGAGCGAACTTACATTTGCAGGTATATTAGGCAACAGGCGTTTTCGCTATTCGTATCTGGATGGGTACTGTATATCCAACGACGCTGATTTTGTGATTACCGGTGAAGTCTATCCGAATGAAAACAAACCGGAAGGCCCGTTCGGGGATCACCTGGGTTATTATTCTCTGAAGCATGATTTCCCAGTGATGCGGGTTCACAAGGTATTGCATAAAAAAGATGCCATCTGGCCTTTTACTGTTGTTGGAAGACCACCACAGGAAGACACGGCCTTCGGCAACCTGATTCATGAATTGACAGGAGATGTGCTTTCAAAAGAAATTCCGGGCCTGAAAGAAGTGAATGCCGTGGATGCGGCTGGGGTTCACCCCTTGCTGCTGGCTATTGGCAGCGAACGCTATACACCCTATATCAGGGAAAGAATACCACAGGAAATACTGACTATATCCAATCATATTCTCGGTTTCGGGCAGATGAGCCTGGCCAAGTATTTATTTATCTGCGCCAGGGAAGATGATCCGAAACTGAACACCCACGATATTCCCCGCTATTTTAAACATATCCTGGAACGTGCCGACTGGAAACGGGATTTGCACTTCCAGACAAATACAACCATTGATACGCTCGACTACAGCGGCAGCGGCCTCAACAGCGGCAGCAAGGTGGTCATTGCAGCAGCAGGTGATAAACGCAGGGAGCTTTCAACGGCTGTTCCTGGTCTTACCCTGCCACAGCCCTGGACGAATGTACGCCTTGTGTTACCGGGTATGCTTGCCATACAGGGTGTGTTTGATGATGAACTGTTCGGACAGCGGGAAATGGCCCAGCTAGGGGAAATACTGAGTACTCAAATGCATAAGCTGGATGGTTTTCCGCTTATCATTTTATGTGACGACAGCAACTTTCTTTCTGCTTCCCTCAATAATTTCCTCTGGGTTACCTTTACGCGCAGCAACCCGGCCTACGATATTCATGGAGTGAATCACTTCATAGAACACAAGCACTGGGGTTGTATGGGCCCCTTGCTGATTGATGCACGCATCAAGCCACAGCATGCGCCTCCACTGGTCAAGAATGCCGATGTGGAATCTAAACTAGATCGTTTATTCGAAAAAGGAGGAGTGTTGTCAGGTATTCGTTAACACCTCTCGACTTCGCTCGAGGTGACAGGTACTCGAAGTGACATAAAAAATGTCAGGCTGAGCGAAATCGAAGCCTATTTGGGTGAAAAAAAGAGCCAGGACTTTCGTCTTGGCTCTTCTGTCTTATGTCTTGTGTCTATCTTAAGCGGCAGGAATCCCGATCTTCTTCTTAATACCTTCTGTAGTAACAGATCCCGGACGTTCAATGGGGTGACCCAGTGCGCGGTCCCAAACCAGGGAAGCCAATACCCCCAATGAGCGTGATACGCCAAAGAGAACAGTATAGAAATCAAACTCGGTGATGCCGAAATGCATGAGCAATGCTCCGGAATGGGCATCCACGTTTGGCCATGGGTTTTTGATCTTGCCGGTCTCCTGAAGAATAGGAGGAGCTACTTCATATACCATTTGAACAATTTCGCAGATATCGTCTTTCTTTCCTGCCTCTTTGATATAGCGGTTATAGAAATCCTGCTGGGCTGTGAAACGCGGGTCTGTCTTGCGCAGTACTGCATGTCCGTAACCCGGTACCACTTTTCCTTCTTCCAGTGTTTTTTTGATAAAGGCTGCAATCTGATCTTTGGTAGGCAATCCTCCGCCCAGCTCTTCACGCATATGCATGATCCACATGATAACTTCCTGGTTGGCGAGTCCGTGCAGGGGACCGGCAAGTCCGTTCATACCGGCAGCAAATGAAAGATAAGGATCGCTTAGTGCAGAACCTACCAGGTGTGTGGTATGAGCAGAAACGTTTCCGCCTTCGTGGTCAGCGTGAATGGTCATATACATACGCATGAGGCGCTTTACGTCGAAGTCCTCAAAGCCCATCATATGTGCAAGATTAGCGGCCCAATCCAGTTTAGGGTCGGGTTCAATGTTCACACCTCCGTGGTATTTTTTACGATAAATATATGCAGCCACACGTGGAAGACGTGCGATAAGATTCATGGAATCTTCGTAGGTATAATCCCAGTATTCCTTCTTGCTCATTCCCTTGCGGTATGCAGCGGCGAAAAGGCTTTCAGTCTGCATGGCCATAACAGCAATGCTGAACATAGTCATAGGATGTGTAGAAGCAGGGAGTTCATCGATAACATCGAATACATGTTTTGGAACAATCGCTCTGCGTGCCCAGTCGTGACCCAGGTTCAGCACTTCTTCTTGGGTAGGCAGATCGCCTACAAGCATCAGATAAAAAATACCTTCAGGCAATGGCTCTGTGCCTTTAGGGGCTTTCGGAAGTTTAGCACGCAGTTCGGGAATAGTATAGCCGCGAAAACGGATACCTTCTTCCGGATCAAGTTTAGATGTTTCGGTAACCAGCCCTATCATGCTTTTCATGCCCTGATAAACCTGAGCTACCGTGTATTCACCAAGTTTTTTATCACCATGTTCCTTGATGATTCCTTTTACTTCGGCTGCCATGGGCTTTGCCTTGGCAATAAACTTTTCTTTCAGAGTATCCATACGAGATGAAGATAAATTGTTGATGCACCTAAATTAACCAGCCTTTATTACATTTCAAAGCTTTTTGAATTATAAAAACTTGAAATTCTTGCCCGGGTATAAAGCAGAATTACCAAGCTGTTCTTCAATTCTTAATAACTGGTTGTATTTGGCAATCCTGTCGCTGCGCGATGCTGAACCGGTCTTGATTTGCCCTGTACGCAGTGCTACAGCCAGGTCGGCAATGGTGGTATCTTCCGTTTCACCGCTGCGGTGACTCATAACCGAAGTATAGCTGTTGGCATGTGCCATCTGTACGGCATTTATGGTCTCGGTCAGGGTTCCGATCTGGTTTACCTTGACAAGTATGGAATTGGCAATTTGCTTGTCAATACCACGTTTGAGTCGTGTAACATTGGTAACAAAAAGGTCATCTCCAACCAGCTGTACCTTATCACCGATCTTGCGGGTCAGTTTTTCCCAACCGTCCCAATCGTCTTCTGCAAGGCCGTCTTCGATGGACACGATAGGGTATTTCTTGCTCCAGTCGGCCCAAAATGCGACCATTTCATCGGAGCTAAGCTTTTTTCCGGTCGACTTCCTAAAGTCATAGACTTTATGAGCGCTGTCATAAAATTCAGAAGCAGCAGCATCCATCGCAATCCAGATATCTTCTCCCGGTTTATATCCTGCGGCTTCGATTGCTTTCAGGACAATTTCTATGGCTTCGTCGTTCGATTTGATATTGGGTGCAAAACCGCCCTCATCCCCTACATTGGTTGAGTATTTCTTTGCTTTCAGCACCTTCTTCAGGTTATGGAATACTTCGGCACCCATACGCAGTCCGTCCGCAAAGGTGTTGGCCCCAAAAGGCATAATCATAAACTCCTGAAAATCGATGGAATTGTCGGCATGCGAACCACCGTTGAGTATATTCATCATCGGCACAGGAAGCAGATTGGCATTGACCCCTCCTACATATCGGTACAGTGGCTGATTGGCTTCTTCGGCAGCGGCTTTGGCTACGGCCAAAGATACACCCAGAATGGCATTGGCGCCCAGGTTACCCTTGTTATCGGTACCGTCGAGCTCTATCATTTTCAGATCGATGCCATTTTGCTCGAATATATACATATTGGTGAGCTCCTCCCGTATCACGGTATTGACATTGTTCACGGCTTTCAGCACCCCTTTACCAAGGTAGGTTTTCGGGTCTTCATCCCGAAGCTCAACAGCTTCATGACTCCCGGTAGATGCTCCCGATGGTACGGCAGCCCTGCCCAGGGTTCCGGTATTGGTGATTACATCCACTTCAATGGTTGGATTACCTCTGGAATCGAGGATCTGTCTTGCCTGTATACTTGCGATAAAGCTCATAGTGAATAGGAATAAAATGAAGAATAAAAATTAAAGAAAAATTCTATAAACTAGGCAGGTACACCTTTGCTTTTACGCATCCTTACCGTTTCCATCAGTTCAACAAACTGATCAAAGAGATAACGGGAATCGAGAGGGCCGGGTGATGCTTCAGGGTGATACTGCACACTGAAAACATCTTTTGTTTTATGCCTCAACCCTTCCACGGTATCGTCGTTCAGATTGACATGGGTCATTTCGAGGTCCTTGTTATTCTTTACATCTTCTGCTTTCACAGAGAACCCGTGGTTCTGTGAAGTGATTTCGCTTTTGCCTGTAATGATGTTCTTTACAGGATGATTGATACCCCGGTGCCCGTTCTTCATTTTATAGGTTGACAGTCCGCAGGCTTCGGCAATGATCTGATGCCCGAGGCATATTCCGAATACCGGTATATCGCCCTGGAGCAGTTCTTTGAGCGTATTCACTTCGGCATGCATCACTCCGGGGTCGCCGGGTCCATTGCTGATCATGAATCCATCCGGCTTCCAGGCATTCATTTCGGCTGCACTGGTCTTCATGGGGAATACCTGCACCAGGCAGTTGCGCTGGGTAAGAGAACGGATAATATTGGTCTTAACACCCAGATCGAGCAAGGCAACTTTGTATTTGGCATTGGCCTCACCGGAGGTATAAGTTTTGGTGGTGCTTACTTTGGAGCTGAGCTCGAGGCCTTCCATCGAAGGCACCAGGGCCAGCCTGGCTTTGAGTTTCTCCACATCCATCTCTTCCGATGAGATGATGGCATTCATGGCACCCTTATCACGAATATAGCGTACAATGGCCCGGGTATCAACTTCGCAGATACCGACCACCTGCTCCTGTTCAAAATAATCCTGAATATTCCCGTCACTGCGTGTACGGGAAGCAAACTCATTGAATTTCTTACAAACCAAACCGGCAATCTTAACGGAAGCGGATTCAACTTCATCCTTATTCACACCGTAATTACCTATATGTACATTGGTGGTAACGAGGATCTGTCCGAAATAGGAAGGATCGGTAAAGATTTCCTGATAGCCGGTCATGCCTGTATTGAAACAGATTTCTCCGGTAGTGGTGCCTGTTTTGCCGGCAGCTTTACCCTTAAAAACTTTACCATCCTGCAGTACCAGCAGGGCCGGCTTTCTGTTAATATATGTGGCTTTCATTGGTTTTTATCAAAGTATAATCCACAAAAAAGGGATAAAGCAAAATTACTTTATCCCTTTTTTAATTATGAATATTGTTTTAACAAATTATTCACCTTCATTTTTGTCAGCGCTATCGTCCTTCTTAGCAGCTTTTTTAGGTTTCGCTTCGGCAGTAGCAGCAGTGGTATCATCTGCTTTCTTCTTGGTTCTGCTACGACGGGTTGTCTTGGCAGCCTTCTTGGCAGATTTTCCGCCTTCGTAAGTCGTGTTAAAGTCGACCAGCTCGATGAAAGCCATCTCTGCACGGTCGCCTGGGCGTGTTCCTGTTTTCAGGATACGGCAGTATCCGCCCGGACGTTCAGCAACTTTAACAGCTACTTCACGAAACAGTTCAGTCACCGCTTGTTTGTTCTGCAGGTAGCTGAACACAACGCGGCGGGAATGGGTGTTATCGCTCTTTGATTTGGTAATCAAAGGCTCCACATACAGTCTCAGTGCTTTCGCCTTTGCCAGTGTGGTGTTGATCTTTTTATGCATGATCAGGGAACTGGCCATATTGGCAAGCAGAGCATGTCTGTGGGCTGTTTTACGGCCAAGGTTATTTATTTTATCTCCGTGTCTCATTTTCCAATTTGGGATTTAGGATTTAGGATTTGGGATTTTAGTCCTTACTCCTGAATCGGGTATTCTTATTCTTTGTCTAATTTGTATTTCGCCACATTCATTCCGAAGTTCAATCCTTTGCTTGCAACAAGCTCTTCCAGCTCAGTGAGGGATTTCTTACCGAAATTTCTGAATTTCAGAAGGTCGTTTTTGTTGAAGGATACCAGATCACCCAGTGTTTCCACATCTGCTGCTTTCAGGCAGTTGAGGGCACGAACGCTCAGGTCCATATCAACGAGTTTGGTTTTGAGTAACTGGCGCATGTGCAGGGAAGTCTCATCGAATTCCTCTGTAGCCGATTTCTCAATTGAATCCAGTGTTATTTTTTCATCACTGAAGAGCATGAAGTGGTGGATAAGGATTTTAGCCGCCTCTTTCAGAGCATCTTTAGGATGTATGGAACCGTCTGTAACGATATCCATGATAAGTTTTTCATAGTCCGTTTTCTGTTCAACACGGTAGTTTTCTACTGTGTACTTTACATTGCGGATAGGAGTATAGATAGCATCGATTGGAATAACACCGATGGTTCCGTTCAGGGGTTTGTTTTCGTCAGCAGGGATATATCCGCGGCCTTTGTCGATAAACAGTTCCATTTTCAGTTTTACGCTGCTTTCCATATTGCAGATAACGAAATCAGGATTCAGAACCTGGAAACCGGAAGTAAATTTTCCGATATCTCCTGCAGTAAGCTGTGTTTTTCCGGTAACATTGACAATGACACGCTCCATTTCAGTTGTCTCGATCTGCTTTTTGAAACGAACCTGTTTCAGGTTCAGGATCACTTCTGTCAGATCTTCAACAACACCTTTTACGGTCGAGAATTCATGCTCTACACCTTCAACCTTTACGGATGTGATTGCATACCCCTCCAGAGAAGAGAGCAGAATTCTGCGCAGAGCATTACCTACGGTGATACCGTAGCCTGGCTCCAACGGACGGAATTCAAACTGTCCCTCGGTATCATTAGCATTAATCATTACAACCTTGTCAGGTTTTTGAAAAGCGAGTATGGCCATTTTGTATCTGTTTGTTGTTATTTAAGTTAAAATCCTTATTTAGAGTACAACTCGACGATGAGGTGTTCCTTGATATTCTCCGGAATCTGATCGCGTTGCGGGAAGGATACGAATTTACCACTCAGGCTGGAAGCATCAAACTCAAGCCAGGGATATCCTTTACTACTTGTACCGATGGCATGTGCGATAACCTCCAGGGATTTTGATTTTTCACGAACGGCAACCTGATCACCGGGTTTCAGCTGTGCAGAAGGTACGTTCAGGACTTCACCGTTAACGATGATATGTCCGTGTGATACCAGCTGACGGGCAGCGGAGCGGGTTGGGGCAATACCTAAACGGTAAACGGTGTTATCAAGGCGTGCCTCGATAAGTTGCAGCAATACTTCGCCGGTGATACCTTTCATGCGGGCTGCTTTCACGAATGTGTTGGCAAACTGACGCTCCAGAATACCATAGGTGTATTTCACCTTCTGTTTTTCCATGAGCTGGACAGCATATTCGCTTTGTTTAGCCCTTTTCTTGGTCAGACCATGTTGCCCCGGAGGGTAATTCTTCTTCTCCAGTACTTTGTCTGCTCCGAAAATAGGTTCTTTAAACCTTCTTGCAATCTTGGATTTAGGGCCTGTATAACGTGCCATTGGTAATTCTGTATTTAAGATTAATGATTTTTGATTTAGGATTTAACATCCTAAGCGTAAGCTTTCTATTAATTAAACTCTTCTTCTCTTCGGAGCACGGCATCCGTTGTGCGGGATTGGCGTGATATCCATTATTTCAGTGATTTCAATTCCGTTTGCGCTAAGGGTACGGATGGCAGATTCACGACCTGCACCGGGACCTTTTACAAAAACTTTCACTTTGCGCAGACCGGCTTCATGAGCCACCTTGGCACAATCAGCAGCAGCCAGCTGGGCTGCATACGGAGTGTTCTTTTTGGAACCGCGGAAACCCATTTTCCCGGCGCTTGCCCAGGCAATCACCTGTCCTTGCAAGTTTGTAAGGGAGATGATGATATTGTTAAAGGTTGCATTAATATGCGCCTCGCCGATTGCATCCACTTTGACAACCCTTTTCTTGGTTGTTTTCGCTGCCGGTGCATTCGCGCCCTTAGCCCCTGATGCCTGTTGTTGCTGTTTTGCCATTGCTAATTATGCTTATTTAGTCACTTTCTTCTTATTTGCCACAGTCTTCCGTTTTCCTTTGCGGGTACGTGCATTATTCTTCGTGGTTTGTCCGCGTACGGGAAGCCCGTTACGATGGCGCATACCACGGTAAGTTCCGATATCGACCAATCGCTTGATGTTCAGCTGAACTTCAGAGCGAAGAGCTCCTTCGACCTTATGTTTTTCATTCAGGATCGTACGGATTGCATTGGCTTGTTCATCCGTCCAGTCCTGGACTTTTGTGTTCCAATCAACTCCGGCCGCGCTCAGTATTTTCTGTGCTGTGCTTCTTCCGATCCCATAGATATAGGTCAGTCCGATTTCTCCTCTTTTGTTCTTTGGTAAATCAATACCAGCAATACGTGCCATTGATGTCTTTTTTTGAATTTGCGAATTTACAAAAAATGTGCGAAAAATCAGTTCTTCTGACGTTGTTTGAACTTCGGATTTTTCTTATTGATGATATACAAACGGCCTTTTCTACGAACCAGCTTGCAATCAACACTTCTTTTTTTAATGGATGTCCTGACTTTCATGTTAATCGATATTGTTATTTATACCTGTAAGAAATGCGTCCTTTTGTTAAATCATACGGTGATATTTCCACCTTTACCTTGTCACCGGGAAGGATTTTGATGTAATTCATCCTCATTTTCCCTGAAATATGCGCCGTAATAACATGCCCATTCTCCAACTCAACCCTGAACATTGCATTTGACAATGCCTCGATAATCGTTCCGTCCTGCTCGATGGATGGTTGTTTAGCCATACTACTTATTAATCAATTTATTAGTTCTTGTTCCTTCAAAACCGCTTCTATTTCCTCAAAAGAGGTCAAAATATCCGCTTTCCCGTGCTTACTCACTGCAATGGTATGTTCATAATGAGCGGAGGGTAATCCATCGGCGGCAAAAATTGTCCATCCGTCTTTTCCCTGCTTCACATTCTTCTTACCCAGGTTAATCATTGGTTCTATTGCTATCACCAATCCAGCCTGCAGTTTCGGTCCGCTGCCCTTTTTACCGTAATTCGGCACTTCCGGGTCTTCATGCAGGCTCCGTCCCACTCCATGCCCTACCAGCTCCCTCACCACTCCATAACCGAATTTTTCGGCATGTTCCTGAACTGCAGCACCTATATCGCCTATCCTCATACCCGCTTCGGCTTTTTCAATGCCTTTGTAGAGTGATTCACGGGTTACTTTCAGCAGCTGCTTTACTTCCGGTTTGATCTCCCCTACCGCAAAGGTATAGGCCGAATCTCCGTAAAAGCCGTTCTTCTTCACACCACAATCCACTGAAACAACATCACCTTCCTGGAGTGTATACGCTCCGGGCATGCCATGCACCACTTCTGCATTGACCGATACACACAGTGTGTAAGGGAATCCCCGGTATCCTTTAAAGCCCGGTTCAGCATCGTGGCTGCGGATGAATGCTTCAGCAGCTTCATCCAGTTTCAGGGTTGTGATTCCGGGTCGTATGATCCGGGCCACTTCCGCTAATGTTTTCGCAACAAGTAAAGAACTATGCCGTATTAACTCAATCTCCTCGTCCGACTTATACTTAATCATTTTTCTGTTCTCAGTAACTGGTCGCTGCCATAGCCTGTGTTCCACGGCCTTTGATACGTCCGGTTTTCATCAGACCATCGTAGTGACGCATGAGCAGGTGACTTTCAATTTGCTGCAGCGTATCCAATACAACACCAACAAGGATCAGCAGGGATGTACCTCCGAAAAAGTGCGCAAATTCATTCGTAATATTCATCTTGATGGCAAATGCAGGCAGTATAGCTACCAGGGCCAGGAACAATGAACCGGGGAAGGTGATACGCGACATGATGCTGTCAATGAATTCAGCTGTTTTCTTACCGGGTTTAACACCGGGTATGAAACCTTCATTGCGCTTCATTTCTTCTGCCATCTGGTTAGGATTAACGGTAATGGCTGTGTAGAAATAAGTAAAGGCAACGATAAGGAGAGCGAAAACAAAATTGTACCAGAAACCATAATGGTCGCTGAATGTCTGAAAGAATCCGCTTCCTCCGCTGCCACCGGATGCATAGCCTGCAATGGTGATCGGGATGAGCATGATAGCCTGGGCAAAAATGATAGGCATTACACCGGCAGCATTCACCTTGAGGGGAATGTACTGACGCTGTCCACCGTATTGCTTATTGCCCACGATTCGTTTTGCAAACTGTACCGGTATTCTTCGTGTTCCCTGAACAAGCAGGATACTGAACACAATAACCAGCATAAGGAATACAATTTCAACCAGCAGCATGATAAGACCTCCGCCGTCAGCCGCAAGACGGTGCGCAAATTCAGAAGAGAATGCGAAAGGCAGGCGGGCAATGATACCTACCATGATAACAAGGGAGATACCGTTTCCGATTCCTTTGTCAGTGATTTTTTCACCAATCCACATTACAAAGATTGTTCCGGTGATGAGGACAAGTACACTCTGCATCCAGAAGAAAGTGGTTGGAGGCGAAGAAAGTTTTGGTACGATCTGGGAAGCGATATAACCGATAGACTGGAAACCGGTGATAATAACTGTCAGATAACGTGTGTACTGATTGATCTTTTTACGGCCGCTTTCTCCCTCGCGCTGCAGGCGCTGAAAATAAGGAAGAGCCATACCCATGAGCTGGACAATAATAGAAGCGGAGATATATGGCATGATACCCAGAGCGAATATAGATGCACGGGAGAATGCTCCGCCCGCAAAAATATTGATCAGGTTAACCAGGTCATTTTCCGATTTATTCGGGTTATTGAATATGTTCGGATCTACACCCGGAATTACCACATAAGATCCGAAACGGTAAATCAGGAGGAAACCCAGCGTATACAGTATACGCGAGCGGAGCTCCTCGATTTTCCAGATATTGGATATGGTATTTATTATATTTTTCATAATCAGATGGTTGTTGCCGAACCGCCTTTTGATTCAATGGCGGCCTTTGCGCTGGCTGAAAAAGCATGCGCTTTGATATCCACTTTAGCTTTCAGTTCACCACGACCCAATACTTTCATTTTGTCGTTCTTGTTGGCCAGGCCATGTGCAATAAACGCTTCTATATCAAGGGAAGTTAGTTTAGTTTCTTCCACCAGCTTCTGGATTACATCCAGGTTGATGCCGCGAAACTCGATACGGTTGATGTTTTTAAAACCGAATTTAGGTACCCGGCGCTGAAGGGGCATCTGACCGCCTTCAAAACCGAATTTCTGGGAGTAACCTGTACGTGACTGGGCTCCCTTATGTCCTTTGGTAGATGTACCGCCTTTACCGGAACCTTGTCCACGGCCTTTGCGTTTACCAGCATTTTTTGTTGAGCCTTCTGCAGGCGTGAGTGTATTGAGTTTCATAGCGTCTTTTCTTTAGGCAACAACACTTACAAGATGTTTAACTTTTACAAGCATACCCTTGATCTGAGGGGTAGCTTCCACTTCCAGAACCTGATTCCGTTTAGAGAAACCCAGTGCTTCCAGTGTACGTTTCTGGCGCAGGGTGGTATGAATTGCACTCTTATCCTGCCTGATCTTAATTGTTGCCATCTGCTTTTATATTAAAAATCTTTGTTTAAAAAATTGCTTACCCGTTAAATACTTTTTCCATTGTGATTCCACGCTGCTGAGCAATGGTTGAAGCATCACGCATCTTGGTCAAAGCATCGAATGTTGCCTTTACCACGTTGTGCGGGTTGGAGCTTCCTTTTGATTTGGCCAATACATCAGTAATTCCGACGCTTTCCAATACAGCACGCATCGCACCACCGGCAATAACACCTGTACCGTGAGCAGCTGGTTTGAGAAGAACCAGGGATCCTCCGAATTTACCGTACTGATCATGCGGAACAGTGCCTTTTACAACACTGACCTTCAGCAGGTTTTTCTTTGCATCGTCAATCGCTTTGGCAATGGCATCGGAAACCTCCTTGGCTTTGCCAAGACCATATCCAACCACCCCTTTTTCATTTCCAACTACCACGATTGCAGAGAAGGTGAATGCCCGTCCGCCTTTGGTAACTTTGGTTACGCGCTGAATAGAGACCAATTTGTCTTTCAGTTCGATATCGCTTGACTTAACTCGTTTGATGTTTACGTTTGCCATTGTATGGGTGATGCTAAAATGATTCGGTTAAAATTTAAGGCCGGCTTCCCGGGCTCCTTCTGCCAATGATTTCACACGGCCATGGTACAGGTAACCGTTACGGTCAAAACAAACAGCCTGAATTCCGGCCTGAATTGCTTTCTCCCCTACTGCTTTACCAACCAGTTTGGCTTGTTCTGTCTTGTTCACTTTCTGAGAAGCTATATCCTTGATTTTTGAGGATGCGGATACCAGTGTTTTACCGGCTACATCATCAATGATCTGCGCATAAATATCGCTGTTGCTTCTGAAAACGGAAAGGCGTGGTGCTTTAGCGGTGCCATGCACCACTCCGCGTATCCTTTTCTTTATTTTCAGCCTTCTGGAGGCTTTCGTAACTGCCATGTTATTCTATTTAAATGGTTCGAATCTGTTTAATTATTTGCCGGCTGACTTACCTGCTTTTCTACGGAGCTGTTCACCTACGAACTTGATACCTTTTCCTTTGTAAGGCTCAGGCTTACGCATAGAGCGGAGTTTTGCAGCAACCATTCCGATGAGCTGCTTATCGGCACACTCCATGATAATGGTTGGGTTCTTTCCTTTTTCGGCTGTGGTAGCCATTTTGATTTCCTTAGGAAGTTCGAACATGATATTGTGCGAATATCCGAGGGTCAGTTCCAGGATCTGGCCTTTTACGGCAGCCCTGTAACCTACACCTACCAGTTCCTGTTCGGTTTTGTAACCTTCCGAAACACCTTTCACCATATTCTGGATCAGGGCACGGTACAAACCGTGAAGGGCTTTATGCCTTTTTTGTTCTGTTGGGCGTGAAAGGGTAACAATACCGTCTTTCACTTCAACGCTGATAGCAGTATCAACATCCTGTGACAGGGTTCCTTTCGGGCCTTTAACAGTTACAGTGCTTTTTGCTACACTAACCTCCACTCCTTTCGGCAGTGTGATGGGTAATTTTCCTATACGTGACATGTCTTGGTTCCTCTCAGTTTTAGTATACGTAGCATAATACTTCTCCACCCACGTTTTCTTTCTTGGCTTCTTTATCGGTCATGATACCTTTGGAAGTGGAAAGAATCGCAATTCCGAGTCCGTTCAGGACGCGTGGAAGTTTTTCGGATCCGGTATATTTTCTCAAACCCGGACGGCTGATACGGTCCAGACCGCGGATAGCAGGCTGTTTGGTTACAGGATGGTACTTCAGTGCAATTTTGATGGTTCCCTGCACTGGGTTCTCCTCAAACTTGTAGTTGAGGATGTATCCTTTGTCAAAAAGAATCTTGGTGATCTCTTTCTTCAGGTTAGAGGCAGGAACCTCTACAACCCGGTGATTAGCCCTGATGGCGTTTCTTACACGAGTAAGGTAATCGGCAATTGTATCTGTCATTTTTTTTAGTTTATATGTTATCCCGCACGCAGGATAATTATAGTAAACACGCTGTATTATTTTAATTCAGCCTGCAAAGGTACGCTTTTTACCAGCTCGCTTTGGTAACTCCCGGTATTTTACCAAAAAGAGCCATTTCACGGAACTGGTTACGGCAAAGTCCGAACTGACGGATATACCCGCGTGGACGGCCGGAAAGTTTGCAACGGTTACGCATCCTGATTTTGGATGAGTTACGGGGAAGTTTCTGAATACCCATCCAGTCGCCGGCTGCTTTCAGCGCCGCGCGTCTTTCTGCAAATTGACTTACCAGTCGTGCTCTTTTGACCTCGCGGGCCTTCATGGATTCTTTTGCCATATCCTGTCTTTATTTTTTATCTTTTTTAAATGGTAAACCGAACTCTGTGAGAAGGCTGCGAGCCTCTTCATCGCTGTGTGCTGAAGTCACAAAGGTGATATCCATACCCATCATTTTGGTCACTTTATCGATATCAATTTCAGGGAAAATGATCTGTTCGGTGATACCCAGGGTATAATTTCCTTTTCCATCGAATCCTTTTTCGCTGATTCCGCGGAAGTCACGGATACGTGGCAGTGAAGAAGAAACCAGGCGGTCCAGAAATTCATACATTTTATCGCCGCGCAGGGTAACCCTTACTCCGATAGCAACCCCTTTACGGAGTTTGAAGTTGGATATATCCTTACGGGAGTATGTAGGAACAGCTTTCTGACCGGTGATCATGGTCATTTCCTTTACGGATGATTCGATAAGTTTCTTGTCAGAAACAGCATCACCCACACCCTGGTTCAGGCAAATCTTTTCCAGTTTAGGTACCTGCATATTGCTGGTATAGTTAAACTTCTTCTGCAAGGCAGGTATTACCTGATCCTTGTAGGTTTTCTTCATTCTGGGTGTATATTTTGCAGTGCTCATCTTATTTTACTACCTCCCCGGTTGATTTATAAAAACGAACTAATTTATTGCTCTTTTCGTCTAGTTTGCGTCCTATACGGCTGGTCTTGCCTGCACCATCCATCAGCATAAGGTTGGAAATATGAAGCGTTGCTTCCTGTTCCACAATACCTCCGTTAGGATGTTTGGCATTCGGCTTTGTGTGCTTCTTTACTTTGTTCACACCTTCAACCAACACACGGTTGTTCTCCCGGTTGATAGAGATCACCTTTCCGGTCTCTCCCTTGGCTTCCCCGCTGATGACCTTAACCAGATCGCCTTTTTTAATTTTCAGTTTAATTGACATGAGTTCTATTCTTTTTAATTCGTTATTTGAATCAGAGTACTTCCGGTGCCAGGGAAATAATCTTCATGTATTGCTTATCACGCAGTTCACGGGCAACGGGGCCGAAAATACGGGTTCCGCGAAGCTCATCCTGTGGGTTCAGCAATACACATGCGTTATCATCAAAGCGGATATAAGAACCATCGGGGCGGCGAATTTCTTTGCTCACACGAACGATTACGGCTTTGGATACAGTACCTTTTTTTACGTTTCCGGAAGGCAGTGCATGCTTTACGGTTACCACGATCTTATCTCCGATCGAAGCATATTTTTTTCTGGTTCCGCCCAGGACACGAATACAAAGCACTTCCTTCGCACCACTGTTGTCGGCCACTGTTAGCCTGGATTCTGATTGTATCATTTCAATTGATAAATTACGATTGACGAATAACGAATTGCTATTATTTCACACGCTCGATCACTTCCACGAGTCTCCAGCATTTGCTTTTGCTCAGCGGACGGGTTTCTGTGATACGCACGGTATCCCCGATATTGCAATCATTCTTTTCATCGTGTGCCATAAATGTGGAAGTCCGCTTTACGAATTTTCCGTATTTTTTGTGCTTCACGCGGCGTTCCACACTAACAACGATGGATTTATTCATCTTGTTGCTGGTTACGACACCGACTTTTTCTTTCCTTAAATTCCTTGTTTCTGTTGTTGCTGTTTCCATGTTCTGTTGCTTCTGCAATCCAATTATTTTTTAGCTGACTGAAGTTCCCTGCTTCTCAATTCAGTTTTCAAACGGGCAATAAGCCTGCGGGAAACTCTGATCTTGAGCGGATTCTCAATAGAGGAAACGGTATGGTTTAGTTTCAGCTTTGAAAGTGATGCCGATTCTTCAGCAATCTTTTCACGGATGCCATCTGGCGTAAGCTGTAATATTTCTTCTTTTTTCATGTTCCTTGCTCTAAACGGTTAAGCGGCTGTTTCCTTTTGATAATCTTTCCGTACAACAAATTTGGTGATAACGGGAAGTTTCTGTGCAGCCAGACGCATGGCTTCTTTTGCTGTTTCAAGTGATACACCATCGGCTTCGAAAATGATACGGCCTGGTTTCACAACAGCAACCCAATATTCAGGAGCTCCTTTACCTTTACCCATACGTACCTCTGCAGGCTTACGGGTAATCGGTTTGTCAGGAAATACATTGATCCACACCTGACCTTCACGCTTGAGGTAACGGGTAACGGCTACACGGGCAGCTTCAATCTGCTTGGCTGTCATCCAGCATCCTTCCATAGCTTTTATTCCGAAAGTTCCGAATGAAAGCTGACTGCCGCGTTTGGCATTCCCTTTCATCTTCATCTTGTGCGTCTTGCGATGCTTCGTTCTTTTTGGCTGTAACATCTTCTATGTTATTGTTGATTCTGTCCTTCCGGTATTGAATCACCGGTTGTTCAAACTCAGTTAATTATTCTCCCTTTTTTTCTCTGCGTGGACCTTTATTCGGTGCACCCATTCCTCTGCGGTCAGGACGATTATCGCCTCCCGGTTTTTTCTCTTTCGGAGCTGTTCCCTGGAAATTAGGGCTCAGATCACGTTTACCAAATACTTCTCCTTTGCAGATCCATACTTTTACACCGATACGGCCGTAGGTAGTATGTGCTTCGGAAATAGCATAGTCAATATCAGCACGCAGGGTATGAAGCGGGGTACGTCCTTCCTTATAACCTTCCACACGGGCAATTTCTGCTCCGCCTAAACGGCCCGATGTTTTTACCTTGATACCTTCAGCTCCCATACGCATGGTCGATGCAATAGCCATTTTGATGGCGCGGCGGAAAGAAATCCTGCCTTCCAGCTGACGGGCAATGCTGTCGGCTACCAGGCGGGCATCCAGCTCCGGACGCTTAATCTCGAATATATTGATCTGAACTTCTTTCTTGGTCAGTTTTTTCAACTCTTCCTTCAGCTTATCAACTTCCTTTCCTCCTTTGCCTATAATAATACCCGGACGGGCAGTATGAATGGTAACGGTGATGAGTTTAAGCGTGCGCTCGATGACGATTTTCGAGATACTTGCTTTCCCTAAACGGGCACGCAGGTAGTTACGGATCTTTTCATCTTCCACCAGCTTATCAGCATAGTGTTTGCCACCATACCAGTTAGAATCCCATCCCTTGATGATTCCAAGCCTGTTACCAATCGGATTTGCTTTTTGTCCCATTTAGATTTGTGCTGAAGTATTATTTTGTTTCTGCTGCTGCTTTAACTTCTTTTTTACCCTTTTTGGTCTCTTCCTTCTTTTCTCCTACTACCACGGTTACATGGTTAGCGCGTTTACGGACCCTGTAAGCACGTCCCTGAGGGGCGGTGCGTATACGTTTCATCTGAAAACCGCTGTCAACGAAGATCTCCTGAACAACCAGGTTTGCTTCTTCGGGTCTGTTGCCGGACTTCTTTTCATAATTCACGATTGCGGATGCGAGGAGTTTTTCCAGACGGCCCGCCGCTTCCTTAGGCGTAAATTTGAGTATGCTCAGCGCTTTGTACACATCTTTTCCGCGGATAAGATCGGCTACGAGCCTCATCTTACGGGGAGAAGTTGGACAGTTATTCAGCTTCGCAAGATATTGCGACTTGCGCTCTTCTTTACGCTCTTCAGCTGCTATATGTTTTCTGTTGGCCATTTCAGTTCAGGTTCAGATGCTTGTTCTTCAATATTGATTCTTAATCTTTCTTATTTCCGGAGTGTGAACGGAATGTACGGGTCGGAGCAAATTCACCTAATTTGTGTCCTACCATGTTTTCCGTAACATATACCGGAATAAAACTCTTTCCGTTATGCACTGCGAAGGTTTGTCCAACGTAATCCGGGGTAATTGTTGAACGTCTTGCCCAGGTTTTAACCGCTGCCTTCTTTCCGCCTGCGATCATTTTCTGAACCTTGCGCTCCAGTTTGTAATCGACAAAGGGACCTTTTTTAATTGAACGTGCCATTCTTATTTATGATTTAAGATTTAGGATTTAAGATTCAAATCCGCAACCAGTTTTTATTTTTTTCTTCTTTCTATGATATGCTTGTTGGATGCTTTCTTCGGGTAACGGGTCTTGTAACCTTTAGCCGGGATACCTTTACGTGAGCGTGGGTGTCCTCCTGAAGCTCTTCCTTCACCACCACCCATCGGGTGATCGACCGGGTTCATTGCTACACCACGAACACGTGGTCTGCGGCCTAACCAGCGTCTGCGACCGGCTTTACCATGGTCTTCCAGGTTATGTTCGGAGTTGGATACCGATCCGATTACCGCCAGGCAGTTGATCAGGATCATTCTCAGCTCTCCGGAAGGCATACGCAGAACAGCGTATTTACCTTCTCTGGCAGTAAGCTGGGCATATGAGCCTGCGCTTCTGGCCATTTTCGCACCCTGACCGGGGCGAAGTTCAATATTGTGGATCACTGTTCCCAGTGGCACATCGCTCAGGTGCATTGCATTTCCGACATCCGGAGTTGCTGTTTTGCCAGACATGATTTTCTGACCTACTTTGAGTCCGTTCGGAGCGATAATATAACGCTTCTCTCCATCTGCATATACCACCAGGGCAATACGTGCAGTACGGTTCGGATCGTATTCAACACTTTTAACAGTACCGGGGATATCAAACTTATCGCGTTTGAAATCGATGATACGGTATTGCTTCTTATGTCCACCGCCTACATTGCGGATAGTCATCTTACCGGTATTGTTTCTGCCACCTGTGCTCTTGGTAGAGGTCAACAGGCTCTTCTCCGGTGTTGAAGTAGTGATCTCTTCAAAAGTCGGGCTCAGCTTAAAACGCTGGGAAGGGGTCAGTGGTCTGTATTTCTTTAAAGCCATTTTGCTTAAAAATTAAATGCTGCTGTAAAAATCAATGGTTTCACCTTGTTTCAATGTCACAACTGCTTTCTTGTTGCAGTTGGCAATACCGATCTGCATTCCTGCACGGGTATTGCGCATACGCACTTTACCAATGTAGTTCTGGGTATTGACACGCTCTACAGTTACACCGTACATTTTTTCAACGGCCTGTTTGATCATGAGCTTGTTTGCATCCTTGTTGACCAGAAAACCGTACCGGTTCAGCTTATCAGCCTGAGCGGTCATCTTCTCGGTAACGATGGGTTTAATGATAATTTCCATTTTCTTAATTGCTTAACAGTGTTTCTTCAATCGCCTTTACTGACCCTTCGGCAAGCACAATACTTGAGGCATTCAGTATGTCGTAAGTAGTTAATTCTGATACAGTTACGACCTTACTGTGGCTCAAATTTCGGGACGACAAATATATGTTTTTATTCGACTCAGCAAGGACAAAAAGTGTTTTTTTGTCGGCCACTTTCAGGTTGTTCAGGATATCTGCAAAGCCCTTTGTTTTCGGTGTTTCCATCTGAAAATCGGACAGGATAATGATATGGTTGTCCTTGGCTTTGTATGACAGGGCTGATTTACGGGCCAGCTTCTTCAGCTTCTTATTCAGTTTGAAAGAGTAATCGCGCGGGCGGGGTCCGAATACACGTCCTCCTCCTTTAAACAAAGGGGATTTCATAGAACCTGCACGGGCTCCTCCTGTACCTTTCTGCCTTTTAAGCTTCTTGGTAGTACGGTGAATATCGGCTCTTTCAGTGGCAGAATGCGTACCCTGGCGCTGAGCGGCGAGGTATTGTTTCACATCGAGGTAAATCGCGTGATCATTCGGCTCAATGGCGAAAACTTCGTCATTCAGCTTTGCTTTTTTGCCGGTTGCTTTGCCGCTGGTATCAGTGATAGTAACTTCCATGGTTCTCTGGTTCTTCAATTATTTTTCAATCAATACATAGGATCCTTTTGCACCGGCTACAGAGCCTTTAACGAGGATCAGATTCTTCTCAGGAAACACCTTGATAATAGTGATGTTACGGGTCTTGATACGGTCTCCGCCTGTACGGCCCGCCATTTTCATTCCCTTGAATACACGTGCAGGGAAAGAAGAAGCTCCGAGTGATCCGGGAGCACGCTGACGGTCATGCTGACCGTGTGTCTGTCCTCCTACTCCACTGAATCCATGACGTTTCACTACACCCTGGAAACCTTTTCCTTTGGAAGTACCTACTACATCTACATATTCACCTTCTGTAAAAAGTTCAACAGTGATCAAGTCACCGGGATTTTTTGGCTCTTCGAAATCAAACTCAGCCAGCTTCCGTTTAGGAGTAGTCTGTGTTTTGTCGAAGTGTCCTTTCATAGCGGCACTGGTATGCTTTTCTTTTTTCTCGTCAAAAGCAAGCTGTGCGGCTGTATATCCGTCTTTCTCCAAGGTTTTTACTTGCGTAACAACGCAAGGACCGGCTTCGATAATTGTGCATGGAATATATTTTCCATTGGCACCGAATACGCTGGTCATTCCGATTTTTTTACCTATGATACCTGACATGCTATTTAAGATTTTCGATTTAAGATTTAGGATTTAACAAAACAACCCTGTTCTTTTAAGGTACTTTGATTTCTACTTCCACGCCGCTTGGCAGTTCCAGTTTACCCAATGCATCAACAGTCTTTGCAGTAGCACTGTATATATCCAACAGGCGTTTGTATGAACACAGTTGAAATTGTTCCCTGGCTTTTTTATTGACGTGGGGGGAACGGAGTACAGTATAAATCTTTTTGTGAGTAGGCAGCGGAATTGGTCCGCTTACCACAGCTCCGGTGGATTTTACCGTTTTTACAATCTTTTCAGCCGACTTGTCAACCAAGTTGAAGTCGTACGATTTCAGTTTAATGCGGATCTTCTGGCTCATAATATATCGTGTTTCCTGGGGTATGAGTGATATTAAACTTTTTCTGCTTTTTTACCTTTTGCCTTTGCAATTACTTCATCCGAAATCGCTCTTGGAGCTTCTGCATAGTGATCAAACTCCATGGTTGATGTCGCACGTCCGGAAGTGATTGTACGCAGGGAAGTAACATAACCGAACATTTCAGACAGGGGAACTTTTGCTTTCACCACCTGGCTTCCGTGTTTGGAATCCATTCCTTCAATCTGACCGCGGCGTTTGTTCAAGTCACCAACCACATCACCCATATTCTGCTCAGGTGTAATAACTTCAATCTTCATGATAGGCTCCAGCAGTACCGGTTTTGCTTTTGGAAGCGATTCACGGTAAGCGGTCTTGGCACAAATTTCGAAAGAAAGCGCATCGGAGTCAACTGCGTGGAAGGAACCGTCGATCAATTTGATCTTCATACGATCCAAAGGATACCCTGCCAGTACACCATTTACCATGGCAGCACGGAATCCTTTTTCAACAGCCGGGATAAATTCACGTGGGATATTACCACCGCTGATATCATTGATAAACTGAAGTCCGCAATTCTTATCGGTAACTTCAAAGTCAGCATCAACAGGAGAAACAATAAACTTGATGTCGGCGAATTTACCGCGGCCACCTGTTTGTTTCTTGTATACTTCACGGTGTTCAACAGTACCGTTAATAGTTTCTTTGTAAGCAACCTGGGGAGCACCCTGGTTCACTTCCACTTTAAACTCACGACGCAGACGGTCAACAATGATCTCCAGGTGAAGTTCACCCATACCGCTGATGATAGTCTGTCCGGAATCTTCATCCGTTTTAACACGGAAGGTAGGATCCTCTTCAGAAAGTTTGTTCAGTGCAACACCGAGTTTGTCAAGGTCAGCCTGCGTTTTAGGCTCAATGGCAAGACCGATAACAGGTTCAGGGAAATTCATTGCTTCCAGAACAATCGGGTTCTTTTCATCACACAGGGTATCACCGGTGCGGATATCTTTAAAGCCTACAGCAGCACCGATATCACCGGCTTCGATAAAGTCGATGGCGTTCTGTTTGTTGGCATGCATCTGGAAAATACGGGAGATACGTTCTTTGTTTCCGGAACGGGTATTGAGTACATAGGATCCTGCATCGAGGCGGCCTGAATAAGCGCGGAAGAAACAAAGACGGCCTACGAACGGATCGGTTGCAATTTTGAATGCCAGCGCAGTGAAAGGATCTTTCACATCCGGCTTACGGGTTACTTCTTCACCGGTATCAGGATTGGTACCGTGAATATTGTCCTTATCCATCGGAGAAGGCATCAGTTCCATAACATAGTCAAGCATGGTCTGAACGCCTTTATTTTTGAAAGCCGAACCGCAAACCATTGGAACCACTTTGCCGGCAATACAAGCCTGGCGAAGTGCCACAAGGATTTCACGCTCGGTAATAGAATCAGGATTTTCAAAGAATTTCTCCATGAGCTTATCGTCGAATTCGGCGATGGCTTCAAGCAACTTGCCTCTGTACTCATGTACTTCAGCCTTCATATCTTCCGGAATGGGAACTTCTTCAAAAGTCATTCCCTGGTCTTTTTCATTCCACACAATACCTCTGTTATTGATCAGATCCACAACACCTTTAAAATGCTCTTCAGCACCGATAGGAAGTTGCAGGGGAAGCGGGTTACCACCCAGCATTTCCTTCACCTGGTTAACAACACTCAGGAAGTCAGCTCCTGCACGGTCCATCTTATTGACAAAACCGATACGGGTTACATTATAGTTATTGGCCAGTCTCCAGTTAGTCTCTGACTGAGGCTCTACACCATCAACAGCAGAAAACAGGAATACCAGACCATCCAATACACGCAGGGAGCGGTTTACCTCTACGGTAAAGTCAACGTGACCCGGAGTATCGATAATATTGATCTTGTATTTATTGTCGCGGTAGTTCCAGAAACAGGTTGTGGCGGCAGAAGTGATTGTGATACCTCTTTCCTGCTCTTGTACCATCCAGTCCATCGTAGCGGCTCCGTCGTGCACTTCCCCGATTTTGTGAGTAACTCCTGTATAATAGAGTATACGCTCGGTACAGGTTGTCTTACCTGCATCGATGTGGGCTGCAATGCCTATATTCCGGGTATATCTTAAGTCGCTCATGGGTGTGTCCCTTCTATCCTTTATTATTATTTACTGATCAGAGTCTGAAATGTGAGTAAGCCTTGTTGGCTTCAGCCATACGGTGTACATCTTCTTTCTTCTTGAAAGCTGCACCTTCTTCTTTTGCTGCTGCAACGATTTCAGCGGCCAGTTTCTGGCTCATTGATTTTTCATTGCGTACGCGGCTGTAATCGATAAGCCATTTGATACCCAGAGCCAGCTTTCTTTCAGGACGTATTTCCTGAGGAATCTGGAATGTAGCACCACCTACACGGCGGCTGCGGACTTCCACATTCGGGGTTACATTGCCCAATGCTTTTTTCCAAACTTCAAGACCAGGTTGCTCGGTCTTCTTTTCAACGATTGCCATCGCATCGTAGAAAACAGTATAGGAAATACTCTTTTTCCCGTCATACATCAGGTTGTTCACAAAACGGGTTACCAGTGTATCATGGAATTTAGGATCCGGTAACAGTATTCTTTTCTTGGCTCTCGATTTTCTCATGGTATATCGAACTTAATAGGATAATGCTTGGTTGAATTATTTCTTGGCTGGTTTTGCACCTTTTGCAGCTGCGGCTGGTGCGCCGGCCTTGGCTTTCTTGGTTCCGTATTTGGAACGGCGCTGATTGCGTCCTTCCACACCGGCAGTATCCAGTGCACCACGTACAATGTGGTAACGTACTCCCGGAAGATCTTTAACCCTTCCGCCTCTTACCAGCACAATAGAGTGCTCCTGCAGGTTATGGCCTTCTCCGGGGATATAGGCAATAACTTCCAGCTTGTTGGTAAGCCTTACTTTGGCTACTTTACGAAGTGCGGAGTTTGGTTTCTTTGGAGTTGTCGTATACACACGGGTGCAAACGCCCCTCCGTTGTGGACAGGAATCCAAGGCTGCAGATTTGCTCTTGTTGGGCGCTTTCGAGCGGCCTTTACGAATCAATTGTTGAATAGTAGGCATCGATATAATTGGTTTTTTAGACCTGTTTCAGTATGTTATATTCTCCCCTAACGATTTTTGGGGACGGCAAAGGTACAAGATTTTGCATATAAACAATAGTCTATTGAAAATATTTTCAAGGAATTACCTACCTTTGAGCATGCAGGCAGTAAAAAAATTGTGGTTCCTTGCCTTTTTCCTCGGTTTTACGGGGATGATATCTGCTGGAAATGAAAAACCGGGGGGAGGGCCTAATACGCCGGAATGCCTTACCAAGGCTGACAGCCTTTTTTGTTTTGCCGAACAATTCCTTGGCAAACCTTATCATTATGCCTGTGCAAGCCCCCAGCAGGGTTTCGATTGTTCAGGATTCGTTTCCTATGTTTTCAGCTATATGGGCATAAAAGTGCCCCGCTCTTCGCGTGATTATGAATATATGGGGCATTCCATACCCAAAGATTCCTGCCGAAGGGGTGATATTATCGTTTTTACAGGCACCAATGCTTCCATACGCCATGCCGGGCATGTAGGCATCGTCATTTCTAACCCGGGCGAAGCCCTTCAGTTTATTCACAGCTCCTCATCCAGGGGAAAAAGCAATGGGGTTATCATCTCCGCTTTCAAGGATTCCCCTTACTATGAGAAAAGATTTATCAGGATTGTAAGGATCATCAACTGACCTTCCTTCTTAGAATACAAGCTGCACAGCTGCCAGCTCTTTCTTGATTTTATCCCTTTCCAGCGTCGGAATAGGATTATTACTGAGGCTCAGTTTGGTAAGTTTCTTCATTCCATTCAGTCCGGGTGGCAACCCTTCCAGCTGATTCCGTTGCAATTCAAGTTCGGAAAGGTTCTCCAGCTTTGAAATTTCTACAGGAATAGCATCCAGTTCATTGCTTCCGGCATAGAGAGCAGTAAGATTCTTAAGCTCACAAATGGTATTTGGCAGACTTCCCAGCTTGTTCAGATTCAGCCTCAGTATCTCCAGTTCTTTCAAATGGCCTACTTCCAGAGGCAAAACACTTATCTGATTACTGTCAAGCAATAATACCTTCAGGTGTTCCATCCCTCCTATTCCCGGAGGAAGTAATGCAATTTTGTTGCCTGTAGCCATTAATTCCTTCATTTCCTTTAACTTTTCCATACCCTGGGGCAAGGCTTCAAGCTCATTATGACTTAGATTCAGTCTCAGTAAAGCGGTCAGGCCAGTAAAAGCGGTGGGTAGGCTCTTTATGACATTATAACTAAGGTCCAGCTCCTGAAGCTGGCTCAGGTTATTAATGGCATCCGGCAGTATATTCACATGATTATGGCCCAGTTGCAATACTTTCAGGCTTTTAAGGGTAAAAAGTGTGGCAGGGATACTATCCAGTTTATTATCCGATAAGTTTATCTTTTCCATTTTTGTCAGGCTTTCCATACCGCGGAAGAGACCTGTAAGCTGATTATGGCTTAAATCCAGCTCTTTCAGATTAACCAGGGTACTGATACCGGGAGGAACCCCGTTGATTTTGGTATCATTCAAACGCAATACCTGGAGATTTTTAAAGCGGAGAATTTCAGAAGGGAAGGTATTCAGTTCTGTACCACCCAGATCAAGTATGACGACCTTATCAGGCTTTAAAAGTCCTTCTTTGAGGGACTTACAAGCTTTTTGCTTGTCCCCTTCCTGAGCTATAGCAGGTATCTGAGCCATACATGTATAAAACATGAGTAACCCAATACCTGTGCAGGCTGATTTCCTGAAGAACATGTGTATACAATTAGTAATTGTGTGCAATAGGGTATCAAATAAGGTGTCTCTCAATAGAAAAAATCCCAGCACAAATCCCGGATTGAACTTATTTAACGTAAACAATCCGGAGATGGTTACCTTTTTCTACCTGGTAAATAAGACATTAGCGTAATTTCAAGGCTTTGAAGGCTTCGAAACAGACCAAAAATCATACTTTTAGAATCCATATCCATAGGTCTATGCCAAAGATTCTGATTATTGACGACGAAAAAAGCATTCGTAAAACCCTTCGGGAGATTCTGGAGTATGAAAACTTCAAAATCGATGAAGCTTCTGATGGCCTGGAAGGGTTTGCATTAGTGGGCAAGGAAAAATATGACCTGATCCTCTGCGACATCAAAATGCCAAAGATGGATGGGATTGAATTTCTGGAAAAGACCGCTGCCATCGGTTCGGACATCCCTGTCATAATCATTTCCGGACATGGAAATATTGAAACGGCTGTAGAAGCTGTTAAAAAAGGAGCATTTGATTATATTGCCAAGCCCCTTGACCTGAACCGTCTGCTTGTTACCGTACGCAATGCTCTTGACCGTGCCAACCTGGTTACAGAAACCAAGGTCCTCAAGCGTAAGGTCAACAAAGCAATTGATATGATAGGCGATTCAAAGGGAATGAACCTTATTCGCGATATGATTGCCCGGGTAGCCCCAACGGATGCCAGGGTACTCATTACCGGAGGTAACGGAAGCGGAAAAGAACTCGTAGCCCGCTGGTTGCATGAAAAAAGCAGCAGGGCTGCAGCTCCGCTGATTGAAGTAAACTGTGCCGCCATTCCCGGAGAATTGATTGAAAGTGAACTTTTCGGTCATGAAAAAGGAGCCTTTACCTCGGCTATAGGCCAGCGCAAAGGGAAATTCGAGCTTGCGGAAGGCGGAACCATATTCCTGGATGAAATCGGTGATATGAGTCTTTCAGCCCAGGCCAAAGTGTTACGTGCCTTGCAGGAGAATAAGATAACTCGCGTAGGAGGAGAAAAAGAACTCAAGGTGAATGTACGTGTTATTGCCGCTACCAATAAAGACCTGAAAAAAGAAATAGAAAAAGGGAATTTCCGCGAAGACCTATACCATCGCCTCAGTGTCATCCTCATCCATGTTCCATCTCTGAATGAAAGAATAGAAGATATCCCTATGCTTGCCGAACACTTTCTCAAAAACCTGTGTGAAGAACATGGCATGCCTCTTAAAACCCTGACCAGGGAAGCTATTAAAGAGCTTCAGAAACTGAACTGGACCGGCAATATCCGGGAATTCAGAAATGTGATGGAACGTCTTATCATTCTTTGTGATAAGGTCATCACCGATAAAGATGTTGTACAATATGCGGGTGGGAAATCCTGATCATTCAACCTTGCATTTCATCCAACCCCTATAATAAACCTTTTGGCGGTAAGGGCCTTTGGCAACATCATTGAGGTCGTATTCAATACTGAAATCAAGTTCGGCTTTCAGCAAATCTCCTTTTTTATAATGTGCCTGATTCAGGGTAACACGCCGGCATAAGACTCTCTGGCCTACCAGCTCTTTTTTCTTTGGCGGACCGTCGAGTACTGATGCATGCAATTCCGGATAGACTGTAATACCCAGTATTTCTTCACTGGGTGAATTCTGGAAAGCGCATAGAAGCCATAACGTATCAGCATTCATCATCACTCTGGAAGAGAAGGAAAGAATCGTATCCGGATAGATTCCATCTTCCTTATTTTCATAACGCATAAGCAGGGAAGATGCGGGAGCTTTCAGACTAAGGGTGTCACGTGACTTTATCTTCTTTTGGGTAGTTACATTCATCAGCTTACCCTTATTATTTCTCACCACCCAGTTCGGAAAGCAGGTAAGTTCGGAACGGAAAAAGGGAGCTTCCAGGGCTGAATCGATACGGAGCACATTGGTTTGCGCTGACAGGGAGCCGGCATACAGTATCAGGAAATAGATCAGAAATCTGGTATGCATCAAAGCGTCTTATTCAGTAATTTTCCCGAACCCAGCAAATCATGCAGTGATTTTTCATACAAAGCATGCTGAATAAGATCAGTATGACCCAGGTGATGGCAATCCGATCCTAAAAAGCTGAGCATATTATTGGCTATCATTTTCTCGGCTGTACGTTTGGTCTGAATAGAATAGTGACCTGTCAGGGAGTTGATATTCATTTGCAGCAACACTCCTTTTTCCCTTATTTCCTCATACTTCTCAAAATTGCTATGCCAGAAACTATAGCGTTCAGGATGTGCCAGCACAGGTCGGTACCCTTTCATCTGCATATCGAAAAAGATGTGGAACAGATTATCAGGAGCATTGACGAAGGAGAGCTCAACAAGCACAAAATCCTTACCGAATGTGAGCAGCTTTTCGTTCTTCAGCTTCTGTTCGAAATCATAATCAAGATAATATTCGGCTGCTGCTTCTATTTCAATCGGAATGTTGTTTTCATGCAGGGCTTGTCTAACTTTATCCAGTCCCCCGAGAATAATATCAGGGGTGTTCCGGTATGAATCGCCCATGATATGCGGAGTGGTGATGACCTTTTTATACCCTTTCCCGTGAAAAAAACGGATCAGATTAAGGCTGTCTTCCATGGTTTTGGCACCATCATCAATTCCGGGAATGAAATGAGAATGCACGTCTGTACCAAGCACAGAAAGATCAGCAGGTTCTTTGAGCTTGCTGCTTTTCTTAAATAAACCGGAAAAGATTCCCATGGCAGAACGAAGATACAAATTACTTCTTCCCCCTGCCCTACTTAAACTTTCCTTTCAGTGCTGCCAGCTTGAGTGCCAGATCCGATTCGGCAGGTTTGGAAGGAGCCGACTGGAAATTACCGCTTCCGCTCTTTGCCGAAGCACCCAATACAGGATTATCTTTCATTGATAAAGCTATGCGCTTCCGTTTTACATCTACTTCGGTAACCGTTACATTTACCTTCTGAGCCACCTTCACCACCTTGTTCGGATCATCCACAAAGGCATTGCTCAGCTGGCTGATATGTACGAGCCCATCCTGGTGAACGCCAATATCAACAAAGGCACCGAAATTTGTCACATTGGTAACAATACCGGGAAGCTTAATTCCCACTTTCAGATCTTCTATGGCATTCACTCCTTCACCGAAACTGAATATTTCGAAATCTTTTCTGGGATCACGTCCGGGTTTGTCGAGTTCTTTCAGGATATCATTCAGAGTCGGCAATCCGGTCTTTTCATTCACATATTTCTGTAATACAATCTGCTTACGCAGCACTTTATCTGCCATCAGATCCTGAACCTTGCATTTCAGATCGGCTGCCATCTGTTCAACCACCTTATAACTTTCCGGGTGTACAGAACTTTGATCCAATGGATTTTCTCCATCGCGTATGCGCAGAAACCCGGCACTCTGTTCAAATACTTTTTCGCCCATACGGGGCACCTTCATCAGTTCCTTACGTGACTTAAACGGACCGTTTTCATTTCTGAAATCCACGATATGCTGTGCGAGTACCGGGCCAAGGCCTGAAACATAGGTCAGCAGTTGTTTACTGGCTGTATTGAGCTCCACTCCTACTCCGTTAACACAGCTTTCTACCACTTCATCCAGTTTCTTTTTCAGGTGGTTCTGATCCACATCATGCTGATATTGCCCAACTCCTATTGCTTTCGGGTCTATCTTGACGAGCTCAGCCAAAGGATCACACAAACGCCGGCCGATTGAAACAGCACCTCTTACCGTAACATCCTGCTCGGGAAATTCATCCCGGGCTGCTTCGGAAGCAGAATAAACGGATGCTCCGCTTTCATTGACCATAATAATCAGGATATCCTTTGGCAAGCCTTTAATGCTGCGGACAAATGTTTCCGTTTCTCTTCCTGCGGTACCGTTACCGATGGAGATTGCCTCTACATCGTGTTTGATACATAAGGAAACGAGTATTTGTTCGGCCTCCCTTGTCTGGCGCTGCGGCTCATGCGGATAAATAACCGTATGTTCCATCAGTTTACCCTGACGGTTGAGAACAACCAGTTTACAACCCGAACGGAATCCAGGATCGAGTGCCAGGGTGGTACGCTGGCCCAGTGCGGGAGCCAGGAGGAGTTCACGCAGGTTATCGGCAAAAACCTGTATAGCTTTTTCCTCAGCCGTTTGTTTAGTCAGGAGACGCATTTCCGTTTCGATAGACATTTCCATCATACGTGAATAGCAGTCTTCAGCAGCCAGCCTTACCTGCTCAGAAGCAGATCCTGTACCGGTAACAAACATTTTTTTCAAGATATCGAATGCATCCTGTTCGGGAGGAGAAATATCGATATACAGAAAATCTTCTTTCTCACCCCGGCGCATAGCCAGCAGCCGGTGCGAAGGGCAATTCAGGAGCGGCTCTTCCCATTCAAAATAGTCTTCGAATTTGGCTGCTGCTTCCTCCTTACCGCTGACAACACGGGAGCGAATAACCGCCTTTTCTTTGAACAGGAGACGGATTTTATCTCTCGCTTCCGGTTTTTCATTGATCCATTCTGCAATAATATCCCGTGCACCTTCCAGGGCTTCGTCACTTGTGGCAACTTCTTTTTCGGCATTAACAAACTTGCCCGCTTCTGCCTGCAGGTCTATCCTTCCCTGTGCAAAGATTAGCTGAGCAAGCGGCTCCAGTCCTTTTTCACGGGCAATAGTAGCACGTGTTCTTCGTTTTGGTTTATAGGGAAGATAAAGATCCTCCAGCTTGCTGAGGTTATCGGCATTGCGCAAAGCTGTTTCCAGTTCCGGTGTCAGTTTTCCCTGGGCTCGTATGGATTTGAGGATTGCATCGCGGCGCGAATCCAGGGCACGAAGTCTTTCCAGTTCATCACGTATGGCTGCTATCTGCACCTCATCGAGGCTGCCAGTCACTTCTTTACGGTATCGGGAAATGAAGGGTATGGTGGCACCTTCATCGAGTAAACTGCGGGTAGCTTCAACCTGCCTTTCGGCTACTCCGACTTGCAAAGCAATACGCTTCGCATAATGCGCTTCTGACATAGTTTTTGATTTGAACAAAAATACGTTTTCATACGCGGGAAGGAAGAGGTATTTACGAACACCTGTTAACAAGAATCAGGCCTGGTACCCGAACCAATGCAGGGTTCGTTTCAGGCCTTCTTCCATGCGTATCAGCGGACTGTATCCCAGCTCTTTATTTGCTTTCGAAATATCGGCAAGGGAATCCCTCACATCGCCTGAACGTTCAGCCCGGCAGGTAGGTTTGATAGTGGTCCGGAGCAACTTTTGAAGAAGGCCGATTAGTTCATTGAGTGAAACACGTTCCCCTACTGCAATATTATAAACCGAACCGGGTTCGGCAATACCGGGTGACAACATGGCTTTTATATTGGCCTGTACAGCATTTTCAACAAAGGTGAAATCACGGGTCTGGTTACCGTCGCCATTTATAGCCGGACTTTGCTTATCAATGAAAGCTTTGATAAAGAGTGGAATGGCGGCTGCATAAGCTCCATTCGGGTTTTGGCGGGGACCGAAGATATTGAAATACCTCAATCCGGTTATTTCCATTCCATAGGTCTTGGCAAATATTTCTGCATACAATTCATTACCCCTTTTGGAAACCGCATAGGGAGATAATTGCTTGCCTATTCTTTCTTCCACCTTGGGGACTTCCAGGCTGTCTCCATAAACAGATGATGAACTGGCATAGACAACCCTTTTAACCCTGGCCTTGCGTGCAGCAAGAAGCAATTGAATAAAACCCGTTTCATTGGCCAGATGAGTAGCCAGGGGGTTTTCTATGGAGCGGGGTACGCTGCCCAGTGCAGCATCATGGAAAACATAATCTATTCCATGACATGCTTTCTCACAATCTGCCTGGACGGTTATATCCCCCTGGATAAATTCAAAACCCGGCAATGCAAGGAAAGGTTTTATATTATCGTAAAACCCGGTAGAGAGATTATCCAGCACCACCACCCTTGCTGCCTTGTATTTAAGCAGGTATTCCGCTATATTGGAACCTATAAAGCCTGCTCCTCCTGTTATGAGGAATGAGGAAGCGGAAACAGAGGCGGAATGAAAAGGGGTTTCATACATAGAAGAATGTCCTTACAATACCAATCAACGGTTTGAATACTGATCCTGGTAATATTTCTGGTAATTTCCGCTGGTGACATTCTCAAGCCAGGCATCATTCCCTAGGTACCAGTCAACTGTCTTCTCCAGGCCTTCTTCCAGTTTCAGAGAAGGCTTCCAGCCAAGCTCTTTCTGCAGCTTGGTCGAATCAATTGCATATCTCAGGTCATGACCGGCTCGGTCTTTTACAAAAGTAATGAGGCCTTCTGAATGTCCTTCCTTACGGTTCAGTTTCTTATCCATGATACGGCACAGCAGGCGGATGAGGTCGATGTTTTTCCATTCATTGTTCCCGCCAATATTATAGGTATCACCGGGTTTACCTTTATGAAAGATGACATCAATGGCCCGGGCATGGTCTTCAACAAACAGCCAATCCCGTATATTCTCCCCTTTGCCATAAACCGGAATGGATTTATTGTTTTTGATATTATGGATAGCCAGCGGAATCAGTTTTTCCGGAAAATGACAGGATCCGTAATTATTGGAACAGTTTGAAAGCACCGCCGGAAAGCCGTACGTATCATAATAAGCCCTGACAAAATGATCGGAAGATGCTTTGGAAGCTGAGTAAGGACTATGAGGATCATAGCGGGTCTCTTCCGTAAATATTCCTTCTGCACCCAGTGAGCCGTATACTTCATCGGTGCTGATGTGGTAAAAGCGTGCATCGGCAACCGGAGCAGCAGGATCAGCCCATATTTTACGTGCTGCATTCAAAAGATTAACAGTACCCACCACGTTGGTCATCACGAATTCCAAAGGGTTGGAGATAGAGCGGTCCACATGCGACTCAGCAGCAAGGTGTATGACACCGCTGAAACGGTGTTTACCGAACAATTCCTGGATGAAGGAAATATCCTGAATATCTCCTTTTACAAAATGATAATTCGGTTTTTCCTCAATATCTCTAAGGTTTTCGAGGTTGCCGGCATAGGTCAGCTTATCCAGATTATAGATAGCATAATCAGGGTATTTATTAACGAATAAACGAACCACATGGGAACCGATAAAACCGGCTCCTCCGGTAATAAGCACTTTTCTCATCTGTAAATTGTTTTGCGTTGTTGCTTACAAACTCCAATAGGTAATCTTCCTGAATTTCTTCCTGTAAATTCCTTTCACATCAACCAGAACACCTTTAGCGCCCAGCAAGGACAAAAAATATTTTTCATCCAGCTTCACATATTCAGCATGGTTAACAGCTACCACCACTCCATCATACGTATTACCGGCTTTGGTAAGTCCAAAACCATATTCATGCATGAGTTCAGCCGAATCGGCATGCGGGTCTACCACATCTACCTTTACTCCGTACGACTTAAGTTCCTTCACAATATCGGCAATTTTTGAGTTCCGTATATCACTCACATTTTCCTTGAAGGTGGCACCCATGATAAGCACCCTCGACTTGGAAATGTTTTTACCTGCAGCGCTGATTTTCTTAACCAGGTTTTTGGCCACATAAAAACCCATGGAATCATTCACATACCTTCCGGAGTTGATAACACGGGCATGATATCCCAGTGATTCCGCTTTATAGGTCAGGTAGTAGGGATCTACACCTATGCAATGACCGCCTACCAGACCGGGGGAAAATTTAAGAAAGTTCCATTTTGTTCCTGCAGCTTCCAGTACATCATAGGTATTGATTCCGATACGGCTGAAAATGATGGACAGTTCGTTCATCAAAGCAATATTTACATCGCGCTGTGTGTTTTCAATTATTTTAGCTGCTTCGGCCACCTTGATGGAAGAAGCCCTGTGTACCCCCGGCTCCACAATAATTTCATAGGCTTTGGAAATGACATCCAGGCTTTCCTCATCACAGCCGGAAACAACTTTAAGGATACGGGTAATGGTATGTTCCTTATCACCCGGATTGATACGTTCAGGTGAATAACCAACTTTAAAATCCGTTTTGTATTTCAGTCCTGATTCCTTCTCCAGAACAGGAATACAATCTTCTTCCGTACAGCCCGGATAAACAGTTGATTCATAAACCACATAATCCCCTTTTTTCAGCACCTTGCCAACGGTAGCAGAAGCCCCGAGCAAGGGCTTCAGATCTGGCAGATTGTGTTCATCAATGGGTGTAGGCACCGCTATGATAAAGAAATTAGCTTTTTTAAGATCGTTCAGGGAAGCAGTGAATGTTATATCACATCCTTTGAAATCATCCTTGCCCAGTTCATCACTCGGGTCTATCCCTTTCTGCATCATGCTTACCCTCTTTTCATTGATATCGAAACCAATGACCTTGATTTTACGGGCGAATGCCAGTGCAATGGGTAATCCTACATAGCCCAGGCCTATAACAGCAAGGGTGGCTTTTTTTTCAATGAGTTTTTTATACATCAGCTTAGGGTTTCAAAGCACTAAAAGGCTCCTTTATATAATTAATGTTTTCTGTCCGCTTTGCGGTATGAATAGATGCGTTCAATGATATCGACCACCTTCATCCCTTCCAGTGCGTTGGTCGTAATAGTGGTTCTTCCTTTCAGTGTATCGGTCACATTTTTAATAACATATCCATGATTATTCGCTGAGCCCTTATATGCACCGTAATCATTGGCAGGATTAGTCGGTGCCAGTTCAGGCATCTGATAATCCTTGATATGACAATATTCCACTTTGTCCATATACTGCCCGCCCACTTTCACACTTCCTCTGCTGCCAACAATAGTCAGACTGCTTTCCAGATTCTGATCCCATACAGCAGTGGAATAATTGATGCAACCCATCCCTCCGTTTACGAAACGGAAATTGATAAAGCCGGAATCCTCGAATTCTGTCTGACCGCTGTGAACAAAATCGCTGAATTTCGCCTGTATGTCGGTGATATCACCGAAGAGCCAGTAAAGGATGTCTATAAAGTGAGAGAACTGAGTAAAAAGCGTACCTCCATCCAGTTCCTGGGTTCCCTTCCATCCACCTTTTTTATAATAACGTTCATCTCTGTTCCAATAGCAATTAAGCTGAGCCATGAATACATCGCCAACGATCTTCTCCGTAACTATTTTTTTCAGCCATTCAGAAGGAGGAGAAAACCGGTTCTGCATTACACAGAACACCTGTTTGTGCATCTGAAGCGACTTGTAAATGATTTCTTCACAATCCTTGCGATGCAGAGCCATAGGTTTTTCACATACCACATGTTTGCCATGTTCCAGACCGGTGAGGCAATGTGCGGCATGAAGCCCGTTCGGGGTACAAATATTTACAACCTCCACTTCAGGATGCTTTAGCAGCAACTCTTCCATGGTGGAGAAAAATGGTTCCTTGATTGAATCAAGTCCTAATGCAGATTTAGGCTGGATATCACAAACGGCCACCAGCTGTGCATCATCACAGCGGCGAACCATTTCGGCATGACGCTTTCCGATATGCCCCTGACCTATGACTGCAAACTTTACTTTCTTGTCCATGATAATTTACAGAATAAGAAAAACCGGATCAGCATTTAGTTACGCTACCGTTCTCCAGTTTATATTTCTGATCGGATTCCTGGCAAACAGCATTACCCTGTGCATCAAAATTCAGTCTGTGACCATACTCACTGATCCATCCTGTTTGCCTGGCAGGGTTTCCCACCCATAAGGAATAGGGAGGAATATTTTTTGTTACCACTGCTCCGGCACCAATGAAAGCATAAGCTCCTATATCATGCCCGCAAACGATGGTTGCATTAGCGCCTATACTGGCTCCTTTGCCTACATGCGTTTTGGCATATTGATTTTTACGATTTACAGCACTCCGTGGATTGATAACATTGGTAAATACCATGGAAGGGCCCAGGAATACATCATCATCACAGGTTACTCCGGTATAAATGGACACATTATTCTGCACCTTCACATTCCTTCCCAGTACCACTTCCGGAGAGATGACAACATTCTGACCTATGTTACAGTGATCACCAAGTATACATCCGGGCATAAGATGGGAAAAATGCCAGATTTTAACTCCTTGCCCTATTTGACAGCCCGGGTCAACGATGGCTGTTGGATGTACATAATAGTTAGTTTCCATTCTTAATAAAGAAGACAAAAATAGGAATTTAATGAGTGGTAGTATGAATTCCTCTTAATTACCTTTAAGGAACGATCTTGCTTTCCAGGAAGGCTTTATCGATGAATTCCAGCCCTTTTCTCAGCTCAGAGGCTGCAGGCCATCCATAACCTATACGCATATAGCGTTTATCCATATCGAACCAGTGGCCAGGCCCGGGGAAGGTTCCGTATTTTTCATTCATAATCCGGTAAAAAGCATCTATATCAGCTAAAATACCTGGCTTTATTCTCGGGAAGCAGACAACCCCGCCATCGGGTGTTACCCATTCCAGAAATGGATGAACCTTTATCCAGGTTTCGAGAATCGTATAATTTGTTTCAAGATGAGTCAGTATGGAGGGAACAAACAGGTCTTTTTTGCGCATAAACTGCCAGGCTATTTCTTCATCCACAACAGAGTTACAAAGAAAGATCTGTTCCTTGGCAGCCAGAAAAAGTTCCATCAATGCCTTGTTGCGTGCAGCCAGCCAGCCAAGACGGATACCCGGCAAACCATAAGCTTTGGATACGGATGAAACACTGATAACCCTATCGGACAGGGATGCTGCCGGGGGAAGTTTAGCTTGCCTGCAAAGATCCCTGTATGTTTCATCCACCAGCAGGTATATACCTTTGCGTTCAGCCAGTTTGATAAGCGCCTGCAGTTCCTCCAGGCTCAGCATGACCCCGGTTGGATTATTTGGACAGGTTATGCTGATCAGTTTTGTTTCAGGGCGCAGCAGACTTTCAAGCAAGACGAGGTCAGGTCTGAAACCTTGTTCAAATTTCAGATCCAGGTAGGAAATGCTGCAGCCTATGGCTTTGGGTGTTTCAATATTGGTGGCATAGTTGGGGCGCATGACCACCAGGTGATCCGATGGCTCCAGCAGGGAAGTGGCAACGATAAACAGAGCAGCAGCGGCACCGGCAGTGAGCAGGACTTCATCCCGGCTTTGAAGCTCGTATTCGGAGGCGATGAGTTCCCTTAGTTCAGGCTTTCCAAAATGATCCCCATAACAAAGTACCAGCTTTGAAATATCTATATCCAGACCTGAAAAAACGGCATCGCTAACCGAGCTTTCGGCCAGGTTACAGACAATCTTTTCATATCCGTATTGCTCAGGAGATTCTATCTCTATGGGCATTCGTTTATACTTCATCGACGGGGGATTAGACTTAGCGTCTTATTTCGAAGCCTGAAAAACGGGATAGTTCAGCCTCAATGATCTCTATACGGTCTACAACAGCTTTAGAGGGCCCTTTCCCGCACCATTCCAGAAAGTGGGCCAGCATGGTATCATCCCCTTCCGCTTCTATGTATACGCTACCTTCGGGTTCATTGAGGGCAAACCCGGATATACCACCAAGCTTTGCCTGTTCGGCAGCTGATGCCCTGAAAAAGACACCATGTACCTTGCCATAAACCCGGATATTAAAATGTTTCTGCATAAAAGGCTAAACAGGAAATACCATTAAATCAACGGTTGGGAATATGTCAGGCAAAGCGGTGTTCTTTGGAGAACAATTCTTCATGACTAAGGGATTTGAAATAGTCGAATGTTATTTTAAGTCCTTCAGCCCGGTTTACTTTCGGTTCCCAGCCCAGTATTGTCCTTGCTTTGGTGATATCCGGCTTGCGCTGCTTGGGGTCATCAACCGGGAGTGGCAGACTGATCAGTTTCTGTGTGGTACCGGTTAGTCGTATGATTTCCTCACCGAATTCACGGATACTGATTTCAGAAGGGTTACCGATATTCATAGGCTGGGTATAATCACTCAGCAATAAGCGGTAAATACCTTCCACCAAATCATCTACATAGCAAAAGGAACGCGTCTGTGATCCGTCTCCGAACATCGTAAGGTCCTCTCCCCTCAGGGCTTGTCCGATGAAAGCGGGCAATACCCTTCCGTCATTGAGTCTCATTCTCGGCCCATAGGTATTAAATATCCGGACAATGCGTGTTTCCAGTTTATGGTAGGTATGATAAGCCATTGTAATGGCTTCCATAAAACGTTTGGCTTCGTCATATACACCGCGCGGACCTACAGGGTTTACGTTCCCCCAGTATTCCTCTGTCTGGGGGTGTACAACAGGATCTCCATACACTTCCGACGTGGAAGCAACGAGGATACGTGCCTGCTTCACCCTGGCAAGACCGAGGAGATTGTGTGTACCGAGTGAGCTTACTTTTAAAGTCTGTATAGGTATTTTAAGATAGTCAATCGGGCTGGCCGGAGAGGCGAAATGAAGGATATACTTCAGCTCACCCGGCACAAATACGAATTTGGAAACATCGTGGTGATAAAACTCGAACTGTTCCAGTTTCATAAGATGCTGGATATTTTTCAGGTCGCCCGTTATCAGGTTATCCATGCCAATGACATGGTATCCTTCCCTGATAAAGCGGTCGCATAAATGCGAACCCAGAAATCCGGCAGCACCGGTAATCAACACACGTTCCTTACTCATAGTTTAGCTCTGTTCTACAGTGTCAATAAGCTCATCTCCTGACTTAGAAAGGAAGATCGTTCTCTCCTTCAGCGGCAGAAAAAGATGTTACATCAGGCTCGGATACAGGAGCAGAACTGCTGGAACTTGCACCAACACGCTCTATCTTCCATGCTTCGAGGGAATTGAAATACTTGATTTCACCGTCTTTGGGGCTTTTCCATTCCCGTCCGCGCAGGTTAAAAAACACCTTGATTTCATCACCAGGCTTATAGGCTTCGATCAGACTGCACTTATCCTGTGTAAGCTGGAAAGAAATATGTTGAGGATACTGGGATGAATTATCGGTTAGGACGAACTCACGCTTTTTGAATTTTTCAGAAACCTGCTGCTCGTTGCTTTTTACTTTCAGTGTACCTGTGATGTTGAACATGATATATTGGATTTATGATTTACGAATTATGATTTATGAGAATGCTGGGGTATTTCTTCGGCAGAGAGAAGCAATTTCCAGGCTTCCTCTACTTTGCCTTCATCCAGCAGGGTTTTGGCAATATGGTGTAAATGTTCATGGAGCTTAACCAGATTACGTCCATAAAGCTCATAGGCTTCGGAGATAGCTCCGCTTTTCTTAAAAGCAGTAATATCTGCTTCCGAAGGCAGATGTTCCGTATTACCCAGCTGGCCGAGGTTATTACCGCTCAAGATCTTGCTGTTGCGGATATGAGGAGGAATCTGATCCACACCCATGCCACGGGTAAGTATAGGTTTTGGAACTTTAAAGAGGCTGGTTCCAAAAGCTTTGCTGTACCAGTCTCCACCCATACGGGCTACGAGGTTGATTTTGTTCGGATCTATCCCCCCCTGCTCATCCAATACCGATTCATGAATATGCATCAGCACGATTTCACAGATAATCAGATTTCCGGCTCCACCCTCTGTACCCAGCTCAATAACCTGTTTTACAATACATTCCATCTGTACCGGACTTTCCTTAACCCGGAAAGGCTTTACTTTAACCGATGGCAAGGGAGTCAGTCCGGCCTTCGTGAATTCATTGACCCCTTTGGCATATTCAGCACTGGCCAAAGAAGCCTGGTGAACCAGATCGTAATTCACGACATTGATTACTACTTCCTTGATTTCCTGAATATTATCGAAGGTATTCTTGGTTGTATTGGTGCGTCCGCTGCGGGCGGGTGAAAAGATAGCAATGGGCGGATGAGCGCTGAACACATTGAAAAAGCTGAAAGGACTCAGATTGGGATTGCCGTCTTTATCGATGGTACTGGCAAAAGCAATGGGCCGGGGGGCTACAGCACCCAGCAAATAAGAATGAAGTACGGAAGTTTTGATCTGGGAAGGATCAATAACACGCATTTTATCCATAGGAGAACAAAAATAGCAAATATAGCCTCGGGAGGGGGTGGTGTTTATAAAATGTGAAAGGAAAAGTGCGGATAGGGGAATTGGAGGTGGAACAGAGTCAATGAATACATTATCAGCTAGTTGCAAGTGATTTCCAAGTATATTCAACGTTTAAAAGGGCTTTTTGGGAAAAATGTTCAAGGATTTGAAATTCGGATACAGTTAGTTGAAATTTATACTCTGATTCCAATTACCGTAACATCATCCGTCTGCTCCATTCCGCCTTTCCAATTCGTGTGACATTCATCCAGAATTGCTCCTTGCTCTTCCATAGTCTTGTCCTGAATGGATAAAATCAGTTCCTTGAATTTTTTCTTCATCAGTTTCTTGTCATCCCTTCCGAACTGGTCAGCATAACCGTCTGTAATTAGGTAATAGGTCTCTCCTCTGCTCGGAGCCAGGGCATGTGAGGTAAAAGGAATCCTGCCTTCGCTCTTGCCGATGGGTTGTTTGTCGGATTTTATTTCAATCAACTCACTTCCCTTGACAAACCAAAGCGGGTTATTAGCCCCGCTCCATTTCATTTTGCCTGATGCCTTGTCAATAGAAAGCAGTGAAATATCCATCCCGTCTTTGATTTCTTCTCCGCTCTTCGCAAAGGTTTCCAGCACAAGTTCTGTGACCTTATCGAGAATCTGTCCTGTATCAGTTAAGTCAAATTCATTGACAGTTCTGTTGAGAGCATTGGAGCAAACAATACTTACCAGGGCTCCTGGTACTCCATGGCCTGTGCAATCGCATGCTGCAATTAAAACAGAACTTTCAGTAGAATGCAACCAATAGAAGTCTCCAGCAACAATGTCTTTGGGTCTGTAAAGAACAAATGAGTGAGGTAAAAGAGAGTTGATTTGACTCAAGGACGGGAGGATAGCTTGCTGAAGACGCTTGGCATAGATTATACTGTCCAGAATTTCATGTTGCTTCTCCTCAATTAAATGTTTCTGTTCTTCCGTCTCTTTGTTTTTAATTTCGATCATTTTTTTCTGTTTCTTGGTAATTTTGAGTGACCTGAAAACAATTGCCGCAATAACCAGTACAAGTATCAATACGAAAGCAATTGAGGCACTCACCAACTTTTGTTTGTCCCTCTCTACTTTGTTAATGGCTTTAATTTTCTCTTGCTCTGCCTTGGATTTTGCATTCAGTTCAACTTCTTTTTTTTCAATATCGAATGTAGATTGCAAATCATTAATCTTCTTTGCATCACTATCACTATAAAGACTATCGTGTGCAATTTTGGCGCATTTAAAATATTCCAAAGCATTTTTATAATCTTTTAACCCTTCATAATCCTGGGCCTGATTTTCATAGTTTCCAATCAAAACTTCTGGCCCGAAATTATTTTCCTTGCTAATTCTTTCGCCAATTTTGAGATATTGTAAGGAAGTTTGGTATTCCTTCTTCTGGGCATAAATCTCGCCCAGCAGACCATAACAGGACGCCAGAGGGAGGTTATAAAAGGGGGAGGAATGTGCCAAGTCTTTAAATTTTGCAATAGCCTTGTTTGTATTTATAATTGCCTCATTATAGTTAAGTTGATTGGAATAGGAAATTCCCAGCATGGCATAGCTGGCTGCGATGCCATCCTTTTTATCAATTGGTTCAAAAAGAATTAAAGCTTTTTGTGCGTAAAACCCCGCGGAATCATTTTTTTGCAAAACGTAGACTCCTCCAATCTTTAAATAACAACCTGCTTTAAGTACTTTTAAATTTTCGTCGACAGGTTTCCCCTCACATAGTTTTAGCGCCATAAAATAATATTCCAGTGCTTTGGAATAATTTTTTATGTTGCTGTAAATTTCTGCAACACTGTAATAAGAACTGATTATGAGATTATCGTCATGCTGGTTTTCCACCTCTTTTAGTGCTTTCAATTGATACTCTAACGCTTTTGGGTAGTTGGATAGATACTTGTACGCTGTCCCAATATAGATGTAGCAGGCAAGAATTCCCTTTTTGTCATCAAGCTCTTCAGCTACTTTTAATTCTAACAAGTAATACTCCAATGCCTTCACATTGTTTCCAAGTAGTTTATAGCATTCTGCGACGTTTTTTATTTCAGTTTTCATCCTGGTTTTTAGCCCAAATACTGAATCGGTTTTTAATGCCGTCAAAAAGAATTCGAGTGACTTCTGAAACTGTGATTCGTATTGATATGCATACCCGATGATTCTATTCCCTTTCGATATACCAAGTCCGTATTTTATTTTTTGAGATAAGGCAAGCACTTTGTTGCCGTACTGAAGGGCACTATCTGCTGTCGTTTTAGTGGAGAGGAATTGTTCAGAAATGGCTACAAGTATTTTTACCTTTTGCGTATCAACGCTGCATAGCTGGTATTGAGTTTGAAGACTGTCTAAAGTGCGCTTATTTTGGGAAGATAAACTCCTGTAGCAAGAAAGGAGAATTATCCCCGAAAGCGCGTATTTTAATAGGTACATGTAAGTGGAGATTGGATTTCTTGTTTTGCTAAGGTATTCAAAATACCTGATGAGGTGGTAAAGGATGACTAGTGAAAAAAAGGGGCGAATTGCGTTCGCGTGCGTACTCTGCACAGAGCCCTCTAACAGTAAGGTATTGAGATCTTTAGGGGTAGAAAGGTGTGTGAGCGAATGTAAAAAAAACCAGAGTGAATGTCATTGCTCGCGCGCTCACAGTCACTCTGGTTTTTTGGTCCGCCTTCGCTAAAGCTTTGACGGACAATGTGCGGATAGGGGGACTCGAACCCACACGCCTCGCGGCACCAGATCCTAAGTCTGGCTCGGCTACCAATTACGACATATCCGCAAAGATTGTCTTAAAACGGGGGTAAAGATAGGGTTTTCCTTCAAATTAGAACAAACATATCCGATTGAGAGTTGTATGACAACCGCTATATCTCGTTCGATCTAAAAATCGTACACTTATATCATGGAAAAGATAAAAGACCTTATTCATTCCGACAAGGAAATACTGGGTGGATAACCTGTATTTAAAGGGACCCGTGTTCCACTGGAAACTTTATTTATGCATCTGGAAAAAAGTGTTACAATGGATGAATTTCTGGATGAATTTCCTTCTGTTACCAAGGCCCAGGTTATTGGAGTACTCTCTTTTGCGAAGAAGCTGCTGACTTCCAAGAACATTCAAAAAATTTATGAAACTGCTGCTTGATGAAAACTTGCCTAAGTGAAGTTTTCCGTATCAAATTATTCGGAACTCAACCCATAGCCCGGGCATCTGATAAAACACTGGAGCGGATCATTAACCGCGAATTTCAGTCCCAAACCGAAGTGGTAAAGCAAAAGCTGGAAAAGATCGATTCAGATTCCCATCCTGGTAAGAACAGACTTTCGGCGGCAGTATTAAAGCTTGCCGATGGAGAAATGAATGCGCTTGATCATTATATAATCCTTTGCAATGCGGACCACAGGGATGTACTAGCTCTTGCTGAATATCCCAGGTGCAACACAATTGGCATGGTCGCCATGAATAATCAAAACATGAAATCGATTTACTTAGCAGATTGGCTGGAATATCAAGCATGGATCAATCGCCCCTGATACTCCCGGCGTGAAGGATTAGCTCTTTATTTGCAATCAACGACAAAGTGTTTCGACCGCTCATTCCCCATTCCTGCAGCCTTCGTAAAATCTTCACAAGCCCCTCTCTTATTACCCAACCTGAGTTTTACCATGCCCCTGTTATGGAAATAATCTGAATCTCCGGGGTCTTGTTCTATGGCCCTGTTTAAATAATCAAGCTCAGCCTGATAGTCACCTGTTTTACTTTTACAAATACTGAGGTTGTAGTAAACCCTTTTGTAGCCCGGTTGGATTGAGGAAGCTTTCATGAGCAAAGTCTGTGCTTCCTGACAGTTGAGACTGTCATAGAAACACGAAGTTGACTTCACCACCCCTAATCCGTAATATCCATCGGGCCGGGTACTGTCGAGCTGAATAGCCGATTCAAAAATGGCGGTTGCTTCGCTTAGTTTTTTCTGGTGAAAATTATCCAGCCCTTGTTTAATCAGGCTGTCATACCGCACTTTTTGTGCCGGCATCTGGGAATAAGAGAAGGACGCGAGGAGCAGGAAGAAGGAGAGAGAAAATAATTTCATATACTACAATTGATTTAAAAGTTACAAACCCAATCAATATTTATATACTAGCTTATAAATTTCTTTCAAGGGATAATCCCCGTCTAAACCATAATCCTTTATGACAATGACCTCTTTCCGCTTGTATACAGTAAGTGTTGAAGTGGGCTGATCGGAAGCACGAAGCGTTCTTACATGTATCAGGTTATTCAGGTCAGCATTTTCCAGAAAATGCCGTAATGTAGCCATTTCGGGTTTCGTTAAGGAATAGGTTGATTCCTTATAGGCCGGATTAAAATACCATTTCCGGCAATGACTGGAATCTTTCTCAAAATCCATATAGACATCTATTGATGGGAAGTCATCTGCCTCAACACCAAATGCGCTTAATTTCATTTCAACCTTCAGAATTGAAAGGTCAGTCGTCTGACCCAAACAATCTGATGCTACACAAGTAACGAACATAAAAAACAGTAAAATGCTTTTTCTCATTTCAGATTCTCCTTTGAAAGTGGACTATGAATGGGTGTCAGCTGATACACCCCTTCTTCTTAATATAAACCAAGACCCAGCTTCATCCCAAAATAATTCTGATTACTGTATTTGGATATAAATGCCTTACTTACAATTGTATTTAATTGTTGTCCGCTGAAAGAGGCATTTTTAAGGGTAAATTGTTCGTAACAGAAACTGACTGTTATGAATTTATAGATCTGGGGAAGCAGCTTCTGATCCATCAGCAGAATTCTACCGCAATGGAAGAATTTGTAAGGATTAAAACTCAGCTCTATTTCCACTTCATTCTCTGTTCCAAGATACAGCGGATTATTATCCAGACCTCCGTTCAAACGATTCGCATTATAGTTACCGAAAAAATCATAGGTGGCACCACCTTTTTTTACTTCCAGCAAAAACCCGCCCCCATTTATCCGGAAAGGGAGAGAATGATATTCCGTAAAAAGAGGGGAAGTTGCCCTGTAGGTACACGCCGTTTTGATTGTTTATACCATCATGAAATACGTGGGCCCGCAAGGAGTCATTGGCTGAAGAATACCTGGTTTGATAGCTGGCATTGAAGTCATTCACAAACCCCTGACTGAAATATTGTTTCGTTCTGCCACTCAGAAACAAACGTGTGTCAACGAATACACCCAGGATAAATTTCCGGGTAAATAGTCTTCCTAAATTGAGACCGATCGTCATGTCCATACCTCCCCGTCTGAATGGAAATGTCTGTGGCAAATACATATACTGCCATCTCAGATTAAAAAGAGAGGCATGGGTATTGGAATCGGGTATAAAAATATAATTCAGAAATCTGTTGTTTACAATTCCGGGGGCTATATACACATCATTCTTTTTCACCTTCGTGCTGTCAACACCCTGGGCCAGCAACCCCGTGCCAATCAATACAAATAAAGTGAGAATAAATGGCCGCATTCTATTCATTGACTCATTCATTTTCGTATTCGCTCAGAACAAACATAAGCCTTTTGATTATCGTTTATTCGAATACCTGTCCAGCTTTTCCTTTTCCTGTTTAGACAGACTGTTGATTCCTTTTCTGTGAATCTTATCCAGTATCTCATCCAGCTCCAGTTCCTGCTCTCTTTTTTCGGCATTGTATTTCTCATCAATATTGAAATAGGTTTTCTTTGGTTTCTGAAACAGGGTGCCGACCATTAGATAGTGAGGATTCCGGATTATCAGGATGAGAAATACAAAAGTGGGAATAAGAATTAAGAGAATAGGTATATAATTCACCCGTATTACCTGTGGCACCAATGCAATTGCAATCAGCAGGCCAGTGATTCCTCCACCCAGGTGAGCTTCATGTCCTGTATTATCGCGTTTGGATTTGATTCCGTAAATAGAATACAATACATACCCCAGGCCGTAAGCCCAGGCTGGTATGGAAAACGGGAGACCGAAGAAGCTGATCCCCATTCCGGGAAACAAGGCTATGGAAGCGAAGATAACCCCACTGATAGCGCCGGATGCTCCAACGGAACTGTAATCACCGTGATTTTTATGAATAAAGAGAGTGAGTAAATCACCTCCCACCAAACTAACCATATAAATCAAAACTGCTTTCCCTTCCCCCAATGATAATTCAAGTCCACCGTAGAAAAAATAAAGACTCAGCATGTTAAACAACAGGTGAGTCCAGCTTACATGCAGGAAACCGGAAGAAATAAGGCGTTTGTATTCCTTGCTGATAAGGATTTTATCAACGTCGAATGCATAACGGTTCAGAAAACTTTCGTCTTTTAAGCCCTGGTAAGAGAAAAGGATGTTGGAGAGTATCAGTATCCAGCCGCTTATTCCGAGATATCCCATAGGTTTTACGAAAATAGTCAATCATTTCTGTTCAACAGAAACATGAAATTCAATGCTGCTTAAGTCTGTTCAGAAAGATAGTGATCATTTCCCCTATTTCCCATCCCTGATTGTTTGCAGACAAACAAAATGAATGCATGCTTGCACAGAGTCGTATTAGATTCAGGTATTCCGGGTACAGATGCTACCATTCCAGATATAGCTCAGACTATTCCATGTACAGACAAAGCTTAAAGAAGTATATACTTATCTAATACTGGTACAGACGAAGCTATCTTAGGAATAGACGACGCTATACCAGGTACAGCGTCGTCTATCGTGAGTACGGCACCGGCTATGGGTTGTACAGATCCGGCTTTAGCGGGTACAGATGTATCTATTCCGGGTACTGCTACTTCTTTATCTGGTACAACTTTAGCTGAGAAAGGTACAGGCTATGTTTTAAGACGTACATACTCTGCTTTAAGAGGTACATGATCGGCTATACCAGGTAAAGCCCAGGCTTTAAACGGTACATACGCAGCCAATCCGTTTCGGAGGGTTTCCTTTTATCCGGCCAGAGAAAATCGAATCAGAAATACATGGAAATTAAGGATTCCGGCCTATCCAAGATGTATCTTATAATCCGGGAACTCTGCTTTAGAATGAATTCAGCTCCTTAAAAGTGGTTGAAAATCAACAAAATGCAGGGAGTGCTAAAATTGAAGGGAGAATTTGAAAAGGAGAAAATTAAGGTTTCGAAAACCACAACCAGAACGATGCTATTGTATCACGCCTACAGGGTTTAACGCTCTCCGTTCTGTTTCTCCGCTCTATAATTGTGTCATCCCTTCGGTATTAACCGCGAAGTCTTGTGTCTTATGTCTTGATTCTTTCGTCTAATCAACCGTTCAGCTCCTTCAACAGCTTCTCCACCGTATCCTTCAACGCAGCCAGTTCATTTTCAACAAGCTCCAGCCTGGTTTCCAGACCCTGTGCTCCCGCCTTCACTAAAGTTTCGGAAAGCAAGGCTGCCTCTTGCTGCTGCCGCTCCTCCTCTCTTCCCTGCCCTTCTTCCACTTCCACCCAAGTACCAAACAAATGCCTTACCCTCTGCTCCTTCTGCCCTGCCTGCCTTGGAAGCTGATCAACCATAGGTACTTCTGCCTGCTTCAGCTTTTCCAGCACATTCAGCACTTCTTCCAGGGAATGAAACGCATACAATCGTGCTGAATTGGAATTGATCTCGCCGGGAGTAAGCGGCCCTCTTAGAAAGAGTAAACACAATACAGCTTCTTCTGCCGGGGTAAAATCAAAGACTATATCGAGATTATGTTTATACTTCAGCACCCGGCTTCCTCCTCCGCTGGCAGTATTCACCAGACCTTTTCGGGTCAGGCTGTTGAGGGCATTCGTAACGGTTCCCTCCTCATACTGCACAATAGGCTTTCTGGACGACTTCTGATTACAGGCCAGGGTAAGTGCATTCAATGTAAGCGGATAATATTCCGGGGTGGTCTTACTCTTTTCAAGTAAACAACCAAGCACCCGTACTTCAACAGGATCGAGGGATACTAAAGGCTTTGGTGATTCCATAAAATTTAAATATTAACAACTCTAAATAATAAACACTAAACGCTAAACACTCAAGTAAGCAAACTTGAACATTTAGCGTTTAGTGTTTATTATTTTAAATTAATGATTGTCCTCCCGCTCTCCGCTCTGTTTCTCCGCTCTATGCTTTATTTACCTAGTTTCTTGTCTTCCTTCTCCATCTTCTTATCTTCTTTCAGATCTTTCTTATCTGTCTTCAGATTTTTCTTATCCTGCTTCTCTATCTTTTCATCTTCTTTGAGCTTTTTCTTGTCCCGTTTCAGCTGCTTTTTATCTCCGCTGGCTTTATCCTTGTCAATATTCTCCTTGTCCACTTCAACAGCCCGCTTGTCATTTTTTATTTCTTTCTTTTCTTCCCGGATATCATGTTTATCCTTGTTTACTTCTTCTTTGTCCTTTTTCACTTCCTGAGCAAGGACAGAAGTTGAAAATAAAGGAAGACTTACCAAGGCTGCTCCGAGTAGGATTGTTTTGTAATTAATCATGGTCCGGGTTTTAAGGGTTTTGATTTAGCTGGAACAAAAATAAGAATACCGCCGTTCTGTTTGTATAAGCCGGGCATTCTTCCTGATTCTTGCCGAAAAAAGACGGTATTTAAGCAAGAAAAGCCTCTTTACCCCGTTTTACAGCTTATTCCAACGCTTTTTTCACAAGAAAATGAAGAGGAACTGAAAAAGTGCCTGATTTTTGGCTTATCTTTGCCGCCTAACAATAATAAATAAATTTATTCACATGAAAAATGGTACAGTAAAGTTTTTTAATGAAACCAAAGGATACGGTTTCATCAAGTCTCATGATTCTGATCAGGAATTTTTTGTTCACGTATCAGGTCTGAAAGAAGAAATTCGTCAGAATGACGAAGTGGTATTTGAAGTTCAGGAAGGTAAAAAAGGCCTGAATGCAGTCAATGTAAGACTGGCCTAAGAATCTATACTTTCAATGACCCCCGACAGAAATGCCGGGGTTTTTTTTTATCCGTTCTTCCTCACCCATTCCTTGAAGTAGGTACACTCCTTAATCATATCCTGATAAAACAAAGTCTGGAAATAATGCTCCCTCAACTGCCGGAATGCTTTCAGATCCTTTTTCGAAGCTATACGTTTTGCGTCGGCCTGGTACCAGGTTCCGGAATTGAAGTAAAAAGTATTGTGTTCACATTTGGCCAGCATATACACGCAATGGGCCTGAAACTCCTGATCGGGCGACAGCTTTCTGGCCTTCTCATAAAAGTAAGCAGCTGTTGAACAGTCAAAAAATTGAAATGCTGTATCATAGTTGGAGCGGGAATAAACCAATGCCTTCCACGTATTTCCATAATATGACATATTGTAATAAGCATTACCCAGCTGATAAGCCGCATCAGCAGCTCCCGCCCCGGGTGTATCAGACGCCTTTTCAAGATCCAGCATTTTACGGCATAAAGTGAGTTTGGAATACGTTCCCTGTTTGAGATCAAAATCACAATCGTGGCAATCTTTTAAACGTTCAACAAAAGGATCGGCGGGCAATAGCTCCAGCTTACCGGCCTGTTCCAGCTCAGCAACAGCTTCCTTAAACCGGTAATTCTCCATGAAGGCGGTACCTCTCAGTTCATGGAGGGCGGTGACAGGATAATGTTTCAGAAAAGCATCACATAGCATTTGTTCATAAGGTGTATGATCGGGCTTATTCAGAAAAAAAATGAGCAGATCCAGCTGAAAGGCTCTTGGGTCATGATACAGATCAGCTTGTGTTTGGGTCTGGGAAGTACATAAGAGAAAACGCAGGGTATCCTGCTGTTGCAGGTAACGCAAGCCCAGATTATAAAACAAAACCGGAACGGCATCGGGTGTGTATTTCTGCATTTCACTGGTTCGTAATTTGCCTAAAGAAGCAAAGAGGCTTGTCTCCAATGGCTTATCCACATTCGGAGCTTCATCAACCTGTTCCAAAATTTCAAGAGCGGAGATATGACAGAACAATAGATTGTTGCGCCCTGAATGGGCTTTCGCCAGAGTGAAATAGCGCTTTGCACTCTGGTGATCATGCAGGAAGAAACTCAGATATCCCGCCGAAAACTCCCATAACCAGGGTCTTTTCGTCTTACCGGCTTGAATCATATCCAAAATAAATGCACGGGTATCCTGAATTTGCTTCAGATCGGGTGTGGCTTTCTTGGCAAAGTCCATCGGATACTGATAATACCGGTCGGCAAACAATCTATGCTCCATCCAGCGTATCTGGCGGGTAAGAAGCACATCGAGGTATTCCGATCCGGGTTCGTATTTTGCAACATCCTTCATTACAGGCAGATTTTCTGTCATGCCGAAACCCTGTAAGGCCCTTACCACCGCCCGTTCATGATCATTCTGACAATAGGGAATGGCATTACCCGAAGCCCAGTTGAAATTCTGATGATACAATTCCCAGTTGAAATTAAAATGTTTGTCGAACAGCATGGCGAAAATATAAGCTGCCTCTCCTCCCCGCTTCATCCGTGTCAGAGCTCCTCCTTTAAGGGCAATACCCCACAGGGAAACAATACTGTGTGGATTGTTACCGGCCATAAATTTATCATACAATTCCAGACACAAACTGTACTGACCTGAATAGTGTGCAAGTCTGACAATCTGAAAGGCATAACGCAGTCGTAAGAATTCGTTTTTGCTTCTTGCCCGCTGGTAACTCCCTTCCTCCATGAGATTTTTCATCTGTACCGTATCACGTGCCGGCAAAGGACCCCATCCCCCGGCATCATAGCTTACATTAACCTGGGGCTCGCAGCGTTTGGCAAACAATAAATAGTTGATCGCTTCCAGGTCCTTATTCTTCTGCAGATACACTATAGCCGAATTAGAACGCAGTGAATCCGGAAGTAAAGTCTTCATGCTTACCAGATTATTTTGCAATGTCATCATATCTTTCAGCTTCACCTTGTATACCAACTTATCGATATCCTTCTCAGAAGGCTTGTTATTCATATAAGCTTTCCATTCGGCTGTATTGGAGAGGTACTGATCGGTGGTATCAGCAGGCAGCAGACTGTCCAGAGGACTTTTATAATAAGGCGCAGAGATGGTACAGAAAAAAGGAGACAGACGCGAAGGCCCTGCCATATCCGGTGAATAGAGGGAATAATATTCCTCATCGGTCATAGGTCCACCGTATCCGCAGGCATTACCAACGGAGCGGATCAGGAGTAAAGCCAGGACACTACTTAAAACGACCGTAAATCTTATCCAGTATTTCTTTTTCATCTGTATTGATTTGATTCTTTTTCAGGTCAAAAATGCTCACATGTATTTCCTTTCCCTGCAAATGAGGGGCTATCTGTACTGCTGCCTGATCACACAGGCCGGGACCTGCGGTTTCGAGCCTCAGCGTCTCCCCTTTCAGCAAAGATACTTTTCCCATCTGAAAAGCATTCAGGACAAGATAATGTGTTGCATCTTTAATTTCCAAATCCTTTTCCCGGTCCAGATCTTCCTTTTCCTTATTGCTTATCAAGCCTGCAATATGATTTCCGTTGAACACCACTGCCCATGAAAAAAAAGGCAGGGCCACATCGAGAGGAAGAGGATAGGAATTAAAATTAACGAGGTAACGGGATGCCACAGCCGGGTCATAAATGGAGTTGAGGCTGTGAATATCATCCACCTTACCCATATTGTAAAACATGAGCATACCCCTGTCAGCGGGAGGCACACCGGTTTTGTCATAGTACTTGACCTGATGCAGACGAATTGTTGCTGAAACCAATATCTTTTTGTTCACGCAAAACTGTTTGACGCAATTTATCAGGCTGAAATAGCGATCCCGGGTCGTGGCCGTCCAGTCACAATCCAGCTGTACTTCCTTCATTGCAGGTTGCTGCAGCTTATCGGCCAGCTGCCCGATCCGGTTCATAATCTTTAAAGAAAGAGGAGCTACGGCCGAATCGCCCAGTTGCTCGAATACTTCATTCGTGATATAAACTACGGGGACCACCTCCAGGCCGGTGATAACGACTGTCTGGAACGCAATATCAGCTTGCGGAACCGGACCATTAATAACAGGATCATAAACCAGATCAAAAAAACGGGTGTATAAGCGTTCTATGCCTTCAGCGTTAAGCTCCTCTTGTTGTTTATGATCCAGGTCAAAAACAGTTCTCCAGAAATAGAAAGACCGGTGAACGGTTCGCTGATCCGGTGTATGACATTGGACTAAAAAGAAGATACTCAGGAAACAGATTCCCGAAAGGCGTCTGATCATCATTCTGAGAACGAAATAAGGGCTTAATTCCGGATTTTGAACATGTCCTTCTTCTATTCTTTGACTTATCGGGCTTTTGTATTGATTTAAAGCTACTTACACGGTATCGCCGGGAAAGGATTTACATCCGGAAATGAAATAATTCGTATCTTTGAAGATTCTGTGAATAACGTTTTATCACTATCAAGAAATTAACCGGAACGATGAATATTACAAAAGAAAGTGTAGATGCCCTGAATGCAGTCATTAAGATTAAAGTTGGGCCTGAAGATTACCTGGGCAAAGTGGAAAAGACCCTCAAGGAACATCAGAAGAAAGCAAGTATGCCTGGTTTCAGACCCGGTAAAGTGCCGGCCGGAATGATCCGTAAAATGTACGGGAAATCAGTCCTGGCTGATGAACTGAACCGTATACTCGGAGACAGTCTTTACTCTTTCATACAGGAACAAAAACTCGATATCCTTGGCAACCCGCTTCCTAAAGAAGATAACCAGCCTGATCTGGAACTGGATGGTAACAAGGAATTTGAATTCCGTTACGACCTCGCTCTCCAGCCTGATTTCAAAGTGGAACTTTCGGATAAGGATAAGCATATTCGTTATACCATCCAGATCGATGAACCCCTTCTTGCCAAATATTCCGATGATATAGCCCGTCGTTACGGACAGATTGCCACTGCAGATACAACCGAAGAGCATGATCTGGTATATGGTGATTTTGTAGAACTCGATGCAGCAGGTGAAATCCTGCCTGGAGGAATTTTCAAAGCTTCCACCCTGTACCTGGAACGTCTGAGCCCGGAGAAAAAGACGAAACTCGTTGGACTGAAAGCAGGTGACAAAGCAACGCTTGACCCTTCCGAAATCTCTGAAAATCCTGCTGAGCTGGCTACAAAGCTGGGTATTACTCCTGAACAGGTTTCCACACTCACATCCAAATTTCAGTTTACCGTTAAATCCATCAACCGTCTGGCACCGGCAGAACTGAATCAGGAACTGTTCGATAAGATTTACGGACCCGGTATTGTGAACAGCCCGGAAGAATTCCGTGCCAAGTTGCGTGATGAACTCGGTGGCATGTTTAAGAATGATTCCGAAACCCGTCTGAAAAACGATATCATCAAATCCATCATCAACAAAACCCAGTTTTCACTTCCTGATAATTTCCTGAAACGCTGGATGCTGGCTGTAAGTAAAACTCCTGCCACTGCCGAACAAATTGATATGGAATATGATCAGTACAGAGAATCCCTTCGCTGGCAGCTGATTGAAAACAAAATTTATAAAGACAATAAGATAGCCGTAACCAATGACGAAGCCATTGAATACGTAAAAGGCCTGGTCAGGGTTAACTACGAAAAAAGCGGTCGCAGCGATATGAATGAGGAAGAGCTGGAGATGACTGCCAAACGTGTGCTGGAAAAAGAAGAGGAAGCCAAACGTGTTTTTGAAACCCTTTACCAGCAAAAAATGATGGCCCTGTTCAATTCAATACTGAGTTTTGAAGATAAAGCAGTGAGCTACGAAGAATTTACTGCACTGGCTTAAAATATGTAATCAATGAATTCGTCTACCCTGTTAAGGCCTTGCCAACAGGATCGCCTTTAAATCTAAAATCATAAATCTTAAATCCTAAATCCCTTATGTTCCCTCAAGACGAATTCAGAAAATATGCTACCAAGCATATCGGAATTAACAGCACAACACTCGATCGTTACGTATCATCCATGACACCGTATATCATTGAGGAACGCCAGCTGAATGTAGCACAGATGGACGTTTTTTCCCGTTTGATGATGGACCGTATCATATTCCTGGGAACAGGAATCAATGATCAGGTTGCCAATATCATCACTGCACAGCTTTTATTTCTGGAATCAGTTGATGCCAAGAAAGACATTCAGATTTATCTCAACTCACCCGGCGGATCGGTATATGCCGGCCTGGGTATTTATGACACCATGCAATATATCGCTCCGGATGTATGTACCATCTGTACCGGTATGGCTGCCTCTATGGGTGCAGTACTGATGTGTGCAGGTGCAAAGGGGAAACGTTCCAGTCTGCGTCACAGCCGTGTTATGATTCACCAGCCCTTAGGCGGTGCTGAAGGACAGGCTTCGGATATCGAAATTACAGCACGTGAAATCATGAAGCTCAAAAAAGAGCTTTATGAGATCATTGCCAAACACAGTAACCAGACGTATGACAAAGTGTATGCAGACAGTGACCGCGACTATTGGATGACTGCTGAAGAAGCCAAAGCCTACGGAATGATTGATGAGATCCTCGAGAGGACCAATTCAAAAAAATAATTAATCCCTAAAGTATAATCCCGGGAAAGCTTTGTTGTTTTCCCGGGACTATTTAACAATGAGCATGGCTACAAAAGATACCCCGATTAAGTGTTCCTTCTGCGGCAGGGATAAGCAGGATACCCAGATTCTTATCGCCGGACAGAGCGGTCATATCTGTGATCAGTGTATTGCTCAGGCTACCACAATTGTAAAAGAGGAGCTAAATGCAAAAAACAACAGCACCCTGACCCATGCCCTGAACCTGCTTAAGCCGAATGAAATCAAGCGCCATCTTGATGAATATGTCATCGGGCAGGATGAGGCCAAGAAGGTGCTGGCCGTAGCCGTTTATAACCATTACAAACGCATAGCCCAGAAATCAAACCGCCCTAAAGGGGAAGAGGTGGAGATTGAAAAATCAAATATCATCATGGTTGGTGAAACCGGTACCGGCAAAACATTGCTGGCCCGCACCATCGCCAAAATGCTCAATGTTCCTTTCTGTATCGCCGATGCTACTGTACTCACCGAAGCCGGCTATGTAGGCGAGGATGTGGAGAGTGTGCTTTCCCGCCTGCTCCAGGCTGCCGATTACGACGTAGCTTCGGCTGAAAGAGGGATTGTATTTATTGATGAGATCGATAAAATAGCCCGTAAAAGTGATAACCCTTCCATCACCCGCGATGTATCAGGCGAAGGTGTACAACAGGGCTTACTCAAACTGCTTGAAGGTGCTACAGTAAATGTTCCACCTCAGGGAGGGCGTAAGCACCCTGAACAGAAAATGATACAGGTCGATACCCGCAATATCCTCTTTGTTTGCGGAGGCGCTTTTGACGGTATAGACCGTAAGATTGCCCGTCGTATGCAAAGTCAGACACTCGGATTTACTGCTGCTGCACAAAACGATACGATCGACAAGAACAATATGTTACAGTATATCCTTCCCCAGGATTTGAAAGCCTTCGGACTGATACCTGAGCTCATTGGACGCTTGCCGGTGCTTACCTATCTCAACCCATTGGATGAGGAAACTTTAAGAAGGATTCTTACAGAACCTAAAAATGCCCTTATCAAACAATACAGCCGTTTGTTTGAAATGGACAATGTAAAGCTAAGCTTCGAGAAAAACGTGTATGATTTTATTGTGGAGAAAGCCATTGACTTCAAACTCGGTGCCCGTGGCCTGCGTTCTATCTGCGAAGCTATCATGACCGATGCCATGTTCGATATCCCTTCCGATCCCAAAACAAAACAATTTAATATCACGCTTGAGTACGCCAAGGAGAAACTCAACAAATCAAAGATCAGTAAACTGAAAGTTGCCTGATAAAAAAAGCCCTGACAATATTGTCAGGGCTTTTTCTTTATAGTATTCCTCTCTTTATGGCATCACCAGGCTGCCTGTTGCAGGCACTGTGCTGATTGCCGTAAACACGGTATGACCCGTTGCATAATCCTGATAGCTGGAAGCTGTTGCAAATGTTGTAGCAGCTCCGTAGAATGCACAATAAACAGAAGAACCGGTTGGGATACCCAGATCATGTATATCGTTCGGATTGATGGAAACAGTAAAAGTTGTGGCAGCAGAACGGATATTGGCTGTATAGGAATTGGCAAAGGTAGCCGGAGCCGCTGTTACACCGCCCGTTTTACCAAGATATAAAATGGCGCTGCGCCCTCTTGTATCAGCCGTTACATTACCTACGAAATCGATATTCCCGGTAGTGGTGTTATTGGTAACCGTTACAGATGCAATATTAAAGTTCGGGATCTGTGCTATTTTAATATCCCTGTAAATATCTCCACCTCCCACCAATTGCAACCCCTGGACCATATTGTTTCCGTAACCGGTTTTGGACACAACGAAATTGTACGTTCCTGTGCTCAGTCCGCTGAAAGCATAATATCCGTTTGAATCTGTAATTGCTATATGGGAAGGATTCAGGGAATCATGAATACCGGCTAAACCCGGCAGGATAACAGCACCATACTGGTCGTACTGATATATATGTCCTTTCAGATTACCGGTCATGGATGGACCAGGTGCACCTGGTGAACCGGCAGGACCGGCAGGACCATTCTTGGTACAGCTGCTTATGAATACAATACAAAGAGAAGCGGCAAGCAATTTACTGAAGGCATTTTTTTTCATGAGTATAGTGGGTTTAGGTGTTTAAACAATGAAATTAGGCATTTGGACTTGAAAAAAGCGGAAGGGTTTAATTATTCCGTAAGGGATAGTTCAGAACTGATAAAGGGTCATTTTGGTTCCGAAAATCCATACATCAGCCTGATTATCACAGGTTCCCGTTCCGAAATCTATATAACGGTGGGCTATATTGGCAGGATTCAGATACAGATTGCCTTTTTCTATCCACGGGCAACTAAGGGAAAACTGAAGGGGAGCGGTTATATAAACTGCAAAACTGTTGTTATCAGTACTGATACCTGTAGCAGTGCCGCTGATCTGATACACATCATCAAAAATATAAGGGGTTGATGAACCAACCATCCACTCCTTTGTAAAATTCGCATTCCAGGTAACATTCATGGTTGAGGAAGTACAGGTTCCTCCGGAGACAGTTTCTGTAAAGCAGGGATGCCCCAATGAATTCATGCCTTTGTTCCTGATGGTGAATGTTCCGTTCACAGCAACATCATTGAAATAATAATTGACAGGGGAGATGGTAATAAAGGTGAGAGAATCACGGTAATTACCGGTAAAAGTCATTATGAGCTGCCCTTTGCGCATGGCTCCGTCCGGACCCTGACAATCGGTCGGGCCATAATTAACAGTCATTGTTTTAGGATAAACAGTGCTTGGCAGTGCAGGAACCACAGTTACTGTTCCACAGCCTGTATAAATACCCGGACCGGGTACTGAATTGACATCGGCTTGCTGGCTTGCAAAAACATCCAGCTGGCGGAAAACATCATTCCAGGAAGATAATGCCAGGCTCATATCACGGGCACTTTTAAGCTCCGTATCATTGGAACGGTCACTCTTATGACAAGAGGTTATTCCTGTCATCAATGAACTGATAGCCAAAAGAATTATAGCGGAGCGGAAACTTCTGTGCATAGATGAAGGCCGAATTGGATAAGCGAAGATAGGGATTTCCGGGTAAAATAAACAAATGTCCCTTCAGTCCCGTTCATATTCACATAAAGAGAAATCGTATTTGTGCTTACTGTCTTTTTCAAAATCATTATTAATGGCTTCGAACCATTCCTTCCCTATCTCAGGGAAAAAAGTATCCCCTTCAAATTTATGATGTACACGCGTGATATAAAGCTTGGAAGCCTTATCCATTGCCTGACGGTATATCTCCGCCCCTCCTATCACAAATACTTCCTCCTGCCCTTTGGCTGATTCAAGCGCTTCTTCCAGAGAATGGACAAGGATACAGCCTTCCGCTTTGTAATTCTTATCACGGGTGATGACAATGGATGTACGACCTGGCAAAGGCTTGCTGCCTATACTCTCCCAGGTTTTACGTCCCATAATCATATGATGCCCGTTGGTCAGTTCTTTAAAATGCTTGAGGTCGGCAGGCAGGTGCCAGATGAGCTTATTGTCTTTTCCCAGTACATTATTATCAGAAATCGCCGCTATTATGGAAATGATCATGCCTGTTGTGTTGGTTCTGTGTGAATTTATCTTTACTGACTTCTATGCATACGATATTGCAGGCTCAAATGTTTCTTCGCTGCTGTTGGCCATATCCAGCTGATAAGCATCCGGATAAGGCGCTTCAAGCAATGCCCCGCGAAGTAAGTAGGGATAGGTTTCCGCATAGGTCTGTATCTGACCGGCACTGATCCTTCTGTAAATAAAAGAACGGTGCAAATGCTTCGGGTGACTGATTCCTGCCGCAGCCATCAGTTCCACCGCACTCTTGACTGTCTCATCATGAAAATTCTTCACCCTTACTTTTTTATCATCCACCACAAGTCCCTTTGCAAGACTGTCATTTTGCGTGGCAACACCTGTGGGGCATTTGTTGGTATTGCATTCCAATGCCTGAATACAGCCCAGAGCCAGCATCATGGCCCTTGCACTGTTACACATATCGGCACCCAGAGAAAGATTCTTGACCAGATCAAATCCAGTAGCCACCTTACCGGAAGCAATAATCCGGATATGCCGTTTAAGAGCAAAACCGTTTAAGGTATCGGCTACAAAAGCCAGAGCATCACGCAGGGGCATTCCGACAGAGTTGGAAAATTCAAGCGGAGCAGCACCGGTACCCCCTTCTCCACCGTCAACAGTAATGAAATCAGGTAATATACCTGTCTTTATCATGGCCTTACAGATAGCAATGAACTGACTCTTCCTGCCTATACATAATTTGAATCCTACAGGCTTGCCTTCTGACAGCTCCCTCAGCTTTTTGATAAACTGAAGCATTTCAATCGGGGTGGAAAAAGCAGTATGATAAGGAGGGGAAAGTACATCCTTGCCCATTTCTACCAGCCTTATTTTTGCAATCTCCTCCGTAACCTTTGCAGCAGGTAAAATACCTCCATGCCCTGGTTTGGCACCCTGAGAAAGCTTTACCTCTATCATTTTTACATTCGGGTGAACAGCACGTTTGGCAAATTCATCGTAATTGAATGTACCATCCTGGTTACGGCATCCGAAATAACCTGTGCCTATCTGCCAGAATATGTCTCCTCCCGGTGCAAGGTGGTATGGACTGAGTCCGCCCTCTCCCGTATTATGTGCAAAACCACCCAGCTTTGCACCTCCGTTCAGTGCGAGGATTGCATTCTTGCTCAATGAGCCAAAGCTCATCGCAGAGATATTATAAATACTGGCGGCATAAGGCTGCTTACAGTCTGCACCACCAACAATCACACGTGGATTATGTTCCACCCTGTCGTGATGCAAAGGAGTGATGCTGTGATTAAGCCATTCATAACCGGTTTCATATACATTAAGCTGGGTTCCGAAAGGAGTTGTATCATTCACTTTTTTGGCACGCTGATAAATCACGGTGCGGTTGAGGCGGTTAAAAGGAGTTCCGTCTGTATCGGATTCAATAAAGTACTGGTATATTTTTGGTCTCATCCATTCAGCCCAATACCGGAAGCGGCCTATGACGGGGAAATTCCGTTTGATGGTATGTGCAGGCTGTATCATATCGATGATACCAACCAGGCACAGAGGGCCTGTGAACCAGTACGACCAGAGAATACCCGGCCATACAAAGGAAAGAGCGGCTGTGGCAAGACCGACAGCGAGGCAAATAATCAGAAAAGTATAACGCATGGATTTGGTTTAGACTCTCTAATATAAAGAAATAAAACGGGATCAGACAGCTACTTCTGCTTTTATATGCGGATGGGGATCATATCCTTCCAGCACAAAATCTTCGAAACGGAAACCGAAGATGTCTTTTACATCCTGATTCAGCTTCATGACAGGCAGGTGACGGAATTCACGGCTCAGCTGCAACTCGGTCTGCTGTATATGGTTTGAATACAAATGTGCATCCCCAAGGGTATGTATAAATTCACCCGGTTTCAGATTACATACCTGTGCAATCATCAACGTAAGCAATGCATAAGAGGCAATATTGAAAGGCACTCCAAGAAAAATATCGGCACTGCGCTGATAGAGCTGGCAGCTTAGCTTCCCTTCTGCAACATAAAACTGAAAGAAAGCATGGCAGGGAGGCAGCTTCATCTTATCGATTTCGCCTACATTCCATGCGCTTACAATCATACGCCTTGAATCGGGATTATTTTTTATTTGCTTGATCACTTCGGTAATCTGATCAATATGCCGTCCATCGGCGGCGGGCCAGGATCTCCACTGTGAGCCATAAACCGGACCGAGGTTACCGTCTGCATCCGCCCATTCATCCCATATCTTCACTCCGTTTTCTTTCAGGTATCGGATATTGGTATCCCCCTGCAGGAACCAAAGCAGTTCATGGATAATGGATTTGGTATGTAATTTCTTGGTGGTGAGTAAGGGGAAACCCGCCTGGAGGTCAAAACGCATCTGATAACCGAAAACACTGAAAGTACCTGTGCCTGTACGGTCACTTTTTTTAGTGCCATGCTCCTTCACATGGCGCATCAGATCGTGGTATTGTTTCACCTCAGAGGATTTGCTTCAGGATTTCTTACGCTGATTGAGTTCATCCCTGATTTTGGAAGCTCGTTCGTATTCTTCATCCGACAATGCCTGTGTAAGCATCTCATTGAGTTCTTCTGTAGAACGGGAACCGAATTCTCCGTTATCCTTTGTATCCACTGTCACCTCTTCGGCTCCTTTGCCTGATTCGGTTGTTGCAGCCTGATCTTCCAGAATAATACCGGCCGATGACAGGATGAATTCATAGGTATAAATAGGGCAATCGAAACGTACCGCCAGAGCTATTGCATCGGATGTACGGGCATCAATCTCCACATCCCTGCTGCCATCATTGCAGATAAGCTTGGCAAAGAATATTCCTTCCACCAGGTTATAGATGATGACCTCATTAACGAGTATATTGAATGTTTCGGCGAAACTCTTGAAGAGGTCATGCGTAAGCGGACGACTTGGAGTCATCTTTTCCAGTTCAATGGCGATAGCCTGAGCTTCAAAGCCACCAATAATAATCGGCAGCCTTCTTTTTCCTTTGGCTTCACCCAATACGAGCGCGTATGCACCTGTCTGGGTTTGGCTATAGGAGAGCCCTACAATTTCTAATTTTAATTTTTTCACTGCCACAATTAAGGGATACTAAATTTACTAATAATTTGTTAATTATGGGCTGCCTTAAGCTTTTTAACAGCTTCCACCAATTGAGGAACAACCTGAAATGCATCACCTACAATTCCATAGTCGGCCGCTTTGAAAAAAGGAGCTTCTTTATCACTGTTGATCACCACAATAACTTTTGAAGAACTGACTCCTGCCAGGTGCTGTATGGCACCTGAAATACCAATAGCAATATACAGATTCGGACCAATGGTAATGCCTGTCTGTCCAACATGCTCATGGTGAGGCCTCCAGCCAATGTCGGCTACGGGCTTTGAACAGGCCGTTGCAGCCCCCAGGGCTTCAGCGAGCTGTTCTATCATACCCCAGTTTTCCGGTCCTTTCATGCCTCTGCCTGCTGATACAACGAGCTCAGCCTCTGTCAGCGCTATCTTCCCGGAAGTCTTTTTCACCTCTTTGGAAACCACTTTAAACTCAGCATCTGCAATTGCCGGAGCAAAAACCTCCACTGCTGCATCGCCTGTTCCAACATTCACTTTATAGGAGTTGGGTGTGATAGCTACCAGCTTAATGGCAGTGTTCACCACAACATCCGTGAGTCCTTTGCCTGAATAACATTTCTTACGCACTGTAAAAGGATTGAGGGACGTAGGCAAGCCCACCGCTCCGCTCACCATGCCGGCTTTCAGTCTTACCGAAACCCTTGGTGCCAATGCCTTACCGGTATAGGTAAAAGACAGTACAACATGAGTGGCTGCTGATGCTTTAGCCGCCTCTTCAATGATATGTGCATATACACCTGATTCAAGTGTATTCAATTTATCTCCTTTGACGGACAGCACTTTGGATGCTCCGTATTTTCCCAGGCTCTTCATATCCTCATCACTCACATTACCGATGGTCATGGCCACACAGTCTGTTCCAGCCTGTTTGGCTATTTCAGCGGCATAGGAAACCGCTTCGTAAGTCGATTTCTTGAATCGTCCTTCCCAATTTTCTGCGAATACTAATACTGACATCTGATTGATTTAAGAATTATGATTTTTGATTTATGATTGAAGGCTGTTCTCCCTCATCAGATCACTTTAGCCTCGTTGTGGAGCAAGTCGACAAGCTCCTGTACATTATCAGGGCTGATCATTTTGCAGGCCTGCTTGGCCGGTGGCATTTCATAGGCCGCGGAGGCAGACAAACTTTCTATTCCAGCAGGTTCAACGACCAGCAGCGGTTTTGTACGGGCTGTCATAATCCCCCTCATATTCGGAATACGGGGTTCGGCCATTCCTTTTTGTGCACTGGCTACAAAGGGCAAGGCCACTGAAACAATTTCCTTCCCTCCGTCAATCTCCCTTTCCAGCACAGCTTCTGTTCCTGTAATATCCAGCTTGGTAGCCACTGCAATACTTGGCAGGTTCATCAGTTCAGCAAGCATGCCTCCCACCTGGGCACCGTTATAATCGATAGACTCACGTCCTGTCAATATCACATCGTATTGATTTTTCTTTGCTACTTCGGCTATCTGAGCAGCCACAAAGAAAGCATCAGTTGGCTCAGCATTCACGCGTATGGCATCATCCGCTCCGATAGCCAGGGCTTTGCGGATATTCGGTTCAGATGTTGCACCGCCTACATGAATAACGGTAACCGTACCTCCAAGCGCTTCTTTAATCTCCAGTGCACGGGTCAGGGCAATCTCATCATACGGGTTGATAATAAACTGAACACCAGCTGGGTTTAAACCTTTGTTATCAGCGAAAACAATTTTTGTGGTTGTATCGGGCACATTGCTGATGCAGACTAGAAACTTCATCGTAATTGATTATTAGTTTTTTCTAAAGAAGCGCAAATTTAACTAAAAATGCCGGATGCAAAGAGGGTTTTTATCAACCAATAGGAAACGGGGTATTGTGCTGTATTTCAGCTTCTTAAAATGAGATCAGAAAGAATGTTCAGGATCATGTCCCGGTGGCCGGGAAAGCTTATTTTCAATCCAGCAGCTTCCCATCCCAGGGCAAGCCTTTATTGAACCGGATTGTATCCCTTTCCCGGAAAGGCCAGAGCAACAAGGGTTCATGCAGATCCCAGAGCTGGCAAGGATCCTGATCAGAACCGGAAGCCTCCAGAATGGCATTCACAGCTCTCCGGGCTGCTTCGTTGGCTCCTTCCATGGTTGCAAGGTCGGTATTGGTGCGAACAAAATCGGAAGCCAGAAAGAAGTTTGGAATGGCAGTCTTTGCATCCGGCCTCCATTTCCAGGTATCTTTTTTGTTGACAAGAAGGGGTTCTACATTCACCTTTGTTCCCGGTCTGTCTGGTAAAGGAATCAGAATATCCGGATCCAGGAACCAGGAATGCAGATTGGCATCACTCAAAATTTCGGTTTCCCTGTTCACACTTTTCTTCAGCTGATTCCATACTTCCTTACTGATTTCATCGGCTGTACAATCCCTGGCAGCCTTGAACTTTCCATTGCTATCGCTAAAGAGCTCACCGGGTGTATCCCAATCTGAAATATCAACGGAAAGTATTCCCTGAATAGTCCCATCTCCTCTTTTTGTAAGATCCACTGCGGGCCAGAATTGTTTTTGTGATACAGAAGTAAGCGCCCAGGGAGTGTCAATATAAATCGTGTGCCCTGCAACGATAGCTACATCGTTAAAGAGGTAATACTGAATACCATTCATCCAGGAAACATTGGGTGCAAGCAAGGATATATTCGCCAGAGTAGGGTCCGCCTGAATCATATCTGCATTTACAAAGGTTGCTATGACTTCAACAGGCAGGGCTGAAACATAGTAATCGCCTGCCACAACACTTGAAACTCCGTTCTCCGTAATACTCACTCCGCTGATATTTCCACCGGAGCAGATGAACTGATCCAGTTTTGCATTCAGGTGATAATCGACCTGTTGAGCCCTGAGGTAATTCATCCAGGGATTGAGCCAGGCTTCATTGGTGGGTGCATTCAGCAAACGGTCGGAACTCACACCCGGCGTAAGCATATCGAAAACAAGCTGGAGCAGGATATCTCCTCCTGTGCGGGCGCTGGCTTCCCGGGCTTTAGCTGCCACCAGGGTACGGGTTAGTCCAACAGCCAGGAGATTCTGATACGCAGGCGACCGACCATCAGCACCGATAAAATCCCACCACGATTGTTGCTCATATTCGGCAAGCCTTCTGCCTGCACAGCTGGTCATAAGCTGCCAGAGGCGGGAAGCGAAATATTTTATGTCTCCAGATTGCAAGCCTGTATCATTCCCTCCAAACACTTCTTCAAGCAGGTCTTCCACATCATTTAATGTTCTTGGAAAACGGGTTACGAGTTCTATTGGAGGTTTGCCATAACGGGCCATCTCTCCCCTGTTGGCATCAACGAGGTTATCAAATACTCCGTTATCGTTTCCTGAAACAGGAATACGTTTCATGGTATCAGGCAGATGCTGATAAAAGCGGGGAAAGAAACGGAAGCCATGCTCCCCCGGCAAGGCTGGCGTAGTGGCTGTTCCGCTGCCAGGCACATCCATACTTCTTGCCTTACCCCCGCAAAAAGGCTTTAGCTCATACACACTCACACGGAATCCGCGTTCAGATAATTCATGGGCGGCACTCATACCGGCGACTCCACCACCTAAAATCACGACCTTTTTACCCATATTCGTTTTGATTTTTACCGATATGCCGTCCCTACAGGACGGAAAACGTGAAAACAATTCATTGTCTACCGATATTTAGTCCCTACGGGACTGAACAGGGTTGCAACCACTTCCAGCGATATATAGTCCCGTATGGACTAGATATCGGTAAAAGTAGAAAAATCAGGAAATTACTTACTTTTGTGTCTATAAACAATACAGGCATGAGAACAATAGAATTCCGGGAAGCACTGCGTGAAGCATTGAATGAAGAAATGCGTCGCGATGAAAAAGTATTCCTCATGGGTGAAGAGGTTGCTGAATATAACGGAGCCTACAAAGTAAGCAAGGGCATGCTTGCTGAATTCGGTGCCAGAAGAGTTATCGACACGCCAATTGCGGAACTCGGTTTTGCCGGTATTGGCGTAGGTGCTGCCATGAACGGACTCAGACCTGTGATTGAATTCATGACCTTTAATTTTTCCCTCGTTGCCATTGACCAGGTTATCAATTCCGCAGCTAAAATGATGAGCATGAGCGGTGGTCAGTTCAATATCCCCATTGTATTCCGAGGCCCTACAGGTTCTGCAGGTATGCTCAGCTCACAGCACAGCCAGTCGTTCGACAACTGGTACGCCAATACTCCCGGACTTAAAGTCATTGTACCTGCTAATCCCTATGATGCAAAAGGCCTGCTGAAATCGGCTATTCGTGATAACGACCCTGTCATTTTCATGGAAAGCGAACAGATGTATGGTGATAAAGGTGAAGTTCCGGAAGGTGAGTACCTCCTCCCTATCGGTGTGGCCGATATCAAACGGGAAGGAACAGATGTGACATTGGTTACCTTCGGTAAGATCCTGAAAGTTGTGATGGCCGCTGCCGCTGAACTTGAAAAAGAAGGCATCAGCGCCGAAGTGATAGACCTGCGTACCATACGCCCTATTGATTACCAGACAGTGATTCAAAGCGTTAAAAAAACAAACCGCCTCGTGATCATAGAAGAAGCCTGGCCCCTGGGCTCTATCGCAACGGAGGTTACATTCATGGTCCAGAAACGGGCTTTCGATTACCTGGATGCTCCCATAGGCCGCATCACAACAGCTGATGTGCCCCTGCCTTATGCACCTACCCTCATTGAAGCTTCCCTGCCTAATGTTCCCAAGGTTGTGAAAGCTGTCAAGGAGGTCATGTATGTAACCAAATAGGTCCGGTTGATCACGCCCTTGCTCATCATCATTTTCTTGCTGTTACTGAATGGCTTTTTCTGCATGTCTGAAATTGCCATTGTCTCGTCCCGAAAATCCAGACTGGAAGAAGATGCCAAGCAGGGAGATGAAAGAGCCAGGATAGCCCTTGATCTGGCTAATAACCCAAACCGATTCCTGGGTACCGTACAAACAGGAATAACCCTTATCAGTATCCTTACCGGAGTTTACGGAGAGAAAAGTATGTCAGACAAACTGGCTCTGTGGCTTTCCACCTTTAAACAAATTGGGCATTACAGCCATCCTGCAGCCGTTGGCCTTGTCGTGGTGTTCATCACCCTTATCACCCTCCTTTTCGGGGAACTGATTCCTAAACGCATAGGCTTGCTCAACCCCGAAGCCATTGCCAAAGCAACAGCTACACCCATGAAATTTATTTCTACAGTGATGAGCCCGGTAAACTGGTTCCTGGGCAATTCAACGGATTTGTTTATACGCACCTTCCGTATACGCCGCTCCGATGATTCACGTGTTACGGAAGAGGAAATCAAAGCCATCGTGGCCGAAGGTGCAACCGCAGGAAGCATTGAAGAAGTGGAACAGGACATCGTGGAAAATGTGTTCCAGCTGGGCGACCGGAAAATAGGTTCCCTCATGACCAACCGAATGAATGTGGTATGGCTCAATGTGAATGACAGTCAGGAAGCCCTGAGAGAAAAAATAAACGAGAGCATTCACTCCGCCTTTCCGCTTTGTGAGGGGGAACTGGATAAAATTATAGGCATTGTATTCATTAAGGATTTACTGAAGGCCAACTTTCAGCTCACCAATGAAAAGCTGAGACAAATGGCCAAGACCCCCCTCTACCTTCCTGAAAACATGAAGACCTGGAAGGTGCTGGAACGTTTCAAGGAAAGTCACCTTCACTTTGCACTGGTGATAGACGAATTCGGTTCCATAGAAGGTCTGGTTACCATGAATGACCTGCTGGAAGCGCTTGTGGGTGATATGGTCAACACCCCTTCCGGTCATGCTGAAATATTCAGACGGGAAGACGGATCATTCCTGGTCGACGGACTCATTCCTTTCCAGGATTTTATACAGGCCTTCCATGTTGTCATTCCCGATGATACCGAGTATACAGGGTTTCATACCCTGGGGGGACTTATCCTGTCAATCGCCAAACGCATACCCCGTACCGGCGACCGGTTTGTTTGGATGGGTTATTCCATCGAAATTGTGGATATGGATGGCAGGAGGATTGACAAACTGCTGGTCAAAAAAAATCTTATTTAGACAGATAAAGATTCCGCTCCTTATAAATATCATGGAAGAATTCATCGGTCAGATCCTTGATAAAATAAATGGCTTCACCGGTCGATTTCATTTCAGGTCCTAACTCCTTCTGAATATCAGGGAACTTCTCATACGAGAATACAGGAACTTTGATGGCAAAACCACCCGTTTTCGGATTGAATTTGAAATCCTTCACCTTCTTTTCTCCCAGCATCACCTTGGTGGCATAATTCACATAAGGTTCGTCATATGCTTTGGCAATGAACGGAACTGTGCGGGAAGCCCTTGGGTTGGCTTCAATGATATACACTACTTCATCTTTAACGGCAAACTGAATATTGATCAACCCCACTGTTTTCAAAGCCAGTGCAATTGTATTGGTATAACGCCGGATCTGATCCATGACGTTTTCGGATAAGTCGAACGGAGGCAATACAGCATAGGAATCACCGGAATGAATACCGGCCGGTTCTATATGCTCCATGATACCGATGATATAGACATCCTTGCCATCGCAGATAGCATCTGCTTCCGCTTCTATGGCTCCTTCCAGAAAATGATCCAGCAATACCTTATTACCCGGAATATCACGCAGCAGGTTAACCACATGCTGTTCCAGTTCGCCTTCGTTGATTACGATCTTCATATTCTGTCCTCCCAGCACATAAGAGGGTCTTACCAGCAACGGGAAACCAAGTGTGCGGGACAGCTCAACAGCCTGTTCAGCATCTTCGATGACACCGAATTTAGGATAAGGGATCTTATTTGCCTTGAGCAGGGTCGAAAAACTGCCACGGTCTTCGGCAAGGTCAAGTGATTTATAATCCGTGCCGATGATCCTGATTCCGTAGCGTTCCAGCTTCTCAGCCAGTTTAAGGGCTGTCTGTCCGCCTAGCTGCACAATTACCCCTTCCGGTTTTTCATGCAGGATGATATCGTAAATGTTTTCCCAAAATACAGGTTCAAAATAAAGCTTATCAGCCACATTGAAATCGGTCGATACAGTTTCCGGATTGCAATTGATCATGATGGTTTCATAACCGCATTCCTTGGCTGCCAGTACTCCATGTACACAACTGTAATCGAATTCTATCCCCTGCCCGATTCGGTTAGGGCCCGAGCCCAGCACTACAACCTTCTTTTTGTTGCTGGAAACGGATTCATTCTCTTCTTCAAAGGTGGAATAGTAATAAGGAGTCTGAGCTTCAAACTCAGCTGCACAGGTATCAACAAGTTTGAACACCCGCTTTATGCCCAGTTCATTCCTCATCCGGAACACTTCACTCTCCAGACAGCCCAGCAAATGCGCTATCTGTCTGTCAGCATAGCCTTTTTGCTTGGCCTCATAAAACAGATCACGGGGTATGGTATGAAGTTTAAAACGTTTCACCTCATTTTCGAGTACAATAAAATCTTCAATCTGGTTCAGGAACCAGGGATCAATCCGGGTAAGCTTCTGAATAGTCTTGACTGAGATACCGAGCTTGAGCGCATCGTAAATACAGAACAAACGGTTCCAGGTTGGCTTTTCAAGCAGTTTGAGGAGTTCATCCTGATTGGTATTTTCCTTTCCGTCTGCTCCCAGTCCGTTTCGTTTTATTTCCAGACTCTGACAGGCTTTCTGAAGTGCTTCCTGGAAGCTGCGTCCTATGCCCATCACCTCCCCTACCGATTTCATGGCAAAACCAAGTTCTCTTTTGGCTCCTTTGAATTTGTCAAAATTCCAGCGCGGTATTTTGACAATTACATAGTCAAGCGTAGGTTCAAAAAAGGCTGAAGTGCTTTTGGTAATCTGGTTCTGAACCTCATCAAGGTTATAACCTATTGCCAGTTTGGAAGCTATTTTGGCAATAGGATATCCTGTTGCCTTGGAAGCGAGTGCAGAAGAACGGGAAACCCTTGGATTGATTTCGATGGCAATGATCTCTTCAGCATCATCCGGACTGACGGCAAACTGCACATTACATCCTCCTGCAAAATTACCTATGGCCCTCATCATCTTGATGGCCATGGTACGCATTTTCTGATAGGTGGTATCAGACAGTGTCATGGCAGGTGCCACGGTAATGGAATCACCTGTATGAACCCCCATAGGGTCAAAATTTTCAATGGAACAGATGATGGCTACATTGTCAATATTATCGCGCAGCAGCTCCAGTTCGAATTCCTTCCAGCCCAGCACTGCTTTATCAATCAATACTTCATGGATTGGAGACGTATGCAAGCCACGGTTGAGGGCTTCATCAAAATCGGCCTTGCTGTATACTACTGCACCTCCGCTTCCGCCCAGGGTAAAAGAAGGACGTATGACTAACGGAAAACCAAACTCCTGTGCCACTTCTTTTCCTTCCAGAAAAGAACGGGCTATTTTGGAAGGAGCCATGCCTATGTTGATGGACTCCATTCGCTGACGGAATTTATCCCTGTCTTCCGTAACCTCTATGGCCGCTATATCCACCCCAATCATACGTACCCCATACTTCTTCCAGATCCCCATTTCCTCGCATTTGATGGCCAGGTTCAGGGCTGTTTGTCCGCCCATAGTCGGCAGTACCGCATCAATCTTCCGTTCTTCGAGAATCTTGACAATAGAAGCAGTATTAAGAGGAAGGAGGTAAATATGGTCGGCAGTGACCTTATCGGTCATTATTGTAGCCGGATTAGAGTTGATAAGCGTTACTTCAATTCCCTCTTCTTTGAGTGAGCGGGAAGCCTGGGATCCTGAATAGTCAAATTCACAGGCCTGACCTATGATGATGGGGCCGCTACCTATGATTAATACGGACTTGATGGAATTGTCTCTTGGCATTTTTTTCAGATTAGGTCACCGCACAGCAGATCCCGGCGAAATTAGCGATTAAAGGAAGGTTGAATTTTAAAATATTTGAACAAGTTTTCAAAAAAAAACCCTGACGCTGCGGTCAGGGTTAAAAATATTGAATTGCCTTTCATCAATTAGGCTTTGTGGAGTTTTTCGCTGGAAACTGTCAGGCGTTTACGGCCTCTTTTACGGCGTGCTGCAATAACACGACGTCCGTTGGCAGTAGACATACGCTCGCGAAATCCGTGTTTGTTTCTTCTTTTTCTGTTAGAAGGCTGGTATGTTCTTTTCATTGCCATAGCGAGGACGTATTAAATAGTTCTTTTTTTTATTTCTTTGCCGATACTTGCCGTAGCTAAAATCGGGGCACAAAGATATACTTTTTTTGATTTCTACAAATGCTTATCCGGAATTCTCCCGGATTTCGTAAACATTTACATCATATTTCCGTTGATTTAAGGATACCGTATGTGCTGTGCGCTCTATACAGAAGCCCAAACCGGGTAATTTGTCAAAAAAAGAGGCAGCCAGCATTCTGCAGGGTTCTGAAAGCAATATCAGTCCCCCCGGCTTCACCAGGTTCCTGAAAGCATGAGGAAGGTATTCAAAAGCTCTTTTTTCATACGCTATATCTGAAGCCAGCAATACATCACAAGGGGCTGTTCCTTCCGGTTTCCTCCAGTCGAGGAGGGAAAGTTCCGGTTCTGAGTCCATGTTAAGCTTCCAGTTATGCCTTGCAAATTGCAGTGGTTCACCCATATAGTCGGTCAGTACAACCTTTGCGCCCTTTTTCCCGGCAACAATCCCCGGAAGTCCCAACCCGCATCCTAATTCCAACACTTCTATGCCTGGCTTTATTGCCTGATGAGTCCTGACCGTTTCAGCAAGAGCCAGGGCAGAAGGCCATAAATCAGCCCAATACGGTATTCGTTCATCCAGTACATCTTCATGCCCGGGGCCTTTGGCAACCAGATCAGCATATAAGGCATCGGTATTGGTTACCCTTACCAGACTGAAGCTGATACCTCCCAAGCTGAATTCCAGCAGCTCTGTTTCATACCTGGGATCCAAAGTTTCCATGTAGCAAAATAACCAAAATAACCCCTGAGAGGCCAAAAAAAGGGATAAATTTGCAGCTTCAAAACAGATTATGGCAAAACGAAGAGGGCCCGGGGCCGGCAGCAACGAAGACGAACTACCAAAAGCAAAACTGAACCGCAGTTCACTGGGTAAAGCGAAACGCTTGCTTCACTTTATCGGTCCTTATAAATGGATGTTCCTCCTCGGAATGATTTTTCTGGGCCTGACAGCTGCCACCGCTCTGATTTTCCCTAAACTGATGGGAACCCTGATGGGGCTTATTGGAGGTGGAGGGACGATGAACCCTGCCGATCTGAATAAGTTGAAAGACACGCAAATCAGCGATGGAAATGCCAAACTTCTCATAGAATCAGCCAATTCTATAGGACTCAAACTACTTATTCTTTTCGCCTTCCAGGCTATCTTTTCCTTTTTCAGGGTATTGCTATTCGCCAAGGTGACAGAAAATATGCTGGCAGCAGTACGTCAAGCCACGTTCAGCAAACTGGTATGCCTGCCAATGTCTTTTTTCTCGAAAAACCAGAGTGCAGAACTTAACAGCCGTATCAGTGCTGACATTACCCAGATCGGGGATACCCTTACCACCGGTATTGCTGAATTCCTGAGACAGTTGATCATTATCATAGGAGGTGTGACCATGATTTGTCTTATCTCCTGGAAACTGGCACTGCTCATGCTTGCGGTAGTGCCTCCCATTGCTATCATAGCCGTATTTTACGGAAGAAAGATCAGGGGGCATTCCAGGGAAGTGCAGGACCGTGTTGCTGATTCCAACATTATTGTTGGGGAGAGTCTTGCCGGCATATCAAATGTAAAATCGTTTACCAATGAATCGTATGAGATAGGACGCTATCAAAGTGCAACACGCCGTATTGTGGATGCTGCCATACGTTATGCCATTTCAAGAGGCACCTTTTTCTCCTTCATTATTTTTTGTCTTTTCGGATCCATTATTCTCATTGTATGGTCGGGTGTACAAATGACCGTTCATCATGAGCTTACTGCCGGTGAAATGCTTCAGTTCATGTTTTATACCCTGTTTGTCTCCGCTTCTTTTGGAGGTATTCCCGAGCAATATGCCCAGATACAAAGAGCTGTAGGTGCATCCGAACGTATTATGGAGATACTGGATGAAGAAACGGAGCCGTTGCAGGCTGATCAGAAAACGGGCATCGGCGCTCCGCGCTTAAAGGGAGACGTAAGCTTCCGGAATATTTCCTTCCACTATCCTACCCGGGTCGATTTCCAGGTATTGAAAGATATTTCTTTTGAAGCCAAAACAGGGCAAACTATCGCCATTGTAGGGCCCAGCGGTTCCGGAAAATCAACCCTGGCAGCCATCCTGCTGCGTTTTTACGACCCGGTAAGCGGCAGTATCTGCTTCGATGGCAAAGACGCCAAAGACTATGACCTGACAGAACTGAGACAGAATATGGCTATCGTGCCTCAGGATGTATTGCTGTTCGGGGGGTCTATTCGGGAAAATATAGCCTATGGCAAACCGGGAGCTTCTGAGGCCGAAATAGTGGAAGCAGCCAAAAAAGCCAATGCTTATGAATTTATAGACAGCTTTCCCGATAAAATGAATACCAAGGTAGGTGACCGCGGAATCCAGTTATCAGGGGGGCAACGCCAGCGTATAGCTATTGCAAGGGCCGTGCTTAAAAACCCGTCTATCCTGATCCTGGATGAGGCTACCAGTTCCCTTGATTCCGAATCGGAACGGGTGGTTCAGGAAGCCCTTGACAAACTGATGATTGGCCGTACGTCGTTCGTTATTGCACACCGCCTGAGTACCATACGCAATGCCGATAAGATCGTTGTCATTGACAAAGGGAATGTGCGCGAATCGGGAACCCATGCCGAACTTATCCTGAAAGAGGACGGTTTGTACCGCAACCTGAGCCAGATGCAGTTTCAACCTCCAATACTGTCCTAAGGCACACCAGCTCCCCCCTTTTACTTCCGAAGTCTTAGTTTAGCCCTTTTTTGAACTGGCGCAGCATCGCCTCATAGTTTATGTTTGTATGAACGGTACAGCATTACCGGTCAGCAACGTTTCTCGTATTCACATAAAACAACGAACCTATGAAAAAATTAATCTTTACTCTTATGCTCACTGGGGTCTTCATTGTCACCGGCAATGCCCAGGCACCCCGTAAAGTGGTGGTGGAAGATTACACAGGTATCTGGTGTGGATGGTGTCCGAACGGAAGAACGGCATCTGAACATCTGATGTCCACTTTTGGCAGCAAGGTAATTTGCATCGGAGTGCATTCAGGTGATGCACTGTCCACCGGCTATCCTGACAATGTTGTTAACGGAATTGGCGTTCCCGGCTTTCCTATGGGCTCCATTGACCGTCTGAACGATCCATCCGTTGGAGGAGGTATATTCCAGGGTTGTGGCGGTACCCCTACCTGCAATGACTGGGATCAAAGCGTAACTGACAGGCTTAACACTACTGCTCCCCTGTCTGTGAATATCACCAGTACCTATAATACCTCCACCCGTGCCATGACTGCTACCGTTACTGCGAATTTCGTGGCCAGTGCTACCGGTAATATGCACATCAACTGCGTACTGGTTGAAGACAGTATTGAAACTGATGCTCAGCAGCACAATTATATGACAGATAATACCTATGGTACTTTCACAGGCTGGCCCTGGTATGGTAAAGGGAATCCTATCACTACCTATTGTCAGCGTGATGTAGCCCGTACCAATCTGTCGGCTACTACCTGGGGTGATGCAGGTGTTATTCCAACAAGTGTTTCATCAGGAGGTAATTATTCCAAAAGCTATACCTACACTATTCCTGCCGGATGGAATGCCACTCACGTTAAAATTGTCGGGTATGTATGCCACTGGGGTGCCAGTCCAACCACAGTAGACACCACTCAGATGTATATCCTCAATGCAAATGAAGCCAGACTCGGTTCATCAAGCACCACCGGAATCGTTGAAGCTACCGAAACTGGATTTTCTGTAGGCAATGCTTATCCAAATCCTTTCAGCACCGTGATTGCCATTCCGGTTGAACTCAGTGAAGGCACACATACAAGTATTAAGATTTTCAATATGCTCGGAGAAGAGGTTGCCACACTGGTTGATTCCGAACTTATGGCCGGTCAGCATACTTTTTACTGGAGCGGAACACGGAATGACGGATCACCTGCTTCAGGCGGAATGTATTTCTTCCGTTTAAGCACTAACAAGGGATCTGTATCCAAAACACTTTTACTTAACAGATAAACAAGCGGAGAACACACATCACAAAAAAAATCCTGACGATATCGTCAGGATTTTTTTTGTGATGTGCTGTTCAGGTATTAACCGGCAACAACTTCAAAGCTTACTTTAGCGCTTACATTTTTGTGCAAACGGATATCAGCTGTGTAGGTACCGACGGTCTTGACAGCTTCTTCAGCCATATTGATATTACGGCGATCCACTTCATAACCAAGCTTTTTAAGTGCATCATGCAGCTGTACGCTGGTAACTGATCCGAATATCTTTCCGGATTCTCCTACCTTGGCAGGCACCTGTACAAGAACATCTTTCAGTTTAGCCGCTGTCTTTTCAGCTTCAGCCTGAATTTTGGCTTCTTTATGAGCGCGTTGTTTAACATTCTCGGCCATGATTTTCTTGCCTTTTTCATCGGCAATTATGGCCATACCCTGTGGGATCAGAAAATTTCTTCCGTATCCGGGTCTTACTTTTACGATATCATCCTTGTATCCAAGGTTCTTGACATCTGTTTTTAATATTACTTCCATACTGTTTTCAGTGAATGATCGTTAATTGTTACACTTACTTCATTAAATCCGCTACGTACGGCATCAACGCAATGTGACGGGCACGTTTGATAGCCTGTCCTACTTTACGCTGGTATTTCACAGATGTTCCGGTAAGTCTCCTTGGAAGGATTTTACCTTGCTCATTCACAAATTTGAGCAGGAAGTCAGCATCTTTATAATCGATGTATTTGATACCGCTCTTTTTGAAACGGCAGTATTTCTTTTTCTTCACCTCCACTGTAGGAGGATTCAGATATCTTATTTCCGAGCTATTTTCAGCCATTGTTGTTTTTTTTTAAGAATTAAACATTAAGCGTTGGCGGCTTCTTTCTTTTTCTCTTTGAGCTTGCCACGGCGTTTTTCACTGTAAATGACAGCATGTTTGTCGAGTGCTACAGTCAGGAAACGCATAATGCGTTCATCCCGTTTGAATGCCAATTCCAGCTCCGCAATCAGGGAACCGGGACCTGTGTATTCAATCATGAAATAATGGCCGGTGGATTTTTTCTCAATCTGGTAAGCCATCTTCTTGAGGCCCCAGTTTTCTTCATGTACGATCTTGCCACCAAGATCTGCAAGTAACTTTTTGTACTTGCCTACCGCCTCCTTTGCCTGTTCATCAGACAAAACGGGAGTAAAAATGAAGACGGTTTCATAATGTTTGTTCATTTGGCTTGAATTGTTTTTGTTATTAACTCTGTTAATCCTCTTTTTTTGAGGGAGGCAAATATAGGAAATTATTGGTATACAGCAATATGGAACCTCTTAATTCAGTAAAAAAAACCTGCATTATGGCATAAAATATGCCTGTTTCCCCTTTTTACCCCTGCTTACCCTATACTTATTCCCGATTTTTGAACAAAAGGCACGGGAACAGATAATAATTTTACTTTTGACTTTCTTATTCCATGAGTGATTTCATCGTTTCTGCACGTAAATACAGACCGGCCACCTTCGATACCGTGGTCGGGCAAAGCTCCATAACCAATACCCTTAAAAATGCCATTGCCAGCCATCACCTGGCCCAGGCTTTTTTATTCTGCGGCCCGCGCGGTGTTGGTAAAACAACCTGTGCACGTATCCTGGCAAAAACAATTAACTGTTCCAATCTCAGCCCACAGACAGAGGCTTGCGATCAGTGCGAATCCTGCAAATCATTCAATGAAGGGGCTTCCCTCAATGTCTATGAGCTTGATGCCGCTTCGAATAATTCTGTTGACGACATCCGTAACCTAGTTGATCAGGTCCGCTTCGCCCCACAGCTTGGGCAGTACAAGGTCTATATCATCGATGAGGTACATATGCTCAGCACCTCGGCCTTTAATGCCTTTCTGAAAACCCTGGAAGAGCCGCCCAAACATGCAATCTTTATCCTCGCTACCACTGAGCGGCATAAGATATTACCGACCATACTTTCCCGTTGTCAAATTTTCAATTTCAACCGTATACGGGTAGAAGATATTGCCAAACACCTGGAATTCATTGCCAAAAACGAACAGGTTCAGGCCGATGCTGATGCCCTCCATATCATTGCCCAGAAAGCCGACGGAGCCCTGCGGGATGCCTGCTCCATCTTTGACCAGATAGTGAGCTTTGCCGGGAATTCAATCAGTTATAAAGCTGTTATTGAAAACCTGCATGTACTCGATTACGATTATTATTTCAAGGCCACCGATCTCTTCCTTACCGAAGATATACCCGGCAGTCTTCTTCTCTTCAATGAGATCCTGAACAATGGCTTTGACGGACATAATTTTCTTTCCGGCATCGCTGAACATCTGCGTAACCTCCTTGTATGTAAAGATGTTTCTACCCTTGAACTGCTTGAAACAGGTGCCAGTATAAAAGAGAAATATAAAATCCAGAGTGCTAAACTCTCTGTCCCACTCTTGCTCCGCGCCCTGAACTTCATCAACAGAGCCGATCTGCAATACAAAGCCTCGCGTAACCCCCGGCTCCTTGTAGAGCTTTGCCTCATGCAATTGTGCTCGCTCAACGTCGTTGAGCCTGAAAAAAAAAATGACTCTAACATAAGGGCAACCTTATTCAAGGATGCTTCGGCATCGCCGCAACCGGTGGCAGCCGCGGTAGCTGCAGCAGAAAAGACCATTCCTGTAGCCGATACAACCCCTTTCAAACAGTCCCCTTCTGCCCCTGAAGTACCTGCTAAGGAAGAGCCCAAAGCGCCGGCAGCTAAAAAACCCCTGCTTAAAACAAGCTCTCCCCGTATACAGGGCTTTATCAATCCTGAACAAAAAACAGGCACAGACAAGGAGACAAGCACCAGCCCTGTTGCAGAACTCCCAAGGCAGCTTTACACTGAAGAACAGATTGAAACAGCCTGGCAGGCTTATGCCGCTATACAGAAGTCCCTGAATAAACCGAATTATGCAGTAACCCTCAGCAGCCGTAAACCAAGGCTGGGAGAGAAAAATCTGATTGAATTTACGGTCGATAATGCCGCTCAGGCTGAATTCATACAAAGCGATAAGCAGGAACTGCTTTCCTTCCTGCGTAAGGAGATTCAGAACTATGATTTGCAGCTTATTATAGGTGTGATAAAGAATGATGGAGACCGCAAACTATATACACCTGCTGATAAATTCAAACGTATGGCCGAAAAGAACCCTGCCCTGGGTAAACTCCGCCAGCAGTTTGATCTTGATGTTGATTTTTGATCCAGTAAGGCCTTTATTTTGTAATATTGACGACTCAAATTCATGCTGAAACCCATATTTAATCACATATCATGACCAAAATTAAAGTTGCCAACCCCGTTGTAGAGCTCGATGGAGACGAGATGACCCGTATTATCTGGAAATTCATAAAGGACAAACTCATACTGCCCTATCTGGATATAGATATTAAATACTATGACCTGGGTATTGAATACCGCGACCAGACCAACGACCAGGTAACAATAGATTCAGCTGAAGCCATCAAGAAGTATAATGTGGGTATAAAATGTGCCACCATCACTCCTGATGAAGCCCGTGTCACTGAATTCAAACTCAAGCAAATGTGGAAATCGCCTAATGGCACCATCCGGAATATCCTTGATGGAACTGTTTTCCGCGAACCTATCGTTTGCAAAAATGTTCCCCGCCTGGTGCCGAACTGGACTGCTCCGATCTGCATTGGCCGTCATGCCTTCGGTGATCAGTACAGGGCAACGGATTTCGTTACCAAAGGAAAAGGAAAGCTGACCTTGACATTTACACCCGAAGACGGAAGTTCAGCTCAATCATTTGAAGTATATAATTTCAAAGGTGACGGCGTGGCTCTTGCCATGTACAATACCGATGAATCCATACGTGGCTTTGCGCATTCCTGCTTCAATACAGCCTTGCAGAAAAAATGGCCGCTCTACCTCAGCACCAAGAATACTATCCTGAAAAAATACGACGGACGCTTCAAGGATATTTTTGAGGAGATCTATCAGAAAGAATTCAAATCCAAATACGAGGCAGCAGGCATCGTATATGAGCACCGCCTCATCGACGACATGGTTGCTTCCGCTCTTAAATGGCATGGAAACTTTGTTTGGGCCTGTAAAAATTATGACGGTGATGTACAAAGCGATACCGTTGCACAAGGTTTCGGATCATTGGGTCTGATGACTTCCGTGCTCGTTACTCCCGATGGTAAAACAATGGAAGCCGAAGCAGCACACGGTACTGTTACCCGTCACTTCCGTGATCATCAGGCCGGAAAACCAACCTCCACCAACCCTATCGCTTCCATTTTCGCCTGGACCCGTGGACTGGAGTTCCGCGGCAAGCTGGACAATAACCAGGAACTCATCAATTTCTGCCATGCCCTTGAACAGGTTTGTGTAGAAGCTGTTGAAAGCGGTCATATGACCAAGGATCTTGCGGTTTGCATTCATGGCAATAAAGTAAAACACGGAGAAAATTTCCTTTATACCGAAGAATTTCTGAACGTGCTTGATACCAATCTGAAGGCTAAGCTGAATAAAAAGGTATCTGCTTAAATAAAAGGAAACCGCTGAATAGTTAAATTGTCATTCTGAGATACCTTTGGGCTTGATGGTGCAAGCGGTATCGAAGAATCTATTAAGAAACTTCGTAATCTCAATAGATTCTTCGCTACTGCCAACCCTATTTCCATCCCTAAGTAGCTCTGAATGACAATTCGTTTTATAACTATCAATGTTAAGCTTATTGCTTCTGCTTATCTTTATTGCATGCAACGACTGGCATTCCTGCTCCTATTTATTTTACCTGGCAGCAGCATTGCGCAAATAAGCAGTTCAGAAAGCCTGCTTGAAGCCATGCTGAAGCGATATACCGGTAAATGGTGCAAAACTGCCACCTTTGTACAGGCTACCTACCGCCCGAATGACAGCCTGAACAAACACATGACCTGGTATGAAGCTGTTGAATATCCGGATCGCCTTCGTATCGATTTCAACAGTATCAGCAAGGGCAATGCAGCCCTGTTCAGGAATGACTCTGCCTACCGTTTCCGCAAGGGTCTGCTCCAGGATACCCGTAACGACAAACACGATATGCTGCTTATCCTGGGAGGCATGTATTTCCGGAAAAAGGAAGATATCATCAGTCGCCTGGCAACCCTGAATTATAAGCTGGATCATTTTTCAGAAAACACCTGGCTGGGCAAACCGGTGTATGTGCTTGGAGCCGAAAAAGGCGACACCCTTAACAATCAATTATGGGTCGACAAAGCCGAGCTGAGAGTGGTACGCTGCATTTCCCGTCTCTCCCCTACAGAAGTACTGGATATGCGCGTGGAAGCCTGTATCAAAGCCTGCGGAGGCTTTATGGAAACAAAGCTCAGCTTTTATATTAACGGGCAGCTCGACCAGCTTGAAACCTATAAGGAAGTGCAAACCGGAATAAAGATTGACCCGGCCGTTTTTGACCCCAAACAATTCGGAAAAGTGCATTGGAGAAAGCAGGCTCCTTAGGCTTTTTATTACATTTGCCTGTCAAATTAACATTAATTCTATGGGACGCGTATTCGAAAAACGCAAACATACCATGTTTGCCCGCTTTGCCAAGATGGCAAAAACCTTTACCCGTATCGGGAAGGAAATTCATATGGCTGTTAAAAAAGGCGGCCCTGATCCGGATTCGAATCCACGCCTGAGGCTTGTTATACAGAATGGCAAGGCCGTGAATATGCCTAAAGCGAATATCGATGCTGCCATACAGCGTGCCATAAGCAAAGACAAAACCGATTACGAAGAAGTGACCTATGAAGGTTACGGCCCTCATGCAGTAGCTGTTTTTATTGAAACAGCCACCGATAACACCACCCGTACTGTTGCAAATGTACGACTGGCCTTTACCAAATGCGGAGGTGCATTGGGTAAGACAGGATCACTGGAATTCATTTTTGACCGTAAAGGAATCTTTGAAATTGATCCGGGTAAACGGAACCTGGAAGAACTGGAACTGGAACTCATTGATTTCGGAATGGAAGAAATTGAAGAGGTCGATGACAAAGTATTTATTACCGTTGCCTTCAATGATTTCGGAAAAATGCAGAAAGGCCTGGAAGATATGGGCATTGCGGTTATCTCAGCCGAGAAAGAACGCTTCCCGAATACGTATGTGGAACTGAACCCTGAGCAACAGGCTGAAGTCATGAAACTGGTAGAAAGGCTTGAAGAGGATGATGACGTTCAGGCCGTATACCACAATATGAAACTGGACTGATCAGTCTGTTTCATCAGGCTTATTGGCTGTATAGGTTCTCCATTTTTTCAATACGGCTTCCATATCCGCCGGAATTTCCGACTCAAACAACATGTACTTGTTCGTAGTGGGATGCTTAAATCCAAGCGATTTTGCATGCAGACCCTGACGGGGCATGAGCTTGAAACAATTCTCAATGAACATCCTGTATTTCTGAAAGGTGGTGCCTTTGAGTATGCGGTCTCCCCCGTAAGTATCATCATTGAACAAGGGATGTCCAATGTATTTCATATGGGCACGGATCTGATGCGTTCGTCCTGTTTCGAGCTTACATTGTATGAGCGTTACATAGCCAAAACGTTCCAGTACCTTCCAGTGCGTAACGGCATGCTTTCCCATATCCCCTTTGGGAAATACGGTCATAATTTTCCTGTCCTGCAAACTACGGCCCAGGTTACCGGTAACGGTTCCCTCATCTTCCTTCATATCACCCCAAACAAGCGCCACATAAAGTCTGTCAAGATCCCTGTCGAAGAACTTTTTGGATAAGCGTGTCAGAGAACGTTCATTCTTGGCAATGACCAAAATACCCGATGTGTTTTTATCGATGCGGTGCACCAGCCCGGGTCTTGGTATCCCCTCTTCTTCTGCTCCCTTTTTCGGCTTCAGCACAGGCAATTGCTGAAAGTGGTACACCAATGCATTCACCAGTGTGCCGGTATAATTACCATACCCCGGATGTACAACCATTCCGGGATCCTTATTGACAATAATCAGATCATCGTCTTCATAGGTAATGTTAATCGGAATATTCTGTGGTATGAGCTCTATCTCTCTCGGAGGGTGAGGGAGCACAATCTGTATGATGTCATCAGGCTTAACCTTATAGCTGGACTTGACAGCTTTACCGTTCACCAGAATATTGCCTGCTTCGGCAGCATACTGAATGCGGGTACGGGTGGCCTTCTCAAGCCTGTGCATCAGAAATTTATCAATCCTGAGCATGGCCTGGCCCTTATCTACCTGCAGGCGGAAATGTTCAAAAAGTTCCTGTTCCTCTTCCGGAAGGTCGATTTCTTCTGACATAATTTATTTGATCGGGGGCAAAGGTAGTGTAATAAAACTACCGGCTTATCAACAGCTTCCGCACACTGGGAAGTCCATTACTACCACTGCTTCTGACCAGGTAGAAACCCGGGCTGAGGGAAGAGATATCTATCGTTTCTGTATTCACGATCAGCCTGCTGAGTACAAGCTTTCCATAGGTATCAAATATTTCTATGTGGAAATGCATGCCTTCATCGCTTGCAGGTATAGCAACAATCAACTGATCATTGGCCGGATTAGGATAGATATGCAGGTTATTCAAAGTACCCGCCTGTTCTCTCACACCGGTCATGCGAATGGTATCACCGAACAGAGGACGAATCATCAGGGAGCCGCTATAGATACTTCCATACCAGGAACTAAGGCTGTCGGTACGGTAATAATTCTGAGTCACAGAATTCGTATTCTGATCAAAACCCACACTCATATTGTCTTCTGTAAACTGCATCCATCCAACATAAAAAGTGCCGGAAAGAGCTAAAGGATGATTCAGATAATACGTGGCGAAATGATTAAAGCCCGGCATATAATGAGGGGTAAATAAACTGTCGCTGCGGTAGAGCATTGATCCCGGTCCTCCGCTGCCCTGTCCCCACACACAAAGCCTGAAACCATCGGCTGAAACATCTTTCAGAATAGGATTCCAGAAAAACTGGACGGCTTTAAGCGAATCAGCATGGTTTAATGTGTACTGTACTGCCAGCTGGGCACCGGCTCCGGTTCCAACTCCTTCGAGTCCGTAACCAAGTTCGGCTGTACCATCATCATAGGCGTAGTAGTTGTAAAAATTCTGACGGCAACGAACGGTATCCGCATAAGGTTCAACCATGTGATTAACCACAAACGTATTGGTATCAGAAAGAGATGTTCCGAAAGTGAAACTATTGGCACCGACAGGTGGATTGGCAACAGGAGCGTAAGTTTCATACCCATGACCGGGAAAAGGCTGGAAACCCACCGGATCATTACCAGTATACAGGCTTCCGAATTGTAAGGTGTGATCCCACGCCTGATATTGATAGGTGACAGGCAACGTACCCAGATCATTGTTACGGATAAAAGTATTTATGTTGGGTGCTATATCGGATGCTCCGGCATATTGCCGCCATGGCATAGCCTGAAGGTTATGGCCCAGGAATGAAAGCGGAGGATATGCAAAGGCTGCTCCATGAATAAGTGTATCTGTATAATGTGTGAAATTTTTAAGCTGTATGCAATCCACATGCCAGTGATCCAGACAACCAAGGGGTGTTGCATAGTTACGGAAACGGAACTGAAACCAGCTGGTAGAGATGTATTTTCCGGTATCAAGCAAATTGATGGCAATCATAACCCGGCGAAAACTGGTATCATTACCTGTAAGCGTATAACCAGGCTGTGACCAGTATTCACGCCAGGTACTGTCTTTAAAGCTTCTGAATTCAAGTACCAGACTGTCGGCCGGTTCCGGCTGATTGCCCCGGCCCTGTGCCTGGTAATAAAAACGCAGATATAAGGTATCGTTGCTGTTAGCCGGAACACCACTCACATTAACCCTTTTGGATGTAAGCGTATCGCAAGGCACACTGGAAGATTGAGCCGCGGTGAAGTCATACGGATACCCTGTCTTGTTCAGGCCGTCAAATGTTACTACACCCCAGTTAAGCGGTGCTATCGGAAAGGTGCTGTTGACAAAGGTGTAATTATCCAGCCAGCGTGCACTGTCCGGATATGGACCGTTATACCGGAAATCATCAGCAAAGGGAAGAGGAACGATATTGTAAGGACAGGAATAATGAATGGTATCTTTACGCGTATGCATGCGGGCTTTCAACTCCTGATGCTGCTGAATAAGCACGGTATTAACCCTCAGATCCATCAGCTTTTCCTGAGCGCCGGCAAAAGAGCTATAGAAGATGCAACAAATAAGAAAAGTATAAATCCTGAACATACTTACTTTGGCTTTTTAGTTCCTGTACTATCGGAGGGATCTTTTATTTTTCCCTTATCGTTACTCAGGTACAGATCAATGGTACTTCCCGGACTTATCGTTCTGTCATCCCCTGCTGACGGCGACTGCCGGTAAATGACAGCAGAAGCTGTATCATGCTTTGATTTTTGCTGGGCATCCCAGATAAAGGCTCCTTCGCTCAGGTTATTTTCATTCAGTCGCATCACGGCTTCTTTCACACTCATTCCAACCAGGTTGGGCACTGCACCTGCCTGTCCGCCTCTGCCTTCTCCTATGGTAAGGATCAGTTCTGCCCCTCTTTCAACTTGAGAACCTTTGTGTATCTGCTTACCCTTATATTCAATTTCCAATACACAACCGTTGCAAATATTCGGTTTATGCTTCAAAGGCTTGCCTATTTTAAGTCCGTAACTCTCCAGCATCCTCACTGCCTGCCTCATTGACTTGTTTTCAAATTCAGGCATTGAAATCCGCGGAGGCATGACAGAAGTTACATACAAATAAACGGTCCTGCCTTCCTTCACAAATGAACCCTGCTCAGGGTCCTGCCTGATAACGACTCCTTTATCCATTTTAGTATCAAAAACAGAGTCAATAATCTGGTATTTTAGTTGCTTGTCCTTGATGAAAGCATCCAACTTATTCATTTTCAATCCACTGAAGCTAGGAACAGCTATTTTCTGACCATGCCTGGTATAGACTTCCAGAATTTTAAAAACAAGCCAGAAAAGGAGGAGGAGTGAAACGATGGCTATTCCCAGATTGATCAGGAAAGCACGGCTTTTTAAGAATCCCAATATATTCTTCATCTTATTTCAGTCAATGGGGGCAAATATATCTTAATTTTTCCGAGCCTTATACATTGCCAGTCAGCTTCCGCTCTGTTTCTCCGCTCTCACTCTTTTTTTGATCAAACCTGCTTCCAGGATCTGATCAATGAACTCATAGGGTTTATAGTGGTTCAGTGCGGCCTGATGGAAGATACAGGTGGCAGGAGTCATACCAGGCAGGGAATTCACTTCTATAAAAATCACTTCTGCGCGGGCTTTGTCGAAAATACGAACAAAGGCATCGATGCGGCAATAACCTTTTACACCCAGCAAAGCTGCAGCTTTCCCCAGTTGTTCTTTTACCTGTGCAGATATGGCAGCCTGCTCGGCCTTATCCACGGCATAGCGGGCTGGGGTAATATTCTGACCCTGACCGGCCAGGAATTTCTCTTCCAGTGAAAGCACTTCCCCTTCCGAAAGGGCTTCACTGGCTTCGAATACTTCATAATCCTGTTTCCCGTTATTAGCGATATGACTCAGCATACCTCCAGTCACTTCCAGAAATTTAAGGGCTCCTTTCGGGGAAATAAGTTCTTCGACCAGGAAGGTTTTCTTTTGAGGAAACTCTTCCCTGGGTTTGATGTGTAAAACAGCAGCAGCAGCAGCAGCCAGCAGCTCTGTCTTTCTGAATATCAATTCGGCGAAAGCATCGAGCTCTTCAAGGGTTTTTATCTTTTTCACTGCCGAGCTGCAACCGTCATCAACAGGCTTGGCAATAAAGGGCAGACCTATTTTCTTAGCAATTGTTGCTTTGATAGTTTCCTTTTTCTGTTTCCAGTCTTCTTCCGATACCAGGAGGTGTTCGGCAACAAGGAGACCGTTCTTACGCAGGATTTCGTTCGTACGGAATTTATCAATCGTTATTTCCGAACTGCTTTTATCCGAACCGTTATAGGGAAGGCCGACAACTTCCAGTTTTTCCTGTATGGCTCCATCTTCACCCGGACGCCCATGCAGGGCAATAAAAACAATATCCACTTTCTGACTCAGTTCTTCATAAGTGATTCGCTTAGGGGTAACGAGCAGACCTGCATTGGAATAAAGTTCAGTGATGAAACGGCAACGGTTTATGATTTCCTGTACAACAGGATGAATTGAATAATGTTCTATTTTTTCGCGTATATCATCCGCATTATCCTTAAGCAGTACATTAATGGGAACCTGGTAAAGCAGATGTTCCTGGTCGTTACCTGTCAGAAATACGGGAACAGGTTCATACTTTACAGATGAGGCCAGTTTTTCATAAACATTCCTACCGCTCTCAACCGAGATATGACGTTCAGAAGAATAACCTCCGAATACAACCGCCACTTTTTTCCGGTTTGTGGCGGCAGAACGGTCGAGCTGCATAAGCTTATCGAGCCTTATACAGAGGTTGTCATACGCTCCGCTATTCATCCCTGCCCGTTTACGTTCAAGGAGGGAAGTGCGGATAATATACGTCAGGAACTGGGATGGATTTAGCCCTATTTCAGCCGCCTGGTGAAAGAAAAAGGAAGAAGGCATCATACCCGAAGTGGTATTCGGGTCGTTCAGAAATACTTCCCCGCCTTCGTTAATAAATCCGTCTATACGAGCATATACATGAAAACTGAGTGCCTGAAAAAGCTTTTCACAAGCCTGTCTTATTTTATTGATTCCGGCATCCGTTAAATCAATCGGAGTTATTTTACGACTGAGGCCCGGAAGATATTTGGAACGGTAATCGAATAATTCCTTCCCCTTCCTGATTTCAGTAGGAGGCAATGCAATGGGGTTACCCTGCTCATCCTGTATAACAATACAGGAGAATTCTTTTCCGGCAATGAATCCTTCCAGCAGTACCTGCGTCTCCCCGTCCAAGGATTCAATACATACAGACTTGTCCTTTGCAAGTTCCTTATCCAGGAACTCAAGCAATGAAGCAGGCTGGAACAATTCAAGGTTTCCTATCCGAACCGGCATACCGATTCCTTCCCGAATATCGGCAAGGGTGCGAACCCATTCTGTTTTTTCAGCAAGTGCTTTATTGTTCCATTCCCCTGCATCTATATCACGTATAAAAAAACTTTTGTTGACAGCATTATAAAATTCATCTTCCGAAGCTTTGTTCAGAATACTGATACCAATGGAAGAACCCTGATGAGCCGATTTAACCACGAGGGGAAATCCTATCTCCTTACCTGCCTTTTCAAACAGTTGCCTGGAAGAGGCTTTGTTCCAATCGGCACGGTTCACGGTAAACCAGTTCGGACTTTGGAAACCTGCCTGAGTCATAAAGCGTTTCTGGATGGCTTTGTCCATACCCAGGGCCGAAGGCAATATTCCCGAACCAGAATAGGGTATGTGGAGGTATTCGAGCAGTCCCTGTATCCTTCCGTCTTCCCCATAAGCGCCGTGCAGACAGAGGAAGGCAAAATCCATATACAAGCCCAGGTCTGAAGCAGGAATCTTAGTTCCGATACGATCAAGAAGTGCATCCTGTTCCTTTGCTCCTAATTTACCAAGGTTCTCGGCATAAAGCTGGTAAGCTTCGTTACCCCTTGGGAGAAATTCAACAGGAGGATAAAAATCCCGGATACTGCCTTTGTAAACGAACTCCCAATTGAGGAGTACAAAATTCCCGAAGCTGTCTGCAAATACAGGAACTACCTCGAAGAGTGATTTATTGAGGTTATCGTAAACCGTACGGCCACCGGCAAAGGAGATTTCTCTTTCCTTGGAGGAGCCTCCGAACAGAATACCAATCTTGAGCTTGTCAGACATAGGGGTAATCAATCCTGCAAATTTACGGATAAAGCCCGGGAAGGGAAAATGAAGGGAATCAAGTAATTAACGGACTTATTAACGAGGCGACTCCAAGGCTATAATCCTTTTCAGATCATCACAAAGAACAGGAATATCAGTAGTGATTGTATTGAAAACAATATCATAATCTACCCCGAAGTAGTGATGAATAAGCCTGTCTCTCATGCGTGACATGTTTTTCCATTCCACAAGTGGGTATTTCTGTTTTATGTCTTCTCCCCACTCTTTTGGTGGCTTCTCCAGACTTTATGAAAGAGTCTTTAAGAAAGCCACCAACTTATTGACAGCCAATGCCCTGTGACTCATCTTATTCTTCTCTTCCAGATTCATCTCTGCAAGTGTCTTTGTATATCCTTTGGGTACAAAAATGGGATCGTAGCCAAAGCCATCCTTCCCACGTTTCTCTGTTATAAGCTCCCCTTCCAGCACCCCTTCAAAACTCATCTTCAGGGTTGGGGTCAATAGCACAATAACAGTTTTGAAACAAGCCTCCCTGTTCGTCACCCCTTCTAACTCCTTCAGTACTTTATCCATATTGGCATGAGCATCCTTTGCTTCACCTGCATAGCGGGGCCGAGAGCACCCCGGGTCTCCCATCCAGGGCCTTTATTTCAAGACCGGTATCATCGGCAAAACAAGATTTGCGATAGTTTCTGAATACATATTCTGCCTTCTGAAGGGCATTTCCTTCCAGAGTCGGAGCTGTTTCGGCTATTTCTTCGGTACAGCCAATATCTTCCAGGCTCAGCAAACGGATACCTGAGCCAATTAGCTCATTCACTTCTTTAAGCTTATTTTTGTTGGCAGTGGCGAAAACAAGTTCCATATGTTCTGTTTAACCTGATCCTGTTTGAAAATTCTCTATATCACTTTTGACGGACTGACTGATCCTCTCGGACAAAGCCAGGTATTGCCTTATCTGAAAGAATTAGCCTCACAAAATTACCAAATCACCATTATAAGTTGTGAAAAGAAAGAGAAATTTTCAGCAGGAAAAGCCCTCATTGAATCGATTGTAGCAAAGGCCGGAATAAAGTGGATACCTGTACCATACTCCAACAGGATTCCCTTCATTTCTTCCTACCTCAATACGGTCCGTATGCGGAGCATGGCATTCCGGACAGTTGCTCAGGGTCAATTTAACATCGTTCATTGCCGCAGTTATCTTTCTGCGCTTATAGGGCTGAAACTCAGGAAAAAATTCGGGCTGAAATTCATTTTTGATATGCGCGGATTCTGGGCTGATGAAAGAGTTGATGGAGGAATCTGGAAAAAAAACAATCCCATACACCGTATGGCTTATGTTTACTTTAAGAAAAAAGAAAAACATTTTTTCTCTGATTCAGATCATATAATTTCCCTTACAGAAGCCGGCAAAAAGGAAATTACCCGCATCATGTCAGGAAGTGTCTGCGCCCCGGTAACCGTTATACCCTGTTGTGCAGATCTATCTCTGTTTAATGCCGGAGCTGTTGACGCGAAAGTGAAAGCAACAAAAACCAGGGAACTGGGAATTGAAAAAGGAGATTGGGTGCTTTCCTATCTGGGTTCCCTGGGTACCTGGTATAAGGCAGAGGAGATGCTTTCTTTTTATAAGATCCTGATCCGGCATTATCCCAATGTTAAATTTCTCATCCTTACTCCCGATAATCCTGAAATTATCCTGACCCTGGCCCGGAAGCTGGGATTGGATCCTGCACGGCTGCTTATCCGTTCGGCTGTCCGTTCAGAAGTCCCGGCATATCTTAGTTTATCCGTCTTGTCCATATTCTTTATCCAACCCTGCTACTCTAAAATTGCTTCCTCACCTACAAAACTGGCGGAGCTCCTTGGAATGGGCATACCGGTTATAACCAATGCAGGCATAGGTGATATGGAAGAACAGATCGAGGCAAGTCACGCCGGCCTGGTCATTAAATCGTTTACAAACGAGGAATATGAAAGAGCGATAGACCATATTCCCCAGCTCCTCGAACTGGATAAACAGGAGCTGAGACAGGCAGCTGAAAACTGTTTTTCGCTTACCCTCGGATCAAAACGTTATTCCACCGTCTATCAATCGCTCTGTTTGAATTAATACTGCTAAACTTTATATTATATGCTTATTGGGTTATGGTGAGGAAAACAATCCCTCTTTTATTAAAAAAATAACCTTCCGACGGCTTCTTGATCCGGATAATCATTAATTTTATTAGAGAATTTCTCCAAACACTCCGAGTTCGATAGTAAAGCCGGGTTCATCTGATAGCAGGATTTATGTCCTTACTAAACCGTATTGTTTTTTCCGGCCTTAACTGGAATCTGAATGTAGTTATTGCAGAAAAAGGTTGTGATATTTTAGCACCTGATTTTCTGTCTGCCCCGGAACAGAAACTTTTTCTTCCCAAGGATTATTCCTGTGCCGACAATCACTGCCATACTATGTCCGATCCTTTTTTGTATGTGGAAAATGGCACCCTGTATATGTTATTTGAAAAGCAATGTGAAGGAGAAGCAGGGCAAATCAATATGCTTCAAACAGATGATCTTATTAACTGGAAAGAAACAACGGTGCTCAAAGAGTCCTTTCATTTATCCTTTCCTTTTATATTCCGACATCAGGGAAAAACCTATCTCTTGCCGGAAACCTATTATTCCGATGAAGTAATGCTATATGAATTCGAACGGTTTCCGGATAAAATAAAAAAAGTAAAAACCTTGCTGAAAGGTCGTTTTGCCGATTCAATCATTTACTTCATAGATAACGTGGCCTATCTGTTTACAATGACGGAAAGCCATGAACAGCAGATTTATACCAGCCGTGATTTGCATGGCGAATGGACCTTGCACCCTCAAAGTCCTGCGACAACAGATCTTCGTTATTCCCGGAATGCAGGGGCCCTTTATGAATGCGGAGAAAAGCTGTACCGGATCGTTCAGGATGGATCGAATTATTACGGAGAAAAACTGCATGTGATGGAAATCACGGAACTGAATGAAACAACCTATTCCGAACAGCTTGTCCATGAAAATTTTATTTCCAAACGTTACCCCTGGAACTCCCTGGGAACCCATCACTACTGTCATCTGGAATTTAAAAACAAGGAGATTGTGGCGCTTGATGGACTTGTTAACAGAAGATTGGGCCACAGAGCCTCTCTGTTCCTAAACAGGATAAATACCCGCCTGAAACGGGTCAGGAATACATGAATGCATTAAAGGTCCTGTATTCTAAATTACCCTTCAAACAACAGGTATTTACCCTGTTGCGTTACTTCTGGATACCCAAGCCTTCCCTTTACAGACATTTTCACTTCAAGGGGGTATTTACTGTTCCTGTCCATAAATCTGCATCTTTTAAAGTGAATCATTATGGTTTTCTCATTGAGAATGAGATTTTCTGGTCAGGGCTCACAGGAGGGTGGGAAAAGGAATCTCTGCGTCTATGGATAAAGCTTTGCCAAAATGCAACAGTTGTATTTGATATTGGCGCCAATACAGGCATTTACTCATTAATTTCCAAAGCCGTTAATAGAAACGCCGTTGTTTATGCGCTGGAACCGGTACAACGGGTATTTAAGAAACTTGCAGAAAACAACAGCTTGAATAATTATGATATAAAATGCATCCAGGCAGCTGCATCCAATTCAGAGGGTACAGCCCTTATTTACGACACGTATGAGGAACATACCTATTCAGTGACTATTAATAAAAATCTAAACGAGGAGGCAGTCAAAGTATTTACTTCTGAAATTGACACACTAACTCTGGATGGCTTAATTGAAAGGGAAAATTTAACCAGGCTGGATCTGATTAAAATCGATGTTGAAACCCATGAGGCCGAAGTTATGGAAGGGTTCAGGAAACATTTAGCCCTTTATAAACCCACCATTTTAATCGAAATCCTGACTGATGAAGTTGGTAAAAAAGTTCAGCAGATTGTTCACGGGCTGGGTTACCTCTATTTTACAATACATGAAGAACACGGGGTGAGGCAGGTTGAGCAGATCAGCCACAGTCTTACGACTAACTTCAATTTCTTAATCTGCAGCAGGTCTGTAGCAGTGGATCTTGGAATTATGAAGGGAGCCGCCTGCACCACAGCTTCTGAAGTCCAAACCTATACTCCTGTTCTATAATTTCCATCCCGGATGTTTCGATGAGTTTATTCAGCTCCAATCGGTCCCATTCGGAAACATGATCATCATCGGTGTAAATGAGCGTTTCGTTCATTGCCTGACGATAGTGATTTAAGATTGTCTTGTCAAAATCCGGCACCTCTATATATATATGATTAAAGGCAGGTGCAAATTCAAGCAGAAACTCCTTGGGATTATCCAGATGTTCAAGAATATGGGACAGAATAAGCACATCAAATGTACCCTGCTGTGTTTTCAAAAATGTTCTGGCATCGGCATGGTAAAAATGCAGGTTGTTTCTTTTGAATTTCCCGGAAGCAATCTGTATAGCTCCGGCATTGTGATCTATCCCAATTACCTCTGATGCTTTGCTCGCCACATAGTCTGTCACTTCACCAAGGTTGCAGCCTATATCCAGAACACGATCCGAAGTGGAAATATGCTTCAGTATATATTCTTTCCCCAAATATCTGCACGGGTGCTTTTCCGGATCATAGACATAGAGAGACTCTTCATGAGCAAGGCGCTCGAAAATCCACTCCAGCCTCAGAAACAACTTATGTTTAAAAGCATGACTGAATGGCATAACCTTATTGAGTCTGTAACTAAATGTTAAGAGCCAGTTACGTGGCTTTGCCCTGCTGAGTTTTATGCCCATTTGTTCTGTTTCCTAAATTGAATCATGCATTAGTGCGCATCCACATATGAAGGTTAATAAGCAGCCATAATCGCTGAAAGAGATAATCCTCTCCTCCGAAAAAACGTTTTACCAATTCACTCACGTAGCTTGCATCTACCAGTCCTACCTGCTTAATGTTTGCCGGATTGAGGTAGTCCTCGATGAGAAAACGCATCTCCTTTTTAAGCCAATGTTTTAATGGTATGGAAAAGCCCTGTTTAGGTCGTTCAAAATAGGACTTTGGAATATACTGGTACAGTATTTCTTTCAGGATATATTTTGATACCCCATTTATTTTGAGGCCGGCGCTTATGTTGAGTGATTCCTCCACCAGACGATGATCCAGAAAAGGAACTCTGATTTCAAGAGAGTGATGCATGCTTGCCCTGTCAACCTTTACCAGCAGATTATCGGGCAGATAAAACTGAAGATCATACAATGCTTGTTTCTCTGCCGGATTTAGTTCTCTCTTCCCCGTGATATCCGCCAGGGAATTGGAAAATGCAGTATCAGAATACCCAAGCAGATGATCCAATAAGTCAGCGGATAACATATTGAGTGCAAACAGACCCGAAATTTCATCGGCTGAGAAAAAATACTGCTCCTGGGTAAAAATATGTGAGCGAATTCTTGCTTTATCATCAATCAGGAACATATCTCCTACCCTTTTATTGCGGTCAGATCCCGACCGTTTCAGCATCCGGGAAATGAAATGCCTGTTCTGATATATAAAATAATTATCCAGTCTGCCTGCCCATTTATACGCTCCGTATCCATGAAAAAGTTCATCTCCGCCCTCTCCCGACAAAGCCACAGTCACATATTTCCGCGCCAGTTTGGATATCAGCAGCGTTGGTATACCTGATGAATCTGCAAATGGCTCACCATAGGCCTGCATATAGTCATCCAGGGTAGAGATCGCTTCATCAATTGTAACAATAAATTCATGGTGATTGGTTCCCAGATGGTCGGCAATTCGTTTTGCATAAAATGCTTCATTATACTGCTGGTCTTCAAACCCGATTGAAAATGTATTGATGCGTGTACCCGCCATTTTTACAGCATTGGCAGTAACCAAACTCGAATCTATACCTCCGCTAAGAAAAATACCATATGGCACATCACTTTTAAGCTGGTATTGAACAGCACTTGAAATCAGATCAGAAATCATGATACCGGCATTCCGTTCATCCTTGATTACCTTATCCTTCACTGCTCCTCCAAGGCTCCAATAGGGTTTTTTTTCAAAACAGTTCTTTCCAATCTTCAAGTGATGGCCGGCTTCCAGTTTATAACAATTTTCATAAATGGTAAAGGGAGCTGGAATATAACCAAGGTGCAGGTACTGGGGAATGCAAGTATAATTGATCTTCAGATTCAATTTGCTCATTTGTTTCAGGGCCCTTATTTCCGAACTAAAAGCAAAATGGTCACCATCCCAATAATAATATACTGGTTTGATGCCAATCCTGTCTCTGAACAAATGGAGTTCCCCCAGTTCTTTATCATATATGACAATAGCAAACATTCCATTAAGCAATTGAACAAAGTCAGCTCCATAATGAACGAAAGCTTCAAGGATCACTTCGGTATCGGAGGCGGATCTGAATTGAAAGTGGTCTCCTTTTTTATATTTCAGGTCAGCACTGATTTCTGAATAATTATAAACCTCGCCATTGTAAATCATTACATACCGCCCATCCCCGGAATGCATGGGCTGGCTTCCGCGTTCAGAAAGGTCAATTATTTTAAGCCTGTTATGCCCGAGGCCAACTGTGTGATCCAGAAATATTCCATTGCTATCCGGGCCCCGGTGATGCTGGGACCGGACGAGGCCTTCCAGATCTTCTCTGGAAAAGAATTGATCGCCGGAAAAAAAGCCGCTTATTCCACACATAACTGCCTGATAAATTTATAAGGATTAAAAAAAGCCGCCAGAGATGCATAATAAATTGCCAGGAAATAATTTTTTAACTGATAATAACCTCCTGAGAGAATATAATAA
>JBIOHC010000008.1:0-103200 GCA_044448685.1 Bacteroidia bacterium
AAATGTGGTCATCAATTCCTGTTCGCATCAAAGCAGCAAACAAGATAACTCTACAGGGAAGGTAAAAATAAATTCAATTGCTGATTCATCAAAGTCCAGTAAGTCAGATGGTAATGGGGTTTTGGGGAAACAGGCAAATAATAACAGCAATGGATCTATTTCTGACACGACAAGACGTATTTATTTTCATGGTAGCCCTAATCAGGCTCAAATGGATTCCTTGAAAAAGGCTAAAACGAAGCAAAAGTTCAAATAAACAAATACTATATCTGATAATCGGTCACTTCGTAATCCATAATAAATGGTGCAATAGTTATTTTAGTATCATACAGCAGGAATTCAAGCCAAAAACCTGCTTGACTTTCGCTTCAAACATCTACCTTCCTCCATTGCTCCATGTATCCTATTGCATGGCAACTGCATTCTCTCCGCATTGATTTTTTGGAATAAAATCTTTCAAAAAAGTAAAAGTTTAAAAAGTTTGAACAAGACTCGGGAGATGCCGGGAAAGGTCGGGAAGCATCTCAAACCCCTTATTTACATTAGCTCCATAAGAGAATCAGCAAAAAAAAGCTATCGGTATGCGATTAGTTTCGGCAACGTCCAAATCGTATAAGGAATAGTTTTTCACTCTGGCAGATTCTCCAGAATGTCGGAGGGCGTTCAGACGGATTGTGCTAATATACGGGGAGTTCGGGATTGAAATGCCGGGATCGCCCTAAAAAAGAAGGAGGGCTGAGATGGAAATCAGGGAAGAAATAAAGGAGCTGAAGAAAAAGAGGGAACTAACTCTGGATACGCTTAGAACTTTTGAAGGGCTGGAAGATGTCAGTGAAGAGGAAGGGCTGAAAGTGATAGAAGCGTTGGAGCAATTAGCCAAAATGTTTTACAGGATTCATACAGATTCATTAAAAGATAAACCATGCAAACAAACGGAATCCAGCAGTACCTGAAATTTGGGCTGAAGAAGAAAAGGGTTTCCCTGATGCCGATGAGTTCGACAAGCAACACGGTAATCTATACCCGTGTTTCGACCAAAGAGCAAGCTGAAAATAATATGAGCCTTGAAACCCAACTAAAGGCTTGCCAGAAATATGCTGAATTGAAAAAGCGGAATGTGCTGGGATGTTTCGGCGGGACTTATGAAAGCGCGAAGTCAGACGAACGAAAGGAATTCAAGCGGATGCTCGATTTTGTCAAAAAGAGCAAGGAGCAGATCAGCTACATCATTGTTTACAGCATGGATCGGTTCAGCCGCTCAGGGGCGAATGCTATTTATATTGCCTCCGAACTGAAAAAACGGGGGATAGCGATTGAATCTGTTAGCCAACCTTCTGATAGCAATACACCAAGCGGGAGCCTTCAGCAAAACATTCATTTTATTTTTAGCGAATACGATAATCAGCTTCGCCGGGAAAAGGCAATGGCCGGAATGAAGGAAAAACTGAATAAAGGATATTGGGTTTCTGCTCGGCCTCCCGGATATGATAATGTCGTTGTCAACGGGGAACGGAAACTTGTGATCAATGAAAAAGGGAAACTCATCAGGAAGGCATTCGAATGGAAAGCAAAAGATCAGATTAGTAATGTCGAAATTCAGAACCGCCTGATTGCAAGGAAATACTTTATCCCCCTCCAATCTCTTTCCCGGATTCTCAAAAACCCGTTTTACTGTGGGATAATGGTTCATAGCATGATTGAAGGGGGTGTAATGGAAGGGAAGCACGAAAGACTCATCCCCAAAGAGCTATTTTTAAGGGTTCAGGATATTCTTTCGGAAAACCACCAGAAATACAGCCATGAAAAGGAAAGCGAACCCCATCCCCTCCGGCGTTTCCTGAAATGCGGAACTTGCGGCACGTCCTTCGCTGGTTATTTGGTGAAGAAGAAAGGCCTTCATTACTACAAGTGCGCTAAAAAGGGCTGTAAATGCAATAAAAACGCCAATTTAATCCATAGCCTCTTTCAAGAATACCTTGCTACCTTTCAAATCGACCGGAAATACATTCAGCCTCTTAAACTGAAACTGATTCAGGATTACGAAGCCCTGAATAAAACCGACGAGGAGAACCTGAAAGCGGTAAGAAGTCAGATAACGGAACTCTCCAATAAAATCGAAACATTGGAAGAACGCCACGCATTAGGGGAAATTACAGAGGAATTATTTAAAAAGTTCGCTGGAAAATACATCGAAGAAAAGGCCAAAATTGAGGATGGTTTGCCCAAAAACGACATCCCGACTTCGAACCTGGAAATTTATTATAAAGATGCGCTCGAAATGGCCGTAAACCTCAGTAAAATTTGGGCATCCGGGGGATACCGGACGAGGGAACAAATTCAATACTTGGTATTTCCAGAGGGAATTTTCTATGATCGGGAAAAAGGGCAACTTCGAACCGACCGACCAAACTTGGTATTTGCCCAGATCGCTGAACTGGCAAAGGTTTTAGGGGCTAACAAAAAGGGATGGGCTTGCAAATTTGCAAGCCCATCCCATGTAGCGGGCCACATGGGATTCGAACCGCTAATGTAGTCCATTTCGTTTGCGTTTCCGGTTTTTCTGAAACCAAACCTACCGTACAAGGTAGGTCGGTAAACTTTCCCTTTCTTATAACCAAGAGCAAAGTCCCTGAATTTCAGGGGATTTTCAAATATTTTGACTATCACGCGGTTTGCAATGATGTTTTTACGGATCAGCAATGCCCTTTACCGCCAGAAAAGCCTCAGAAAATCCGAAAATCCCCAAGATTCCCTGCAAGGTAAGCACCGGAGAGGTAGTGCTTCTTTAGAATCTCGTCCGAAGCATGCCCTGTGAACATCTTGGCGTTTGGCCCCAAGGCAACGGATAGGTGGGTGGTATAAGTCTTGCGAAGGTCTTTAAACTGAACGCCTCTCTTAGTCACCTGCTCCACATAGTGATTAAAGGCCCTTGAAATGGCCGTCATTACGTATTTAAGCGATAGTTCCAAGGGTCTGGCTAGAACATAGCCACTCATCGGTTTGCCGCTTTCGTAGCCCAGATCTTTTAGCAGCTCCTTTAGGCTGGAGGTAATAGGCACATAACGAACATATTTGCCAGAGGCTAGTCCCGTCTGAATCCGGTTGACTTTTAAGTTGTCAATCTTGAAGATGAGCATTCCGGGCTCGAATTCAATAAGATCAGACCATTCCAAGGTAACGAGTTCTTCTGCCCGGCAGCCCGTTTCGAGGGCCAGCTTAAAGGCTTTAGGTAGCCAGTCGTGGTAGAGATTTCTGCGCTTTCCGCTAAAAACCCTGTACCCGTTCTCCGAGGTCGTTTCCTTGATAACGCTTAAAAACTCTTCCTTGGTAATGATATTTTTCTCTCTCACCACATCATTGAGCTCTGCACGGCTGAATGGATTGAGGCAACTGTGTCCCTTTACTTCATTTACCCATGTGAAAAACGCCCGCATGATCCTAAAGTGCTTATTATAAGTGGAACCTCCCCGTTCAATGCTAAAAGTGGAGGACAAATGTTCATGAAACCATTCTACTTCCCTGTCGCCAATGCTTTTGAGTTTTAAAACTTCCAGAACGGTGCCTTTCTTTTTAAGGGCAATCCCAAAGCGTTCCAGAACCAGTTTACAGTCATTTATATGGCCCTTCGAGCGGTTACGTTACCTGGTAGTTCCCAGCCTTTCTCCATTAAACCTCCTGAAACAGTAAGCGAATATGATGAAATAGGCAGTCTGATTGCCTTGGATGAACAGTATTATGAAAATATCAAACGGGACAGGGAAGCGGGGAAAATAAGACATCATGATAGAAAGACTCCACTTCAGGAGGAAATCAGGTTAAGAGAGGAGATAGAGAAGCTAAAAATAGCCCGTTGGATTGTCAGTCCGGCCAGCAATTGACCGGCTTATTTCCAGTTTCCTGATCAATAGATTAACAAATCGTTGTGTTAAAGTTAACAAACAGAAGTAAATTCAAAGACATGGTAAAAGGCAAAGGCGTTTCGCTAAATTCGTAAGTAGTTATCGTACTGTACAAGGTTCATACTTTATACTTCAATACCATGATACGCACACCCAAAATAAAGATAAACAGAGCTGTTAAAACTGATAACCTTGTCGTAAACGAGGTCCCTGTCCGTAAAGAAACACGCTATGTTGTCAAGCATCGTGTTCCTGAAAAAAGCCTGGAAATAGGAAGCAGAGGTTAATAGCCTTCCCGTTAATCTTCAACGGATCAGATTAATTGTCCCTTTCTGACTGACGATCTTGGTGCTGGTCAGATAATAATCATGAAAATCTGCATTCTATTACGCCTGGACTGCAAGGATTACCTTTTTCTGTAAATCAGTGTTGAAAAAGTGAATCTATGTGTCTTATTCTACAAGTAATCACACTTGCTGTTCAACTCATCTTAGTTTATCCTGTGTCTGTCGAAAATAATGTTAGAATCACAGATTTGCCATTGAGTATGACCTATATTGAAGCACCAATAACTCTCAAATGGGAAAAGAAGAACTCATACAATTCATCAAAAAGAATGATCCGTATTATCACTTTGTCGATATGTCCTGTTATACCCTGGAACAATTGAAAGAAGTGGTAGGGCGTATAAAGGCCCCGGGACAAAAGAAGAAAATAAAATCTGAAATTTTCCGCAACAACTGAGTTGGGATGACCTGTGCGGTTCCTTAATTTGGACAAATAATTGGTCTGCCGGTATTCCTAACTAATGTTATATTCGGAGCGTTAATTTTTCGTTAAGCGCTTATGAAAGAAAAAGACAGAACCCGTGTTTCAGAACAATGGCTTGGTGAAGACGGTATAGCCTACCTGGTGTTTAAAGAAGGCGCCGAAATTGAACTTGAAGACGCAGTGAAAATAGTTCAATACATTGAATTGCAATACCCGGAATCGAAGTTTCCCGTGCTGGTTGATGTAAGTTGCATACAGTCCATCTCTCATGAAGCCCGGACATTTTTAGCCGATACCTCTGCCCGGAAAATCTCATTTGCCGTAGCCATTCTCGTTGGCAGTACATCCTCAACCTTGTTCGGTAATTTTTTTATGCGTTTTCATAAACCCCTGGCCAATACCCGCCTTTTCAAGGACAAAGAAGAAGCTGCACGCTGGCTGAAAGCGAGCCTTCCTGTTCCTGTCATCCATATTCCTTTCAAGGCTCAGGCCCCGGTAGATTCCAATTCGCATTAGCCGTTATATTTTTTTAAATGCAGACCAGTCTGCACTATTTCATGACAGTAAAGCGGGCGTTGACCATGCCTTTATCGTGTTCAACATGCAGCAGATAAACCCCGGATGGTGCATCTTGCATGTTTATCTCTGCGAGTCTGTCATGCTGGCCCGGATCAAGTATCGATGAATAAAGAATCTTGCCATTCATATCGTAAATGTTGATTTGTTTATATCCTGCACCATTTAACTGAATATTTAAATGCTCACTACAGGGCACGGGAAATATCCGTACTTTGATATCCGGAATACGTTCATTGATTCCTGTGGTATACGACACCATCCTTACCCGGTTATTGCCCCCGTCTGCAATGAATAGACTGCCTGTTCCATCTATTGTTAAAGAGTAGGGATAGTTTAGTTCGGCCAGGGTGGCAAGGCCTCCATCGCCGCTATAACCAGTAATACCTTTTCCGGCAACGGTTGTGATAAGGCCTGTGGTGTCAACTTTTCGGATACGGTTATTCAACAGATCTGCAATAAAGATATTACCTGATTTATCCAATGCCACGCCTGTGGGGTACCTTAATTTAGCATGAATGGCGAATGCCCCGTCACCGGCAAAACCGGCAACCCCTGAACCGGCAACAGTGGAAATTATTCCAGCACTGTTGACAAATCGGATCCGGTGATTGTAATTGTCGGCTATATAAAGGTTACCCGAACCATCAACGGCTACTCCTGTCGGATTAGCCAGTTTAGCGGATGTAGCCAGGCCGGCGTCACCTCCATAACCAGCTGTGCCATTACCGGCAACTGTCAGAATGGTTCCCGAACTATCCACTTTTCGTATGCGTTGATTGGTGCAATCTGCTATATACACATTCCCGGTCTTGTCAATCGCAATGGCTGCAGGGCCATTCAGCTGCGCTGTTGTTGCCGGTCCTCCGTCACCCCCAAAACCAGCTGTTCCATTCCCGGCAATTGTATTGATTATTCCGGAAGGAGAAATTTTCCGGACTCTGTTATTCGACCCATCTGCAATATAAATGTTTCCGGCACCGTCAAGCGCAATACCATTCGGAAAATTGAGCAGGGCAGAGGTTGCCGGACCTCCGTCTCCACCGTATCCTCCTGTTCCTGTTCCGGCAATGGTAGTAATCAATCCTGCCGGACTTACCTTACGGATTCGGTTATTGCTGTTATCTGCAATATAAATATTCCCGGCTGCATCAATAGCAACTCCTGAAAGCGAATCCAGCTGGGCGGATGTGGCACTGGAGCCATCGCCGCTGAATCCGGGAATTCCGTTTCCGGCAATGGTACTGATATTTTGTGCCTCCAAATTAGAATAAAGCAGGGGAGAGAACAGGATTCCCAGGCTTAGGAAGAGGGTTTGGCTGAATGATCTGATTGAGTTGATTTTATATTGTAGCATTTGTTTCATATGTTGTATATTTAGGATATGGTATGAAGGTTTTATATAAGAGTGTCTTTAACAGGAATTATCTCTGCCCGAAAGTACTATATCCGGCATGCGAAAGGGAAAGATTTGTTCTGAAGGCAGGTTTTGAAGTAAATATGGTTGGTTTATGCTGAAATCCGGTAAATGGTGGAAGTGAAATCAGAAATCCTTGTTTTGTACGTTATTAAGGAATCAGACCAGAAAAACATATTCTAATCCGGAAGCAGGCAAGTATTCTTTTGTTTCTGCTAAGCCTGCTCACGTGCATGCAGAGCCATCATATTAATGCACAGGATACTACAAGAACCCATTGTGTTGTTGTTGACAGGAACAGGTTTCAATTCGGTTTTACGCTGGGTTTTAATTATCCTGTGTATTTGCTGAGACGAACAGGCAAACCCTTTTCAGATTCTCTTAAGTCAGTTCAGTCGGTCAGTGATGGAGGATTTAATCTGGGGATTGTGTCAGAATTCTCCCCTAGTAAGTTTGTATCCCTTCGGTTTATACCATCTCTATCCTTCATCAATCACTTCCTTGTATTGGTGTACTCCATACCTTCTTCTTATCCGGGAAGAGCTGTTTTTGATTTCTTTTATCGTGAACTGAATCACTTCACCACCACCACCTTCACCCTTGTCACCTCTTGCTCATTTATCCCCCGAATGAAATAAAGGCCGGCTTCCAATCCGTCAATCTGTATCGTGTAATTATTGCCGGTATTGAGTTTTAGCGTACGAAGTTCCTGTCCGGATGTATTCAGAAGTGTATAAGTTCCTTCCCTTTCTGCATGAAGGATAAATATACCTGTATTCGGATTCGGGAAAGCAGTTAATTGTTGATTCAATTTCCCGTACTCAGTGATTCCGGCTGTAGCAGCCGATACAAAGATCCATGACGCTCCTTTTATAACATTATCCTGATTGCCCCCGACGATAGCTGTTGTGCCGTCAGCAGAAAGTGCAACAGCACTGCCCTGGTAAGCTGCGCCTCCTGAGCCTGTACCTGTCAGTTTACTTCCCTGCTGTGTCCAGACTCCTGTTGAGCGGGTAAACACCCATACTGCACCTGTACCGCTGTTGTCTGTGTTGCCTCCTATGACAGCCATATTCCCGTCGCCTGAGAGAGATACTGAATTGCCGAACTGAGCAGCATTGCCTCCGGTGCCCAATAATTTGCTACCCTGCTGTGTCCATACTCCTCCTGAGCGAGTATAAACCCATGCTGCCCCGATGCCGAAATTATCACTGTTACCTCCGACGATGGCTGTGTTTCCGTCATTGGAAAGAGAAACAGCGCAACCTTGTACTGAAGTACCAAGAGCCCCTGTGCCAGTAAGTTTGCTTCCTTGCTGGGACCATACACTTCCGCTTCGTGTAAACACCCAGGCAGCACCTACGCCACTGCTGTCCCCATCGGCTCCGACAAGAATTGTATTGCCATCACCGGAAATACTTACGGAACTGCCCTGTTCGGATGAGCCTGTATGGCCGGTTCCAACGAGTTTGTTTCCCTGTTGTGTCCATATTCCTCCTGAACGTATAAAAACCCAGACAGCTCCGATGGCTGTATGATCATAAGGCCCTCCTACAACAGCAGTATTTCCGTCGGATGAAATGCTTACAGACCAGCCTTGTCCGGCAGTACGGGCTGCTCCGGTGCCGAATAATTTACTTCCCTGCTGGGTCCAGACACCTGCGGTACGAGTAAAGATCCAGGCTGCTCCGGCTTCATTGCTGTCATTATCACCACCCAGAATAGCGGTATTCCCATCGGCAGAAACGGAAACTGCCTGGCCCTGATTAGCCGGGCCGGTGGCACCGGTACCTGTAAGCTTGTTTCCCTGTTGTGACCAGACTCCGGCCGTGCGGGTATAGGCCCATACGGCTCCGGTATTGAGGCTGTCACCGTTCCCACCGACAAGGGCTGTGTTACCATCGGCTGAAATGCATACTGCTCCTCCCTGGTTGGTGGTATCAAGAGCCCCTGTACCAACAAGTTTAATGCCTTGCTGTATACTGGGCCAGGTGGTTTGAGCCATACCTGCATAAGAATATAGGAGTACAAACGCACTGAAACAAATAGGTTTCATAAAAGAGGAGAAGAAGGGTTTCAGGTTGGTTTTGACGAAGATCATGCTTTTATATTGAGTGTTTCGTGTATTGAATTACCGGAATAGGTGACGAGGTGGAAAATTACTACATTAGCCGGAAATATGACAGCCGTCATATAAATAAACTAAACCAGGGAATTCTAACTCAATATAGCATGAAACTAAAACTACTTTTTTGTGTAGCCTCTGTAATGGCTTTCGGAGCAGGTGCAAATGCAACCACGCTTACCGTTACCTGTCAGAACAGTCCATCCCATTTTCTGCCCGTTACAACGAATGCAGTTGTGGGTGATACAATTCTCTGGACGTGGGTGGCAGGAACGCATGTAGTAGGTCCTATCAGCACGTCTGACATTCCGGCCGGAGCTGCCATGTGGAATAATCCAATTGATGCAAGCAATCACTCCTGTAAATATGTTGTTACTAAAACAGGCAATTACCACTATGTATGCCATCCTGCAACTCCTCATGGGGAAGATGCATACCTGGTTGTTTCCGCTGCCACCGGTATACAGGATCATTCTTCGGCTATCGGTACGGTACCTGCATTCCCTAATCCTTTTTCAGACAGGATCAATATCAGTACTTCCAATGCCGATCTGATTGTTATCAGCAATGAACTGGGACAAAAAGTGGCTTCTTTTCAAATTAAAGCCGGACAACAGACAATAGAAGCCGATTTGGCCACCTTGCCTAAAGGTGTGTATTTCTATGCTCTTATTAAAGAAGGTGTGGTGCTTGAAACACGAAAAATCATCAAGAGTCATTGAGTCACAGCATTACTAAACAAAGCCCCGGATGGACCCTTGTTCTATCCGGGGTTTTGTTTTCAAGCCTGATTCGTGAGATGTTTGCCCCTGTACCCTTATTTTATTGGTATTTATAAGGCGGACATCGCTTTTAATTTTAAATTTACACGGCTTCTAATACAGCCTGGCAGAACAGAATGAAAAAACACACACTTCATCATCTTTTCCTGGTGTTATTTTGTGCTTTTTTGTACCCTGCCTGGTCCCAGCAATACAATTTCAAATATTTCGGAACAAAGGAAGGTCTAATAGGCTCCAATGTCAATAGTATCTTTCAGGATAAACGGGGATATGTCTGGTTCGGCACCCAGACAGGCATCAGCCGTTTTGACGGAAGATCCTTTAAGAATTTCACGGTTCATGACGGTCTTATTGCCGACGATGTTACCTGTATCAATGAAGATAAGCAAGGTAATATCTGGATCGGAACTACTGGCGGAGTTTCAGAGTTCGACGGAAAAGGATTCAAAAATTTCACCAGAAAAGACGGTCTTGGAGATGATCATATCCATTCTATTTTTATTGATGATCAGTATATCTGGTTTGCAACGGATAAGGGAGGAGCCAGCAAGTACAATGGAAAGGATTTTGAAAAAATCACCACGCGTAACGGCTTACTCAGTAATACTGTTTATGCTATCACCAAAGACTCCAGGGGCAGTTACTGGTTTTCCACCAATGATGGTATAGCCAGAACAGAGGGGAATAAAATAAATACTTTTCCGCATATAGCAGAGCTGGAGACCAAGGCTTTTTATTCCATGCTTTGCGACTCGGCCGGAAATATATGGTTTGGTGGAATCGTTCAGAACGGACTGGTAAAATATGACGGAGCCACGTTTCAGAAAATAAGTCTGCCGGAAAAACTGGCTAAAACAGATAAGATCTTCGGATTGCTGGAAGACAGGAATCATTTTATCTGGCTCACCACCGATCAGGAAGGTGTGCTGAAGTACGACGGGAAAATTTTCACACCATTTGATGAAAGCAATGGGCTCTCCTCAAATCAGGTCTATGCTATTACTGCCGACTATGAAGGAAATATATGGATTGGAACCACCAATGGGGGAGCTGATTTATTCAACAATGAAAGCTTCAGCACCTATACCGACAAACAGGGTCTTTCCTCCAATAAAATAGCAGGTATACATGAAAATAAGTCGGGTGCCCTGCTCATCGGAACGCAGGGTCTGGGCCTGAATGTGCTGCATACAAGCAAGTCTGTGTTGCCTCTGGATGTATTGAAGAACACGAATATCATTTCCATTAACCAGGACAGTGAAGGCCTGATCTTTGCCGGAGTGGTCAATGAAGGAGTATATGTGCTGAAAAAAGAGGACCATACCTATTCTGTTGAATCGCACATAACCAAACTTGGAGATAACCCATTGGTAGAGCCGGTAAAAATAACTTTCGATAAGAAAGGGAATACATGGATTGGGGATTTCGGCTCCGGTTTGTTCTGCCGGAACAGAAACAAGGAAATTAAGAATTACAGTCTCGCCAATGGATTGCCATCCAATAATATCATCACCGTATTTGTCGACTCTAAAGATAATTTGTGGATAGGAACATCCGATGTAGGTATTATTTTTTACAACGGACAAACCTTTGTGCCGTTTTCGGACAAAGTAGGTCTTACAGATAAATTCGTTTGGTCTGTTACAGAAAATGACAAGGGCCAACTCTTTTTCGGAACTCAGGAAAAAGGTATTTGCGGCTTTGACGGCAGGAATTACAAAAGGATTGGTACTGCAGAGGGCTTGTGTTCAAATTTTATAGAAGCCCTGGAATGGGACAAGGTGGGCAAATGTCTTTGGGCCGGAACCGAGAAAGGAATCAATAAGATAGAGCTGAATGCCGATATGTCCGTACGTTCAATCCGGTTTTACGGAGAGAATGAAGGTTTTAAAGGAGGAGAGGTAAGCAGCATAGAAATCTCCAGACACAATCCGGATCAGATCTGGTTCGGATCGAATAATGGATTGAGTGTTTACAACCGGCGTTTCGATTATCTCAGTACCGTTGCACCTAAACTCATCCTGAGTGATATTTTACTGGCATATAAGGCTGTGGACTGGAAGAAATACAGTGATTCGGTTGATACTAAAAGTAATCTGCCAAAGAATCTTATTTTACCTTATGCCGAGAATCACCTCACATTTCATTTCAAGGCTCTGACAACCGATAAGGTAATGTATTCCTTTATGCTGGAAGGACAGGATGCAGCATGGTCACCGTTGTCTTCAAGTACGGAAGCCAACTTCTCCAATATCACACCCGGCAGATCCTATACATTCCGGGTAAAAGTGATCAACAGCAATGGTATCAGCAATACAATCCCTGTATCATTCAGCTTTTTTATTCGTTCTCCCTGGTGGCAGACCTGGTGGTTTTATACCCTCCTTATTATCGTAACAGTGATCTCTATCTATTGGTTTATCCATCACCGCACCTCCCAGATAGCCAAAGAAAAGGCTATACTGGAAGAACTTGTCAGTGAGCGGACCAAGGAACTTAGTGAGTCAAATAAAAATATCAAGGACAGTATTGTCTATGCCAAACGTATTCAGAATGCAATTCTTCCATCGGCAAGGATGGTTAACGGATATTTGCCTAAATCATTCATCCTTTACAAACCCAAGGATATTGTTGCAGGAGATTTTTACTGGATGGAAGCACTGGATGATTTAGTCCTTTTTGCTGCATGTGATTGTACAGGGCATGGAGTGCCGGGGGCTATGGTAAGTGTGGTTTGCAATAATGCCCTTTACCGTGCAGTGCGGGAGCTTGGGCTCCGGAAACCGGATGAAATACTCACAAAGACTGCTGAACTGGTCATTGACTATTTTGCCAAGAGCGAAGAAGAAATCAATGACGGTATGGATATTTCCTTCTGCTGTTATCATGCAGGAAGTAATGTCCTGACATGGGCCGGAGCTAATAATCCATTATGGCTGATAAGAAAGGGAGTTTTTGAAGAAATAAAGGCCGATAAACACCCTATTGCCAACAGCTATGTAAGTCATACTTTCAAAGCCCATGAGTTCGCATTGGAGCCGGGCGATAAGATTTATGTGTTTTCGGATGGTTTTGCAGACCAGTTTGGGGGTGAAAACAAGAAAAAACTGACCAAAAAGCGTTTCCGGGAACTTATTCTGTCCATTCAGGACTTATCTATGGAGGAGCAAAAAACCGCCCTGGATTCGTTTATAAGTGACTACCGACAGGATCTGGAACAAACAGATGACATTCTGGTCATGGGTGTTGAAATATAATCCCCTCCTCAAGCTTTTTTTTAATACATTTATTCTCCGGAATGCTCATCCGGAATACTAATCATGTATATACCTCCAACCATGAAAATATCTTACAAACTACTTACCGTATTATTGGTTTTTTGCGGACTGAATTTAAAAGCGCAGTGGACACAAACCAATGGTCCTTACACCAGCGGCAGGGTGAACTGTTTTGCAACAGATGGCTCGACCATTTTTACAGCTACACAGAGCAGCGGAATTTTTACATCTGCCAACTTCGGTTCCAGCTGGAATGAAGCCAACAACGGATATGCGATCTACCCTTTGCATACACTGCTCATGAATGGTTCTGATATATGGGCTGCAGGAGAGGATGGCTTGTATCTCTCTACCAACAATGGAGCATCCTGGAATAGTGTAAAAGGAGGCAGTTCCTATTCCAATTCGGATGTCATTATGCTTGGAACAACGGTAATCGTTGCCGATAACGGCGGAATTTATCGCTCAACCAATAACGGAAGCTCCTGGACTCAGGTAAGTACCGAAACCAATGCCACCCTGGTGGTTGTGGGAAATAATTATCTGGCTGCAAGTGGAGGTGGTGTGTTTTTATCCACCAACGATGGTGTGACCTGGGGCTCGGTCAATGGAGCAATGACCACTATCAATGAAATGAAGGCGAGTGGTTCCAGTATTTATGCAGGAACGAACGGAGGCGGAGTTTATCTATCGACCGATAACGGATCCACCTGGGCTACACGGAATACAGGATTAAGCGGTTCGGCCCTTACCGTCAATTGCCTGGCATTTGACGGAACGGATCTGTATGCCGGTACCGGTGGAGCAGGTGTATATCGTTCCACCAATTCAGGAGCAAGCTGGAGCGCAGTGAATACGGGTATTACTACTACCACTGTATATGACGTTACTGTGATGGGAGCTAATATTTTTATCGCTACAGCCACATCTGGTGTTGAAGTGACTTCAAATTTCGGAGCCAGCTGGGCCACAGCCAATAACGGTATTATCACTTCCGATGTGCGTGCGCTGATGTATGACGGATCTTCCAATGTATATGCCGGAAGTAATGGTACCGGAGCATTCCTGACCAGCAGCAACGGCGCCAACTGGAACGGCGTTAATATCGGACTGACCGGACAGACAGTCAACAGGTTTGCTTATATCGGGACAAATGTCTTTGCCGCTACCAACGCAGGTGTATTCCTTACAACCAATAACGGAGCCAGCTGGACAGCCGTGAATACAGGTTTGACAAGCACGAGCGTACAGACTCTTGTTGCGATGGGAAGCAGCCTGTTTGCAGGTACCCTGGGTGGAGGTGTATGTGTATCTACCAATAACGGTACAAGCTGGTCTGCCGTCAATACGGGTTTTACAAGCAACAATATTCTCACCATGACAGCAAGCGGTTCTAACCTCTTTGCCGGTACCGATACCAAGGGCGTGTTCTTTTCTTCCAATAACGGTTCAAGCTGGGCTCCTGTCAATACCGGACTTCCCGGCAGCTATATTTATTCTGTAGTATCCATTGGTGCGAATATTTTTGCAGCTGTAAGCGGTTCCGGAGTATACTGGTCCAACAATAACGGTTCTAGCTGGAGCTCTGTTAATAGTGGAATTTCAGGCAGTACCTATGAACTGGGGGTGAGCGGAACGAATCTTTTTGCCTTCGGTGGAGGGATGAATATCTCGACCAATAACGGGGCCTCCTGGTCCAATATCGCTGCCGGTTTACCGGTTATCGTCAATTACGGATTAACGGTAGATGCAAATACAGTCTTCGTTGGAACTACCGGATTAGGAGTATGGAAACGGCATCTCGATGAAATCCTGTGTTCGATCAATCCCCCGGTAATGTCCAGTGCATCTTCACAAACTATTTGCAGCGGGCAATCAGTCAATATTCCCCTCGCCAATACGGGTGTATCTGCAACATATTCCTGGGTAGCTGCTTCCAATTCCCAGGCTAGCGGTGAAAGCACTACAGTTCAGACCACAAGCGCTATCAATAATACAATTGTAAATAATTCCAGTCTTACCGCAACAAATGTGGTATATACGGTCACTCCAAAAGGTGTTGTAGGCGGGTGTTCCGGTAATCCTCAGACAGTGACGGTAACTGTGAACCCCAACCCGGTGATGTCAAGTAATTCAGCAATGACCATTTGCAGCGGCCAGGCTGTAGGGCTTTCCTTTACAAGCAGTGTAGCATCATCATACAGCTGGATAGCCGCATCTAACGGAAATGTCACAGGGGCGAGCCTTAGTTCACAGATTTCTCCGGCATTAACAGATGTACTCGTCAATACATCATTGGTGCCTCAGACAGTTGCTTATACGGTAACACCAACTTCTTCCGGAGGTTCCTGTCAGGGTCCTTCCCAGACTGTTAATGTAACCCTGAACCCTACACCTGTCATGACCAGCACATCAGCTGTTACTATTTGCAGCGGTGCAACGGTCAATATACCTTTAACAAGCAATGTGAATTCGAACTTTACCTGGGTAGCTGCGAATAACATTAATACCAGCGGAGCAAGCACCAGCATACAGAGCCCGCCTACCCTGAGCAATAGTATCGTTAATAATACTGCTGTTCCTCAGAATGTGGTTTACACAGTAGTGCCTACTGCTGTGGTTGGCGGATGTTCGGGTTCACAAACAGTTACGGTCACCGTTAATCCTGCACCGGTGATGACGAGCAGCACTTCGGCAACTATCTGCAGCGGAGGTACAGTAAATATTCCGCTTACAAGCAATATTGCGTCCAATTACCAGTGGAATGCCACGACTTCTAATCCGAATACAACCGGTGAAAGTCTGAGTCCTCAAACCACTTCCGCACTCAATAATACAATCACCAATAATTCCAGCAGTTCCCAGGTGGTATATTATACGGTCATTCCATCATCCGTTTCAGGAGGCTGTGCCGGTGCATCCCAATCTGTTTCGGTAACCGTAAATCCTGTGCCAGTGATGACCAGTACAACCACCGCATCGCTTTGCAGCGGAGGAGCACTCAATATTAACCTGAGTGCCAGTATCACTTCCTCATTCACCTGGATAGCTTCCACCAGCACTATAGTGAGCGGAGAAAGCACTACGTTGCAAAGTACAGGTACTATTAACGATGTACTTACCAGTACCGGCACCAATCCACAGAATATTACGTATACGGTAACCCCGACAGCTACCATACTCGGAAGTTGTGCCGGAGCTGCCCAGACGGTTACTGTTACCGTAAATCCTGTACCGGTCATGAGCAGCGCTTCAGCAGTAACGATATGCGGAGGTACTGCAGTCAATATTCCGCTGACAAGCAATGTAGCTTCGACATTTGAATGGAGTGCAGCCAATAATGTGAATACATCCGGAGCATCCCTGTCGTCACAAACCAGCAGTACGCTGAACAATACAATTTCCAACAACACATCCGTTCCACAGAATGTGGTGTATACCGTCATTCCAACTTCTCTTGCCGGAAGCTGTCCGGGTTCAGCCCAAACAGTTACAGTAACGGTTAACCCTGCTCCCGTCATGATCAGCAGCTCCAGTGCTGCCGTTTGCAGTGGAGGAACAGTCAATATCCCTTTGGTGAGTACTACAGGAGGAACCTTCAGCTGGATTGCAGCAAGCAACCCCAATGTAACGGGTGAAAGCACAACAGCCCAGGCTACTTCAACACTGCACAATATACTGGTTAGCTCTTCATCAACTGTACAGGATGTTGTTTATACCGTCACTCCGACATCTTCCCTGGGTTGTTCGGGCGGAGGTCAGCTTGTTTCAGTGCTGGTCAATCCGCTTGATAATGCAGGGTTTAATTATTCTTCCGGCACCTATTGCCAGTCGGGTAATGATCCAAGCGCTGTGATCACCGGAGTTTCCGGTGGATCGTTTTCATCCACTGCCGGTCTGGTATTTCTGAATACCAACAACGGTCTGGTTAACCTTGCAGCTTCTGCACTGGGTACCTATACCATTACATATACGACAAACAGTTCCTGTAACAATACATCCACGTTTAACCTGAGTATCACTCCGGCTCCTCTGGCAGCCTTCAGCTATGCGAATGCTTCTTATTGCGCCAGCGCAGGCAATCCTGTACCCGTTATGGGGTCAGGATCAACTGCAGGTATGTTCAGCGCCAATCCTTCCGGTCTCGCTTTTGTAAGCACGTCAACAGGACAGGTTAATCTGTCTGGCAGTGTACCGGGTACGTATATGGTTACCAATACCATTGCTGCATCGGGAGGATGTGCGGGAGTTACTGCCAGCACTCAGATCACGGTCAATGCCCTCCCTGTTGTGAGCTTTACAGGCCTGGCAACAACCTATTATTACAATGATCCGGCCGCACCGCTTACAGGTACTCCTGCAGGCGGAACATATACAGGTACCGGAATCAGCGGTAATCTCTTCAAACCTGCTGTTGCAGGAGCCGGCACTTTTCCGATTACCTATTCCTTTACCGATGCCCACGGCTGTTCCAATACCACTTCTGCGACTTCTACCACAGTCCTGGCGCAACCTGCCCCACCGCATATCTGTGAGGTGACTGTGGATGACTCCTCTGTTTACAATATCGTGTACTGGGAAAAGACAGCCTATACCAATGTGGATTCCTTTGTGGTGTTCCGTGAAACAGGGGCAGGATACCAGCAGATAGGTGCAGTGCCTGGAACAGCTTTCAGTGCATTTACCGATACAGTCAGACATAAATATTTTCCAAATACAGGTAATCCCAATGCAGGTACCTACCGCTATAAACTCCAGATCAGGGATTCTTTGGGCCATTACAGTCCGATGAGTCCTTTCCACAACACGATTTATATCAATCAGACCTTTGGAACATTTACCTGGAATCATTATGAAATAGAAGGCCAGCCGGTACCCCTCCCTTCTGCAACGCTCATTTCATATGATCTGTGGAGAAAGGATTCAACAACAGGACCCTGGAATATTGTGAACAGTGTTGCCGGTTCACAACTTACCCAAACCGATGTAGGCTGGAATGCTGCCCTGCAGCATGCAGCCAGCTGGCGTATCGAAACAAACTGGGATATACAGTGTAACCCGACCCGTACGCTTATCAATACGTCCCACTCCAATATCAGGCATCCGGCTACAGCCATCAATCTGGGTATTACAGAACTGGAACTGAGCAATGCTGTTTCTGTTTATCCAAACCCGGGTATGGGCGAAGTTACGGTACAGCTCAGTATTGCAGCTCAGGACCTGACTATACGTCTGTATGATATGGTAGGACAGGTTGTTTATCAGGCACCTGTTACGAGTCAGAAAACAATGCTCGATATTTCCGGCTTTGCCAGAGGAGTATATACCCTGGAGGTAGCCAACAAGAATGTGAAAGGATTTAAAAAACTGATAGTACAGTAAGAATAAAAAACCCTAAAAACCAATTGTCTATGAAAACAATCCAGCTTTTTATGCTCAGTGCACTGGTACTGATGCTGACTTCTTTTTCGCCTTTGCATAAGCCAGAGCCCGTAACCAATTTCAAAGCACAACTTTGTAACGACTGCGGTTTTGGAAATAAAAAGGAGAACTGTGTAAAATGCGGAAAATGGGTAGCCAGCAATGGTGTGCCTGCCGTACTTTGCAATGATTGCGGGTTCGGAAACAAGAAAGACAATTGTGTAAAGTGTGGAAAGTGGGTGGCCAGCAACGGAGTCCCTGCCAAGCTTTGCAACGACTGTGGTTTCGGTAATAAAAAGGAGAACTGCGCCAAATGTGGTAAGTGGGCTCCGAAATAAATAATACAGAAATTAGGTGTTGGCACTTTCATGAAAATGAAGGTGCTTTTTTTTATACTATTTGCAGGATATTTCCTGAGGTTGAGTAATATTATGCGTTTATAGTACGTTTTCAGAATAAATCAGGAAACAAGAGTGTATGAACCGACTGATCCCCTTCCTGTTTTGTCTGCTTTTTGTTTCAGTGCTCGGTGCACAAACAATGCCTCCTGCCTATATGAATGCAGTCAATAAAGCCAATAAGGCTTACCGTCAGAAAAACTACAAACTGTCCACCCAGAGTTTTTCAGTGGCCTTTAAAGCCAATCATGGCAAAGCCAGAGACGAGGACAGGATTGCGGCTGCCCTGGCATGGGCAGGAGCCTCAGAGCCTGACAGCGCTTTTTATTACCTGCATTTCCTTGTAAATCAACGTGAATTTTCAAGGTATGAAGAATTAATAAAGGAACCGGAACTCGAAGTGTTGCATTCAGACAAGCGTTGGAAACCAATGCTTGAACAGATTAAACGCAATGCTGATGCAAAGGAAGCCCGGCTGAACCGCCCCCTCATGAAGAAGCTGGACAGTATATTGTATAAGGATCAGCACAGGCGGTTAATGATGGATTCTATGGAGAAACGCTTTGGCTCCGATTCAAAAGAAATGAAGACACTCCGGGAGGAGATAAGTCAGGATGATTCTGAAAATCTCGGTGCTGTCAAGGCGATTCTGGATAGGGAAGGCTGGCTGGGTGAAGATGCGGTAGGCAGGGATGGGAACCTGTGCCTGTTCCTGGTGATACAGCATGCCGGCCAGCGTACACAGGAAAAATACCTGCCTGTGATGCGGGAGGCTGTAAATAATGGAAAGGCAAGGGCTTCGGATCTGGCATTGCTGGAAGACAGGGTTGCATTGAAACAGGGAAGAAAACAAATTTATGGCAGCCAGATTATACGGGATGAAAAGACCGGAAAGAATAAAGTAGCTCCCCTCATTGATTCCATACATGTGAATAAGAGAAGGGCAGAGGTTGGACTGGGCCCCTTAGAAGACTATGCAGCCCTATTCGATATTCAGTTAAGGCCGTTAGTAAAAGTCAAACCAAGGCATCCGTTTGCAGGCCGTAATAATGATATAGAACGGGCCATTGATCTGAAAGATTCCATAGAAAGGGACCTCACAGTTTGCATTGGCTTTGGAAAAAAAATGGAATTTGATAATGGCAAGAGCAGGTTTTCCGAAAACAATTCGGCTTGGTACAGAATCAAAATCCATAAGGATACAACGCTCACATTCGATATGGTACATGACGGAGAGGATGCTGATCTGGATTTTGCTCTTTTTCATTGCGAGGGTAAGGATTGCATGCAGGATATTTCTTCCGGTAAATTAAAGCCATGCAGAGTCAGCAATGGGGGATTCGGAACTCTGGAGCTGCCAATAGGATTGTCTCTTTTTGCAAGAAATACGAATGATGGATCGCCCTATCAGGCTGGACTTAAGGTAAAAGAAGGGGATGTTGTGTATCTGTTGATTAACAGTGATTTCCCAACTTTAAGCCACCCCCCGTTGAATGCCCGGGGCCTGATGATGCCAATAACTATTTATTTCAATGGCCTGGCTCCGGAAAGTGTGAAACGTTATGCAAAGTTACGTCTGCCTCAAAAGCCGGTGGTTATTAATAATATCAATTTCGAAACCGGTAAGGCAATCCTGAAAAGGTCGTCATGGACGGCTTTGGACAGCCTGGCCGAACAAGTGAAAAAGTCTAAGTATATGAGGATTGAAATAAGAGGGCATACCGATAATGTGGGAGAAGAAGAAGCAAACCAGAAGCTCAGCGAAGACCGTGCTAAGGCCGTTGTAGACTATCTTATATCCAAAGAAATAGATAAGAGCAGGCTGACTTTTATAGGTTTCGGTAGTGCGAAGCCTCTTGAACCCAATGATACAGAGGAGGGGAAGAGAAAAAACAGAAGGGTGGAGTTCAGGATATTGTCTAAGTGACCCGGCAAATGCTGTCAGATGAGTTTTAAAATCTAGCCGGGCATTTATTTTCAAATGTTAAGCGCAAAGCCATTCATTTTCCTGAAATGTTCAAGGGGCAGCCCGGTAATGTTAAGAAAATAGTGAAGGAAAAAGGCGTCAATACCAGACCCTTAAACTTATATTTTATCCCTCTTCATTCCGACTTCCTGCTTAACTTTGACGCGAACAATTCCCTCGCTATGTCCTTTTACGAATTCCTGAAGAAAGATTCCGGTATCAGTCCCTTACTCAAACCTATCATTAAGCCGGATATTGAGAAACTGTCGGACGAGGAAAGAGAAAAGCTTATCACCCTCATAAGGGATAAGGACTATTATGAAGTGAATTCCCTCCTGAAAAAGTGCTTTTCTAAGAACTGATAAAGCATTTAAGCCCCCGAATTCTTATCTTTCCAGGCTATGAAATGCCTGATTGCTGTTTTATTTCTGAGTCTTTGCCAACAGTTCTATGCCCAGCAAGGAGGTGCTGAAACGGCTTATAAACTCGCCATCCATAAAGCCGATTCATCTTATGAATTCAAATGGATGCAGGGCATTGTCGATCATAATCCGTTTTACAAACCCCAGTTTGAACGCTCCCGTAAACTTTACCAGGCTGCATTGCAGCTAAACCCTGCTGAAACGTACCCCAAAAGCAGGCTCATAGAAATAAATCATGTGCTGGATTATTTTAACAGCGCTGCGGTTTACTCAACCGCCGATTCCCTGTTTCGTCACTATCGCTATTCACAGGCATTAAAAGCATACCGGGGTAGGGATTCTCTTTCTTCAACAACGGAAGCTGGCGAAAAAATTATGCTGTGCAGGGATTTACTTAAGATACGCAATTCAGATTCTGCGAAGAGGATTACAAGCATAGTGGTGCAAACCGACAGCATCTGCCATTCCACAGATATGAGTCCGAATTTGATGGAAGGAGCTTCAGAAGGCCCTGACCCGGATAAGGAAGGATATCGTGAAACCTATTACCTGAAAGATAATATGGAAGGGGGTACTTTGTACCGTATCCGTAATATCGGAGGCCCGGGTGCTTCTGTCAGGACAACTTTTTATTACCAGCATAAAAAGATTATCCGGGCCCATAAAGAAGTGGATGACCCGCAACACAAAACAATTTACAAAGCCACCTATTATTACAAAGATGGAGTCGGGGTAAAATCAATTGGGGAGGACAGGAAATTTTCGAATGGGGATGAGTTATATAAGGAAGGGCTGAAGTATATACGGATTCACTGAATGACTATCTTAAACAGGATGCTTTGATCCTATCTTGTATTCACTTAGCTTTGATTCATGAATCTGATTCTTGACATTGGAAACACCCGCTGCAAAGCTGCTTTTTTTCAGCAGGATACCCTTATTCAGGAGGGTATTGTGGAGCTTTCAGACCCGTTGTCCTTAAACCGCTTTCTGAATGGACGAAAGCCTGTACAGTGTATCATCTCCTCCGTGTTAAAAAGCCTTCCAGCCTTTATAGAGGATTTTATCAGCCATCAGAACTGCATTCCATTTAATACAGATACCCCTTGTCCGGTCCGTAACCTCTACACAAGTGCCAGTACCCTGGGCAGCGACCGACTTGCAGCTGTTGTGGGGGCCTGGAAGCGCTATCCGGGTCAGGCAGCAGTGGTTATCGATGCCGGAACCTGTATAAAATACAATTATATAACCGAAAATGCCGGGTATCTGGGTGGAGGTATCTCACCCGGTATTGATATGCGTTTTAAAGCCATGCATGCCTTTACAGGCCGACTGCCTGAAGAAAAAGCCGATATGGAATTCCAGACCCTTGTCGGGACCGGCACCCGTGAATCCCTGCTGTCGGGAGTAATGAACGGGGTGGTACAGGAGGTGGAAGGGATGATCAATCAGTACCTTACACAATATCAGAGCCCGGTTATCGTTCTTACCGGTGGAAATGCGCATTTTTTTGAGAAACGGTTAAAAAACCGCATCTTTGCCCACCCAAATATTGTCCTGGAGGGGCTAAATGAAATTTTAGAATATAATGTCAGAAAAAAATAAGTCTGGTTTGCCCTTAGTGTTGAAATGCCTGCTTGTTGTTTTTCCAGCCTTGCTTTCTTCTTCCCTGTTTTCTCAAACCCTTTCCAGTAGCCCTTATTCCCGTTATGGATTGGGCGATCTGCAGGGTGTAGGCCTGGCTCAGAACTTTGCCCTTGGTGGAGCCGGTTATGCCTGGAGGAATGACTCGAGCAGTGCCAATTATATCAATATCACCAATCCGGCCTCGTATTCCTCTACACGGGTCACAACGGTTGAGCTGGGTATGCTGAGCAATACCACTCAGTTTCAGACCATGGATACGCGTTTTGTGCTGAATAATACCTCTTTTTCCTATTTAAGTGTAGCCGTTCCGCTCAAACCCTGGTGGGGACTTTCATTCGGGGTTATGCCATACAGCACTGTAGGTTACAATATCCATACCCAGCAAAACAGGGATACGGTAGGCCTTATCGATTATTTTTATCAGGGTCAGGGAGGAATCAACAAGGCCTATCTGGGAAGTGGAATGAAACTGCTCAAAAAGCGTTTTACAGACCGTACCGGTACGGATCTGAGCTGCGGCTTCAATGCAAATTTCGAGTTCGGATCTATCAGCAATACCCGTCATGTTGTGTATGACAGTCCGAATAATTATGATACCCGTATCGATGAAAGCATACGGGTTCATGATGTAGCCTGGGATTTCGGTATGCAGTTCAGATTCCAGATACGATCAAAAATGGGACTCAATCCTAAACTGAAGACCGGATGTGCCTATATCGATCACAAACACTATGACAGTGTGGCCGTTTATAAAAACTGCCGTGTCGACTCCGTTGTTCCTGTTAAATATTATACACACCGCACAGATGAAAAAACAACCCTCGAGAAAAAGATGCTGCGCAAGGGATTATCCAGGATCACAAATCCTAAGGTGGCTTGTGGCTGTGCCTATGTGAATCCTAAACATGTGGATACCGTAGTCGTTTTCACAGGTTGCAAGATTGATTCTGTTGTAAAGAATAAATATTTTTCCCATCATACGGATGATACGGTCTTTTATGAAGCACTCCGGACACGTCATCAGATAGACCCGGTCAATTTTACATTCGGACTCACCTTTTCGCCGGCAATGGGCCTTAGCGGAGCTTCTGATCTGCTGGCCAGGAACTATCTTCCAAGCGGAAGTGTGGAGGTGTTTAAAGATACTCTTATCAATGCTGTTAACCAGCCTGGAATATTCAAAATACCGGCCAAGGTCGGTCTTGGAATATCAATCGGCCAAAGCTATAAATGGAATGTACTTGCCGATTACAGCTATCAGCAATGGGCAGGTTATTCATACGGAGGGGTGAGCGGTGGATTGCAGAACAGTCTTCAGGCATCCCTTGGCTTTCAGTTCCAGCCTGGCCTTACAGGTACCTACTTTCATATTGTTCGCTACCGCATGGGTCTGCGGTATAACCAGACTTATCTTGATTTACAGGGCTCCAAGCTTACTGAAACAGGAGTGAGCTTCGGTCTGGCCTTGCCTGTGGCAGTAAGCCGGGTTAAGAAAAGGTATGACCTTCGCAATACGATTATGGGCTATCACAGGCCGGAATATTCTATCGTCAATCTGAGTGTTGAACTGGGCCAGCGCGGTACCACCAGCAATGGTCTGATTAAAGAAACATACGGACGTATCATTCTCGGATTTACCATTAACGACCGCTGGTTCCAGCGTTTTAAATACAACGACTGATAAACACGGTTTCATACATCACTCCATGATCCGTTTCCTGATGTATAGCATACTCTTCCTGATTGCAGCATTGCTCTGCTCCTCCTGTCAGAATGATATTGCAGTTGTGAACAGTCTGGGCAACTTCCGTGCTGAAATACCCCTGCGCACAACCAAAGATGCCATGATGATTTACAGCGACAGCGGTCTGGCCAAAGCCAAGCTCAACGCTCCGGCCATGGATCAGTATGAAGGACTCAACCCCCGCCTGGTCATGCCCAAAGGCATTGATCTTAGATTTTATAATGACAGTCTCCGGGAGACTACCACACTCACTGCCGACTCTGCCATAAAGGAAGATAAGGACAATGTCATGAAAGCATTCCGGCATGTGTTTGTCGTGAATAAAAAAGGGGAGAAATTAAGGACTGAGAAACTTATCTGGGATGAGAAAAAAAGAATAATTTACACTGATGTGGATGTAACAATAACGACCGCCGACGGAGATGTTTTGTGGGGAAAGGGGCTTGAATCAAATGAAGATTTCAGTCACTGGAAAATCAAGAACCTTATTGGGAGCAAATCTGTAGATGGGGATGATAAATAACTCAATTAATTCTGACCGATGAACCCAAACAAACTTTTTCGTTTCAGTGAATTAATGTGGATGGTGATATTCATAGCCTGCATACTCACGGATCTGTTTATCCTGATCATTCAAAGGGATATGAGCAAGGCTCTTTTCTTCTGCGGCCTTTGCGCCATGTCAGGTATAATGTATTTTGTCAGAAGAAGGATGCGTATCCGGGCCGAAAAGGTAATGGGTGTGGAGTCTGACCCTCAAAAAAGCAAAAAGAAAAGATAGATGCTTTTTCTATGTATTTTCTCCTTTCTGGCCATATTGCTGCATACAGGCATGCGTTCTGTTTTCGGCCATACATTGAGGCTCAGACTGGAATTGGAGAGTCACCATCTTACCATGCATGGGCGTGCGGCAAGGCTTTTTCTGAAACATACCGTACAGGTGTCACTGGCCCTTAAAACAGCGCGTAACTTTTTTATCCTCTCCTGGGTACTCAGTCTTTTCCTGATAGTAAAAAATGCCGGAATGATGCCTGCCGAAGGAAGGCTGGCAATTCCCCTGTTCACAGTCCTCTGTGCCCTGCTCCTGTTTCTGGCTGCAGATATCCTTGCTTATAATCTGAGCCGTATACAACCTTATGCCCTGCTCCGGGTGCTGGCTCCTCTTTTTCTGTTTTCATATGCACTTATCTGGCCGGTAAGCATGTTCCTTTACAGAATAAGGCAAAATCTTTTCAGGCATTCCGGGCCTGATACCAGGCCGCATGAGGCAAATGAAAGCCGCTCGGAAGATTTTGAAGAACTGGTAAGCAGTCTCCAGGAGGTAAATGCTATCAAAGAAACCGAACCGGAAGTAAAAATATTACAGAATGCATTGGAATTCAGAGATGTGAAAGCAGGCTCCTGTATGATTCCTCGCTCCGAGGTTGTAGCCGTTGAGATTAATTCACCGGTAGAAGCCCTCATCCGGAAATTTACCGAAACCCGACTTACCCGTATTCTGATTTACAGGGAAAGCATTGAAAATATTATTGGCTATGTACATTCATTCGAAATGTTCCGAAAGCCGGTTTCCATCATTTCGGTAATCCGCCCGGTGGTGGTGGTACCTGAGACTATTCCGGTGAAAGACCTGCTGACCCTGTTTATCCGTCAGAGAAGGAATATGGCGTTGGTGGTGGATGAATATGGGGGAACTTCAGGGGTGCTGACCATTGAAGATGTGATTGAAGAACTTTTCGGGGAAATTGATGATGAGCATGACCAGGATCACCTGCTTGAAAAGCAACTCAATGAAAAAGAGTATTTATTCTCCGCACGCCTGGAAATCAGCTATCTGAATGAAAAATACGGGTTCCACCTGCCTGAATCCAGAGATTATACCAGCCTGGGAGGCCTTATGTTCCATCTCGGGGAAGGCGTCCCCCGCCAGAAACAAAAGCTTTTTTACAATAATATACGTCTGGAGGCTTTTGAGGTCAGTAATAACAGGGTGGAAACAGTGAAATTGATCCTAAAGTAGGGTTTTTTAGTTTCCCTGAAGATGTGTATATTCGTCCCCCAAATAACAATTTAGAATATGTCAGTATTAAGCAGAATCCGTAGCAGAGCAGGTTTATTGGTAGCTGTAATCGGTATAGCCTTGTTCGCCTTTATCCTTGGTGATATTTTCACTTCCGGACGTTCTATATTTTCAAGCCGTGAAACCAATGTCGGTATCATTGCCGGTGAGGAAATAACCATCCTTGATTTTCAGACCAAACTGGAGGAACAGATTAAACAGATAAAGGATAATAATCCCAATTCCCAGATTGATGATGCCACCCGGGATCAGGTAGTACAACAGATCTGGAATCAGATGGTGACAGAAAAAATATTCAACAGGGAATTTGACAAAGCCGGAATTTCTGTTCCGACAGATGAACTGACCGATCGTATGTTTGGAAAAGATCCGGATCCTGTGTTGAATCAGTATTTTCAGGATCCTCAGACAAAGCGGGTGAGAAAAGATTTCGCCATGCAGGATGGTAGCGGGAGACTGGATACACGCCTTGTTAAAAAATATGTAGCCGGCCTTACCGAGAAGGATGAAAAATACTGGATACAAATGGAGAAATATATCCGTGACAACCGGCGCCAGGTCAAATATATGAATATGATCAAGAAGGGGCTGTATGTAACGACTGCCCAGGCCCGTCAGGATTCTGCCGACGCAGCCCTTGTTTACAATATCCGGTATATTGCCAAAAAATACAATACCGCTTCTGACAGCGCTATCAAGGTTACAGACGAAGACCTTCTGACCTGGTATAATGCACACCAGTATAAGTATAAAGTAAAGGAAGCCACACGTAATATTGAGTTCCTTAGTTTTGACATCAAACCATCGGCAAAAGATATTTCTGAGCTGAAGACTGAGCTGAGCGCTCTTGTCCCTGAGTTCAAGGTTAAAACCGGTAAGGATGACAGTTCTTTTGTTCAGGCTGAATCGGATGCCCGCCGTTACAATGTACAGTATATAAAGAGAGGGGTACTGAAACCGGATGTGGATACTGTTATCAGCAAAGGTATTGCAGGTACTGTTGTAGGCCCTGTTGAAGAGAATGGGAAAATGATCCTTTACAAAGTACTCGGTAACGAGGTTGCTTCCGACTCGGCCAAGGTAAGACACCTGCTGGTTGCTTATAAAGGACCTGCCAGCCGTGATTCAACGATTACCAGAACCAAGGAGCAGGCCCACCACAGAGCTGACAGTTTGTTTAACCTTGTTAAAACAAAGAAAAAGAAACTCGAAGAGCTCATTGATCAGTTTTCCGATGATGGAGGCAAAAAAGCTCCTTCAGGCGACGGGCATGAGGGTGTGTACGGATACTTCACCCAGGAAGCCGGAATGGTGCCAGAGTTTAAGAAAGCAGGTCTGGAAGGTAAAAAAGGAGATATCACAGTTGTTGAGACCATTTTCGGTTACCATATCATAGAAGTGCTTGACAATACCAAAAAGCTTGAAAAGACACTGATCGTAACAATAGAACGCCAGATCAACGCTTCCAAAACAACCGTTGATTCCGTGTATCTGAAAGCAAACACTTTTGCCGGTAAGAATGTAACCACTGAATTGTTCGAGAAAGCAGCTGCCAATGAGCATCTCCAGCCAAATGTGGCTCAGGAAATTCATGCCACTGATCATACCATCAACGGACTGGAGTCTCCAAAAGAACTGATACACTGGGTCTTTGCCGATGAGCGTAAAAAGAATGAAGTATCACAGCCTTACCAGCTTGGAGAACGTTTTGTAATCGCAACCCTGACTTCTATAAAGGAAAAAGGAATTGCTCCTCTGGTAGAAGTTAAAGACAAGGTAACGATGGAAGTCAAGAAACAGAAGAAGGCGGAGAAGTTCATGGATGACATGGCCAGGGCAAGTGCCGGTGTGACTAAGATCGATGATCTGGCTGCCAAACTGCGGGAACCTGCACAGACTGCTGAGAATATCAATTTTTCAAATTCCTTTATCCCCGGCATAGGTCAGGAGCAGGGTCTTATCGGTTCTGTAGTCTGCCGTAAAGCGGATTCAGGTATCAGTAAACCTGTTCAGGGGAATAATGCGGTATACGTGTTTTCCCTTGAAAAAGTGGGACCTGTAGGGATGACTCCGGATTCAAAAACAATGAAGAAATCTAAGCTGCAGATGCTGCAGAGCTCGGTTGAGCAGGAAGTACAGGAAATCCTGAAAGAGAATGCTAAAATAAAAGATAACAGAGCCAAGTTCTTTTAAACAAAGGCTTTGACTTTACAGGCTTGTCCTGGTAGTTGTTGGGTTAGCCGGCAATTACCAGGACAATTTATTTGAGCCTAGGCCTTGCGTTCCAGTCCTGTCTTGGTGATGACAGATTCTTCCTGATAGCTGTCGTAATCCGTATTGATATCCCAGAGATTATGCTTTGTGCCTTTCAGGATATTCTCTGCTGCCAGCAGACCCATCAGAATGGAATGATCCTGGTTATTGTATTTAAAGGCTCCGTAACGGCCAATAACAGACAGATTCTGAATACCACTCAGGAAATTCTCAACTGGCTTCAGGTTGTCCTTGTATCCGCTGTCATAAACCGGATAGCAGCGTGGTATACGGTATACATGACCTGCTGATATTTTGTTCTTAGGCACAAGCCCTGTTGATTCAAGCTCTTTTGTGGCCAGTTCTATAAGAAGGTTTTCTGCCCTTGTCCATATCTCATCCTGATCATAACACCAGTATTCCAGGGCCATAATCGTACTTTCCTCTTTCCCGTATAATTCCGGAACCCAGTTTCTGAAATTGGTAATTCGTCCGCTGAGCATATCACTGCTGTGAACATAGATCCAGTTGTCGGGGAAGAGATTTTTGGCTTCCACTTTCAGATATACAATGATCGTATTTCTGAATTTGAGTTTTTTGTTTTTTTCAAGAATTTCAGCAGGCACGTCAGGCAAACGACTTACAAGCAATGTCATTGGCATGGAGGAAATGATATGGTCGTATTCCCTCACTTCTCCTGTTGTAGTCTGAATGGCTTTAACCCGCCCATTTTCAGTAATCACCCGCTCTACGGGAGTATTCAGAAATACCTGACCGCCTTGTTTACGGACAAAGGCTTCCATACGCTCATAAATCATTCCGGTGCCTCCGACAGGGTAAGCAAACTGGTCGACCAGGGTTTTGTGTTTATTGCCCTTTCCGCCCAATACCCCGTTTTTTACAGCCTCCCAGAGGGATAATTTTTTGATACGTTGTGCTGCAAAATCCGCATCCAGCTCTTTACAGCTTATACCCCACAGTTTTTCACTGTAGGTTTTAAAAAATATCTGATAAAGCCTTTTTCCGAAACGGCTGGTAACCCATGTTTCGAAAGAATTGTCCTGTTTGGTGGGGACAATTTTTTCAGCAAAAAAGCTCATCATACAACGGGATGCTTCGAACAAACCGAGATTCTTCAGCGCATCAAAAGGCTTGAGGGGGTAATGGAAAAAGGTGTTTTTGTAATAGATACGTGTCAGGCGGTCAACCATTTCATAATCCTGGCCGGCCACTTCAAGCCAGGCTTCATTCACTCTTCTGTCGCTGCTGAAAAAACGGTGAGGACCGATATCCACTGTCTGGTTCCACAAAGGAATGGACTTGGCTAACCCTCCGACACTGCTTCCGGCTTCATAAACATCAACTCCGGGAATCTGCTTTGCCAGTTCATACGCTGCAGTCATTCCTGCCGGTCCTGCTCCTATTACTGCTACTTTCATGAGGATTTATGATTTATGATTTAAGATTTATGATTTATGAAGTGGTGGATGCGATCCAATGATTTAACGCTTTTTTCCAAATCTTAAATCTTAAATCATAAATCTTAAATTTTTTGCTGTTATGCATTGATGGTTAACTTAAAAGAGGGTCTAAAGTACAAAAAAAGAGCAAAATCCAATCAACGCAAGATAAGCAGGCGCTGGGAGTCCAGTTTGATAAAAATGAAGAGCAGTACCGTAAAGCCCCAGAGGGAAGATCCTCCGTAACTGAAGAAGGGGAGAGGGATGCCAATAACCGGTATGAGGCGTATGGTCATACCTATATTAACAAGTACATGGAAGAAAAGTATGGAAGCCACTCCATATCCATAAATACGGCTGAAAGCTGATCGCTGTCTTTCTGAAAGGAGAATGATCCGGATAATGAGAAAGGCAAACAGAAAGACAATAAAGGTGCTTCCCAGAAAACCCCATTCTTCTCCAACTGTACAAAAGATAAAATCCGTTTCCTGGGCAGGAACAAACTCATATTTCGTTTGAGTACCCTGGAGAAATCCTTTTCCGGCAAAGCCGCCCGAACCGATAGCAATAATGCTTTCATTCTCATTCCAGGCTTTGTCTTTTTTGTCTGTTTCAATTCCAAGGAATACATTGATTCTTTTTTTCTGGTGATTCGGAAAATGTTCAAAAGCCGGTTTAGCTGTCATGATGATGCCGGCACATACAAGGTAGGCTGTGCAGATGAAAATAATTGTTCTCAGTTTTTTGCGCGTAAAAATGAATACCAGCAAGGCCAGTACCCCGCATACTATAAGCAGGGTGGATGCCGTATAAACAAGTGAGCTGAAGAAAAGGACTGCAAGAGCCAGACAGAGCAGGAGCAGGTATCCGGGAAGCCCTTCCCGGAACAGTACCAGAATAAGAACAAGCAGTACAATGGCGCATCCTGTTTCTTTTTCAAAAATAATCAGGAGGGTTGGGAGCAGGATAATGCCAAAAGCAGTAAGCCTCGTTTTCATATCCGACATCTTGATATTGATATCGCTTAAATATTTGGCCAGCGCCAGACAGGTGGCAAATTTTCCGAACTCAGCAGGTTGTATGCCGAAATCACCGAAACGAAACCAGGATTTGGAACCTGCAACTTCTTTACCGAGAAACCTGACAGCAAGCAATGTAACCATACTGATGCCGTATATAACCCAGGAAAAAGTAGGATGAAACTCAGCATCGATGATTAACAGAAGAAAAGCGATGATGATGGCTCCGCCAATCCAGAGCAGCTGTTTGCCATATTTCTGACCCATATCCAGAATTGCCGGATGATCCTCATCGTAAACGGCAGAATATACATTGCACCATCCGAGTACGAGCATGACAAGCCAGATCATAACGGTGATCCAGTCTATATTGCTGAAAATGCTTGTGCTTTCTGCCCTTCTCACTAGTGTTCTTTATGAGGATGATAGACTTTATGAATCAGATCGGCTTCCAGCATTTTTTTCTCCAAAGCAGGCCTGGTTATTTTCCGTGTCAGGTATTTCTCGATCAGCAGGCTGGCAATAGGGCAGGCCCACTCTGCACCATAGCCGGCATTTTCGACAAGCACAGCAATCGCAATACGGGGATGATCCTTGGGTGCGAAAGCCACAAATACGCTGTGGTTATCACCATGCGGGTTCTGTGCTGTACCGGTCTTTCCGCAAATATGAGTCGTATCATCATACCGCGCAATGCGCCCTGTTCCTGCTGCAACAACCTGCTCCATACCGTCAACCATAATATCAAAATACTGTTTTTCCACTTTCGTATAATTCTTTTCCTTGAAAGTCTTGGGTACTAATTTTTTTTCACCAATTGATTTCATGATATGTGGTACAAAGTAATACCCTCTGTTGGCCATGATGCACATGATGTTGGCCATCTGCAATGGAGTAATACCCAGCTCACCCTGCCCGATCGCAAGGGAAACGATGGTGGATGATTTCCAGGAGCCTTTGCCGAAATATTTGTCATAGAATTCCGGTGTGGGAACCATTCCTCTGAGCTCATGAGGCAGGTCTGTATTGATTTTACGTCCTACCCCGAAGGACAGCACATAATCTCTCCATACCCTGTAGCCTTCTTCCGTCGTATTGAATTTTCGCTGGTCGATTATACTCCGGAATGTGTAGGAGAAATAGGAGTTGCACGACTGGGCTACGGCTTGCTGCAGGTCCAGCGGAGAAGCGTGGGCATGACATCCGGGTTTACCGCCCATGACCGGATAACCTCTGGCACAGGGATACCGTGTTTCAGGGAAGAGCACTTTTTCCTGCTGAGCCACCAGTCCATTGATAAGCTTGAAGGTGGATCCGGGAGGGTAGTACGACATGAGTGCCCTGTTAAAGAGGGGATTTCCGGCCGTATCACGCAGGAGGGCCGCAAAGTTGGAGGAACGTTCCCGCCCGACGAGGAGGTTGGGGTCGTAACCCGGACTGGAAATAGCACAGAGAATTTCTCCCGTTTCGGGGTCAATGGCAACGATTCCGCCTTTTTTCATGGTCATAAGTTTCTCCCCGTACAGCTGTACTTCCGCATCAAGTGATGAAGTCAGGAACTCACCCGGAACGGCAGCGGTATCATACTTTCCGTTCTGAAAACTTCCTTTCGTCACATTGCGTACATCAACCATGGTAATACGGGTTCCTTTCTTTCCACGGAGATATTCCTCATAGGTTTTTTCAACTCCGCTTATTCCTATATAATCACCGTCATGGTAGTAAGGATTTTTCTCCGTCACTTCCTTGTCCACCTCACCGATGTACCCGAGCAGGTGAGCAGCAATACCATCGGGATATTTCCGGATGGTACGGGTTTGCACAAAGAACCCTTTGAATTTGTAAATTTTTTCCTGCAGGGCCGCATAGGTTTCGGCTGTCATCTGCTTTTCGAAAATACTTGGTTTGATACGTGAATTACCGATGGCATTTGTCATTTTCCGTACATAGGACTCCCGGGTGATGCCGAGGAGTTTGCAGAAAAGGGCGGTATCAATATTTTTGGCCTGTTTCGGGATAACCATCAGATCATACGCTATCTGATTTATGACAAGCAGCTTTCCGTTACGGTCATAAATAAATCCACGGGGGGGGTAGTCGGTTACATAACGCAAGGCCTGGTTTCGCGCATCTAGCTTGTACCGGTCATCGACTACCTGTACATAAAAAAGCCGGCAGGTATAAACAATGGCAACGAGGAGCATGAGCCCGATAAAGATGAATTTGCGTTCGTTGAAAGGATTCATGTACGCTCTTCTTTGGGCCTGTTAAAAAGAAACTGGCTGATAAACAGCAAGGCCAGCGTAGCTAAAGTACTCATCAGTACAGTGAGGAGGGTATGAAAGAATTCGCTCATACGGGCTACTTCTACATAAAACAGGAAAATATGGTGAATAAGGGCAAGTATGCCTGCATAGGAAATGAACCAGGGCCAGCCCATGGAATAGACGCCTGGCTGGACGGTCGATTCATAGCCTTCGCGGGGAGCGAGCAGACGCAGGATATAATGCCTTGCAAAAGCCATGAAGGTGCAGGCTCCTGCATTGATGCCTCCTGTATTGTAAAACATATCCACAAAAAGCCCTGTTACAAAACCAAGGAGAAGAACCAGCCAGGGTTGTGTGTCAAAAGGCAGGAGGAGGATAAAGAGTATATAAGGAAAAGCATTGATATAGGTTCCAAGATCAATATTCTTAATGATCAGTCCCTGCACCAGGATCAGCAGGAAGAAACGCAGCACATGTTTGAAAATATCATTTATCATTGCTGTTCTTCTCTTCTAATTGTTTCTGTTCTGCACTTAAAAAATTCCTGGCAATGTAAACGAATTCCAGCTTTTTGAATTCTGTGCTCAGCTTCACTTTCACAGAAAATGTGGATTCCCCCGATTTGATGTTGAATGATTCGACGATACCGACCAGGGTGTTTTCAGGGTAGCTTCTGGACCAGGCACTGACCACGACGGTATCCCCTTTTGTCATTCGCGAATGCGAAGGCAGCTCGGTTATGGTGGCGCGCTGGTAATCGGTGCCGTCCCAGTTCATGATACCATGGTTTCCGTCTTTTTTGAGTTTGACATTCACAACTGTATTCTTATGCAGCACGGACTTGACGGTACAGAAATTATCTGAAACCTGTTCCACCGTACCTACAATGCCGGAAGATGAAATAACGGCCATATCAGGTTCTATACCTTGTTTACGGCCCCGGTTCAGGGTGAGGTAATTGTTTCGGCGGTTGGTGGAGTTGTTTACGACTTTGGCTTCGGTATATTCGAATTTCTGTTTCAGTCCGGTATCGGAAACACTGACCCAGGGGGTATTCAGATCAACATAGGAAGCGGGCAGGCGGGATCGGAGTAATGCATTTTCTTTGGCCAGGATGGTGTTCTGTTCTTTCAGGCTCAGGTACACATGAGCCTCATCCAATGCACTGTTGAGCCGGCTTACCAGGGCATTGGAGGAGTTGACAAAACTGGCTTTGTGGTAGTAGTTGTTTCTGACGATCAGGTAAACCGAAAGCGACTCCAGAAGAAGGAAGAGGAAGAAAAAATAATGTTTATATATGAATGTGAGAAGATTCCGCATTCTTCCGGGGATCGTAAGTGAACAATCAGGAATATAAACTTCCCGTGAAAAATTATTTGATAAGGAACGGGAATTTATTGATATTCTTCAGGGCAATTCCGGTTCCGCGTGCAACAGCTCTTAATGGATCTTCGGCAACATGTACCGGAAGTTTTGTTTTAAGCGAAATCCGTTTGTCTATTCCTCTCAGCAGGGATCCTCCGCCGGCCAGGTAGATACCCGTGCGGTAAATATCAGCCGAAAGTTCAGGAGGAGTCATTTCAAGTGCATTGAGGATAGCTTCTTCAACTTTTGAGATGGATTTATCCAGAGCATGAGCAATTTCAACATAGGATACATAAATTTCTTTCGGAATACCGGTCATCAGATCCCGTCCGTGAACCGCAAAATCAGGAGGAGGATTTTCAATTTCCGTCATTGCTGCTCCTACTTCTATCTTGATACGTTCAGCAGTTCTTTCACCAATGAGGATATTATGCTGGCGGCGCATGTACTCTTCGATACTGGCTGTAAATTCATCACCGGCAATACGAATGGATTTATCGCAAACGATACCACCCAGCGCGATAACGGCAATTTCACTGGTACCGCCTCCGATATCGATGATCATATTTCCCATAGGCTCTTCCACATCGATACCGATACCGATTGCAGCAGCCATAGGTTCATGGATGAGGTATACTTCCTTGGCTCCGGCATGCTCGGCCGAGTCGCGTACCGCCCTTTTTTCCACTTCGGTAATACCCGATGGAATACAGATAACCATACGGAGGGAAGGGGAAAAGAGTCTTTTACCCGGATTGATCATTTTGATCATTCCCCGTATCATGTGTTCGGCGGCATGGAAATCAGCAATCACTCCGTCTTTCAGGGGACGGATTGTTTTGATATTCTCATGGGTTTTACCATGCATTTGCTGGGCTTGTTTACCAACAGCAATGACACGGCCGGAGATACGGTCAATGGCAACAATGGAAGGTTCATCCACTACTACTTTGTCATTGTGAATGATAAGCGTATTGGCCGTTCCGAGGTCAATGGCAATTTCCTGTGTGAAGATGTCTAATAATCTCAACGCTTGGGTTGTATTTAATGTTTAAAATGTCTTATACCGGTAACGACCATTGCCATTCCGTTTTTTTCGCAATAGGCAATGGATTCTTTATCCTTGATAGAGCCTCCGGGCTGAATGACGGCATGTATGCCTGCCTCATGTGCAATCTGGACACAATCGGGAAAAGGAAAGAAGGCATCGGAAGCCATCACAGCACCCTGCAGGTTAAAGCCGAAATGCCGGGCTTTTGCAATAGCCTGGCGCAGGGCATCGACACGTGATGTTTGTCCGGTACCGCTTGCCAGGAGTTGTTTGTTTTTAGCCAGTACGATGGTGTTGGATTTGGTATGCTTGACAAGGATATTCGCAAATTCAAGATCACTGTATTCCGTATCGGTAGGGGTAATTGGAGTAACAGGTTTCATATCGGCACGGAGCTCTGTCTTCGCATCCTTTTCCTGTTCAATCACTCCGTTTAGGAGGGTACGGAACGAATGGGAAGGGAGCTGAACCTGTTTCTGAACAAGGATGATACGGTTGGTTTTCTGTTGCAGTATTTCCAGAGCCTGGGGTTCATAGCCCGGGGCTATGATAACTTCGAAAAAGAGTTTATGTATTTCCTGTGCAGTGGCTGTATCCAGTGTCCGGTTGGTAACCAGGATTCCTCCGAAGGCTGAGAGCGGGTCAGCAGCCAGAGCATCTTTCCAGGCATCGATAAGCCGGGGTCTGCAAGCCAGTCCGCATGCATTGTTGTGCTTCAGGATTGCGAATGTGGTATCTTTGAAATCCCCTATGAGTTGAACAGCGGCATCTACATCCAGCAGGTTGTTATAGGATAATTCTTTTCCGGCAATCTTATCGAAGAGTTCATCCAGCTTGCCATAAAATACACCTTTCTGATGGGGATTCTCTCCATAACGCAGGGTTTGGGCCTGGCGTATGCTTTGTTTGAAAACAGGCTCTTCACCGGTCCGGAACCAGTTAAAGATGGCAGAATCGTAATGGGAACTGATATCGAATGCGGAGGTGGCAAATTTAAAACGATCGTCCAGACTGGTCTTTCCGCTCTGAGTCTGTAACAGGGCAAGCAGGTCAGGATATTGCTCACGGGAAGAAACAATCACCACATCCTGGTAGTTTTTGGCAGCAGCCCGGATAAGGGAAATACCACCGATGTCTATTTTTTCTATGATTTCTTCTTTTGAAGCGCCGGAAGCCACAGTAGCTTCAAAAGGGTACAGATCCACGATGACCAGGTCTATTTCAGGAATCTCGTATTGTTCAAGCTGGGCGATATCACTATCGAGGCCACGCCGGCTCAAAATACCCCCGAATACCTTGGGATGCAGGGTCTTTACCCTCCCTCCCAGTATGGAAGGGTAGGAGGTCAGATCCTCTACAGGTGTTACTTTTACCCCCAGTTTTTCAATAAAATCCTGTGTTCCTCCGGTACTGTAAATGGGTATATTTAACTTTTGCAGTTCCCGGATAATGGGTTCCAGGTTATCTTTAAAATAGACAGAAATCAGGGCGCTTTTAATACTTTTCAAACCACTCATAATCATTTGGATTCAGCTCCAAAACTAAAGATTTTTAAGATGCATATGCACCCTTAAACCCACGTTTTTCGCTTTGTTGATAAATGCCGCAAAATTGTTCATAACCCCTTTCCGGGTGGCAGGAGCAGGATGCAGTGCCTGATGAATTTTAAATCCGTAATTTTACAAAAATCGCTTCATGCTGTTCTTTACGCTTTTTAAGGAAAGTATCTACTTCGCACTCACGGCACTGAGGGTGAACCGCCTTCGTACTGTGCTCTCCCTGTTGGGAGTGACCATCGGTATCTTTGCCATCATATTCGTTTTTACTGCACTTGATTCACTGGAAAAGAAACTCCGTGACAGTGTTGCCTCCCTTGGCGATAATGTTGTATTTGTTCAGAAATGGCCCTGGACTTTCGGTTCAGAATATCCCTGGTGGAAGTATATCAACCGTCCGGAAGCATCTGAAGGAGAGCTTGACTTTATCAGGCATAAGCTCCGGAATGCAGATGCTGTGGCATTTGAAGTGAGTGCGAAGCATACCGTACAGCATGACAATACTTCGGTAGAGAATGTCAATATCATGGGCGTTTCACATGAATATGAAAGGGTAAGCAATTTCGAACTGTCCGACGGAAGATATTTTGCAGAAAGTGAGTCGGAAGGAGGGCGCAATGTGGTGATTCTGGGAAGCCAGGTTGCAGAAGCCCTGTTTCCGCATGGAAATGCATTGGGACAAAGTGTAAAGGTGTTCGGTCAAAAGGTGAATGTGATAGGTATTTTCAAAAAACAGGGAGAGAGTATTATCGGAAACAGTACCGATACAGAAATTCTCCTTCCTGTCAATTACATGCGCAATTATGTGGATATAAAAAAGGGAAATGCAAACCCTGTGGTAATGGTAAAAGCTTCATTCGGCATCAGCAATGCCCAGCTCAAGGATGAACTGACAGGTATTATGCGAAGTGCACGTAAACTCAAGCCTTCCGCAGAAGACAATTTTGCCTTAAATGAGACAAGCCTCATATCCAAAGGGTTTGACGGGCTTTTTGATATTGTGGGTATTGCAGGGTGGTTTATCGGAGGCCTGTCTATCCTCGTAGGAGGTTTCGGAATTGCCAATATCATGTTTGTTTCAGTCAGGGAACGTACCAACCAGATAGGTATTCAGAAATCACTGGGAGCCAAAAATTATTTTATCCTGATGCAGTTTCTGGCCGAGTCGGTGATGTTGTGTATCATCGGAGGCCTGGTCGGATTATTGCTTGTGTATATTGGCATACGCCTGGCTGATGTGCTGGGCGATATACAACTTACCCTGACTACAGCCAATGTGGTGCTCAGTATTACCATCTCCATTCTTATCGGAATTATATCGGGATTTATACCGGCTTTCTCTGCTGCACAGCTTGATCCGGTAGAGGCCATACGGATGAATTAATGGGAGGAGTCACCTTATATCAAAGCATGCAACATGAGTAAGACCTACCATCGCCCGAAAATACTGACTGTATTAAGCATCAAGGGGATTGCCTGGTCTCTGGTAAGCTTTTTATTCGTTTTTGCCCCTTCTGTCAAAAAGGTCGGGGTATGGTTTCCGGCCTTGCTCGGATTGATTGTTGCCGCACGTTTCATTTCCATGATCGGTATCTGGCACATGAAAAAGTGGGGTGTGATTCTTTTCTTTTTATCAGTAATAGCAAAAATTTCATCCGCTATCCTCCTCAATCAGCTGACGATGGTTGAAATTATACTTAGCCTGATTCAGATTTTTTTCCTGCTCTTCTTCTTCAACAGGATGGATGATAATTTATGAACTATCAGTGCAGGATTACAAAACGGGTTGTCCTTTTTTCCTTTGAATCTGAAAGCTGCAGAATATAGACTCCATTCTCCAGAGCACTGATATCAATGCTTTGATCTGATCCCACTCCGGTTACTTCCAGTTTGTTTCTGTTTACCCGTTGTCCTATAACATTGAAGAGTTCCATCAGGCAGGTTCCGGGTTGAAAATCTGAGTGAACGAAGAGTGTATTCCGGACCGGATTTGGAAAACAATAAAAGGAGGATTCCGGCGTCCATTCCTGTATGCCGGCCGGGGTGCAAAGATCGGCTCCTCTTCCTCCGGTATGCAGCTGAGGATGAGCCACTGTAACGTGTGTGCTGCAAAATATCTGAAGGGCTGACGGCGCACCTACTGCTCCGTGCATTCTTCTGTTCAGAATGGGATACGAGCCGTTTACACATCCATCCTTTCCACTGGAATCCGTACGGATCAGGAAGAGGTTGGATGCACTGGAAAGGCTGCTTCCGTTGCTGAATCCGCTCATAACAAAGCCCTGGTCGGCACAGGTATGAATAGCGTTCATTTCATCATCCTGGGTAGTTCCGTAAAGACGGGTGTACAATGTATCGCCTGTGGAATTCGTTTTGATCAGGAAACCATCTGCTGATCCCAATCCATAACTGAATTCAAAACCTGTAATGGCAACACCCCCGTCAGTTGTAGTACACAGGTATTGCAGGTAATCAAAGCCGGGTCCTCCATAGCTTCGTGTTTTCAGTGTATCTCCGGTCAGATTGGTCCAGATCAGCCAGGGATTACTTACATGTCCTGCACTGTCGCCTATCGTTGCACCTATCAGATATCCTCCGGGGAGCAGCAATATTCCTGTGCCCCAGTCAGTGCCCTTGCCACCATAGGTTCGGGTGAATTGAATCTGGCCCATTGAATCGGTTTTGACAAGGAATACATCCCCGTTTATATCTCCTAATGCATTGGTGTATCCGGTGATGATAAAGCCTTTGTCATTCGTCTGTTTGACATCATACGCATCTGTTATACCTGTGCTTCCTCCGAAAGCTGTACTCCAGAGCAGATTGCCATTGGCATCAGTCCTGACAAGATAGGCGCTGCCCGAATCACCAGCTGTATGGTAATTGAGGGTATAGCCGGCCATGATATATCCTCCGTCAGTTGTTTGTTGTACACGGTTGCCGAAATCATTCAGAGGCCCTCCGTAGGCTTTCGTCCACTGCGTATCACCGGCGGCATTGGTCTTCAGCAGGAATGCATCAAAGCCGCCTGCACCCCAGCTTTGAGAATATCCGCAGAGGATTGTGCCTCCATCGGCGGTTGGATGCATATCGTAAGAATAATCCTGCAGGGGTCCTCCGTAGGTTCTTGACCATGCAAGGTTTCCGGCGGTATCTGTTTTGGCAAGCCAGATATCATTCCTTCCGGCACCGAAGCTGGACGTATAGCCTCCTGTCAGGAATCCTTTGTCTGAAGTCTGATACACGGCATAACCCACATCTCCGTTCGATCCGCCCATTGTTTTCTGAAATCCGGTCTGGGCAGATATATGGAGTGATAAAAAAAGGATGAAGAGTGCAGGTATTCCGGCTATTCTATGCAGGCGGGAAAGTATATTCATTTCCATACGGAATGATTTTAACAAAGATACAAAATTGTCCTGTCAGGATGGCTGGTTCAGGCTTTCAGCACCGGCTCGAGGGCATTCATGGCATCCCTGACAGAGCTTATGTTCGGGAATGTCAGGGTAAGTTTATTATGCCCTTCTTTCATACTAGCCGTTTTCTGATTTTGTTGTACAAAGCGCAGTACAGCCGAAAACGAATCACTCTGGTAAAAAGGTGAGTTCTGAGTGGAGACAAAGAATCCGGTCATTTTCCGGTTTTTCAGTATTAGTTTTTCAAAACCAATGGCCATAGCCATTCTGCGCAGTCTTACCGTATCAATCAGTTCAAGGGCAGGGCCCGGAACAGGGCCAAACCGGTCTCTCAGCTGGTTTTCAAAGCTGTGTAAATCTTCTTCTGTAGTCAGCTCATCGAGCTCACGGTACAGACTCAGCCTTTCCGTGATATTGGTAATATAGGATTCAGGGATAAGAATTTCAAGGTCCGTATCCACCTGCGTATCTTTTACGAAAACGTCTGTGCCGGTTTTTTTTCGGCGCTTATGGGTGAAGGAATCCTCGGTGCCTTCAAACAGGCCTTTGAACGTTGTCTCTTTGAGCTCTTCCACTGCTTCGTCCAGAATTTTCTGATAGGCATCAAAACCTATATCATTGATAAATCCGCTTTGCTCGCCTCCGAGCAGATTTCCGGCACCGCGTATATCCAGATCACGCATGGCGATATGGAATCCGCTGCCAAGTTCAGCGAATTCCTCAATAGCTTTAAGCCTTTTCCGGGCCTCATCGGTAAGCACACTTACCGGAGGGGTGATAAGGAAGCAGTGGGCTTTTTTGTTCGACCGCCCCACCCGTCCCCTCATCTGATGCAAATCACTCAGTCCGAAAAGATGTGCCTCATTTATAAATATGGTATTTGCATTGGAGATATCCAGGCCTGATTCAATGATGGTAGTCGATACCAGCACATCGTAGTGCCCGTCAACAAAACCCAGCATGATTTCTTCCAGCTTATGTCCTTCCATCTGTCCATGCCCTACGGCTACTTTAACCCCGGGGCACAGTCGCTGAATCAGGCTGGCAATTTCCGGCAGGTTGGAAATGCGGTTATGGACAAAGAATACCTGTCCCCCTCTCTTAAATTCATGCATGATACCATCCCGGATGATTTCCTCATTGAAACTATGAAGCTCGGTAAGCACCGGATAACGGTTGGGAGGAGGGGTCGTTATAATGGAAAGGTCGCGTGCTCCCATCATGGAGAACTGAAGCGTGCGAGGGATAGGTGTTGCAGTGAGTGTCAGGGTATCCACATTCACCTTCATGGTCTTGAGTTTATCTTTGACACTGACACCGAACTTCTGTTCTTCATCAATGATCAGGAGTCCAAGATCCTTGAATTTCACTTCTTTCCCGACGAGTTTATGAGTGCCGATAAGGATATCCACCTTCCCTTTTTCAAGTCTTTCAAGGATATCTTTTTGTTCTTTGGAGGAACGAAAGCGGTTTATATATTCAACAGTACAGGGCAGATCCTTCATCCGTTCCCTGAATGTTTTGTAATGCTGAAGAGCGAGGATAGTGGTGGGCACAAGTACAGCCACCTGCTTGCTGTCACATACCGATTTGAAAGCAGCCCGTATGGCTATTTCTGTTTTACCGAAACCGACATCACCGCAAACCAGACGATCCATGGGATAAGGTTTTTCCATATCCCGTTTTACATCGGCTGTCGCCTTTACCTGATCCGGGGTGTCTTCATAAATGAAAGAAGCCTCCAGTTCATTCTGAAGATAATTATCGGGTGAAAACTGAAAACCCTGCTGAGCCCTTCTTTTGGCATATAACTGGATGAGGTCAAAAGCTATTTCAATGACTTTCTTCTTCGTCTTCTGTTTCAGGTTGCTCCAGGTATTGGAGCCGAGTTTGTCAATGCGCGGAATGCTTCCTTCCTTGCCTGAATACTTGGCAATACGGTGCAGGGAGTGAATGCTGATATGCAGGATATCATTATCACGGTAAACGATGCGTATTGTTTCCTGCATTTTACCGTTCACATCAATCTTCTCCAGTCCGCCGAAACGCCCAATGCCGTGATCAATATGGGTCACATAGTCGCCCGGACTAAGATCCTGGAGTTCTTTAAGGGTGATGGCTTCTTTCTTTTTGAAGGAAGCATTCTTAATCTGGTATTTGTGGTATCGTTCAAAAATCTGGTGATCTGTAAAGCACGTTATTTTCAGTTCATGATCCGTAAAGCCCAGGTGCATGGAGGTATGGATAGCATGAAAGTCTATGCTTTTGCCTATATCTTCAAAAATGGAATAGAGACGTTCGAGCTGTTTGGCCGTATCGGAGCAAATGATGTTTTTATAACCTTTTTCTGTGCAAGCCTTCAGGTGGTCAATCAGCATTTCAAAGTTCTTATGAAAGGCAGGCTGGGGGCTGCAATGATAGGTGAAAGTCTGATCCGGCTTATATTCAAAATAGTTTCCGCATTCTACAACCGGAAACATAGTGAGTTTTTCAGTAAAGGATTCAGGTGAAACAAAAAGTTCGGATGGTAACTGGTGCTGGAGGGGGCTCTGGATCTTATCAAAGGCTGTCTGAGCAATATCGGATTGTTTGCGGAGTGATTCCCTGCAAAGGCTGATATTGTCAAACCAGAGCGCGGTGCCGGAGGGGATATATTCCAGAAAATTCTGACGGCTTTCTGTCAGTTCCCTTTCCCTGATATTAGGGATGATGCTGACGTGTGTATAGGATGTAATGCTCAGCTGGGTAGTGGGGTCAAAGCTTCGGATGGAATCCGTATCGTCGCCGGTGAATTCTATGCGGTAGGGGTAGTCGAAACTGAATGACCATACATCCACAATACCACCGCGTATGGAAAACTGTCCGGGTTCAAGGACATAGTCTGTACGCCTGAATCCATATTCATTGAGTACATCGCAGATAAACTCTATACTGAGTTTTTCACCTTGTCTTAACTCAAGGGTGTTGTCGGCAAGCTGTTCCCGGGTCAGGACTTTTTCTGAAAGGGCTTCGGGGTAGGTGACAATCAGCAGGGGGTGTTTCTCATCTGCTTTCAGAAGCCTGTTGAGGACTTCTGTCCGGAGCAGTACATTGGAATTATCCGTTTCTTCTGTCTGGTAAGGAAGCTTTGCAGGGTCGGGATAGAAGAGTGTTTGTTCTTTGCCACAGAGATTTTCCAGATCGTTCAGGAAATAGGCAGCCTCCTCTTTATCGCTGAGGATAAAAAGTTGAGTTTGCCGGCTGACCTGATAAACAGCATTGGATACCAGACTCAGCGCTGAACCTGCCAGCCCTTTCAGGTGTATCCGGGAAGGGCTTTTCAGTGCTTTCGCGATTTCAGCGGTTCTCAGCTCAGCAACATATAGCCGGACTAATTCTTCTAAATTCAATTCTTCTCGCTGAAATAACGTACAGGCAAAGATAGGCATTCTGTCCTATCTTAAAGGGCAGGGAAATTTGCAGTAAAGAAGATTTTCAGTTTTTTGCTTCTATGGTAGAATACTTACGCATAAAATCCTCAGCCATTTCAACCATTTCGGACGAACCGATAAAGACAGGGGTACGCTGATGGAGTGATTTGACATCGATTTCCAGGATACGTTTGCTGCCATCGCTGGCTTTGCCGCCTGCCTGTTCAAGGATGAAGGCAAGGGGGTTGCATTCATAGAGGAGACGAAGTTTGCCTTTTGGAGCTTGTGCAGTAGTAGGGTAAATAAAGATACCTCCATAGAGAAGATTCCGGTGTATGTCGGCCACAGCCGAACCTATATAACGGGAAGAATAGGGGCGATTGGTCTTTTTGTCTTCTTCCTGACACCATTTGATGAATTTCTTCACTCCATCGGGAAAATGTACATAGTATCCTTCGTTGATGGAATAGATTTTGCCGGTAGGTGCTATTTTAATATTAGGATGAGAAAGACAAAATTCGCCGATGGAAGGGTCCAGTGTAAAGCCATTGACTCCCTTACCGGTGGTATAGACCATCATGGTAGATGAGCCGTAAATAACATAGCCTGCTGCAACCTGATCGGTTCCGCGCTGGAGAAAGTCTTCCAGCTTGCCGGGACCGCTCAGTGAGGTGCGGCGGTATATGGAAAAAATGGTTCCTACAGATACATTGGCATCGATATTGGATGATCCGTCGAGGGGATCAATAGCCACTACATATTTGGCATTACGGCTTTGAATATTATCGACCAGGATCATATCTTCATTTTCTTCCGATACGATGGCACAAACTTCGCCTCCTACGGTAAGGGCGGCAATAAACTGTTCATTGGCAAATACATCCAGCTTCTTCACATTTTCACCCTGTACATTGGTCTCTCCGGCTTCACCCAGAATATCAGCCAGTCCGGCTTTATTCACTTCCCTGTTTACGATTTTTGCTGCAATACCGATATCTCTCAGAAGGCGTGAAAACTCTCCTTTAGCATAAGGAAAGTCGCTTTGCTTTTCGATGATAAACTGTCCGAGTGTCTTTACCTTGCTCATGAATGATAAATCGTTGGTTGATACTCCAAATATCGGAATAATTCGCACAGGAAAGGCATTTTTTTATCTTTACGCCCATGGAAATAAAAATCAGGAAAGGATATAAAGAAGACCTGCCTGCCATACTTGGTCTTATCCGCGAATTGGCAACATTTGAAAAAGCAACAGATGAAGTTGAAGTATCTCTGGAGGATCTGGAAGAAGACGGTTTCGGGGAACGCCCCATATTCCGTTTTGTTGTTGCTGAGACAGATGAACGTATTGTAGGCATGGCCTTATATTATATCAAATACAGTTCCTGGAAAGGGAAATGTGTTTTTCTGGAAGATATTATCGTCACTGAATCATTCAGGAGGTATCAGATAGGTAAGAAACTGTTTTCAGAAGTCGTGAAAGCTGCTAAACAGATGCGGGTGAAAAGGGTTGAGTGGCAGGTTCTGGACTGGAATGCTCCGGCTATACGTTTCTATGAAAATTATGATACCCAGTTCATGAAGGAATGGATCAGCTGCCGCCTGACAGAAGAACAGATCAATTCCTTTTGAATCTTACGTGTATGAAAGTATTCAAATTCGGCGGGGCATCTGTGAAGGATGCGGCAGGTGTAAGGAATGTGGCGGAGATCATCCGCCTTTTTCCCCTGGATAAACTCATCGTTGTTATATCGGCAATGGGTAAAACAACCAATGCCCTGGAAAAGCTATGTGAGGCTTTTTATGCGTGCAGTGATACGAAAGAAGCAATCCTGGAAGAAATAAAGGATTACCATAAACAGATTGCGAAGGAATTATTCCCACTCTCCACCCACCCTGTACATGATGAACTTCACAATACATTTGTGGAGCTTGAATGGGCTATTGAAGGCAAGGCCGAAAATGGTTTTGACAAGGAGTATGATCAGATCGTTTCGGTTGGAGAAATGCTGGCTACCCGTATCGTTGCCGCTTATCTGAATGAACAGCCGATCAGGACAAGATGGTGGGATGCCCGTGATCTTATCCGGACAGATTCAACATGGAGAGAAGGCAAGGTAGACTGGGATCAGACGGCTGAGAACATCCGGTCGGCCATCCTGCCTGTTCTGGAACAAAGCGATACGCAGGTTGTGCTTGTACAGGGATTTATTGGTGGAGACGCTGAAAACTATACCACTACACTGGGCAGGGAAGGATCTGACTATACAGCTGCCATCCTGGCCTTTTGTACGAATGCTGAAAGTGTGAGCATCTGGAAGGATGTTCCGGGTGTGCTCAATGCAGATCCTAAATGGTTTGACGAAACAAAAAGGATTGATCAGCTGTCCTATCAGGATGCCATTGAACTGGCTTATTACGGAGCTACGGTGATTCATCCCAAGACCATCAAGCCTTTACAGAATAAGGATATTCCGCTTTATGTAAGGTCTTTTCTGGCCCCGCGTGAACCAGGCACACTGATCAATAGTGCCCAGGCACCGCTCCCCGTTCCCTGCTTTATCTTTAAAGTCAACCAACTCCTCATTTCCCTTTCGCCCAAAGATTTTTCCTTTATTGTGGAGGAGAACATGAGCAGTATCTTCCGGATTTTTGCAGAGCATAAGGTGAAGATAAACACGATGCAGAATTCGGCCATCAGTTTTTCCATCTGTGCCGATAATGACAGCCGGAAAACACCGGCACTCATCAAGGCATTACAGGCTGACTACCGGGTATTGTATAATGATGATGTGGAGCTGATCACCATACGCTATTATGACCAGGCAACGATAGACAGGGTTTGTATCGGCAAGAAGGTGTTGTTGGAGGTGAAGAGCCGGTATACCGTCCAGCTCGTTGTACGGGGTGATTAAGACTTTCGTATAAGCCGGATTATTTTCCCGGCCAGGACCCTCGCTATTTTTTCATTGCTTTCAATGCTCCATCCTGCAATATGGGGAGAGAGCATAACTTTATCTGATTTAAGCAGATTAAGGAATGCCGGAGGCGCTTTTTCCGTTGCAATATTTTCAAACGAAAGCGCTTCGTATTCCAGTACGTCAAGACAGGCACCACGAATTTTTCCGCTTTCCAGGTTCTTCAGAAGATCTTCCGTATTCAGGACCTTACCCCGGGCCGTATTGATCACGTATATGTTTTTACGGAAGGCTCTGAAGAATGCATCATCTGCCATGTATTGGGTTTCATCGGTAAGGGGTACATGCAGGCTGAGGATGTCGGCGTCCTGTTTTATTTTTTCAAGGGAAGATTCAAGGGCATATTCATCACTGAATCCTTGTTTGTATTTGTCATAAGCCAACACCGTTACATCAAACCCTTTCAGGAGGCGGGCAAATGCCATTCCCATATTTCCGTATCCTATAATTCCAACTGTCTTACCCATCAGCTCTATTCCTCTGTTGGCTTCCCGGTTCCACTGCATCTCCCTTACTTCCCTGTTGGCGCGGCACAAGTTGTTGAATAAAGAAAGAAGCATACCCAGGGCATGTTCAGCAACGGCATCTTTATTGCCTTCCGGAGAATTCAGGCAACGAATGCCTTTGCTTTCGGCGTAAGCCACATCAATGTTCTCCATTCCTGCTCCAGCCCTTGCAATAAACCGAAGCCTGGTTCCTTTGTCGATAAGGGCTTTATCGAGGCGGATGCGGCTGCGGATTACAATACCGTCGTAAAGGGGCAGATGAGCTTCTATCTCCTCCCGTGTCCAGTGATAATTCAGATCACACTGAATACCGGCTTCTCCGAGCATTGTGTGAAGAGCAGGGTGATTGGAATCAATGAAAAGGACAAGCGGTTTCATGTTAAAGCAATATTCCTCTCAGCATCAGGGTGGCAACGGAGAAATAAATAACCAGTCCGGTTACATCCACCAGGGTAGCTACAAAAGGAGCGGAAGAGACGGCAGGATCCCGCCCGAATTTCTTAAGCACAATGGGCAGTACAGATCCGCTCAGGTTTCCCCACAGTACTACACCTACCAGAGATACGCTCACCGTAACGGCTACCATGAGCCAATGATCCCCATAAACGTTTTTGAAGATGGCCGACCAGAGGGCAATGCGTATGAATCCGATAGCACCCAGAATAAGGCCAAGGCTGAAGCCAACAACGATTTCTTTTTTGACGATTCTCCACCATTCCCGTATTGTTACTTCACCAAGAGCCAGGGCCCGGATGATAAGTGTGGAAGCCTGTGAGCCGGTATTACCACCGCTGGAAATGATGAGGGGAACGAAGAGGGCCAGGACGACAGCTTTTTCAATCTGTCCTTCAAAGAAACTCATGGCTGTTGCAGTAAAGCTTTCACCTACGAAGAGGATGATGAGCCAGCCAACACGTTTCTTGATCAGGGGCCAGAGCGGAATGGTCATATAAGGCTCATCCAGTACTTCGACGGCAGCCATTTTCTGAACATCTTCCGTTTCTTCCTGGCGGATCACATCCACCACATCGTCAATAGTTATGCGTCCTGCAAGCCTTCCTATCAGATCGGTAACAGGTAATACGACCAGGTCATATTTTTCCATGATACGGGCAGCTTCAGCTGCATCCGTATTTACTTTTACGGAAATGATTTCCGTATTGAAAACATCCCGTATGGGAGTACGCAAAGGAGTAGTCAGTACCTTTTTGAGGGAAATGAGACCTACCAGTTTCTCCGTATCATCAACCACATAAATGGCATAGATGTGTTTAATATCATCAGCGTGTTCTCTCAGTGATCGTACACAGTCGAGCATCGTTCCCGCTACATTCACTTCAACAAGCTCTTTGGCCATCAGACCGCCGGCCGTGTTCTTGTCATAATTGAGCAGATCAACAATATCGCTGGCCTGTTCCGAATCTTCAATATGGGCCAGTACCTCACCCTGAACCTTGTCGGGGAGTTCGGCTATTACGTCGGCAGCATCATCCGACTCCATATTATCAATAAACTGTTCGGCAATCTCTTTCGAGGTGAGGGAAGCCAGGAAACGTTCCCGTATATCCTCATCCATTTCAACAAGCACCTTACCGGCTTCTTCGTCGCTCAGGTGTTTGTAAATGAATTTGGCTTCTTCCAGATTCAGCTCATTGAATATTTCCGCAATATCGGAGGCATGGAGTTCTTCCAGGAAGGCATTGATGAATGCGTCATTGCCGGCCTGAATGGCATCCCTGAGCTTGGTGAAATGCTCTTTTGTAAGTTGAAATGACATCAGAGATTCCGGTTTAATGCGTTAATTCCCAAATTTAGGCTTTATCCCAATAGGCATGTCAATTCAACAAAATCTTTAACACTGAGTCTTTCCGCCCTCAAAGCAAAGAAAGGATGACTCAGCACCTCATCATTATGAATAAGGCTTCGGAGCGCATTGCGCAATGTTTTACGGCGCTGGTTGAAGGCTGTTTTTACAACCCGTATAAAGAGTGCCTCATTACAGCCAAGATCCTGTATTTCGTTACGTTTCAGCCGTATGACTGCCGATTTGACTTTAGGCGGTGGCTGGAATACATGTTCATGAACGGTGAAGAGGTATTCAATCGTGTACCAGGCTTGTATCAGGACACTGGTAATGCCATAGGTCTTGCTTCCCGGAGGGGCTGCCAGACGTTCGGCAACTTCTTTCTGAAACATTCCCACCACTTCCGGTATCTGATTCCTGTGCTCCAGCACCTGGAACAGAATTTCGGTCGATATATTGTAAGGGAAATTACCGATGATGGCGAACGGACCGTTAAACTTTTCCTGAAAAGGATACTGCAGAAAATCGCCTTCAATGATACGGTCGTTCAAGGCAGGAAAATGAACCCTGAGCCATGCTATGGAGTCCCGGTCCACATCAATAACTGTTGTTTTCAGGAGTGGATCTTCAAGCAGGTATTTGGTCAGCACACCCATGCCGGGGCCAATTTCAAGTACATCGGTATAACCCTTTTTGCTGAGGCTGTTTACAATATCCTGTGCGATCTGCTCATCTTTGAGAAAATGCTGCCCCAGATGTTTCTTCGCTCTTACAGTCATTCCAGCACTTCCAAAAGGGTTCGGAACGCAACAAACTTATCTTTAAACCGCTCGTTATGGTCTTTCTGCAAGCCGGGAGCATGCTTTTGCCGGTATTCTTCCAGTTCGTTCATGCTGTTGCAGGTATATTGAATGGAGTAGGTAACACCGGAGTCTTCATCAACGAGGACTTTGCAAATCTTATTTTCAATAAAACATCCTGTCTTCATCACATCCGGAATATGCGTTTCCCGCATCCATTTCAACCATTCTGTCTGCACATCGTGATCAATACATACGGTGACATTGTATATTATCATAATCCTGTTCTTCAGTTAACCGTATCTCCGCGTAAAGCCCTGAAACGTTTACGGGCATCCACTCCAAAAGTGCTTCCCTGATATTTAGTCAGGAGTTCCTGATAACATTCCATAGCCTTCTCTTTGTTCTTCAGTTGCTCTTCGTAGATGACGCCCATCCTATACAATGCGTCATCGGCAAGGACGCTGGAGCTGTAAGTACTAACCAGCTTTTGCAGATAAACGACAGCGTCATCAAAATGCCCTTCCCTGAGTTTTATGCCGGCTCTTTTAAAGAGGATATCATCACTGAGGGCGTGGTTAGGGAAGAGTTTGTTGATGGAATCAAAGGTTGAGAAGGCTTCCTCATCTTTATTCTGAAAAGAAAGCAGTTCAGCCCGGGCATACATCATCATGGGGACTACGTTGGAATCTTCTGCCATATTTTCGCTGATGAACAGGGAAAGTTCCATGGCGTCATTGGCGATGAGTTTGGAGGTGGCCCCTTTGAGTACATCAAGCTGGGCCTGGGCCCATTTGAAATCTCCTGTATAATAACCCACCTTGGCATTCCTGAACTTTGCTTCCTGCCCGATCGGATCATGTTTGTAGGTTTTCTCAACCTGTGAATATTTAAGGGATGCTTCCCATACTTCTCCTGAGAGCAAGAGAATGTCACCCAGTTCCAGTTTGCATTCAGCCTGTATTATCGGGCTTACCTGGGGCATATCGATTACTTCGTTGAGGAGTTCGGTTGCATATTTGGTATTGTAGAGGTAAAAGGCTTCGAGGTGGGCCAGTTCATGTATGCTCTTTGCTGTAGCCGGTGTTTTACCCAGGTCATGCAGGGTTTGCTGGTATTGTTTTTCAAGATCCGTCAAATCGGATTTTGACCAGGTGCCTTTACTTATTGTACGGCGGTTCATGGCTGTAAGCAATTCCATCTGGGCCTGCTGGGTAAAGAATCCTTCAGGCCCCAGGCTGATCACATATTTGTAGCATTTAATGGCAGTCTCATAATCTTCGTTCGAAACACAGGTCGATGCAAGAGCCATAACACGTGTGCCTTCTTCTTTTTTGCGTTTGTCAAGCGCTTTGGCCTGTACAAAAGCGGCATCAAAATCTTTTTGCTGCATCAGCATCCACAGCAGGAGTTCGGAATAAATGGTGCGGTCCCCGTCTTTCTGTACACGCCTGAGTAATTCGGTTTTGAGGAGGGCGTTTTTTTTCTGATCCCCTGTATTGTCGAATTTTTCCTGAAGCATATTCTGTACATTCTGAATGGAACGTTCATCATAGCCTATGGCATCCAGGTATTCATTGATCATACCGACATAATCTTTTTTGATCTCATAGATTTCTGCGAGTTCAAAATTGAAAGGATAAAAATTGATAAGCTTTCTTCCTTTCAGATAAGTTTCTATGGCATAATCATATTCCTTTAAAGCAAGAAAGGATTTGGCCAGGTCAAACACCTGGTTTTGGTTGGGAGAAAGATCATGAACAGCCTGTTCGTATTGTTTTTTGGCTTTGTCGTCAAGGCCCTGGGCTTTATACAATGAACCCAGATCAACTTCGTATTTCAGGTCATAAGGAAAATTCTTTATCTGGCGACGGATGATTTTCTCTCCTTTTTTGAAATCCTTGGTATGGATGAGGCAATCGATATAGTAGGAGTAATAGAGTTCGCTTTGTTTTTTGTTAAACAGTTTTTCATAATAAATGAGGGCCTTGTCAAATTCCCCGGCCTGGTAATACTGAACAGCCAACTGTTCATCTTCCGTAGGCTTGTCACCTGTTGTTTGGGAGAAAACAGAAAAGTGCAGGCCGAAGGCCAGCAGACAGATAAGCAATCGAAAATGAAAACGAGCCTTAGTCATTATCTGTTCCGGATTGGGAAAGCTTGTCAATATCCACAGGTTCTTTTCCGCCTTTTGCCTTGAGGGCATCCACCTCTTTGACGATGACCGAGTCGAGTGAAGTAATCTGTGTGAAAGTCTGCTGAATCATAGGGAAGATGGAACCTGCTGAATTACACAGTCCGGCAACCCGGCGCATTTCAGTCATCAGGCAGTTATGTGCATCGAGTTTTGAATCCAGGGTATTGTGCCTCAGGTCATGAGCCAGATTCTCACACTGTTTTTTTTCCTTGTCAATGTTTTCAGCCAGGAGGCGGTTTGTACTAAGATACACCAGGAAAGGTTTTTTAAGGTTGTTATACCGTGACAGGCGGTATCCTTCTTCCTTACTGAGGGTATCAGTACGGTTAAGCTGTATATAGGCCAGGTTATAGGTAACAGCACGTAAAGCTTTTCTGATCTGAACGGTATCGGTATGCTTGCGGAGCGAGTCCAGCTTTTTTACAACCAGGTACAGGCTGTCGGCCGAAACCAGTTCAGCCGGATGTTTAGGCGAACTACTGCAGGAAAGGAGCAGAGCAGAGCACAGCAACAGAGCGATTGAGCAGAGACAGATATAACGTATCATCAGGAAATCAGTTCAAATCCGGTATAAGGTACAAGAACTTTAGGAATGCGTATACCTTCCGGAGTCTGGTTGTTTTCCAGCAAGGCAGCCACAATCCTTGGCAATGCCAGGGCGCTTCCGTTGAGGGTATGAGCCAGTACAGGCTTGCCTTCGGCTTCTTTATAGCGAAGTTTAAGCCTGTTGCTTTGAAAGGATTCGAAATTGGAAACAGAGCTCACTTCCAGCCAGCGTTTCTGAGCCGCGCTGTACACTTCCATATCATAGGTCATGGCAGAAGCAAAACTCATATCACCCCCGCAAAGCCTGAGGGTGCGGAAGGGCAGTTGCAGCTCCTTCAGGATGCCGGCCACATATTCACGCATTTCTTCCAGGATCTCGTATGATTTGGAAGGATGGGCGATCTGGACAATTTCAATTTTGTCGAACTGGTGTAAGCGGTTCAGTCCGCGTACATGAGCACCCCACGCTCCTGCTTCGCGGCGGAAGCAAAGTGTATACCCACAGTTTTTTATAGGCAGCTGTGACGCTTTCAGGATCACATCCCTGTACATATTGGTAATAGGCACTTCGGCGGTAGGTATGAGGTAGAGGTTGTCGACCCCTACGTGATACATCTGTCCTTCCTTATCAGGGAGCTGTCCGGTTCCGAAGCCCGAGGCTTCGTTAACAAGAATGGGAGGCTGTACTTCCATATACCCTGCAGCAGTGGCCCGATCGAGGAAGAAATTGATAAGGGCTCTTTGTAATCGCGCACCTTTGTTGGTATACACCGGAAAACCGGCACCAGTCAGTTTAACGCCCAGTTCAAAATCAATGAGGTTGTATTTTGTAATGAGTTCCCAGTGAGGCTGTGCATTATCAGGCAGGAGTGGAACTTCACCCCAGGAAAACACCGTTTCATTTTCTTCCGGTGTTTTGCCTTTTGGTACCAGCTTGTAAGGAATATTCGGAAGCAGGACAAGGGACTTGTTCAGTTCCTCTTCGCTGGTTCGTAAGGTCTCTTCCAGTTTTTTGGCTTGTTCCTTAAGTCCGGAGCTTTGTGCTTTCAACGTTTCAGCCTCAGCCTTCTTTCCGGTTTTCATCAGTTCACCTACCTGACGGGCCAGGGTATTGGCTTCATTGAGATGGTTATCCAGTTCATTCTGGAATTTGCGGCGCTGGGTATCCATATCAAGGATCTTCTCAACGGCCTCCCGGGCATCCAGGTTCTTAACACCCAGACGGGTGATGACTTCTTCTTTATTATCACGTATGTATTGAAGTTGCAGCATAAAATTAAGTGTAGGGTGTTTGGCAAATTTACTAAAAGAAAATCCTCCCGGTATCGACCGGGAGGATTTCATAAAAGTTCAGAATAACCGGCTTATTCCGCAGTAGCAGGAATAACGGATACGTAAGAGCGGTTATTTCTTTTTTTCTTGTAAGCCACTTTGCCGTCGATGAGGGCAAAAAGGGTATGATCTTTACCTATGCCTACATTTTCGCCGGGATGGTGAACGGTTCCGCGCTGGCGGACGATGATATTCCCGGCAATGGTCAGCTGCCCACCGTATACTTTGATGCCGAGGCGTTTAGCGTGCGATTCGCGGCCGTTTTTTACCTTGCCTTCGCCTTTTTTATGTGCCATTGTATCTTGTTTTTAAATTCTGTTTATGACTGTTTGAAGTGCCGGGCTTATTCAGCTTTCTTTTTACGGGCTTTCTTTACAGGTGCCTTGGCTTCCACTTCTTCCACTTCAACAGGAGCCGCTACTTTCTTTGCTTTGGCTACCGGTGCAGTTTTTAAACGTTTGGAAGCTACTGCTTTGCTGTCGGCAGCTTTCAGGGTTTCTCCTTTGGCCAGGATGTCCTGAACCAGGATTTCCGACAGTTGCTGACGGTGTCCGTTTTTCTTGGCATAGCCTTTACGGCGTTTCTTTTTGAAGACAATCACCTTGTCGCCCTGCAAGTGCGAAAGCACCTGAGCTGCTACACGGTAACCATCCACATTCGGTGTTCCAACTACGATTTTACCGTCGTTGTCGATCAACAATACCTTGTCGAACTCCAGATTGGAACCCTCGCTAGCCTCCAGGCGGTGTACATACACTCTTTGGTTCTTTTGAACCTTAAACTGATGCCCGGCTATTTCTACAATTGCGTACATTATTAGGGTTTTTTATGAATGTGTTAATCCCCATTTATGATTTGGGGAGGGCGAAATTATGAAAAATTATTAAGCCGGCAAAAATTATTAAGGCTTAAGGGTCAGTTTTTGTGAAAAATATCATTTTATGCCTTCATATTCTTCAATTTTCCTCTGAAAAGCAGCCAATACTTCATTCTGGAAGGGGTAATCCTTTAAATAAATTATATTGGTATAAATTGACAAACTATGGGCTTCATACTCCAATTCGATTGAAATCAATTCAAATTTATCATGCAAATCATAATGTTTTACCCATCTTTTAAATAGTTCATTCCTGATTTTATGTTTTCCATCAGAGAAGTCGGGCATATATATTAAACACACATTCCTTTTTGAGAAGAAATCAAAAAAAATATCTCTTACCGTTCTGGAAACTGTATAATCTTTGGGAGGTCGTTTCTCGGCAGAGGATACCAGCGTTACATTAAAGATACTATCCTGAAAATTTTCAGAAAGTTTCAATTCTCGATAAGGACTAAACACAATAGTATATGCAGAGCCAAAATCAGAAGTAAAAAAATATTCATTGGGAGCCCTGATAACATAGGCATAAGAATCGGGCATAGGAAAAAAAATTGACTTTAGCTTTGGGAAGCCTTCTTCCTTGCAGCAATGCGCTGCTTAATCGCAACGTTTGCCTCCTTCTTGCGGAGCGCTTCTGCGATGATAGGATCATCAGCTTTGATGACCTTTTTAATCTTTATTTTGACCGTTCTGATCATTTAGATAATCAAACGCTAAACATACGTTAGATGTATGTACAGCAAATTTAAGCAATTGTAGCCAAAAAAACTCCTTATTCCTCCTCCTTCATTTATAATCCTTATTTTTACGCCCTGATTCAATTCAATCAAAGCAGGGAACAATGATGAGATTAGTCGCAATACTTTCATTTACAGGCATTTTGATGTTTTCTGCCCTGTCTTCAACAGCTCAGTGTACAGGTGCCCGTTACCGGGATTACCTTTTTCAGGATTCTGCTAAGGCTGATGTCATTTATGGACTGAACCTGGATTATAACGGAGTGTCGGATACGCTTAAACTGGACCTTCATTTCCCCAAAAGTGACCCCAACCCCCATGCCCGACCTCTTATTATATGGGCTCATGCCGGTGATTTTATTCAAGGCGATAAAATGGATCAGGATGTTCTTCCGCTTTGCCAAAGTTTTGCAAGAATGGGATATGTTGTCGCTTCTATCAACTACCGGGAAGGACTGGATAATTACCCCACACCCGGCCCCGATACGCTTACTGTTACCAGAGCTTTGATACGCGCCATGCAGGATGCAAGGGCTTCTGTTCGTTTTTTCCGGAACAGCTTTGCCAATGGAAATCCTTATGGAATTGATACAAGCATGATATTTTTTGGGGGAACGTCAACTGGGGGTATGGTTGCCTTGCACCTTGCCTATCTGAACAGCATGAGCGATTTTCCGCTTTGGTGCGATACCACCAAGACCGGTATGGGCGGCGGCCTCCAGGGCCTGAGCGGAACAAAGTATTATACCGCAACCACCACCCCGGTGCCTTCCAATGTAAGTGCTGTCATTAGTATTTGCGGAGCCATAACCGATACGAGCTGGATTCATGCAGGTGGCATACCGGTGATCTGTTTTCATGGTGACAGTGATAAAACAATTCCTTATGGAAGTGGCACACTGTACCTTGAAAGTTCTTTTAAAGTGAAACAGGTACAAGGAAGTTACAACGTGATCAGGCGTGCTTCCAACCAGGGACTCACAACCTGCTTTTATGAATATGTTCAACAGGATAATCTGCCTGAAGTAAGCCCCCTGGGTTCCGGGCCGGCATTTCTGGATACTACTCTGAATCTGACACGGAATTTTCTGGCCACCTTTACCTGCGGAGATACCCTTCACTGCAATTACAGGAACCGCTTTGTCCTTGGAGTAAAAGAACAGGTTCATGCCCTGAGCTTACAAGCTTATCCGAATCCTGCATTGGCGTCTGTTACGCTCGAATGGGCTTCACCGGAAGAGGGTAAGGCCGAACTTGTATTATACAGCAGCATGGGTCAGGAACTCAGACATTACCAGACGGTAACAGCAAGGCCGTTTACACTTGAAAGGGGTAATCTGGCTTCCGGACTATATTTTATCGCTGTGCGCTGCCAGGGAACACAGTCTGTGATTCGTATTGTATTCAACTGAATTATTCCGGGATCTTGAAATAGCCCTTGTCAAAGGCTTCCGAATAGTCCTTATAATCTTTCTCCACTTTATCTTTATATTTCGAAGCGAAGCTCAGCAGTTGTTTCTTCCAGGCTTCCTGTTTGCCGAAGGCAATAAATTCATCAGCAATACTGGAACCCTGACGTCCTCCTGAACGCAAATGTCCCCAGGCCGTGATCCGTGCCATGGCACAGATCACCTCATGCAGCTTTTTCCATTTACCTCCGTACACACCCAGGCGCATCTTGTCAGAAGTGGGTTGCAGCTCTTTCAGTATAAAGGAATGCCCATTGAAGTGAACATCGCTTAGCAGGGCAGGAGGTACAGCTTCGACGCGTTTCTGTACTTCGGTAATACGTTCTGCTTCGCTGCTCCAATGTGGCTGTTTGATCTTTATATGCGGATGGAGACAGGACGGGCTCGCTGTTTTCAGATCCAGCAGATAATGCTGACCAGGTCCGTTACCATATACCAATATCACATAGCGTTCCACCCCCAGACTGCCGGTGCCGGCAATACGTACGGCAACATCCAGCACTTTGAAAAATTTACGGTCAGGACGGGAGCCCCTCCATACATCCATGAAGTGAATCAGCTTCTCCCGCTTTGCTATGCTGACAGGCAGCGCATGTTTATGATCTATATTGAGTTTGAGCTTTCCTTTCTTCACCACTGTGCGGCTCTGTATGAAAACTTCCCTTTTCCTGTCTTCCAGGGTTACAAGGAATTTTTTAACGATCCCGCGAACAGTCGACTTTTCCACTGATCCGGCCTTGCCTGTTGCGAGCGTTTGAGCATAAGTTTCGACAAATGATTTGCAAAGCAAGTCAGCTTTGGCATTGCTGAATCCGGAAGTATGGGCTGCCAGGTGTATGCTGGTCAGTGCACGGGCCACTTCCCAGGTACAGGGAGCGAGAATAGCTTCATCAAAATCATTCATGTCAAAATAGACAGCCCGGTTATCACCTTTAAATGTTCCGAAATTTTCAAGGTGGAGATCACCGCATATCCATGCCCGTGTAGGATCTTTGGGTTTGGCAGAAGCTGCATAATCGGCATAAAAGAGATGGCAGGATCCCCGGAAGAAGCCGAAGGAGTTAGCGCGCATGGCTTTGTATTTGAGCTTCAGCAGCTCAGGGATACGGCCTTTGTTAAAATCACGGATCTGCTTACAAGCCGGGCTGGCTTCAGCAATCGAATTCTTTGATTTGTTGGTCAAGGGTCAGGTTATGGGTTAATAGATCATGGTTTTTACGGGAGCCTTTAAGTTCCCATGTCCCGATAATCATCTCATCCCGCTTGGTCAGCTTTCCTCCTCTTGATTTCAGGTTGAAGTCACTGAATCTTTTTTCGAACAGATCATACATATCGGCATGGTAACGAAAAATGATTTTATAGGTACGAATCATATGCGTATCATCAATAAACTTTTCCAGACGTGTAAACATAAGCAACACGACGAGTACAACAGGCGTAGCCACACAGCAGATAATATATTCACCCGAACCTACACCCATACCGAGTGCTGCAGCCATCCAGATGGTGGTGGCGGTGGTGAGTCCGCTGACCCCGTTCTCACTTCTGAAAATAGCTCCTGCACCGAGAAAACCTATTCCGGTAATTATATTGGCTGCAATACGGTCGGGATTAGTACCGCCGATACGGATGGAAAAAATGGTGAACAGGGTGGAACCAACACAAACCATGATAAGGGTCCGGAATCCTGCCGACTTAGACCTGTATTCCCGTTCAGCCCCGATGATGCTTCCTACAAGCAGGGAAATCAGGAGTTTGTTAATGTCTTCGTGAAAATTATCCATATCAGGATGCGAAAGTAGTATCAGGTTGCCCGTGCATATTGACGGCTATGACAGACTTAATTTCGGGTACAGAACGCATAATGGTTTCTTCTATTCCTGCTTTCATGGTCATTATACTCATGGAACAGGATTTGCAGGCACCCAGCAATTCCAGTCTCACTATATTATCTTCTGTAATATCCAGCAGGCTAACATTCCCCCCGTCTTTTTCAAGATAAGGGCGTATTTGTTGTAAGGCTTCTTCTACCCGAATCAAAAGGTCTTTGTTCATGCTGATTAGAAATAGTTCAAACGTGTTTAACTTCCGCAACAGGCTTTGCCAGCAAGGCGGCATTGGTAATGGCTATCTGCTGTGCAACGGCTTTGGCCATATCCATAAAGGCTGTTGCCTGTGGTGTATTATTTTGAAGAGCGGCCGGGCGACCTGCATCGCCCGCTTCACAAATGCTTTGTACCAGCGGTATTTCAGCCAGCAACGGTACCTGGTATTGTTCGGCCAGGCGTTTGGCACCGTCCTTACCGAAAATATAGTATTTATTCTCCGGCAGTTCGGCAGGAGTGAAATAAGCCATGTTTTCTACTACACCCAACACAGGTACATTGATAGCAGGCATCCTGAACATGCTGATAGCTTTGCCGGCATCGGCCAGTGCCACCTGCTGTGGTGTACTTACAATGATGGCTCCGGTAAGTTTTACAGCTCCTACAAGGGACAAGTGAATATCTCCTGTTCCCGGAGGAAGGTCAATGATAAGGTAATCCAGATCTCCCCATTCCGTATCGGTGAGCATCTGTGTAAGTGCACGGGAAGCCATAGGCCCCCTCCAGACAATAGCCTGGGATGATTCAGCAAAGAAACCGATTGACAGAATTTTCACTCCATGGCTTTCAACAGGTATCATCAGATCACGACCGTTGATATTCTGCATTTTCGGACGGCCTTTTTCCACATCAAACATAATGGGCATGGAAGGTCCGTATATATCAGCATCTATCAGTCCAACTTTGGCTCCCTGTTTGCTCAACCCTACAGCCAGGTTGGCGGCAATGGTCGATTTGCCTACGCCTCCCTTACCGGAAGCTACTGCAACGATGTTTTTTACTCCGGCCAATGTGCTGGTATCGGGTGCACGGTGACTGGTTACATTCGAGGTCATATTCACTTTCACAAGAGCTTCCTTATCTATGTAATACAAAACTGCATTCACACAGGCTTTGTGAATCATTTCCTTCATCGGGCAGGCCGGGGTGGTAAGCACTACAGAAAAGGAAACATTCTTCCCCGACACTTCCACATCCTTAACCATTCCAAGTGTTACAATGTCTTTGTGAAGATCAGGATCATCCACATTGCGTAAAGCATCCAGCACTTGTTCTTTCGTAATACTCATCTTGTTAGTTCATTTACACGTTTATCTCCTGCAAATTTAGCAGAACTATAGCTTAACACGGCCTTAATTTGCCTTTTTTTTGATGTTCAGAGCCTCAGTTCTATCCCCGGATCCCAGTAATGTTTCCGGAAATCCACGATTTTGTCCTTCTTTACCTTTATTCCTTCTTTTTCGAGTAATTGCTGCATACGTTCAGGGGGTACAAAATGCATTTTTCCTGTCAGCAACCCATCTCTGTTCACGACCCTGTGGGCTGGAACAGGTTTTTTCTGACTGTGGGATACATTCATGGCCCAGCCTACCATACGCGATGATTTCCCGGTACCCAGATAACGGGCTATGGCCCCATAGGAAGTAACTCTTCCTTTCGGAATCAGACGGACCACATCAAATACATCCTTGAAAAAGTCCTTGTGTTTTTCCATGAACCGAAGATCAGTTGACAATTAAAAAAGCAATTTACACATTCCATGAATAATAAAGGATGACAAGTTTCCTTAGAAGGATTACTTCCTTCGATCGAAGCACGACGCATTTCCTTCGAAGCATTACCTCCTTCGCCCGAAGCATGACACATTTCCTTCGAAGCATTACCTCCTTCGCCCGAAGCATTACCTGTTTCCTTCGAAGTATTACCTCCTTCATTCGAAGCATTACACAGTTCCTTCGAAGCATTACCTCCTTCGATCGAAGCACGACACATTTTCTTCGAAGGATTACCTCATTCGATCGAAGCACGATATATTTCCTTCGAAGCATTACTTCCTTCGCTCGAAGCACGACATATTTCCTTCGCAGCATTACCTCCTTCGAAGGGAATTGTACAGATTTGGTATGGTTTCATGTTGTTTTTGTAAATGTGCTTCTAAATCAGCATGTTGGATTAAAACGAGAACTGAAGGTAGCAGATCTTAAACCCTTTTCCGGAGAAGATTCCTTCGTAATAGGTTTTGATCTCTGTCAGTTCTGGTGCAAACAGGGAAGGATCGGAGTATAAGTCGGGAGTGTGAGTGAGGAGTGTGAAATGGTTTTCCTGTATCACTTCAAGTGTATATTCGTAGAGCAGGCTGCTATCTGTTTTGAGATGTATCGTTCCTCCGGGTTTGAGGAATTTGCGATACCGGTCCAGAAAACGCATGCTGGTCAGGCGTTTGCGTTCCCTTGTTTTCTGAGGCTGTGGGTCGGGAAAGGTGATCCAGATCTCGTCCACCTCGCCAGTGGCAAAGCAATAGTCAATAAAATCTATACGGCTGCGTATAAAGGCTGTGTTTTTCAGTGAAGCATCGAGGGCTTGTTTAGCTCCTACCCAGATACGGTTGCCTTTGAGATCGACGCCAATAAAATTTTTATCAGGCCAACGTGTCGCAAGACCAACTGTATATTCTCCCTTGCCACAGCCAAGCTCCAGTACGATGGGGTTGGCGTTCATGAAAAACTGTTCCCCCCAATGCCCTGCCATGGGAAACCCTTTGGCGATTTCATGGTGGTTGAATTCAAATACATGAGGGAATGTTTTAATTTCCCTGAACCGTTCAAGTTTTTTCTTTGCCATCTTATGCTTACAGGGGCGAAAATAAGAAAAGAATCTTTCTCTTAACTTTACCTCTCTGATCTCACAAGCGTTGAAACGAATTCTGATAGCACCGTTAGACTGGGGTCTGGGCCATGCCACCCGCTGTATACCGCTTATCCGTTTGGTGGAAGAACTGGGTATGCAACCTGTGCTTGCGGGAGAAGGACGTTCTGCGTTGCTGTTGCAACAAGAGTTTCCACATCTTGAGTTTATACCGCTTCCGGGTTACCGGGTCAGCTATCCGGCAAAAGGGAGTATGGCATTGCATATGGCATTGGCTATTCCTTCTATTTTGAAAAGCATTCGTAAGGAACATATAGTACTAGAAAACATAATCAGGGAGAAACAACTTGATGCGGTGATATCCGATAACCGTTACGGGTTATACAGCAAGCAAGTGCCTTGTATCTTCATCACGCACCAGATTTATATACAGACACCCTTCGGCTCTTCTCTGCTGCACCGCATGAATGAGCGGTTCATAAGCCGTTTCAGGGAATGCTGGATACCGGATACGGAAGGCCCTGATAATCTTTCAGGAGAGCTTTCGCATGGAAAAGGCAGCCACGGGAACCGGTATTTTATAGGCCCCTTGTCCCGTTTCAGGAAACAGAAAGCCTCTGCAGGTTCCGGTTATAATCTTGTCGTGATTCTTTCCGGACCCGAGCCACAGCGTTCTGTGCTTGAACAGAAGGTGAGGAAGGAGCTGGAAGGATTTCAAGGAAGGGCGCTGATGGTGCTGGGCAGGACAGAGGAGGAAACAGAAGAGCATCAGGGTAAGATGGATATTTATTCTCACCTGGGAGCTAATGCACTTGAACAAGCCTTGTCTGAAGCAGAGCTGGTTTTATGCCGTTCAGGCTATTCAGGCATGATGGATGCCGCTGTGCTTGGATGCAAATGTATCGTGGTTCCTACTCCGGGTCAGACTGAACAGGAATATCTAAGCAGGTATCATACATCACTTGAAAATGTCCTTGGCAAGGAGCAGGCTGCATTTGATCTGAAAAAGGCATTGGAGGAAGCGAAAAATTTGAGAGGCTTTAAAATCCGCATCCCGGATGACAGCCTGCTGAGAGAACGTCTGAAAAAGCTTTCAGGCCTTGCGTAGGGAAAAAGAAAAAACAGAACCCACACCTTCCGTACTGATGACCTCTATATTCTGTTTATGGGCTTCAATAATATGTTTTACAATTGCCAGTCCAAGTCCCGTGCCTCCCTGTGCACGTGAACGGCTCTTGTCGACTCTGTAAAACCGTTCGAATATTCGGGGCAGGTGGTTTTTTGAAATACCGATTCCGTTATCGGCCACTTCGACAATGATCTTGTCTCCTGCATCATGAATTTTCATCTTTGTTTCCCCATGCTCACGTCCGTAACGTATTGAATTAATGACAAGGTTGACCAGTACCTGTCGAATGCGGAAACGGTCACCCATCACATATACCGGATGGGTGGGTTCCGGAGCAAGCTCTATATGTATCAGGCTGGTTTTTGCTCTCATCTCTTCCGCTTCAATTACATCCTTGGCCAGGGCTACCAGTTCGAAGCGGTCAATATCCAGTTCCAGCTCACCTGTTTCAAGCTGGGTGATGGCTTGCAGGTCTTCCACAATGGCAATCATGCGGTCTACGCTTCTTTCCGCTCTCTGCAGATAATCACGGTTAATGGCAGGATCATCCACCCCGCCTTCGAGCAGTGTAAGTATATAACCCTGTATGCTGAAGATCGGTGTTTTGAGTTCGTGCGATACATTGCCAAGATATTCCTTGCGGTACATTTCCAGACGGTTGAGGTGGTCAATTTCCTCCTTGCGTTCAGCAGCCCATTCCTGCACTTCCCGGTTAAGTACATCAAGGAGATCGGTTGATAATTCTTTCTTCTTTTTACCCGGAGCAGGTTCTTTCAGTTTGCGGAGTTCGCCGATAACGGAACGGATGCGGCGGAAGATGATCCATTCTATAATTGCCCAGGAGAAGAAAAGGACCAGCAGGAATACTAGGGGGTAATAAAACCAAAGGTCATGCTGCATGGCTATGACCGGTTTATCAGATGTTAAGGATGACAAAGCCAGTACCGCGAAAGCAAACAAGGCGATAAGAAAGGCAATGATCCAGGATCTGGTCATGAATTAAAATTCGAATTTATACCCTACACCTTTAACGGTTCGGATAAAATCATCCCCGATTTTTTCACGGAGTTTACGGATATGAACATCAATGGTACGGTCGCCTACAACTACATCTCCACCCCAAACCTTGTCCAGTATTTCATCTCTTCCGAAAACTTTTCCGGGACGGGATGCGAGCAGGGAAAGAAGTTCAAATTCTTTTCTGGGTAAACTGAGTTCATTGCCATTGTGGATAACGAGATAGCTTTCCCGGTCAATACGCAGACCACCCATATCCATCTTGTCATCATGAATGACACCGGCCGGTGTTCTTCTGAGCAGGGCTTTGATACGGCTGATAAGGACACGCGGTTTGATAGGTTTGTTGATATAGTCATCCGCTCCGGCTTCAAAGCCGGCAATATGCGAATAATCTTCGCTGCGGGCAGTAAGAAATGCGATAACCGTATTTTCCATTCCTTTTGCCAGACGGAGTTCACGGCAAACTTCTATTCCATCCAGTTCAGGCATCATCACATCCAGGAGGATGAGCTGAGGAAGTTCTTTTTTTGCCAGCGTAATGGCATCTTTACCATTGAGGGCTGTAAAAACCTGGTATCCTTCCTTTTTAAGGTTATAGCTTAAAAATTCAATAATATCCGGTTCGTCATCAACAAGGAGGATTTTGAGTTCAGAATTTTCCATAGCCATCTTTTTTTGCAAATGTACCTGCTGGGAAGCGGGGACGAATTAAAAGCAAGTTAAGTTAATATTAATCATTTTACATTTAATTTACATGAGATTAATACCGGAAAAATCCTGTATCAATCCTGAAAATGGCTGGAATTTTGCGATTCCGGCATCAAAGTTAAGGATAATACAACAGGAAATGAACGGGTCAAAAAGTTTCGTCAGTTCTCAAAACGGTAACCGATTCCTTTCACGGTTTTGATATGATCTTCCCCGATTTTCTCTCTCAGTTTCCGTATATGCACATCTATTGTCCGGTTCGACATATCCATGTCCCCGCCCCATACTTCCGTATAAATTTCTTTACGGGTAAACACTTTCCGCGGAGATGAAATCAGTAATGACATCAGTTCAAATTCCTTGCGGGGAAGCAAAATTTCCTTGCTCCCTTTCTTAACCAGGTAACGCTCCCGGTCAACTGCAATACCATGGGATGAAGTGTGTTCGTTACGAAGCTTAAAGCGTCTGAGCAAGGCTCTCATGCGTGAAAAAAACAGATGAGGACGGCAAGGTTTCAGAATATAATCATCAGCTCCTGCATTGAATCCTGCTATTTGTGAATAATCTTCATTCCGTGTTGTGAAAAAAGCGATCAGTGTATCTTTTAACCGGCTGGAACTTCTGAATTCGGCACAAACTTCTATTCCATCCATCTCCGGATTGAGTATATCCATTATGACCAGGTTAGGGCTGAGGGTTACGGCTTCTTCCAGACCGAGGCGGGGGGAGGTATGGAAATGAAAATCGGCATTAAGCATGCGGAGGCTCTGACGTATAAACTCGTGAATCCGTATATCATTGTCTATTACAAGGATTTTGATTTTATCTCTGGACATTTTCTGAATATAAATTTCAGTAAAGGAACAGATACAATATTGTGAACGTGTTAAGAGGTATTTAACAATGAATTAATAAAATTACACAGACGACCTTCAAACCCTGGAAGAAATATAGGGAGGAGTTGACAGTGAGCAGGTTATCCGGGGACATTAATTGACCCGGTAAAAGCAGATAAGCAGAATGATAACGGTAGCCAACAACAGGAAAAGGGAGGTAATGAGTATATCGCGTTTACGAAAACCTAACAGGACGCCGGAAGTGGTTCCGGGTTTATACCCCCCTTTTCGGATGAATTCGGAACCCTTGCTTGTCAGCGACAGAAGCAAAGTGTCTTTATCAATATAAACGGCATAGCGGTCAATCACCAGTTTACGGGCATGCTTTTTAAATTCACTCTTTGTAAGAAGTGTCTGCACCATTTCCGGCGTCATGACCCGGAATCCTTCCTGCTCATACATTATTGACAATAAAGTATTGAGCTTATCAGTAAATAACATCTTTGTTTCGGTATTAGAAATTAATCAACAGGATTAGTACATACACACTTTTGAATGAGGATATGCAAATTATTGCTCTTCAGAGCAATACATAATCCTATTCTGTATTCATAATTTGGGCTTAGGTTTGGCTTAATCGTATCGTAATATGAAGAACCTATCATTGCACAATGAATTTTAAACTGGTTGATTTGAAAAAGGTTCTGCTTGTTGATGACGAAGAAGACATCCTGGAAATACTGTCATATAATTTTAAAAAATCGGGGTTTGATGTGCTGGTAGCCAGGAACGGACTGGAAGGATACCGTATGGCAACAGAACATGTACCGGATATTATCATAACCGATTTATGGATGCCCGATATGGATGGTCTGCTCATGTGTAAACATATTCGTGATATGCGTGAACTCGACGATGCCGGTATTATTGTCCTTACGGCCGATACCGATGAATATAAAGCAATAGCAGCACTGAATGCAGGCGCTGATGAATATATTCACAAACCTATCAGCCCTGTGCTGATAGTCAATATGGCCAGAACCCTCAGTGAAAAAAGAAGGGCCTGATCATTACAGGCTCTGTCCGTTCCTGATCTGATCACTGGCCTGCAACAGGATTTCATCCTGATCCTCCAATGCCCCGAAAATTTCAATCTGTTCTTTATCCCTGTTTCCCTTGGTTACCGCAATCCATTCTGCTGTCCCTTTCCGGATCCGGATTACAAACACTCCTTCTGTATTTGTCATGACAGCTGTGGCAGGAACCACAAAAGCAATTTGACGGCGGGTCATCCCGATTTCCACTTCGGCATACATCCCCGGTAACAGCCGGTGATCCTTATTCTCGACATCCATTTCTATAAGCTCGGCACGGGTCTTTTCATCCAGTTTGCCTGAAACCCTTTTCAATACAGCCTGAAAGGTATCGGAAGGAAAAGCCTTGACACGGAATTTAACAGGTAATCCATCATGAAGGGCTCCAATGTATATTTCAGGAACGGCAATCACAAGCCTGAGTAATCCTTCCTGTTCCATTCTCAGCATAGGTAAATCGGACCCTTTTCCAGAAGGGCCGGCATACGCACCTGGATGTACATTACGTTCACTGATCATACCATCAAACGGAGCTTTTACCACCAGGTAATTTTTCAGGTCGCTGATAGCCTGAAAAGCCGATTTAACTGCATTCACTTCTGCACTGTCGGCATTCATTTTCGCTTCAGCCTGTTCAAGGTCATTGGCCGAAACTGTCCCCGGTGTATGACTGGTGATCAGCAAACGGCGGTAGTATGAAGTGCTGGATCGGGCAAGCGCTTCTTTACTCCTTAGTTTTTGAAGAGCTTCGGCATATTGTGCATCCAATTCCGGCGCATCAAGCAGGATCAGCTCCTGTCCTTGTTTAACCTGACTGCCTCTGTCAACCTTTACTTCTTTCACAAAACTGTTCAGTTTGGCATAGATATCCACTTCCTGAAATGCTTTTAACTCGCCCGGAAGGCGAATGCCCTGGCTTAGTTCAGACTTATGGATCACCATTGTTTTGGGAGCAGCTGTTCCTGTTTCTGTTTTAGGCTGTTCTGTTTTGTTTCCGCAGGACGCGAGTACTAACAGAAAGATCCCGGAAAATGAAATATGAATCAAATGATTTTTCATGGATGTATTATTTTCAATCGTTGTTGGATGTTCTGTTCAATTGATAAAGCGGACTGTTTTCATCTTCCGGATCAAGGGAAGCACTTTCGGTAGAATCCTTTGCCCTTACCGCCGTGAAAATAAGTGGAAGGATGAGCAGGGTGGCCAATGTGGATGCAAAGAGCCCACCGATTACGGCTCTGCCCAGAGGCGCAGTCTGCTCTCCCGCTTCACCCATTCCCAATGCCATCGGAATCATCCCGGCAATCATTGCCAGACTGGTCATCAGGATAGGACGTATCCGGGAGGCTGCGCTTTTTTCAGCTGCATCCATGGCATTGCCGCTCCTTTTTCTCAGGTTCTCGGCATTGGTAACAAGCAATATGGCATTCGCTACCGATACGCCTACCGACATGATAATACCCATGTAAGACTGAAGATTGAGGGTAGAGCCGCTCATTAACAGGGCAATGAGGGAACCGGCCAATACTGCAGGTACGGAGGAGAGGACAATAAAGGAAACTTTGAATGACTGGAAATTGGCAGTGAGCATCAGAAAGATTACAATGATAGCTAAGAGTAGTCCGGATTGCAGACTGTCCAGTGTTTCCGTAAGAAGCCTGACAAGACCTTTGATTTCAACATTCAGTCCCCGCGGAGGAGTACCCTCCTTGTCAATCACTTGCTGCACATCTTTGGCAGCACTGGCCAGGTCCCGGCCCTGTATATTTGCTGTAACGGTGATTACACGACGTGGGCCATTGCGGTCATATTCTCCAATGATTGTATCCACTTTCAATGTTGCTACATCGGCGAGCATAGGCCGGGGTTTGCCATGAAACAGTGGTATTTCCAGCAGATCCTTCATGTCCTTCATCAGGTATTCCGGCACCTCTACCTGTACCTGGTATGCATAGCCGTTGGACGGATCAAGCCAGAAGTTTTTTTCTGTAAAACGACTGGAAGAAGTTGCGGCAGTGAGCGACTTGGAAATTTCCGTAGCTGTAAGCCCAAGCTGTCCTGCTCTTTCCCGGTCAATGTTTATTCGTATTACAGGATAGTGAATGGGTTGTGCAATCTGGACATCCCTCAGGTAGGGAATACCTTTCATGTCTGCCAGAATTTTTTCGGCAAAGCCTTTTCCTTGCTGCAAATCTTTTCCGGCAACAACCACTTCTATCGGTGTAGGCGAGCCCTGGCTCATGATCTTATCCGTCAGGTCAATCGGTTCGAAGGAAAGCCGGAGGGCGGGAAGTTTTTTCCCTATCCGGGCTCTCAGCTTTTCCTTGAATGCATCCATATGCACATCGAATGCTTCACTCAGGTTAACCTGGAGGACAGCTTCATGAGGACCGCTGTTGAAAACAAGAATGTTGCTGGTTGCATAGGAGGAAGGTTGCAGACCCACATAAGCGGAGCTGACCTCTACGTTCTGTTTGCCGCCGGCTTCTTCATTGATGATATCAAGAACCCTTAGCAACATTTGCTCGGTACGTTCAATACGGGTTCCGTCAGGCGCTTTGAGCCTCAGCTGAAACTGATGCGAGTTGACACGGGGCAGGATATCTTTCCCGATAACAATAAAGCAGATCCCGATCAGGGTGAAAGAAAGGAATATGTAAAATGCAATTACTTTTTTCCGTGCACTTAATAAATGTGACAGTAAAGTCAGGTATCGGCTTTTAAACCGTTCGAAACGTCCGAGTTTTTCAGGATGACGATGTTCGTTTTCATAATCTTTGTTAAGCTGGTTTTCTTCCTTCTCACTCAGTGCGAGAGTTGGATGTTCATAAGGAGTGGAACCGTTTTCAGGCGTATGATTGTGTTTCAGCATCCAGTTAGCCAGAATAGGAACCAGAGTCTGGGCAATCAGAAAGGCTACAATCATGGAGAATCCGACAGAAAGGGAAAGAGGAAGGAACATGGATTTCGGAATCCCGCTCATCAGGAAGGAAGGAGCGAATACCGCCAGAATACAAAACAGGATAAGCAATTCAGGGAATGCAATTTCCTTACAGGCATCCAGGATAGCCTGGGGTTTGGGTTTGCCCATTTCCAGATGCTGGTGTATGTTTTCAATGGTTACGGTAGCCATATCGACTAAAATACCGATCGCTAGTGCAAGACCGCTTAACGTCATGATATTGATGGTTTGACCGGCAGCATATAATAACAATACTCCTATCAGGATGGAAATCGGAATAGTGATGATCACAATCAGCGCACTCCTCCTGTCGCCCAGAAATAGCAGTACCATTAAACCTGTAAGCAAGGCCCCAAGGGTTCCTTCTGTAATCAGGCTCTTAACCGCATTGATTACATAAACGCTCTGGTCAAATTCATAAGAAATCTGCACATCTTCGGGCAGGAGACTCTGCATTAGTGGCAGGGAAGATTTTACACCTTTTACCACATCCCATGTAGAAGCTTCTGCCCGTTTTGTAACCGGAATATAAACAGCCCGTTTCCCATTGACGAGTGCATAGCCTGAAGTGACATCTGCACCATCTTCTACTGTAGCAATATCATGCATGAATACAGTGGGACCATTTCCTTTCAGGATAGGAATATTCCCGAATTCAGGAACCTTTTCTATAACGGAGTTGCTGGGGGTGATATACATGATATCACCGATCCTGACATTTCCTGCAGGTGCTATGGAGTTATTGTCGGCCAGTGCCTTTACCATTTCATCCGGAGTGATATTATGGCTGCGCATAAGATCCGGGTCGGCTTTGATAACAATAGTACGTGCATTGCCACCAAACGGAGGAGGAGACGAGACCCCGGGTATGGAAGCAAACATAGGCCTGATTTTGGTCGAAGCCAGATCCTGCAGTTCATTCAGACTTCTTCCTGCCGATTTGAATACCAGCTGGCCTACCGGCAAACTGGATGCATCAAAACGCACAACAATTGGCGGAAGTGTTGTGGAGGGCATCTGTGCACGTGCACGGCTCACCTGGGTGGATACTTCTGCAGCTGCCTGAGCCATATCGGTGCCCGGATAAAAAGAAAGCCTGAGCAGTGCCAGACCCTGGATATTCTTTACATCTATATTCTTGATACCCGATACATACAGAAACTGGTCCTGGTAACGGGTTGCGATAAATCCTTCCATTTGCTGGGGCGACATACCTCCATAAGGCTGTGCCACATAGATAACCGGCAAATCAAGTTTGGGAAAAATATCAATCGGAATACGGGTAACAGAAAGCACAGCGAAAAACAGCATACCCAGTACCAGTACCAGGATGGTGACAGGCTTACGCAGGGCTGTTATTAATAATTTCATAGTTCGTTCTTTAAGTGGTTCCTATTTCTTCGGAATACTGTTCAGGAATACAGTAAAGTCACCGGTTACAGATACCCGGTAAAGCAACGCCTTCCATACCGCATCGCGGGCAATGGCATTGTCGGCTTCCGCACGGCTCAGATTGTAAAGTGCCTGACTCAGGTCTATGATATTGCTAAGTCCGCTTTGATACATAGCCAGTTTCTGTTTATAAAAATCTGCTGCCGATGCATATTGTATGGGCACCTGTTTCATCTGTTCAAATGCTATGCGCAGTTTTTCACCGGCCAGAGTCAGGTCATTTTTCAGGTCGAGGGTTTTTTCTTCGAGTTCTGTTTTAGCTGCTTCTGTCCGATAGCGCTCAGCCTGGCGGGAAGCATTCATACGTGGATAGTCAAGTATATTAAAGGTACAGGCCACCCCGGCTCCATAATTAAACCGGCTCATAGCCGCTCCACCGGAGAAACTTTCATCATACTTTCCATTATACAGTATTCCGGACCCTCTGCCGCTGACGACACCGAGCACGGAAATCTTCGGGAAATAGTCTCTGAATATCTGCTTCTCTCTGGCCTCGCTAAGGGTTTGGCGGGCACTGTAAACTTTGAGGACAGGGTTTGCACTGATATCGGCAGAAAGTGTGAGGTTTTCCACCGGTAGCTGCAGAAAAAAGGTAGCTGTATCGAGCTGAAACTCCGAACTGGCAATGCCCATCAGCTGGGCCAGGTTATGACGCTGTTCGGCCTCGTTTTTCTGAGCTTCAAGGACATTCAAACGGGCACGGGCCACTTCAGAATTAACGAAGGATGTATCAACACCCGGACGTAATCCGTTTTTGGAAATACTTATCACGACAGTGCGGACGAGGAGATTCCGGTCCAGATTTTTTTGCTGAAGGGTAAGGAGGCGTGTGGCAACCAGGGCATCCAGATAGGCCTGGGTAACATAAATCCGGTTGTAAAAACGCTCCTGTTCGGCATCGGCATTATAGATGTTCAGGATAATTCTGGATTCATCAACTCTTGCCTTATACTGTCCAAAGCTGAACGGAACCCATTCGAGGTATCCCATGCCAATGGAGCCGTAAACAGGTGCAGGGTTGTTGGTGTTGGTTATTCCTCCTGAAATAGGAACAACGATTCCATAGGGGAAATAGGTTCCCGGAACAGAATTGGCAGTGGAGTAATCGAGCTGCTCATGCAGCTTCAGGGAAGGAATGTATTGTCTTTTTACCTGTTTTACTTCGTCCTCCTGGGCCTTGCCGTATAATTCTTTGGCTTTGATCTGCCCGAAATTGGAAGCAGCCGTTTCAAGTGCTTTTGGCAGGGAAAGTTCCTGAGCAGTTAAGGAAGAAGGCAGCAAAAGTGTTATGCAGGCAAAGACAAGCACAAAGTAGCCCCTTGAATTGGGCCATAAAAACGAATGATTGGTTTGCATGATCTTAGTGTTCAAAGAGTTATTCAAAAGCAAAGGAAGAAGAATCCCAACAAGAAAATACAGGAGAATTATAAAATTCTCAACCAGGGATTCTTAAGAAAAATCCGGAAAATCAACAACAGGAAGGAGGCCCGCGGATCAGGTAATCGGAAATTGCCTGCCGGGACTTGCTGGAGGCCTGGGAAGCGGCTTCAACGGAAGTAAAAAAGAAGAAAAAGCGTGTATCGGTAAGTAAAAGCAGATCGGGAGTGGATTCCAGTACTTTTCTGCGTTTCCTTTCCAATTTGATCCTGGAAGAAGACGTGAACCGGGTTTGTGAACACAGGTCTGCTGTCAGGAATGCGGAATGGGAACTGTTTCCGCTTGACAAACCGATATGCTTATCCTGTAGTTTACCCTCAAAAACAGCTGCCCGGGCTGATCCGGGTCTCAAAAAGAGAAGACTGCTCAGGATAAGAAAACAGGAGAAAAGACTATTCTTGCGAAAAAACATGATACAAAGGTATGAAATATTTTAATTATTGTTTATTATGAAAGCGTTCACCCAAAACACCCTCCCCAACAATTTCTTAATATTAAATTAATATGAGGATGACCGGCTATTAATACGCTACTGCCACCTTTGCGCGGCACAAAGAAATTAGTCTTTAACACAAATTAAAAAAAAAGCCCACAATGAGAAAAATGATTACAAGAAACATTTTGGCTGGTTCAGCTTTCCTGCTTACAGGAGTCCTGAATGCGCAAACTACAACTCCGGCACCAACGGATGAGTTCAAACCTTCCGGGAATGTATGGGGTTATGTATTCGGAGATTTTGCAATGAAAACGAATAACGACACCCTTGGTCGTGGTGCAGGAAACGTTCAGTACAGAGGAACCAATTCCTTGAACTCAAATAACGTATCTTCAGCTTCAAACCCGGTTCCGGCTAATTCCCAGTCTAACGCTTTCCAGATCCGCCGTGCTTATCTGGGATATGATTATCAGCTTGCCAAGAATTTTTCTGCTTCTGTAGTTCTGGCAAACGAACAGACGCTTCTTCCGAACAACCAGAATACTGTTTATTTAAAGTATGCATTCTTAAAATGGTCCAATATCTGGAAAGGAACGGATATCACTATCGGTCAGTTTCAGACCTGTTCATTTGCAACCGGTTTCGGTACAGAGCCATTGTGGGGATACCGCGCCAGCGAAAGAACTATAATGGATTTGCATAATAATGACGGATCAACGGATCTGGGTGTTTCCTTACAAGGTAAATTGTGGGAACAAAAGAATGTTACCGAAGAGGATAAAAAACCAAATCTTGTTGGTTATATCCTCCAGGTAGGTAACGGAGCCAGCGCTACACCAGCAGCAGCTCCTTACAAAAAAACCAGAGTTAATCTGTACACTGCTTTAATGAACCAAAAACTGGTTATCGGTGTATACGGTGATTACCTGGTTCAGCAGTTGTCTCCTTACCACACTTCGAATATGACCATGAAAATTTATGCTTCCTTCAAGACAGAAGCTTTCCACATCGGTTTCGAAGCATATCAGCAGACCAATCAGAATTCCGATATCTACAAAGTGTATGATCCGAAAATTAATACTACCGATGCAAACAATGACACCGTTTCAGGTGTTCAGATGGGCGTATCGGTTTGGGCATCTGCCAAGATCATCAAGAACAAACTGAATGTGTTTGCCCGTTACGATTCTTACAACCCTGATACCAAATGGAACACAATGAATGTGTATTCCAAAGCTTATTCCGGTATCACAGGAAGCAACCTTCAGGCTGCAACTTTTTACAAACAGCAGTTTTTAAATGTAGGTCTTGACTGGACTCCTGACAAAAGGGTTCACATCATGCCAAACGTTTGGTACAATTCCTATAATGCCAACATGAGCACTGCCAGTGCAGATGGTCTTGGTAAGCTGTATGGTACCCGTGTTGTGAAAGATTATGACCTGGTTTACCGTGTCACTTTCTATTACCTCTTTAATCCTGCCAAGAAGGTGAGCAACAATGGTTTCTATTAATTGATATGAAACTTAAATTATAAATGGCATACAAATTGCTCTGATGCGTTCAGTTAACTGCATCAGAGCAATTTCACTTTAAACCAAAACCCAAAATGAAAAAAGCACTCCTCTTATTACCCGCCTTCGTTTTCCTGGCATTTGTAAACCCTGGTAACGACATTACTGTTAAAGGCAGTGATACAGTTCTTCCGCTTTCCCAGAAAGAAGCTGAATTGTTCATGAAGAAAAACAAAGATGCCAATATCACAATCGTTGGCGGAGGTTCCGGAACCGGAATTACTGCCCTGATAGACGGCTCTACCGATATCTGTATGTCTTCACGCGATCTCAAAATGGAAGAGAAGCTGAAGCTGAAAGAAAAGAATATCGTTCAGAAAACAATTGCATTCGATGCACTGGCCATCATCGTTAATCCTGCCAATAAGGTTGACAAGCTGACCCGTGAGCAACTCGAAGGTATTTTCACCGGTTCCATCACAAACTGGAAAGAAGTGGGCGGTGCCGATGAGAAAATGGTTGTTTATTCCCGCGAATCTTCTTCCGGTACTTATGAATTCATGAAAGAACATGTAATGGGCAAAAAGAATTATGCCTCTACTGTATTGAACATGCCTGCCACCGGTGCCATTGTTCAAAGCGTAGGACAAACAAAAGGTGCAATAGGATATGTTGGTCTGGCTTACCTGAAGGAAAAAGGCAAGGATATCAAAACGATCAAAGCTGTTTCTGTTTCTTTTGATGGGAAGACATTTGTAAAACCAAGTATGGCTGCTGCAAAGGATAAATCATATCCAATATCCAGACCTTTGTTTTATATTTACGCCGGTACAACAGAAGCCAAAGTAAAATCCTATGTTGATTATATCATGTCTGCAGAAGGACAGAAAACGGTTGAAGAAGTTGGTTACGTACCTGTCAAGTAAATTGGAATACACGTTTTCCTGAACTAAAAATTGATTCATGAGAAAACGTATCAATTGGTTTTTTGAGAAGGCAATAGAATCTGTACTATTACTCAGCGGCACTTTCACCAGCGTGATCGTGCTGCTGATTATTTTATTCCTGTTCAGAGAAGGCGCCGGGTTGTTTAAGGAAAGCCCGATGGAGAAAGGGAGTGTCGTGGCGCTTAATATCGCCAATCCGGTAAATGCCATAAGTCCGGCAGATTTCAAGGATATTTTTGACCAGAAAATCCATACCTGGAAACAACTTGGGGGAACAACAGATTCCATCAAATTGTTCAGGGTTGATGATATAATGAATTATTATACCGAGGAACAAATCGGCTCCAATTTTGAACACCTGGGTGATTGCATCAATGAACTTATTGCCAAAACACCTAATATCATTGCATTCTTTCCTAAAGATTATGTGGCAAAGGGTTTTAAAGGTAAGCTCGTTGATCTCAAAAAAATAAGTGTAGGTTCTTTTGTAAGCGGTAAGGAATGGTTCCCAACGGCAAAGCCGGTGGCTCAGATGGGTGCTTTATCCCTGATATTGGGTACACTCTGGGTAAGTCTGGCGGCTATCGTATTTGCCCTTCCATTAGGACTGGCCACTGCGATCTATCTGGCTGAGATTGCGGATGATCGTATCCGGAATATTCTTAAACCCCTTATTGAATTACTGGCCGGTATTCCTTCTGTGGTATACGGTTTTTTCGGACTGATCGTAATCGTTCCATTGATAAAGGATATTTTCAAACTGGATGTAGGTGAAACAGCCCTGGCCGGAAGTATTATTTTGGGTATCATGGCCCTGCCTACTATTATAACTATTTCCGAGGATGCGTTGCGTACTGTTCCCCGTGCAATGAAAGAAGCCAGTCTGGCATTGGGTGCTTCCAAATGGCAAACAATTTACAAAGTAAGTATTCCGTATTCTGCATCCGGCATAAGTGCAGGAGCTATCCTCGGTATAGGCCGTGCCATCGGTGAGACAATGGCCGTACTGATGTGTACAGGTAATGCCGGTATTATACCGCATACTTTGCTGCAGCCGGTCAGAACAATCCCTGCTACCATTGCTGCCGAACTTGGAGAAGCAGCTCAGGGTGGAATTCATTACCGGGCTTTGTTCGCTCTGGGATGTATTCTCTTTATCATTACGTTTTTTATCAATATCTGTGTGGAACTTATTTCCACACGCAGAAATAAAGCCCAGCATTCATGAAGCCCCTGGATACAGCTAAAATCCACAAACGTAAAAAAAGGAACCAGAGTTTTGCCTTCTGGACTTTCGGGGTCATCAGTTTTGGCATCGTGGCCATTCTGGCGGTCATCCTCTCGTTTATTTTATACCATGGGTTTAAGGTGATAAGCTGGGATTTTATCACCAAGATGCCTGAAGACGGAATGACCAAGGGAGGTATTTACCCTGCGATCATCGGAACGCTTTATCTGGTTGGAGGCAGTATGTTATTCGCATTCCCGATAGGTGTTATGTCGGCTATCTATATCAATGAATATGCAAAGGATGGTATATTGAAGCGTTTTATTCAGATGATGACCAACAACCTGGCCGGAATCCCTTCCATCGTTTTCGGACTCTTCGGAATGTCCCTTTTTGTGAATGACCTTAAATTCGGAGCATCCATTCTGGCCGGATCACTTACACTGGGCTTGCTTGCCTTGCCTGTTGTAATCAGGACTACGGAAGAGGCCCTGAAAGCAATAGATAACTCGTTCCGTATCGGAAGCCTTGCATTGGGAGCTTCCAAATGGCAAACAACACGCAGGGTTATCCTTCCGATGGCATTCCCGAATATCATTACCGGATTGATTCTGGCTATAGGCCGTGTTTCAGGAGAAACAGCCCCGATATTGTTTACTGTGGCAGCTTACTTCCTGCCCCGGCTTCCCCATAGTATTTTTGATCAGGTGATGGCTCTGCCTTATCACCTCTATGTCATTTCAACAAGCGGTACCAATATTGAAGCTTCCCGTGGAATTGCATATGGAACTGCATTGGTATTGATTATGCTGGTGCTTATTTCAAACCTGCTGGCAAATGCCCTGAGAAAATATTTTGGCAATAAAGTGAAAATGAATTAAAGCATGAACAAAATCGAAACGCGTAATGTAAACCTCTACTACGGGGATTTTCATGCTCTGAAGGGGATTACCATGTCTATCCTTGCTAATTCTGTTACAGCCCTTATCGGCCCGTCGGGCTGTGGTAAATCAACCTATCTCCGTTGTTTCAACCGTATGAATGACCTTATTCAAAGTGTCAGAATAGAAGGTGATATTTTGGTGGAAGGAAAAGACATATATGAAAGGGGTGTGGATGTGGATGACCTGCGTAAGAAGGTAGGTATGGTGTTCCAGAAGCCAAATCCCTTTCCGAAAACAATATTTGAAAATGTAGCGTACGGATTGAGAGTGAACGGGGTCAAAGATAAAGACGTCATTGAGGAAAGGGTGGAACGCTCGCTTCAGCAGGCGGCTTTATGGGAAGAAGTAAAAGATAAACTGAAGAAATCAGCCTTCGCACTTTCCGGAGGGCAGCAACAAAGGCTTTGTATTGCAAGAGCCCTTGCCATTGAACCCACCGTATTGCTGATGGATGAGCCGGCATCGGCTCTGGACCCGCTTTCTACAGCGAAAATTGAGGAGCTTATTTATGAGCTCAAAAATAAGTATACCATTATCATCGTTACGCATAATATGCAACAGGCGGGAAGGGTGAGCGACCAGACTGCTTTTTTCTATATGGGCGAACTCATAGAGGTGGATGAAACAAAGACAATTTTTACGAATCCTAAGAATGTGCGTACACAGAATTATATAACCGGTCGATTTGGTTAACCGGTTGATCCGGTCGGGTACAATGTTTAAAAATGTGTAGCTTTAAGTATGAACAACAGACAATCAAGACCTCATGTCGCACCTCGATAGTGAACTGAAATATTTAAAGGAAGAACTCGTAGCCATGCACCGCCTGGTTTATTCCCAGGTCAGCAAATGCAAAGATGCATTGTTCCGGTTCGATAATGACCTGAGCAAGGAAATACTCGTTACAGAAAAAAGGGTCAATGCCCTCGAATTAAAAATAGACCGGGATTGTGAAAATATTCTGGCCCTCTTCAATCCGGTGGCTATTGACCTTCGCTTTGTCCTGGCTGCACTTAAAATCAACTCAAATCTGGAACGTATTGGAGATAATGCGGAAGGTATCGCCCGCTATGTACTGGATGTTCCTAAAGAATTTCCAGCCGAACTCCTGGATCGTTATCAGATCAGGGAAATGATTGATACCTGCCTTTCTATGCTGGAAGATGCCATAACCGCGCTTGAAAAAGAAGATACTTCGGCAGCCCGCAAAATATTCCTGAAAGATGATGCGCTGGATAAAATCAACAGAGCCGTTACCGCCACCACCATTGCACTCGTTGAAGCAGGGAATCTGAATACACTGCATTTCATCAATCTGTTGTCAATAGTGAGAAAACTGGAACGTATTGGGGATCAAACAAAGAATATATCTGAGGAAATCATATTTTTTATAGAAGCCAAGGTGCTCAGGCATGGGCAAAATACCAATTGATATTCAGGTAATTGCCTGTATTTCTTGACTCTCCACCAATGTTAACTTAACATTAAGATAACATTGAACTCCTTCTTTTTATAAATTCAGGGGTACTTTTGTACCCGTTTTTAACCGACAATCCAATTAATTTATTCCTATGAGGCTTGATGGCATTCTTCAATATCTGATTCCCAAAGACAAGAAATTTTTTCCCCTCTTTGAACAGGCAACAGCTAACCTTTTGAAAACATCAGAAGTGTTGTATAGTCTGGCAGATGCCAATTCTCCGGAAAGAAGGAAAGAGGTGATCCGTGAAATAGAACGGCTTGAACATGTGGGTGATAATTTCACTCATATGATTTACAATGAACTCGATACAAATTTCATTACCCCTTTCGACCGGGAAGATATACACGGACTGGCTTCCGTCATTGATGATGTTGTTGATCTTATTCACGGTTCAGCAAAACGTATAGACCTTTATAAGATAGGGGAGCTATCTGTTCCTATGGTCAAGCTTTCCGAACTGATTATGAAAGGCTCACAGGAGCTTAATGTGGCAGTGTGCAATCTGAAAAACATGAAGGATCTGAGTGCCATCAAGGAAGCATGCGTTAAGATTCACAGCCTGGAAAATCATGCCGATGAAGTATTCAACAATGCTATTGCCCGTTTGTTTGAAGAGGAAAAAGATCCTATGATGGTTATTAAACTGAAAGAGATTCTGGCCACCCTGGAAACGGCCACCGATAAACTGGAAGACGCTGCCGATGTCATCCATTCCATCCTGATCAAAACATCCTGATTCCGTATGATTACCATCGTTCTTCTGACGATTCTTGCAGCCCTGGTCTTCGACTTTGTGAATGGAATGAATGACGCTGCAAATTCAATTGCCACTATTGTTTCAACCCGTATCCTTTCTCCTCGTGCCGCAGTTATCTGGGCAGCTTTTTTTAATTTTCTGGCTCTCTTTATTTTTGACGGCTCCAAGGTTGCCGGTACAGTCGGTAAAGGCTTTGTGTCAAGCGAGTTTGTGGATGTATACCTGGTGCTTGCTGCCTTGCTGGGAGCCATTATATGGGCTTATTTTTTCTGTGCCCGCCTGGGTATTCCTGTCAGTTCTTCCCATTCGCTCACAGGAGGATTGCTGGGTGCAGCAGTAGCCAAGGCCGGATTCGGGGCTCTGGTATTGCACACAGCTACAGGAGGATTTTTCACCACCAAATTATTTATTACCCTTTTGTTTATTTTCCTGGCACCTATGATAGGGCTAGCGCTGGGCTACCTCATCATGGTCATTACCATGTGGATTGCCCGTAAATTCAATCCGTCCCGTATTGATAAATTTTTCAGGGTAGGGCAGCTCCTCTCTTCGGCAGCATTCAGCATAGGACATGGAGGCAATGATGCACAGAAAACAATGGGTATTATTACCGTATTGCTCTTTACTTCACGCAACATCCCTTTTGTTAAAGAATACCTCTATCCGTATGAAGATTTTCATGTACCGTTATGGGTTTCCATTGCTTCTTTAAGCATCATAGCACTCGGAACTTTATCAGGAGGCATGCGTATTGTTAAAACCATGGGAATGAAACTCACTCACCTTAAACCTGTCGGAGGTTTCAGTGCCGAAACAGCAGGAGCTATCACACTATATGGAGCTACCAGCATGGGTATTCCTGTCAGCACAACACAGACCATTGCCGGGGCTATAATGGGCGTTGGTACAACACGCCGGTTCTCTGCTGTAAGATGGGGAGTGGCAGGAAATATCATTGCGACCTGGATTTTTACGATCCCTCTGTCAGCATTGATTGCAGGTATAATTTATCTGATTATAGATTTATTCCTCGTTCACTGAGGCGCCTTCATAGAAGGGGATTCCACAATATTACTCCGATGTAAAGCCCGGTCGACAAGTAAAATTGTGTATTTGTAGGTCTGATGAGGAATGGCATAAGGCGCCGGAATTTTTACCTTGATCTCACCTTGTAAAGCTTTGGCCTGGCCATTTTGCGTCAGATTCGGAATCCGGTATGTATATTGAAGGGTGTCGAATTTACTCTGGGCTGTATCGGCCGGATGTATGTTAAAAGGTTTCCAGACACCGAGTGTGTCATAATAATAAACCAGGAACAGATCGTTAAAATATTTGGAATTCCGGTTATAAGGGGCTATCGTATCAAAAGGATCCAGACCTATATCTCCGTCACCATCCGTGAAATTGATGCGGCATATAGCTGAGTCATTTCCATATCCTTTGAATTCAACAAGGGATATAACCGGTACCACAGGAAAACTTTCCTCCCGCTTACAGGATACTCCGATTACAGTCAAAATAAGGAACAGACCAAGGAGGCTTGTTGTAAACTTCAGCATTTTTCTACTTTTATGGTCTTAAAGATATATAAATAACGGCTGTTGACAAAACCTTGATGCCGGAACTATCGGAATATGCCTATTGATATTATTAACCTTCCGGAAGGATTTGAAGCTACCTGTTTGCAGGTCTTCAGGCATCAGGTAAGATATAATAAGGTTTACAGGGCATTTGTGGAGGGGCTTAGGGTGGATGTGTCTGAAATAAATTCTTCAGTAAAAATACCGTTCCTTCCGGTTGAATTTTTCAAATCAGACTTGATTATTTCCGAAGGCTTAACTCCTGAAATCACTTTTCTGAGCAGCGGAACAAAGGGCTTACAGAGTAAGCATCCTGTGTCGGATTTGAGTATTTACAAGGAAAGTTTCCAGGAATGTTTCCGCCGGTTTTATGGCCCCGAAAAAGGATACTGTATGCTGGCTCTCCTGCCTTCCTACCTGGAACGGGAAGGATCTTCCCTGGTATATATGCTTGATACACTTATTAAGGAAAGTCACCACCCACTTAGCGGATTTTACCTTCATAACCGGGCCGACCTGTATGAGGTAATACAGAAACTGGAAGCTGATTCCCAGCGGAGCATCCTCATTGGTGTAACCTATGCCTTGCTCGATTTTGCCGAAGAATTCCCTATGAAGATGAAGCATACACTGGTGATGGAAACAGGAGGCATGAAGGGTCAGAGAAAGGAAATGGTTCGGGAAGAACTGCATGCATACCTTTGCAGCCGTCTGGGGCTTGCTGTCATACATTCCGAATATGGTATGACCGAACTGCTTTCCCAGGCTTATTCACAAGGTGATGGAAGGTTTCGCTGTCCCCCCTGGATGAAGGTTCTTATCCGTGACCCGAATGACCCGCTAAGTCCTGGCAGGGAAGGGAAAACCGGGGGTATCAATATCATTGACCTGGCCAATATCAATTCCTGCAGCTTTATTGCTACTCAGGATTTGGGTAAAATTAATCCCGATGGAACATTCGAGGTGCTGGGAAGATTCGATAACAGTGATCTGAGAGGATGCAATCTTCTGATATCATAAAGATCATTGACAATTTAGAAAGATAAAATTCTTTTTCCCCTTCTGGATTAATATATAGGAGTTAGGCAGGAGAAAATCTTTGTTGATAATGAGGTCTTCTGATTGCACCTTTTCCAGATTAATGGATAATCCACCACCCTGAATCATACGTTTTGCCTCGCCTTTGGAAGGAAATACTTTTGTTTTTTCTCCCAACAACTCCAGTACATTCACTCCTTCGTTTGTTATATCATGCAGATTAACCTGAAAAGTAGGTACCCCGACTTCATCAACTAATGAAAGAAAATCGCTTTTTTGGGTGATTCTTCTTAGGCTTTCCAGTGAAGGTTTGCCGAAGAAAAAATCTGTAGCCTCCAGAGCTGATTTATAATCCTGCTCGGAATGAACACGCATGGTTATATCCCTGGCCAGGGTTTTCTGCAGCAACCTTTCATGAGGGGCTTTAACATGATGCTCTTCCAGGCTCTCCACCTCTTCCCGGGTCAGAATTGTAAAAATACGAATGTAATTTTTTACATCCTCATCACTGGCATTCAGCCAGAACTGATAAAACTGGTATGGACTTGTCTTGTTCCGGTCAAGCCATACATTACCCCCTTCTGACTTACCGAACTTCGTTCCATCGGCTTTCTTGATAAGGGGAGTAGTCAGGGCAAAGGCTTCTCCTGCATCCTTTCTGCGGATTAGCTCAGTGCCGGTTACAATATTGCCCCACTGATCAGATCCTCCCATTTGGAGCTTTATTCCCTGCTCTTTCCAGAGATAGTAAAAATCATAACCCTGCACCAGCTGATAGCTGAATTCGGTAAAAGACATACCTGTTTCCAGGCGGCTTTGTACGGAATCCTTTCCCAGCATATAATTGACAGATATATGTTTGCCTACATCCCGGATAAAATCCAGAAAAGTGAAGTTTTTAAACCAGTCGTAATTATTGACAATACTTGCTGAAGAGACACCACAGTTAAAATCAAGGAATTTCTCCAGCTGTTTTTTCTGGCACTGAAGATTATACTGTAAAGTTTCTTCATTGAGCAGATTGCGTTCCTGTGATTTGCCCGATGGGTCTCCTACCATACCGGTGGCCCCTCCGATTAGCGCTACAGGCTTATGACCGGCTCTTTGAAAATGCAGCAGGGTCATCATCTGAACAAGATTGCCTACACCCAACGAGTCGGCTGTAGGATCAAATCCTATATAACCTTTCACTGCTTCTTTGTTAAGCAAGTCTTCAGTGCCCGGCATGATATCATGCAGCATGCCTCGCCAGCGGAGTTCATCAACAAATCCCATTTTCAATTTCTTTGAGCAAATATAAACAAAGGATTGCCTTCCTGTTTAATCTATAAATCATGTATTTTTAGGGTATGATATTGGTTACAGGTGGCACAGGTCTCGTAGGCTCGCATCTTCTTTATGATCTTGTCTGTAAAGGACAACAGGTTAGGGCGTTAAAACGCAAAGACAGTAATTTGTCGGTCGTGGAAACGCTGTTTAAGCATTATAACCCTGAAAAGAATGACCTGTTTAAACAGATTCAGTGGGTTGAAGGGGATATTCTGGATACAAGCTCTCTGGAGGATGCTTTTGATGGCATTTCCAAAGTGTACCATTGTGCAGCTATGGTTTCTTTCAGACCGGAGGATAAAAAGAGCATGCTGAATGTCAATGTAGAGGGAACCTCCAATCTTGTCAATACCTGTCTGTATACAGGAGTCAGTCGTCTTTGTCATGTAAGCTCTATCGCATCCCTGGGCAGAAATTCAGCCAAAGGCCTTATTACGGAAGAAACCCACTGGAAAACATCTCCGGATAATTCCTGGTATTCCATCAGTAAATATGGAGCTGAACGGGAGGTTTGGAGAGGAGCTGAAGAAGGACTTGACATAGTCATCGTTAACCCTTCCGTTATACTGGGGCCCGGTAACTGGAACAGAAGCAGTATGACAATGTTCAGGCTGGCTTCCTCCGGGCTTAAATACTATACTTCCGGGCAAACCGGCTATGTCGATGTCAGGGATGTATCGGCATTGATGATTCAATTGATGGAAAGCGGAGTAAAAGGGGAGCGTTATATCCTTAATTCAGAAAATGTGATGCTAAGGACCTTTTTCGATTGGATGCTGGAATCATTTGGCAAGCCTAAAGCCAGTATAAAGGTAATGCCCTGGATGGCGGAGCTTGGTTGGAGAATTGAAAAAGTTAAAGCAGGGTTAATGGGTTCGGAACCACGTATTACAAGAGAAACAGCACAGGCTTCAAACCGGATTCATGAATTCTCATCTGATAAAATCAGAAAACTCCTCAATTGCAAATTCATACCCGTTCAGAAAAGTGTTCAGGATGTTTGCCGGTTCTATCAGCAGCACCTTATTTCCTGAGGTCTTCTTCAGCCTGACGCCGGGTTAAAAGGTTTATTACACCTTCATAAATCAATGACAGTTGCTCGGGTTTACTGGAATAATACCTGAAACTTTCCTGGAACTCTGTATAACTGGTCTTGTATTTTTTAAAAAGATCTGAATAAGCAAGCGTATCGTTCTTGTGTAAAGTCAGATTTTGTGTATTCTGAAGATTAATAGCCGCCTCCAGTAAGTGTACCTCCGAAAGAACTCCTATCATCTGTGCCTGGGAAAGCAGGTGTTTGGGCATTTCTACGGTCCCGGACTCTTTTTTCCCTCCACAGGCCAGAAGAAAGAAACAGAAAAAAAAACAAAGGGGAAATAGGAGTTTCATAGGCGATAGCTAAGTGCAAATTTAATAGAAATTAGTGTAGAACGGGGCGGTAAAAAATCTATACTTTTAGCCTGAAAATGTAATGAGATAACATGATTCTTAATTCATGAACAAGACATCTCCTTTTGAAGGCAAGGTAATCTGGATCACAGGTGCTTCTTCCGGTATCGGCAGGGCTTTGGCCCTTCTGCTGGCCAAAGAAGGTGCCCGGTTGGTGCTTTCATCCAGGAAAAGAGAGACACTGGAGGCGGTCAGAACAGCTTGCGCACTTAAAGAAGAAAACAGCTTCATCCTTCCTTTCGACCTGGAGCACAGTACAGGAGTCGAAAACCTGGCAGCCCGGGTTCATGCACGTTTCGGAAAGATCGATATCCTGATTAATAACGGTGGCCTGAGCCAGCGATCAATGGCTTTGGATACGCCCCTGGAAATAGACAGGAAACTGATGGAATTGAATTACTTCGGAACTATTGCCCTTACAAAAAGTGTACTGCCATATATGGTAAGGCAAGGTCAAGGCCAGATTGTTGTCATAAGCAGTGTTGCTGGCAAGTTCGGATTCTATCTGCGTTCGGCCTATTCGGCATCCAAACACGCCCTGCATGGGTTCTTCGAGTCGCTCCGAATGGAAGTGTATAAACACCATATACGGATACTGCTGGTTTGCCCGGGTAAAATTGTAACAAACATTTCAAGAAATGCCATTACGGCAAACGGGGATGCATTTGGTAAGCTGGATGAAGCTCAGGCCAAAGGGATGACTGCAGAGGATTGTGCTTCGGAAATTCTTTTTGCAATGAACAGCAGCAAGGAAGAAGTTTATGTCGGAAATAGTAAGGAAGGAAGAGGACTTCTCCTCAAGCGGTTTTTTCCTGCTCTTTTTTCCCGCCTTATCCGAAAGCAAAAAATTGAATAGGTAAAACGAACAACCAGAATATTATGAGTTATACAATAGCCGGAATTCAGCAAATAGGAATTGGCATCCCTGACGTCCATAAGGCATTCAAGTGGTACAGGGAACATTTCGGAATCGATATTCCCATTCTGGATGATCCGGGCGAATCAGCCCTGATGCTCCCCTATACCGGTGGTGAAGCCAGACAACGCCATGCTATCCTGGCCATTAACCTGAAGGGCGGAGCTGGGTTCGAAATATGGCAATACACCAGCCGGGTTCCTCAACCGCCTGCATTCGAAATCAGAATGGGAGACCTGGGTTTGTTTTGGGCCAGAATAAAGTCAGAAAATGTAGCAGAATCCTACCGCTTTTTGCAAACAAAGAATGCTGATCTTATTGGCGGTTTGCGAAAAAGCCCGGACGGGGAGCCGCATTTTTTCCTTAAAGACCCATGGGATAACCTGTTCCAGGTTGTCCAAGGCAAGGAATGGTTCGGAAAAGGAATGCAGCTTACAGGAGGGCCTGAAGGGTGTATGATAGGGGTTACAAATATGGAACGGTCCATGAAATTCTATCATTCACTCCTGGGCTATGATACCGTCATTTATGATCAGACAGCTGTATTTGCCGATTTGAACGGTTTACCGGGAGGAGACAGTGTATGCAGAAGAGTATTGCTGACGCATAGCCGGAAACGCTCAGGGGCTTTCAGCCGTTTGCTGGGGAACAGCCGGCTGGAACTTGTCCAGCTCACTGCAGATAAACCACGGAAAATATACGAAAATCGATTCTGGGGTGACCTGGGCTTTATCCACCTGAGCTTTGATGTTAATGACATGGCCGATCTTCGAAACGTATGTGAATCTGCAGGCCATCCATTTACTGTTGACAGTGCCAACAGTTTTGATATGGGCGAAGCAGCCGGTCATTTTACTTATATAGAAGACCCCGATGGAACGCTCATTGAGTTTGTGGAAACACATAAAATACCTGTGCTTAAGAAAATAGGCTGGTATCTTGATCTGAGAACAAGGGATACTTCCAAACCTCTTGCAGACTGGATGCTCAAAGCGCTCAGATTCAGCAGGGTTAAATAATATATTCCTGAAGAAGATTCTTCAGAAGAACGATAATCTTTGCACGTTGAAGTATAAGTCGTTCTGCTTCCTCCCTGTTTTTTTTGACGAGGCCCAGCAGACGCCAGCCCCCCAGTATTTTTTGTTTAACAGCATGAAACCTGTGTGCAAACAAACCCGTAACCGGTACAAGGATTATCCAGATCAGTGTTAAGAGCCAGTTATGAAAGAGAAGTTGCACAGCGCAGATCTGCAGGAGGAAATAAATGATCCAGAGCAGCATCCCTGCATTGCTTTGTATGGAAGCATGAAACTCAACAAACTTGGCCTTCTTTACCGCAAGATCTCCCGCAAACTTATAGGGTAACCAGTTCAGAAGCCTGCCAATCCAATATACAGGAAGACCGAACCAAAGCATTAAAAAATCATTCACAGAACTCCGTATGCTTATTTTGGAAAGGGTGTCCTGGCGAAGCAGGTGATCTCTCAGGTTATGTGAACGGACATCAGCCAGATAAGGCAGCACCTCTGATTTCAACTCCTCCAGTTTAAGTGGGTACTCTTTGCCGAGACGGTTTACAAGGGAGCCCAGCAGTTTATTTTTTTTATGCCCGGCTTCGAGATCACGGGGGTTCTTGTTTTCTTCCTGCATCCATTGCCTGCTGTAGATTTCAACCAATGCTTCATAAAGGGCATCCTGCTGTTCATCATCCAGATGCACTATCAGTTCTTTCATCTTTTCTTCCATGAACTGGGTGCAGGTATTGATAGCCCGAACCTTATCTAACTTGTACAAGGCATGGAAATCCTGAACATGAAAAGGTGTTCCGAAAAGGATGAATAATTTGCTTCCGAAATGTTTGGGATCCGAGTAGTTAAGACCTACAGGAATGATCAGGATGTCTTCCTTGTTTTCAAACGAATCTTCAATACCTAAGAGGATCCGCGCTAACCCTTTCTTGAGTTTATTGATTCTTCTGTCCTGAATACAGATACCTTCCGGAAAAAGCAGGATCATTTTTTTTTCACCCAGCAGGCGCCGGCACTCGTCGAATGTGACATCATTTTTTTTCACATCACTGTATCCTTCCGACATGCGGTAAACGGGACTGATATTCATTTTCTCCAGAAACCATTTTGCCAGGGTGCCTTTGAAAACATCACCTCTTGCAAAAAAACGGACTTTCTCCTTCATCAGCATCCCAACGACCACAGGGTCCACAAATCCGTTTACATGGTTCGGAATAAATACAATGGGCTTGCCTTCAGGAATCCGGTCAAGACCGGAAATCTGCATTCTGAAAAAAATGCGGTTGAATATCCTGACCAGGGGTTTGACAATGAAGGTATAGATCACCGGGAATGCTGTTCTAAGGGCTAAAGATAAGAAGGAATGGATTAGTGCTCAAAAAGGAGGCGCCGGCCGCGCACATTTTCATCAAACCTGCCTTCCGAATAAGCTACAGAACCATTCACAAAAGTATGAGTGACAGAGGCCTGGAATGTTTGTCCTTCAAAAGGAGACCAGCCGCATTTGTAATAAAGATTATCCATCCGCACGGTCCACGGTGCATGCAGGTCAACCAGTACCAGATCAGCATAATAGCCCTCTCGTATATAACCTCTTTTTTCAATCCTGAAACAATCGGCAACGGCATGGCTCATCTTCTCTGCAATCTTTTCAAGGCTTATTTTTCCCTGAAAGGCCAGTTCAAGCATGGCAACCAAAGAATGCTGGATCAATGGGCCACCGGAAGGAGCCTTGAAATAGGTGTTTTCTTTCTCTTCCAGGGTGTGAGGAGCATGATCGGTAGCAATCACATCGATGCGGTTATCCAGTACAGCTTTCAGGATTGCATCTCTGTCAGATTTTGTTTTAACAGCAGGATTCCATTTAATTCTGTTTCCCAGGCGGGCATAATCTTCGTCCGAGAACCACAAATGGTGTATACAGGCTTCGGAAGTGATGCGCTTATCTTTTAAAGGTTTTGTTCCGTCAAAAAGATCCAGTTCTCTCGCAGTGGAAATATGAAGAATGTGCAGACGTGTATTATATTTCCTGGCCAGCTCAACAGCCATGGAGGAGCTTTTATAACAGGCTTCGGCACTGCGTATCAGCGGATGACAGGCAACAGGAACCTCTTCCCCGTACTTCTCCCTGAAAGTGGCTATGTTGGTTTTTATTATTCCTTCATCTTCACAGTGTGTAGCTATCAGCATAGGGCATTCTGAAAATATAGCTTCCAGTGCATCCGCTTTATCAACCAGCATATTACCGGTTGATGAACCCATGAATATCTTAACACCGCAAACCATGCGGGGATCTGTTTTAAGAACCTCGCCTAGATTATCATTCGAAGCGCCAAGAAAGAAAGAATAGTTAGCCAGGGAGCTTTCTGATGCCCTTTTGTATTTGGCTTCAAGCAATTCCTGTGTAAGTGTGTTCGGTATTGTATTGGGCATTTCCATGAAGGAAGTGACACCACCGGCTACAGCCGCCTTTGATTCGGTGTAGATTTCTGCCTTATGAATCAGGCCGGGTTCCCTGAAATGAACCTGATCGTCAATAACACCCGGGAAAAGATGTTTGCCTGATGCATCAATGATCCGGTCGGTTACTGTATGTATAGGTGTTTCACTGATGGAGGCTATGAGACCGTCAATGATCAATACATCCCCGTTAAATATTCGCCCTTCATTCACTATCCGGGCATTCCTGATCAGTGTTCTGCTCATGGTTGCTTAATGCTTCATGAACCTCATTTGTAATACGCCCAGAAAGGCTTCCTTGAAAATATTGGAACTCATTTTGGATGTACCTAGCTGGCGGTCAATAAAAGTGATAGGAACTTCCTTGATCTTAAAACCCAGTTTGAGGGCTTTGTACTTCATCTCAATCTGAAAAGCATATCCAATAAAGTGGATCTCGTCAAGATGGATGGCTTCCAGTACAGCTCTTCGGTAACATTTGAATCCGGCTGTGGTGTCCCGTACTCCCATCCACAAAATCATATTCACATAAACAGAAGCAAAATAGGACATCAACACCCTGCTCAGAGGCCAGTTACTGACCTTCCCCCCGTGGGTATATCTTGATCCGACAGAGATATCAGCACCCTGATTTTTACAGGCATCATAGAGCCGGAGCAAATCATCGGGGTTATGGGAAAAATCGGCATCCATTTCAAATATATAGTCATACCCTCTGCTGATAGCCCATTTGAACCCGTGAATATATGCTGTACCCAGCCCCAGCTTCCCGCTACGCTCTTCAATAAAAAGCCGGGAAGGGAATTCCCGGATTAAGTTTTTCACTATTGAAGCTGTCCCGTCCGGTGATCCATCATCCACTATGAGAATGTCGAAAGGTTTGGGAAGAGAAATAATCTTCCGGATCATCTTTTCGATGTTCTCCTTCTCATTGTACGTTGGTATGATTACTATGCTGTCAGGCACCTCAATTGATTAAGAAACGAAGATACATTACTCGTACAGATTACACAATAAATATCTTTTTTTAGGCCATGCCAGGCTTTTTTAATGACTAATTAATGAGAGCCGGGAATGAAACCCAAATAAAAATGATATAGAATCGGATATGCCTCAGATTTTACCAAGCTTGATTTCTTCCACCACTGAAGGGTCGAGTAGGGTGGAAGTGTCGCCAAGATTCGAAATATCTCCTTCTGCGACTTTTCGGAGTATTCTTCTCATGATCTTACCGGATCGGGTTTTAGGTAACCCGCTAACAATCTGAATCTTGTCCGGTTTGGCAATTGAGCCTATGACTTTGACAACTTCTGCCAGAATTTCCAGCCTGAGAGAATCATGATTTTTGAGGGTATTGGTTGAAATTACATAGGCATAAATTCCTTGTCCTTTGATGTCATGCGGGTATCCAACAACGGCTGATTCGACAACATCCGCATGCATATTGATTGCATTTTCAACTTCAGCAGTGCCGATTCGATGTCCTGAAACATTGATCACATCATCCACTCTTCCGGTAATACGATAATTCCCTTTTTCATCTCTTCTGCATCCGTCGCCTGTAAAATACAGATCAGGATAGGTTGCAAAGTAGGCCAGACGGCAGCGTTCATGATCACCATATGTTGTGCGGACTATTCCGGGCCAGGGAAACTTAATGCACAAATTCCCTTCCACGCCATTTCCTGTTATTTCCACGCCCTTATCATCCACCAAAACAGGCTGTACACCCGGCAATGGCAGGGTTGCAAATCCGGGTTTGGTGGGAGTGATGCCACCCAGAGGGGATATCATAATGCCTCCTGTTTCGGTTTGCCACCAGGTGTCGACAATGGGGCAGCGCCCTTTCCCGATATTGGTATGATACCAATTCCAGGCTTCTTCATTGATCGGTTCACCCACACTTCCGAGTAAACGAAGTGAGGTAAGTTTATACGGTTTGATTATTTCCGTACCGGCAGCTTCCAGCGCCCTGATGGCTGTAGGTGCAGTATAAAAGATATTGACCTGATGCTTGTCAATGATTTTCCAGAATCGACCGGCGTCAGGCCAGGTTGGTATACCTTCAAAAATAACAGAACTGGCTCCGGCCAATAAAGGGCCATAAACAATATAGCTGTGGCCTGTAATCCAGCCTATATCAGCAGTACACCAAAACAGCTCGCCGGGTTTATATTGAAAGACATTCTCAAATGTATAACAGGTATATACCATGTATCCGCCACAGGTATGTACAACACCTTTGGGTTTGCCGGTTGACCCGGAAGTATAGAGAATGAAAAGCATATCTTCCGCATCCATCGGTTCTGGCGGACAATAAGCTGTAACCTGCTTCATTTCTTCCTCCCAGTTAAGATCTCTTCCGGCCTTGCAGGTGACAGTGGTTCCGGTACGGTTATATACAATAACTTTTTCAACGGCCGGGCATGTCTCAAGTGCTTCATCAACCACACTTTTGATTGGAATAACCTTGGGGCCTCTGTAAGCTCCGTCGGATGTTACAATAATACGGCAATCCGCATCCTGAATCCGCCCGGCCAGAGAAGATGCTGAAAATCCACCGAAAACAACAGAATGAACAGCTCCTATACGGGCGCATGCAAGCATTGCAACCACAGCCTGGGGCACCATAGGCATATAAATACAGATTCTGTCACCCTTTTTCGCTCCTTGTTTTTTGAGGACATTTGCAAACCGGCACACCTCTTCAAATAAGTGACTGTAGGTATATGTTACCGAAGCTTCTTCGACATTGTTGGATTCCCAGATATAAGCCGTCTTGTCCCCATTCTTATCCAGGTGTCTGTCCAGACAGTTCACCGTAATGTTGAACTTTGCATTCAGGAACCAGCGTATATCGGGTTTTTTAAAATCCCATTCCAGAACCGTATCCCACTTTTTACTCCAGATGAACTCATCTGCAACAGCAGCCCAGAAAGCCTCAGGTTGTTCAATGCTTTTTTTGTATTCGGAATGATACTGTTCCAGAGAAGTTATACGGCTCATTAAAGGAAGAATAAGAAGATGTTAATACGGATATTCCTTGACTAAAATAAGGGTTTTTGAACAGACAGCAAATGATAAAGGCAGTTTAGCGGAAGAGTTCCCGGAGCCTTTCAGCAGGCCTGGCAATCACGGCTTTGTTGCCCCGTATTACGATTGGGCGTTCCATCAGAACAGGATATTTTAGTAAGGCTTTAATCCATTGCTCTTCAGTCATCTTCTTATCGGCAAATTTCTCCCTGTAGACGGTTTCCCCTCTCCGGATTATTTCGGAGGCTTTCATCCCCAGCTTATGTAAAATACCCCGTATCTCTTCTTCCGAAGGGGTGTTAATGAGGTATTCAATGACATCGGCTTTCACCTTCATCTCATCCAGTATACACATAGCATCCCGGCTCTTGGAACAACGGTTATTGTGGTATATTGTTAAAGATGCCATCTTATGTCTTATGTCTAATAAGCGTCCCCATATTCCATCAGGTAAGCTTTGATGAAATCATTCAGATCCCCGTCCATTACTCCCTGTACATCCGAAGTTTCTTTTCCGGAACGCAGGTCTTTTACAAGTTTATAAGGATGGAACACATAGTTTCTGATTTGTGAACCCCATTCTATCTTCTTTTTATTGCCTTCTATGGCAGCAATGCTTTCCATTCGCTTCCGCATTTCAGCTTCATAAAGCTGGGATTTTAGAAGGCGTATGGCATTTTCCTTATTCTGAAGCTGGGAACGGCTTTCCTGGTTCTTAATGATGATACCTGAAGGCTTGTGATAAAGTCTGACCGCTGTTTCAACTTTGTTTACATTCTGGCCTCCTGCACCCCCTGAACGAAAGGTCTCGAATTCCACTTCTGACATATTCACTTCTATCTGAATGGAGTCATCAATGAGTGGATATGCATAGACGGAGGCGAAAGATGTATGCCTTTTGGCATTGGAATCAAAAGGTGAAATACGGACGAGACGGTGAACTCCGTTTTCTCCTTTCAGGTAACCGAATGCATATTCCCCTTCAAATTCAAGGGTGACGGATTTAATGCCGGCCACATCTCCATCAGAACGATCCGTTTCCTTTATTTTGAAGCCGTTCTTTTCTCCCCACATGATATACATCCTCATCAGCATGGCAGCCCAGTCACAGCTTTCAGTTCCTCCGGCACCGGAATTAATTTGGAGGACACAGCCCAGATGATCTTCTTTTCCGCTAAGCATGTTCTTGAACTCCAGCTCTTCCAGCTGATGCCGAGTATCCTCAAACTGGACATGCAAATCCTCCTCACCGGCATCGCCGGCTTTGTAGAATTCAAACATGGTTCTGAGATCTTCCACACTCTTGAGGAGTTTGGTATACCCATCCGTCCATGATTTGGTATTACGCAGCTCTTTCAGGACAGTTTCCGCCTTCTTGGAATCATTCCAAAAGTCGGGAGCCTGGGTCTTTACTTCGAGGTCGGAAATTTCGGCTTGTTTGCGATCGATGTCAAAGATGCCTCCTCAACGCGTCAGAGCGATCACTGAAGTCTTTGATTTGTTCTAAGGTTATCATAGAGGCCAAAGATAATAATTATCTTTGCACATGGACTCATCTGTTGCCGAAACCCCGAATGGATCTGATTATTTCATTACCGCTGATGCCGGGTTTTGTCATATCCTTCCCGGAAATATTATCATTACATCCCTGCCTACCTACCAGGAACTCCCTCCTGCCAGGGACAGAAAGAATTGGACAGCCCTTACAGCAGGATCTTTGGGTGTAGCTTTTGGCTCATTCCTGATGTTCAATTTTTTCAAAGCGGGACTAACATTAATGGGTACAATGTTTTTCCTGGCAATGCTTTTTGCCACCAAGGCACTTGTAGAGGTGGCCCGGTATACAACTGTAATGAATATTGAACGGGACAAGTTACTTTCAATAGAAGTGTGTAAACCAAGGTTAGGGTATATCTATCTGCGTATCAGCTATACAAATAAAGCCGGAAACATCGCATGGAGAAAAATAAAGCTGTATGATTCCGCACAAAATGAAACACATGCGCTGGAGTTACTTAAAAACAACGGACTGATCCGTTCTTAGTCACCCTCTTTTTCTCCAAGGAGTGCCCATATAAGTTCCTGCTCAAATCCTCGGGAAATGGCATATTGAGCCTGTTTATATTTTTTCCGGAATGGATTGGACGAGGTTATTTTTTTACCGTATGTACTCAGTAGTTTCTGCAGGGTTTTTCTATACTCATCCTCGTCAATCTCAAGCATGGCTTTTCGGATACAATAATCGGATATATGTCTCTGCTTCAGCTCATTCTTTATTTTCTGCCTGCCCCATTTTTTGATTCTGAACTTTCCTCCGGCATAGGTACGGGCGAAACGCTCTTCATCAATGAAACCCTGTGAAATCAGTTCGGAAATGATTTGTTCAACCGGCTCTTTCCAAAGTCCCCATTCATACAGCTTATTCCTGACCTCCTGCTGGCAGCGTTCCTGATAAGCACACCAGGCGGCAGCTTTTTCAAGCGCTTTTTTAGGGTCAGTCAGCTTCGTTTTTTGCCTGTCGGAAGGAGCCATAGGATTTGACCGGAACTTATGAAATTGGGTAACCGGATAGGACGAATATAACCATTCGTTTTAAACAGATAATAAACAACTCATGTAAATCCGGACAGCATTCTGGTCTGTTTTGTTCATTCCTGACTTTTAATTAGATTGCAGGGATTACTAACCCTCTAATAAACTTAAAGATGGACGCAATTACCCCCATTGACCAGCATACGGACTCTTCCGATGAGGATTTTGATGCTGCAATTGATGAATTATACAAAGCATCCAAATGGATGAAATTTCTGGCTATCCTCGGTTTTATTGGAGTAGGGATGATGGCTCTTGCCGGTTTGTTCTCTCTGGCTGCTCCCGGTGGGAGGGGTATGGTTGTGATGATATTCCTGCTACTGATGGCAGTGATAATTTTTATTCCCTGCCGTTTTCTCTATAAGTATGCTCAGGGAGCCCATAATTTTGTACGCACTCAGAATGGGGAAAAACTGGAAGAAGCACTGGCCTATCAGCGCTCTTTGTGGAGGTTTACAGGGGTGATGTATCTTATCTATATCGTCTTGATGGCTTTGGGATTGCTATTCGGATTTAACTCAAAAATGTTCTCATCTTATTAATAAATATCAAACAATGGAAAATTCCACAGATGGTTTTTCTGTAAGACCCGATCAGAATAAAACGATCAGCGTACTCGGCACGGATTATCTCAACCGAACAGTACCCTGGCTAAGGGCTATTGCTATTATCGGCTTTGTATTGGGGCTTTACAGTCTTGGTAAATCACTCGTTACCTGGGATGCCATGGAACGGGTAGCATCCATTTATCCCATACCGGGGATCCAGTATTTCAGTCCGGCTGCAGCGATTTTGGGACTTATTTCCTCCTACTTCCTTTTAATGTATGCCCAAAAATTAGGCACTTTTGGAAGAGAAGGTGGTAACCTGAACCTCCGTAAAGCGTTTACCAACCAGAAAGTTTATTATATCTGGAACGGCATTCTTGCCATTCTGTATATAGTACTGGTGATTGGATTCATCTTCTGGATGGCAACCAACTATGCCAGCCTTGGCAGAGGACTCCGTGTTCGCTAAGCTTCAGATCATGCCTCTGGATTTCAATTCCAGATATTTATTCACTGTATTTATGCTTAGGTCTTCCGGCCGGGTAAGGATAGCCTGAATTCCGTATTGCCGTAACTCACTCACAATTTGTTTCTTTTCCGATACGTATTTCTGGGCTATTGTACGGAGGTAGATCTCCTCCACGTTCTTGCTTGCAGCTGTACTATATTCGGCTACTTCCGTATTTTCAAAGAATACAACAACCAGGAGATGAATTTTATTGAGTTTACGGATGATAGGCAAAGCCCGCTCGAGGGCAAAATAGCTTTCGAAATTAGTGTAGAGGAATAGCAGGCTCCGCCCTCTGACCGTATTCCTTACAGCCAGGTATAATAACTCGTAATTCGTTTCCAGACTGCTTTCTTCCTGCTTATAAAGCCCTTCAAGTATTTTCTTCAGATGGCCTTTCCCTTTGTCAGCCTTTATGATTGTGTCGATCTTGTCTGAAAAGGCAAGCAAACCGGTTCTGTCCTGTTTACTTATTGCAATATTGGAAATAACCAAAGATGTATTGATGGCATAATCGAGCAGGCTAAGACCGCCAAAAGGCATTTTCATGGACCGGCTTGTATCGAGAACACTGTAAATCTGCTGAGCCCTCTCTTCTTCAAACTGGTTTACCATGAGCTCCGCTTTCCGGCTTGTTGCTTTCCAGTTAATACTCCGGTAATCATCGCCCATAACATAATTCTTTATTTGTTCGAATTCATAACTCTGGCCCAGTCGCCTGAGTTTTTTGATGCCATGAAAATTGGAAATGCGGCTGAGGGCTTTCAGCTCAAAATTTTTCATTTCTATGACAGAAGGATAGACTGGCACTTTTTGTGAGGCAGGTATAATATGTTTCCGCTCTGCAAGGCGGAGAATTGTGCGTGTATAAATATTGATATCCTGAAACTGGTATTCTCCACGGCTCAAAGGGCGGAGAGTATAATCCAGAACTTTACGGGCAGAGGAAGAAAGCATGAATTTGATGGAAAAATTCCGATTCTGAAACTGTACCGGAATTTCATCGACAACATTCATAAACAATGCAATGCCGGAATCATTCAGAATCTCTATACGCACATGATTCTGGCTACCCAGGGAAAAAATTCTTGGCAACAAACGTTTTGCCTCCAGACCTTTCCGTTTCCTGAAAAGAAGCAGGACATCAGTGAGTGTAAGCGCAAGAATAAAAACCAGGCCCGCTTGTACAACAGGAAGCCATACCGGAAAGGCAAAGCACACTGCAAATGCGGCTGTAATACCTGATATGAGGTAGAAAAACCTGTTACATAAATAGATATTCCATCTTATCTTCATCGGGGCACCTCAATGCTTTGTATGATTTCACGAATAACATCTTCTGTCTGAACGCCCTCCATTTCCCTTTCCGGAGTAAGGATTAAACGGTGGTTCAGAACAGGGTAAGTTACCAGCTGTATATCTTCAGGTGTCACAAAATCTCTGGCCCTTAATGCTGCAATAGTTTTGGAAGCACGCATAACCGAAAGAGAAGCTCTTGGAGATGCACCCAGAAATAAAGAACCATTGTTACGCGTGGAGTAGATTATGGTGGCTATATAGTCTATCAGCTCCTTCTTAATATGAACCTTTTCAATGGTCTCCCTGCAAAGCTTAATATCATTTGCAGTCATAACATGGTTTACATCATCGGCTACCTTCATCCGAAAGTCTTCCTTAAAACGCTCCAGTATTGCTTTTTCCTGTTCCAGGTTAGGATATTTCATCTTGATTCGGAAAATAAAACGATCCAGCTGGGCTTCAGGCAGCTTATACGTTCCTTCCTGTTCAACAGGATTCTGGGTTGCAATTACAAAAAAAGGAGCATCCAGGAGATGTGTTTTACCGTCAACGGTAATCTGCCGTTCTTCCATCACCTCAAATAAGGCAGCTTGTGTCTTAGCCGGGGAACGGTTAATCTCATCAATAAGAACAATATTCGAGAATATCGGTCCCCGGTTGAAACTGAATTCGGCGTTTTTCATATTGTACACCGTCGTGCCTATCACATCAGTAGGCATCAGGTCGGGGGTAAACTGAATACGTGAAAAATTTACCGATAAGGTCCTTGCCAGAAGTTTGGCAACAAGAGTTTTGGCTATACCAGGCACACCTTCCAGCAAGATATGACCTCCTGAAAGCAAGCCAACCAGCATTAGTTCGGTTGTCTCTTCCTGCCCTATAATAACTTTACCGATCTCCTGTTTTACCCGCGCAACGGAATTGCTGAGAAAGCCTAAGTCTAACTGGCGTTGATTTGATGATAAATTGTCTTCCATAATTCAGATTGTTGGTTTAAATATGCTTATTCAGGTACAATGCCGGTAAAAATGCTCGAGTTGCTTGTGGAATGCGATGACATCATCCGCATCCACCTTGATAACAGTATTCTGGAGACTGTGGTTCATTGAAAAAATCAGGGCGACATCAGCCGGAGGTATTTTTGATTTGGCAGCGATCTTCGCAATGAGCTTCTCTTCCGGTATGTTGGTTTGCAGATAATATCTGTCACGGATAAAAAGCAGAAAGAGCTTCATTTTCTGAGCGCATAATTTAGGGTGATCCTGTTGCTGATAATACAGTGATCCTATGGTCTGTATAAATTCAAGCGAAGTGTTTTCATTAGGTAGGATAAGGGGTATAACCCGCTGGCGGCGGACAGTTCTGAATAAAAAATAGGCCAGGATAAGTAACAGCATTGTATACCATGCCCAGCGGAAGGAAGTTTGAGACAGGATATAGTTAAGAGGGCCTGCTGATTCAGCATTATGCCGGTGCGAATATTCAGACGGGAGTTTGCTCGATTCATCCCACCATGTTTTACCGGAAGGCAGATGGGAGAAAGCTTTTTCTGAATAAGCTAATCCTTCAGGCCTGATCATATGAAGATTGGTAAATATAATTGGATTGACATGAATGTAAAACCACCCCTTGCCATAGGGAAAACGGGCAAAATTGAGCTTGTCAGGGCTAATGTATCCTAATTGCTGAAATACGATGTTAGTATCACATAATTCATTGAACTTGAAATATTCCCAGTCGTAAGGAATGGTTTTTCCCAAAAGCTCATAATGAAAATCCCAGCCTTTTTCTGTTGAAAATGAAGGATGGTAAAAGTTAAGATGGACCGTTGAGTCTGTTGAAGCATGGAGGTGGCCGGTTGAATAATCGCTATTGATATGCAGGGAATCTTCTATGCAGGACGGAAGAGAATGAGCGGCAATGAATCCTTTTCCTCCCTGATGAATAAAGGAAAGAAGTGAGTCTCCGTCATCAGGATTCAGATAAAGGTCTGATCCGATAAAGATGTAATTCCGGATCCCGCTTGAATCAGGCCGTGCCAATCCCAGGCGCGGAGAGAGACGGCCAACAACAAAATTATCTTTTCCGAACCTGTCTTTAAGCAGGGCTGAAACAAGGGAGGTTCCGTAAGGTTCCTTACTGGATTGTTTGTAGGTTTCAGACCAGTTGTGTTTATAGCTGTTTTGATTAAGCCAATAGAATAGAAGCACAAGTACAACCAGGGCACAGCCTATAATGATATATACCGGAGCATTGCCTTTTTTACTCAAAACGGGTAATTGATTTTAGTGTTTCCGACAATGATTTAAAGCCTGGTTCAATGCGCTGATAAGTTGGTAGCATCAGCTCCAGATCACCGTACCAAACCTTTTCATATAAAGATGTAAGTTCTCCGAAGGGTGAAAAATGAGGGGAAAGACGCAACTCCTGCAGGTATTCCCTGTTTGTTTTCTCCCTTGTCCAGGAAATCAATTCTTTTTCTGACAAGATGAGCAGAATACTTACATAATATATCCGTATCGCTCCTTTATAGTCCTGGCGGGCCAGTGCTTCTCTGAGCAGACGGTTGAGCTCAGACTCGGATACCTGACTGATATCATCAATATCTTCAATGGAAACAACGATTTTATCATCCTTAACCTTTTTGTTGCTCAAATTCCCCGCAAGTATCTTCCAAAGTAAGAAGGCCAGAAGGAGAAGGATGACCCCGATGAAAATAAACTGGATGGCAGGACCGGCAAACAGAGATGGAAAAGAACCCCAATTGGAACTTGATGTATGCGGGACAGATCTCTGTTTTTGCTCTGCTTCCTTATAGTCTATACCTTTTTTCAGGCTAAGCCAGGCAGCCCTTCTGAAAGAATCCGTTTTAAGGGGCTCCTGCTGATATTGTTTGTCTGTAACACTTAAAGAATCGTCATCTTCATCGTCAGCTTCTTCAGCTGCTCCTAAGAGTGCATCATCGTCCTGTATATTCACAGTAGTTGAATCCGCATTTAATACAGGCTGAGTGTTCTCCGCATAAAGGAAACTGAAGCCTAGCAACAAAACAGAAACGGGGAAAAGGTGTTTCATTCCGCTAATTATTAGCTGTTTTCCCTATAAGTTTAATTTTATTCCTAAGGGCATTTGCAAACCGTATCTCAGAAAGACTGTAATACAGCAATGACATACCGGCCATGATTAATGGAAATACAAGTCCCAGACCGAACATAGAGCTCCAGGTCATGAAAATATTCTTAAGCAGGTTGTGGGTATTCCTGTCCATCACAAAATTCCAGCTCAGAAATTCAAAGTATCTGGCTATATAAGGAGAATCGACAATTCCATAAAAAATAATGGAGACAAGAAACAACATATAAAACAGCCCGATCATTTTCCAGAAATTAGCACCTAAAAGCTGGAACATCAAGCGGATACTGTTGGTCTTTTCCGAACTGTCCTTGGTATAATTCACTGCCCCGAGGAAAAAAATAAAGGGAAGACCGGTGAGCAGAAAAAAGACAGCCCAACCGGATTGCATCAGAATAACCAGGGTAATCATGACTGAAACCAGGATGCTGTTAAAGCCAAGTCTCAGAAGCGCCGGAAATCTGACTGAAGGAATTGGCCGGGCGGAATTTAGCTCCTTGTTGATGAAAAACTGAATACAGAAGAACAGGAGGGAAAATAGTATACCGTTCAGAAAAATAAGATTTGGATACTGATCATAATTGAATAACTCTGCTAAGAAAAAATAGCCTTGCTTCGTTATACCGGAAAATGTAACAGGTCCGGAGAAAAAATAAGCGGCAAATGTGTAAAGAACGGAAATCGTGAAAGAAAAGAGCAGAAAACGGGATATGTATTTTCTGTATATGCCAAATACATTTTTAAAGAGTTCTCCATTGCTATGTATTTCGGTCAGTTCCAGTTGCAATGGAGGTGCAGGTCTGAGTCTTGCCTCTGCAACGGGGCTCTTAAAACCTGATTTTGATTTGATCCATGGGTACCAGACAAAGTATCCCAGGATAAAGAAAAGGGACAACAGGATGAGACTTAAACGCAGGATATCCGGAAGGTCTGTGTAACGCGTTACAAAACTTTCAATAATTGCGGCCAGCACAATAATAGGAGCTATTCCAATAAGGATTTTTAACCCCCGTCTCGCACTGAGAACGAAACTCTGCATACGGGAATAGGTTCCCGGGAAAACAAGGCCATTTCCAAGAGTCAGGCCTGCAGCACCTGCTATGACCATGGCCGACATTTCCAATGTGCCATGCATCCAGATTGTCAGTGCAGATTCCCCAAAGAGACCTTGTTCATAAAAAAAGTATTGAAAAGCGCCTACCATAATTCCGTTAAAAACAAGACACCCTACTGTCCCTATAGAAAAAAAGAGCCCAAACAGAAATATGATGACTGAGACTTCAAGATTATTGATTGCAATCCCAAAAAACATGTCTATTTCATGCATTTTTTTGTACACAGCCATTGGGTCATGCTTCTTTATATTCTCCTTTGTCATTTCCACATAATCGTTCCCCAGGATCAGTTTTGGAAATTCGGGATCCTGATGGCAGGAAAAGACCCCGATAAAGACAGAAATGGCAAATATGACAAAGGAAATAAGCAGATTTCTTCGAGAAGCCCATACCAGCTGAGGTAATTCATCCTTCCAGAATTCACCGAAACGGTTCAGACGGGTTCGCTTGTTCTTATATAGGCTTGTGAAGATTTGCTGAGCCAGATTATTGAGGTATAACCTCACCATTCTGTTACGGTAATAGGTGCGGGAATAAGACAGATCATCCGATACCTGGATGAACAGATGACTTAATTTATCAGGATCTTTACTGTCGGATGCCAGAATTTTTTCAAACTCTTCCCATTTTTCCTTATTCTGGCTGATAAATTTGGTTTCGCGCATAGAATGGTCAGAGGTGTAAATATAAGAAAAGGTTAGTATTTTCGTATATATAAAGAAGCTCCTGTTGAGAACAATAGAGATAAATACAACCCAGAATGTTACGATAGAATATGAGCTGGCTGCTTTTTCACATAGGCTGCTTGCATTTCTGCTTGATTTGGCGGTAATGGCTGCTGGAATTCTTATTCTGTATTTGATTGGATTGCTTGCCCTGGGTGGGAGCGGTGCTCCTATAAAG
>JBIOHC010000009.1:0-101454 GCA_044448685.1 Bacteroidia bacterium
ACATCGGTTACGGTAACTGAATAGGATGCAGCACACATCATGGAATCAGTTGGTCCGGTAATTGCGCTGCCTGACCAGCTATAGGTATAAGGCGAAGTTCCTCCTGTAGTGGTTAATGTGGTTTTTCCGGTACACATTCCGCCGCATTTCACATTGGTTTGGGAAACAATACTCATGGAAGGAGGAGCGCTGTGGGTCACAAGGCCGGAAGCAGTATCCACACATCCGTTTCCATCGGTGAGGTGGAGGAGGTAGCGGCCGGGGCAAAGGTTGTTGGCACTGGGTCCTGAGCCACCGCTGGGTGACCAGCTATAGGTATACAAAGGTGTTCCTCCATTCCCCGCCGCCATCAGAGTTCCTGTGCAGGAGCAAGTGCTGGAGTTGGCGCCCATCGTAATGCTGAGTGCGGTAGGCTGGTTAATGGTTACAACTGCTGTTGTGTTGCACACAGCGGCATCGGTGACGGTGACCGTATATGTTCCGGCACACAGATTTTTAGCCGTATCGCTGCTGCCACCGGAAGGAGACCAGGAATAGGTATAAGGAGCTACTCCTCCGGTGGGCATTGCAATAGCCCTGCCATTGCAGGCACCGAAACAGGTCACGTTCGTGGCATTAATCGTTGCCGAACATTGAGCGTTGGAAGAGGAGTAGGATAAAAATCCCAGTATCCCTGCCAAGGCAAGTTTGTAAAGTTTTTTCATGATAAAGGTTGGTTTTCGTTGTAAAAGCAGAGCAATGTATGAATTATTTACCTGTATTACGAATTGGCAGAAGCTAATATTCTGTCAGAAATCAGGTCATTTTCCCCGGATTAATAGTACATTGCGGGGCAGAATACAGCATAATAATCTTTACGGATCTCCCCGTAAAGGTTTGATACCCATTATGAATCCACCAAGTGTACTCTTAGGAGCGGTCATGCCAGAATTGCTGGTATCAGAAACGCTTGCCGATTTGTTCAAAGCCAGTGCCCGTACCCATGCTCTTAAACCTGCCCTGGTTAGCGGAACCAAGGCGCTTACCTATGCTGAGCTCGACTGCTGGAGCGATGCTTTTGCAGCCGAACTGCTTCAGAAAGGACTGGGCCGGGGAACCTGTATAGGTGTCTGGTGGCCAAGAGGAGCCGAACTGCATGTAGCTGTACTGGGTATTGTAAAAGCCGGGGCAACCTATGTACCACTCGACAGTGAAATGCCTGAAGAGCGTGTTATTACTGTGCTGAGCGAATGCGGTGCCAAAGCCTGTATCACCGATAAACGTCTTTCCGTTTCCATACCCTGTGTACGGGTTATAGCCCAACCTGAAAAAGGTAAGGAGTTTACCTATAAAATTGACAGAGCGCCTTCCGACAGAGCCTATATCCTTTATACTTCCGGCAGTACCGGCAAGCCAAAAGGTATTCCGATAAGCCAGGCACAGATCTGTCACCTTGTAAGGGCAGAACAAACCGTACTCGGAATAAGGGCAGAAGATAAAGTTTACCAGGGTTTTTCCATTTCCTTCGATATGTGGTGTGAGGAAACCTGGATCAGTTATTTTGCAGGTGCCTGTCTTTATGTTGCCGATGCCACCACAGCCAAGGCTATGGATGAGCTTCCCGATTTTCTGAAAGCCAAAGGCATTACCGTATTGCATGCCGTACCCAGTTTGCTGGGTGTGATGGATGATGATATCCCGACCCTTCGCCTGGTTAATGCCGGAGGAGAAGCTTGTACCAAACCCGTACTGGACAGGTGGAGCAAACCCGGCATACGTTTCTTTAACAGTTACGGACCAACAGAAACTACTGTCACTTCAACCATGATTGCCCTTAAGCCGGGTGATGCCATTACCATAGGCGATCCGCTTCCGAATTATAATCTTGCTATTGTAGATGATAACCTGAACCTTCTGCCTATGGGCGAAAGCGGTGAGCTTATCATCAGCGGGCCTTGTGTAGGAGAAGGCTATATAGAGCTGCCTGAACTCACCGCCAGGAAATTTGTTGACAAGCCCGAGAAACTCAATGCCCTTCCTGGCAAACGTATTTACCGCAGCGGTGATGCAGCCATCATTCATACCACCGGCAAGGTGGAGTTCCAGGGTCGTTTTGATGATCAGGTAAAAGTGAGGGGTTACCGTATAGAACTTGGTGAGATTGAAAGTCAGCTCGCCATGCAAAGCGGAGTAAAGGCTGCTGCAGTGGTGGTGATGAAAGATCAGAACGGGTATGATGAACTGGTTGGATTTGTAGTCCTCGATCCCGCAGCCAAATGCAATGCAGGCAGTTTACGTGAAGATCTGCTGAAAGTATTGCCTGTCTATATGGTACCGGGTATCATCACCCTGCTGCCCGAAATGCCCCGCCTTCCCAGCGGAAAGATCAACCGGAAAATGCTTCCCGTACCGGAAGCCTTCCTGCAGGCCGCTACGGAAGCCGCCGGGCAGGATGATCCTATCAATCCTACCGGCCCTGCCAAAGACCGTATCCTGGCCGTGCTGAAAAAAGTATTCCCCGGAAGACCTGTTGATGTCGAGATGGATTTCTTTCATGATCTCGGCGGACATTCCTTGTTGGCTGCTTCCTTTGTTTCCCGTCTGCGTAAAGAAGGTGGCCTGGCCCATGCTTCCCTGCGCGATGTATATCAGCACCGTCCTGTCAAAGCACTCATTACTCACTGGGAACAAGCCGAAGGCAAGGAAACAAAAAAAGAACGCAAACCTTTCCAGCCTGTTACAGCCATGCGTTTCTACCTGTGCTGGGCAGCTCAGAGTTTTTCACTCCTTATCATTTTCGGTTTATTCGGAGGTCAGGTTTATTTCCCTTACCTGGGTTATTATTATGCTCTGCAAAAAACAGACAGTCATGCTTATGGTATCCTCGCTGCCTTTTGTCTCTTTCTCTTCATTCCTCCGGTTTTTACAGTCATTGGCATACTCAGTAAATGGATCTTCATCGGTAAATACAAAGAAGGGGATTATCCATTATGGGGAATGTATTATTTCCGCGTATGGCTGGTAAGGACTATACAGGAACTTGTACCTATTCAGTTTCTGAACGGAACACCGGTATACGGAGCCTATCTGCGAATGATGGGTGTAAAGGTTGCCAAGGATGCACAGCTGAGCGCTTTTAAAATAGGTGCTGAAGATCTGGTGACCATCGGAAAAGATGTAAGCATCAGCGCAGAGGTACTGCTTAACAATATGACCGTTTCGGGCGGTTTGATGCATATACGCCGTATTGATATCGGTGATCATGCCTACCTGGGTACCAATGCTGTGGTAGGAGGAGGGGCGAAGATAGAAGCCTGGGGAGAACTTCAGGATCAAAGCCATTTGCAGGAAGGAAAAGTGATTAAGGAACGGGAAATCTGGAACGGCAGTCCGGCACAGAAAATACATACCCGCACCGAAGCAGAACTTCACCAGCCCCTTTCTGTTTCGGAGGGGAAACAAAAAGCCTACTCCGTTCTGTATGGAGTCCTGCTCACGGTATTTCCTGTAGCCGTACTCCTGCCTTTGTTCCCTATCATGTATGTGATCAATGAGCTGGACAGCTCTGCATCAGATTATAACTTCAGCTATCTGATTTATATCCCCCTGCTTACGCTTGCTTATCAGTTTCTCTTTATCATCATGACCATAGCCTTTACACGATCGCTCATGCATGGTATCAGGCCGGGAACATATCCTGTGCATAGTTCAACGTATGTCCGGAAATGGTTGTCGGACCAGCTCATGTCTCTTTCCCTTATAGTTTTGCATCCGCTTTATGCAACAGTATATGTGTCTTCCTTCTTCCGGGGACTCGGCGCCAAAATCGGTAAGGAAAGTGAAATCAGCACAGCGGCAAGTGTAACCCATACTATGCTCACTATTGGCGATGGAGCTTTTATTGCCGATGCGGTATTACTTGGCGAGGCCGATGTGAGAGGTCAGCAGCTTGTCCTGGATGAAACCGTAATCGGAAGCAATAGCTTTGTGGGTAACAGCGCCCTGATACCACAGGGATATAAATTACCGAATAATGTATTGATAGGCGTGCTGTCCACTCCGCCCAAAGCGGAGCAGATTAATCCAAATGAGCCTTGCGACTGGTTCGGATCACCGGCCATAGCACTTCCCAAACGTCAGGAGAGCAAGAGCTTTAAGCCCGGTCTCACAGCCCGGCCAAGCCGTGTGCGCTATTTCTCCCGAGCCGTTGTGGAACTGTTCCGTATCATGATCCCGGAAACAGCCATTATCTGTCTGAGTATACTGCTTATTGCCTATGGACACGATCTGCTGAATGACGAACCCTGGTGGAAGTTCATGCTGGTCTTCCCTTTGTATTACCTTGGCTTTATAGGTCTGCCTGCGTTCCTGATAACCGTACTGCTCAAATGGTTTTTCGTTGGAAAGTACAAAGCCAAACAAATGCCTATCTGGACGATGGGTGTATGGAAGAGCGAAGCCATCACTGTTATTTACGAAGCACTTGCTGTCCCCTTCCTGCTGCATTTCCTGAGGGGCACAGCATGGCTGCCGAATCTGCTTAAACTGATGGGTGTTAAAATCGGGCGACGGGTATTTATGAATACCACCGATGTCACCGAATACGATATGATCAGTATAGGAGATGATGCAGCCTTGAATGAGGACAGCGGACCGCAGAGCCATTTGTTTGAAGACAGGGTAATGAAGATAGGCCCAGTCAAAATAGGAGCACGCAGCAGCATTGGCTCTAAAGCTATCGTACTGTATGATACAGAAGTAGGGGATGATGTGGAGATTGAAGCCCTTTCACTGGTTATGAAGGGAGAGCATCTGCCCAATGGTACATCGTGGACAGGCAGTCCTGTCAAGCCGATCTAGGCAAGGCGGTAAACTATTTCTTATCCCAGTTAAACCAGACACCAATATTGACGAGGATGCAGGAGTTGTGGTAGTGTGTACCTTTCTCGGCACCTACCAATCCTAAATCGGTAAAGTCGTTTTGAGCGAGGAGTTCGATGAGGAACCCCGCTTTTTTCCCCTTGCTCATCCATCCCAGGCCACCCTGTATGCCAGCACTGTAATTCCATAAATCGGCTGCATGGTAAACATCAGGGTATTCGGTCGTGAAACCAGTCAGGTAGCATGCATTGAGGCCTGTCTTCACATAAAAATCGGGAGCCAGATAATAGCGTATAGAAACCAATGCAGTAAGGTAGTTCAGTTTGATATTATCATCCGGGTACTCAATGACAAGAGGTCCCGGCGGGACAGATAGCACATTGTATCTGCAGGCCACATAGCCTCCTTTTTGTATGGAGCCCACTTCTGCTTCATAACGGATTCTTTTTTTCTTCCCCGTTAGTTTACCGACAAAACCCATGGTGAAATCATAACCTGTCTGCATGGCTGTAAAGTTGCCCAGACCTAATTCATTGGCGCTTGACAAGCCAACCTTAACAAGCACCTGCATGGTATTGGCCTTTACAGATGATTCAAAGGATTTAACAGTTCCATTCTGGTAGCGTATATAGGAAATCTGGTAGAGCATCAGTCTGGAGATGGCATTGGTATCTGTACTTCCCCAGGGGCGGAAGAAGATTGTGTCATTCTCCCTTTTTATCTGAGCAGGAATTTTGACACCAATCTTCAGGGCGATGGTGTCCTGGGCATGGAGGCTCGTTGTCGGGAGGGTGAAGAGGAGAAGAATGAAGGCTTTCATGTTCATAAACGCTAAATTATAAACTCTGAATGATAAATGCTTAAGCCGTGAACTTAAAAATTGAGCAGTTAGTGCTAATAATTTAAATGGCGCTGTTCCCTATATAATCACGGCCATCACGTCGAACACGGTTAAATATACCAAGACCGGCTTTGCATCCGGTACCCGGTACTATTTCCGGGTTGCGGTAATCACAAAGAACATACAAGGCCCCTGGAGCCCTGTACTGAATGTGATTATTCCTTAATGCCTGAATAATTAAACCGGCCCCTGCCGCAAGGGCCGGTTTTTTTCAATCGGAATTCCTATCCGCACAAGAGCATATAATTTGCTAAATTTAGCTCCTAAACTCCGGTATGTACACCCGCATAAAGAATACCCTGATCTGTAAGGAGGTTAAGAACTTTACCCTGAACGAAGATCTCGTCCGAACCTATACACCTAAAGCGGGAGATGTGGCTGTATTCGAAATCATGAAAGTGGGCCGCCATATCAAGATACAAAGTGAAACAAAACGGGATGTGCAGATCATTGAAGGAGACCATATCCTGGCTGCCTTTGCCAACCGATATGCCACCGAACAGTTTGAAGGCTATGTACCTGACGTGCCGACTGAACTCCTCCATATCCTCGGTGCAGGCGGTGCCGTTGGTGTTGTAAAATCCAAGAATTCAGCCCTCAAACATATAGAGCCTACCCTGATTAAACTCATTGCTTATGCTGTGAATGAGGACCGGGAGGTAATAAATACCAAATACACAAGGGTAAAGGTATTGCCTTTTACCGGCTCTGTTCCCAACAAAGCCACTGTCATTCTTTCTGTAGGCTCCAGCATGGACAGCGGAAAGACTACAACGGCCGCTTATCTTGCACGGGGACTGAAAACCACCGGCAAAAAAATCGCTTTTATCAAACTCACGGGTACAGGTTATACAAAGGATAAAGACCTGGTATATGATTGCGGGGCGGATGTAACGATAGACTTTACAGACGCCGGTTTTCCATCCACCTATATGTGTGCCAAGCAGGAACTCCTGGACTTGTATCAAACATTACTTTCCCGTCTGGAGCCGGAAAAGCCGGACTATATTATTATTGAACTGGCAGATGGCATTTTGGAAAGGGAAACAGAATTCCTGCTGCGTGACGATTCTTTCATGTGCACGGTTTCAAAAGTTGTATTCTCCAGCAGCGACAGTATGGCTGCTTTCTTCGGTATTCATTTCCTGGAACAGATCGGTATTGCCCCGGTTGCAGTAGGAGGCAAATTTACCATGAGCCCCCTGCTGATCAAAGAAGTGAAAGACCGGTCGGCCGTACCTGTCCTGACAATTGAAGAACTTATGAGCGGTGATTTTGTACATCTGTTCAACAAGCCGGCTCTCGCTTCCCGATGACATACAGCAAAAAGTCACTCCTTCTTAACTTTATCCGTACCAACAGGGGTGTTACAGTGGCTTCTTCCGCATTCGGTTTTCTGAGCATATTCTGCGCCTTGCTCATCCCTGTATTCCTCGGTAAATTTTATCAGCTGGCCCTGCGCACACACAGCACACGTGCAACGGTATTCGACCGTATGTTTGAGAAAATGTCGGATATCAAACTCTATTTTATCCTGTTCGGGATCTTGATCCTCCTTAAATTCATCTTCGATTATTGTGAACGTTACTTTTCCGGCATTGGCAGTGAACGCTTTTCCCGCGATGTCAGAGAACTCCTGTTTTCCAAACAGCTGTATACCCGGCTTGCGGTATTCGAATCTAAGGAAACAGGACGTTACCTGCTGCGCTACAGCGGCGATTTAACAGCCCTACAGCAATATCTTACCCTGGGTGTCTTTTCCTTTATCAAGGACAGCTTCTTTATTTTAGGTGGTATTGCATTGCTCCTGTCGATCAATTTTAAGCTCAGCCTGTTGGTCATTCTTTTATTTCCCCTGCAATTTCTGGTTGTTCTGCTCATCAACCGTAAATTGAAAAGCCTTACCCGGAGCAGGAGGAATACACGTTCCGGAAATCTTTCCTTCGTGAGTTCCAGGCTGCATGGCATCCTGACCCTGAAAGTGTTTAACAGGGAGAAGGTAGAGGAGGCAAAATTCTCCAAACGTTCGAAAAAATTGTATGACCTTGGCCGGGAATATCATGCCTGGTATGCCTTCCTGAAAGCCTTACTCCCATTCATGCTATATATGATGCTGGGGGCCGTGTTGTTATACGCCTATTATATAAACCATATCGGCGAAAAGGGAATACGAGGTTCCGTCATCTTGGTGTTTATTCTCCAGGTCGTGAATTTTATTCCGGCCATGAAACGAATTCTGAGTGTCAATATCGTATGGCAAGCCGGTGATGTATCCTTCCAGAATATCCTGACCCTGTTGAATGCGGAAGAAGAGCCGGGGGATCTACATACAGAAGAGCTTCGCGTAAAAGGCAGCATAGAATTCAGGAGCCTTGGTTTCAGATATGAGAGCGGGGTAAAGGTTTACGAGAACCTGCTCTCCTTTCAAATCCCCGGTCCTGGTATAACACGTATAGAAGGCCCGGCAGGAAGCGGGAAAACAACTTTATTTAAACTTATCCTGGGTTTGTATAATCCCGCTCAGGGTGAGATATTGATTGATGATCAGGATATCAGTAAGCGGAGCACTCATTCGCTCCGGAAACAGATCACAATGGTTTCAGATGAATTACCCCTGATAGGGAATACAGTATTCGAAGCCATCTCTTACAGCCGTAAAGCCGGCAAGCGGGCCCCTGCACTTGACATGCTGAGAACCCTTCAGTTCAGAGACAATCCGGAGGAAGCCACCCTTGATATGCATCTTACAGAGCGTGCACGAAACCTCCCGGCTTCTGAACGTAAACTCCTGCTTATTGCCAGAGCTTTGCTTACGCGTAAACAAATCCTTTTGCTCGATGAACCTTTTGCTGATCTGGATGCGAAGCACAGGGAAATTGTCATTGCCCTGCTGAATGAATTAAAACAAGAGCATACCATCCTCCTGATTGATAAGAATGCAGACAGATCTGTGAATACGGATCAGGTTATTTTATTACGTTAGGGCTCTCTAAACCCGAATCCCTATCACAGTAACATCATCAATCTGCTCCAGATTTCCTCTCCAGGTTTCGAAATGCACATTCAGAATATCTTTCTGCTCGGTAAGTGACCTGTCGGAATAAGTCAGGAGTACCTGCTCCAGCTGTTTATACATAAATTTCTTGCCCTTGCTGCCACCGAACTGATCGGCATACCCGTCGGTCAGGAAATAGATGAGGTCACCGCTTTGTATGTCCAGCTCATGAAGGGTAAAAGGTGTCTGGTCACGGGGTGATTTACCTACGGGCATTTTATCCGTTTCGGAAGTGTATAAGTTTCCGTCCCGGATACGGTAGAACCGGTTGTTGGCTGCAGCATAACGGAGCTTGCCGGCCTTGAAATCAAAAGACCCGAATACTGCATCCATGCCATCCTGGGCATCTGCATTGCCATCGGTATTGAGGGCATGGATTATTGTGCTTCGTACACTGTTCAGGACAAGATCGGGACTGTTAATCTTTTTTTCAAGCGTCGCTTCATTCAGAAAGGAGATGTTGAGCAGACTCATAAATGCTCCGGGAACGCCATGCCCGGTACAGTCGGCCAGACACAGCAGGAAACGATCAGTCTGGGCGCTGGCCCAGTAAAAATCCCCGCTTACGATATCTTTGGGTTTATACAGTATGAAATGTTCACGCAGGTTTTTCTGAAGAAGCTGATCACCGGCAAAGAGGGCTTTCTGAATACGCTGGGCATAATGTATCGAGTCCATCGTCTCCTTGTTCTTCATTTCTATTATTATCTTCTGCCTGGATATTTCGGTATGCGCTTTTTGTTTTTGTTTATAGCCTTTGAAAATAAAAAATGCAAGTGCTGCCACAGCCAGCAAAGCAATGAGTACGATATTTCGTTCCAGGGAGCTTTGCCGGCTCTGGGCTATCTCCTCCTTTATCTTGGCATCTTTTTCTATAATGCTTTTGTCTTTCTTTTCGTTTTCGAAACGTGCACTTAGTTCATTGATCTGGGCGCGGTTGGAAATGTTGAGGGCTGAATCTTTGGCTGTGGAAGCCAGCTCACGGAGGCGGTAGGCTTCTTTCCAGTCTCCGGCAGCCGCATGGATCTGTGAAAGACATTCATAGGATGTAACCTGAAAATGATACATTTTTGCATCGAGTGCTATCTTTAAAGCTGTTTCCAGAAGCGGTTGTGCTTTTTTATATTCGTGAAGGGTTATGAAGGCCTGAGCAAGGGTGTTGGATGCAAGGGCTCGGCCTTCAGCATCCTCACTGTTCTTCCGGATATCATAGGCAAGCTGTGCAAAGTGGTAAGCTGCCATGGAGTCATGTTTGACGAGATAAACATTGATAAGGTCGTTATAGGTGGTCGAGAGTCCCATGGAATCGCCGAGCTCTTTTTTCAGCTTAACACTTTCGTTGAAATACTCCAGCGCTTTATCATAGTTATTGGAAGCGAAATAGGCATTTCCTATATTATTCTGTAGCCAGCTAACCATGGTTTTATTGCCAAGACGTTTGAAAATTCCATAGGATTTAAGGTAGCTTGTCAGGCTGTTCTGAAACTGACGGGTAGCAACATACATATTGCCAATGCCCAGGAGCGAGCTTGCAATACCGGAGCTATCACCGATACTTTCCCTGTATTTAAGGGAATTGATATAATGTTCCAGGGCTTTTTCCTCATTCCCTTTTTCATCCCAAATATTACCCAGTCCCAATTCCACATCACCCAACCCTTTGAAATTATTCATGTTGGCATAGATGGTCATGCTGCGTGAATAAAAGGCAAGAGCTTCAGCAAGATGAGTTTGACCGGCTTCACATTTGCCCAGATTCAGGCAGGCATCGGCAATCCCTTTTTCATCGTGCAGTTGTTCGGCAAGAGCAAGGGCTTCACGGCCAAAAGCCATGGCATTGGTTGGTTTATTGTCTTTAAATAAGGAGTTGGAAATATGGATACGCAAGTTGACCTGTGCGGTATCTTTGGTTTTTTTACTGAGGAACTGAAGCAGGGAATCGGTTACCCTTGTCTGTGCAGGAGCATGCAGGCTGATACAATACACGATCCATACGAGGCTTATACGGTACCAATGCTTCATACAAGGGTTTGAACCTCTAATATACGCATGTTGTCTATACCGGCAATATCAGAATAGGGTAATTGGCTGTTTCTGTTAATTCTTTGACAAGACTATGTCCCCTCAGGAAGGCCAGGAAATCCTGGTTATGAAGGGTCATGGCCAGGATATCGGCATTTGATTCGAGCAGGTAATGATGCAGGCTGCCGGGAATATCTTTAGAATAGATTTGTTTAAAGTCGGCTTTAATCTGAGCACCGAGTTCAAAAGCAATTTCTGCCTTCCTTACTTCGAAAATATCGGGTCCTACTTCACTTTTATACCCGCTCAGATCGATGTAGGTATCACTTACATGCAAAAAGCAGAGCTCCATGCTAAAACCTTGTATGAAATCCTTGATGTATTTGAAAAAAGCCGGTGTCGTTTGATCATAGGAAAGGGCAAAGATCATTTTCTTCAGCTCTCTGTATGTAGTGTTGGGTGGTACAACAATTACCGGTACATGAGCATGTTTGGCTACATTATAGGTATTGGTTCCGAAAAAATAATCGTAGATACTGTCCACCCCTCCTGTTCCGCAAACAATCAGGCTTTCTTCATCCGTATATTTGTTTACGCTGTTACCGATACCAGAACCTGAAATCTTTAGTTCGTAGGTGCAGGGGATATTGAAAGTGGAAGACACTTCCACACAATGGTTACGCAGACTCTCTGTACTCGTTTCCAGATTCTGTTCAAGAACAACGCCTGAGCTTATCAGTGGCGCCAGTGCAGGCACTGATTCGAGGTGAAGTAAACAAAGCTCCGCATGAAGAGTCTGGCAAAGTCTGGCTGCATACTCTACCGCATTATTGGCTATGGGAGAGAAGTCTGTAGGACAAATTACTTTCTTGATCATGGTTCAGGGATGAATACGTATATGTTTCATCCATTACAAAGGTGACTGTTTGTACGACCAATTGCAATGATGAATATCAGGAGGGGAAGGAAAGGCCTACTTCTTTGGCGTTTCCTTAAAAAAGGCATCCTGACCGGCATAAACCACGCCTTTTTTGAAAAGGAAGAAGGGGACATATTGTGCCAGGGGAGCCCGCGGATTGGCACTGTGCAGCATTCCTTCCTGCAGTACCAGGGTATCGTGGCTGAGCTTCCACATCCCGTTTCTCCAGTCACCACCTTTGGTTTCCAGAAAGGTATGATCTTTCTTAAACTCTATCTTCCGGGCAGTGCCAAAACGGTAGGTACCCAGTATGGTGTTATCACCCGCCTGAAAGGAGAGCGAAGCGGTAATTAAGCACAGAATTGCAAGAATTTTCATGCTGAAAGTTAAGGAAAAGTAGTCAGAAGGCAGTCAGATTGTTCAATGTAATTTGTCATTCTGAGCAGCCTTGGGGCTGAATTGGTGTGTTTGCAGTGCCGAAGAATCTTCTTGGTAATTGCAAAGAATAATATTTCCCATGCCCATATAGATTCTTCGGCACTGCTTGCGCACAGACAGCCCAGATACGCCTCAGAATGACAAGTCAGCACCAAATCCTTAATTCAGCTTCACCACTTTATGCATCTGTGAATAATGTTCCGATTCGAAACTGATATAATATATTCCATCCGCGAAGGAAGAGATATCAATTTGCTGAAGTGGAGTACGAATATCGATTGTTTTCAGTGTTTCGCCCAGGTAATTGTAAATATTGGCTTTGTCGGCACTCTTGAAATTACCGAGTTGAATATTTATCAATCCTTTTCCGGGGTTAGGGTAGAGGCTGATCTGAGTCGGCTTTGTTTTTACAACAGGCTGAACTGATGTCGGACCGGAATAAAGATCCGATTCCCACAGTCCCCTGCCGAAGGTACCTGCCCTTAATTTGCCGGATGAAGTCTGGATCTGCAGATCGGCAACAACCACATTCGGAAGTCCGGTACTGTATAAGATCCAGTCGGGTAAAAGAGAGTTGATATAATAAACACCTGCATCGGTTCCGGCATAGATGCCGTTATTGCCTCCTGTTTCATGTACAAGGCAGTTTATGGGTATATTGGGCAATGTGCCTGAAAAATTGGTCCACGTGCTACCGGCATTGGTTGATTCATAGACTTTTTCACCCGTTGTATAGGTCGAGATACTCACCCATACATGTTGCGCATTGGCAGGGTCAACACAGATATTGCTTTTGCTGTTGCCCAGGGAGAAATTGGAAATACTGGCCCAGTTGGCACCACCATTGGTTGTTACATATACAGAATCAAATGTTCCGGCATAGATGACATTGGTATCGGAAGGTGCTACTGCAACCCAGTTGAGGGTATTGCTTGACCCTCCGGTAAGGTTGGAGGAGATGGTCGTCCAGGTAGTGCCGAAATCATAACTCCTGTACATATCGGCATAACCGGCATACAGTGTTGTTGCCTTCAGGGGATTCATCACCACCGGTGTTACCCAGGAGCCTGTAGGTGTTCCTGTGATATTATCCGAAACAGTGTTGCTTGTGGCGAACCCGTCAGTGGAAGCATAGAATTTACCTTGCACATAACTGGCAATCATATTTTGTGCATTAAGAGGATCAATAGCACAGGATGTTCCGTCACCACCTGTTGCATAGCTCCATGTTCCGGCTGCATCTTTACGTGAGCCATTATCCTGAAGTCCGCAAAGGTTTATCGTGGCATCCGACTGGGCTACCGCAATGCGGTACATCTGACTGATCTGAAGTCCATTGCTGAGATCAGTATAGGTAGTGCCACCGTCAGTTGTTTTATAAATACCCCCGTCATTGGTTTGAAACAGGGTGCCGGCCACAAGAGGGTGGAAGGCAATACAATGCTTATCTGCATGCACCACAACCACATTGCCTGGGTTGTTTGATCCGCTGGCCCACATGGTATTGAGGGTCCAGGTATGCCCTGCATCCGTGCTGGCCCAGGTATTCACACCACCTACAAAAAGAGTGCTCGTATCAGCGGGTGAAATGCCAAAAGCCAGGTCATAACCACCTTGCCCGGTGCTGCCTGAACCATCATAATTGCTACTCAGAAGGTTTAATGCACCGGAAGCATAGAGGGTTTGGAAAGTAGCGCCTTTGTCACGGGAGGCGATGATACCGCCGAAGCCATGTCCACTGGCATTGGAACAAAGTCCTTCAACAAGTGCAGGGCAGACAGGGCTGACAGCAAGGGCAATACGGCCTATGCCGCTGAGACTCGTTGCCTGTGTGAATGTTTTGGCCGTATCAGTCGAAACCCATATCTGGGCGCTGGAACCTTTTGTTGAAGCATAAACAATTCCAGGTGAGCCCGGGCAGAGCACCATATCCATAAAATAACCTGTCATGGTCTGGTTCCAGGTTGCCCCACCGTCCGTTGTTCTGTAGATACCGCTTGAAGAAGCAGCGATGAGGGTATTGGGGGCAGTAGGTACGAGAACTACTTTGCGTACTTCCTGTGAAGCTGTTACCTGGAAACTGAGTCCGGTAGCATTCCAGGTAGAACCGGCATCGGTTGATTTAAGGACGCCGACAGTCTTTGTGTCGCCTGCATAATTATTTTGTATCGCCCATAAGCTGCCCAGATCCCCGTCGCCGGTGGCTATAAACATATTATTTGGATTCGTAGGGTCAACGGCAATATCACTCACGCCGAGTACAGGAAGATGATCAACAGTGGTGCTGGTAGACCAGTTGCTGCCCCCGTCAATTGTTTTCCAGATTCCTCCGGCGGGTGTCCCTACCCAGAAGGTAAGCGGATCAGTAGGGTGGAAGGCCATGCAGGAAACCCGACCCAGACCGGTATATCCTCCGGGCGTGGTGCTGGGACCTACAAAGCTCCAGTTGCCTGATGAAGCCGTGTTCAGGGCCATAGATCGTCCGTGACTTTTTACATAGGCACTCCAGTTATCCCAGAGCACTGTTGATTTCGGAAATTCTCCCGCAGCCGATACCCTGGGTTGCCAGAACCATTCCCAGCGTTTGAAGTTCATAAATTCGTCATCCCTGGTTTCATCCGCCTTTTGATTGGGATGAGCAGCACGGAATGCTGTCTGAGCATCTTTGAAATTCAGATGCTGCTTGTCCAGATTTTTTGTCCAGTCCTGAGCATGTGTCAGGGTAAAGGAACAGGCAAGTACGGCAAGGAATAAGGGTTTTGTAAATTTTGACATAGGCTGGGGAGTTGGATAAGGATGAACTGTTTTATCAGGGTCTGTTGAGTGCTGTAAGCTTTTGTATGCTTTGTACGTGGAAGTAATGTAATTTGTTATTTAAATAATAACGAATAAGGGCAGCACCTTTTAAGGCCACCGGAGGGTTGATTTTAGGGCTCGATACGACTTTCTGTTCTTCACCCGGCATATGACCGGCTATATTATCACTTACCCTCAGATCAACGGTATCATTCTTCATCAGCATGCTTTTAGGATCATACTGTTTTCCTTTTACAGCTTGAATGGTAAATCCTTTTCCATTCATCCAGGCTGAGTCGAAACGTATCGTTTCCTTTGTATGTATGACTACTTTGAATGAATATTCAGTTCCGCTGCCACCACCCGGAATGCCGGCAATCCATGTTTGTGAAGTAGCCTGAACAAGCCTGAAAGCAGGGTGTAAAGCCAGGCATGCCATACAGGCCAGACCGAATATAACGCAGGCAGTAGTAGGTATAATGTGTTTCATAAGCGTAAAGGTTGACTTAACCGGAGCTGCCGGAGATTGCGCTCAGGAAAAGTGAATTCACCAGGGTTTTGAAATCTGTTAGTTGCAGGGCTAAAAGCCGCTTTTGTCTGTACACCAAATTAAAAAAGAATAATCGGCAAATGCAAATCGGGAAGAATAAGAAAATATGATTTATGTTTCCCTGGAAAGGAGGTGGAGCAGGGATTTACCCGGAGCCGATTCAAACATACCCGTCTGCATACTTGCGCTGAAACGCAGCTGGTAAATATAAACTTCAAGAAGGTTGCGGTGGGTGCGGCTCCTTCATTGGTTTGTTCAATGCCTGATACAGCGTTGTTAGCTTATGGTAATGCATAAAGGCAGTTTTACTTAAGCTTTAGATAATAAGTACTAAGGAAGGTGTTTATTACCCTAAAAGCCTTAGTTTTGTCTTCATTTTAAAACGAAAAAACATGAAAAACAGTACCAACATATTCCTGTCCTTAACAATCGCCTGCTCAGCCCTGATGGCTCCTGCAGCCTTTTCACAACAGCTCAAAGTACCTGCTCCAAGCCCCGGAGCAACAGTGAAGCAGAATCTGGGACTGGGAGAAGTAACCATTGAATATTCACGTCCCGGTGTCAAAGGGCGTACAATATTCGGAGATGTTGTTCCCTATGGTAAAATATGGCGTACCGGTGCCAATGCAACCACCAAAGTAACATTTACAGACACAATGAAAGTGGAAGGCAAAACCCTGGCTCCCGGAACCTATGGATTGTATACCATACCCAATGCCGACAGCTGGGATATTATGTTCACCACCGATCTTACCCTGGGCGGCAATGTGGCTGAGTACAAAACTGAGAAAGAAGTGTTGCATGTAAAAGTAAAACCCTTTACACTAGCCATGAAAGTGGAAACATTTACAATTTCAGTGGGTGATGTCAGCGCCAGCTCTGCTAATCTTATGCTGTTATGGGATAAAACAGGGGTGCCTGTTAATATTACAACGGATGTTGATTCAAGAGTAATGAAGAATATCGGATCGGCTATGTCGCCCGATGATAAAAGACCGTATTTTCAGTCAGCATCTTACTATTATGAAAATGACAAAGATCTGAAACAGGCTCTGGCCTGGGTGAATAAGGCCATTGAACAGAATAAGGCTTTTTATGTCGTTCACCTGAAAGCCAAAATTATGATGAAGATGAAGGATTACAAAGGAGCTATTGAAGCCGGTGAGCAAAGTATGGCCCTTGCCAAAGAAGCCAAGAGTGATGATTATGTGAAGCTTAATGAGAAGCTGATTGCAGAGGCGAAGAAAGGCGGGAAATAGAGACAAGAATCAAGACATAAGACAAAATAGCCAGGCTAACGTCTTATGTCTTGTGTCTCTTATGGTTTGCTGGAGAATCAACGCTATTAACATCACTGCCAGGCAGGCGAACACATTGAGCCAGAGATAAGCACAAAGCTTGGCATAAACGGCATAGAATACTCCACATTCGGTCACGATAGCGGCACAGAATACAGCAGTGCCGTTTATCTTTTTCATAAAAAAGGCTACCAGGAATATTCCTAATATGGTGCCATAAAATATGGATCCGAGCTGATTCACCGCCTCTATCAGATTACCTAATTTATGCGCATAGAGGGCAACAATCATACAAAAGACACCCCAGGCTACCGTACTCCAGCGTGAAGCCCTGAGATAGACCGCCGGGCCTGCATCCTTACGGATGATACGCCGGTAAAAATCAATCACCGTAGAAGAAGCCAGTGAGTTCATAGCACTGGCAATAGAGCCCATAGAAGCCAGAAAAATAATAGCAATTAGCAAACCCACAAGCCCAACAGGGAAATGCCGGGTCACAAAACTCAGGAATACATAGTTGGAGTCATCCACATCGCTCCGGGAACTGTTTTTCCGAAGCAGAGCCAGGGCTTCTTTTCGTACCTGCCTGGAAGCCTGGTCGGCATGTTCCACATGCACCCTCGCTGAATCTTCCCCGGCCTGATTTCCTGCATGAAGTGCCGTAACAAGCTCCTGCACGGAATTTAGCTTTGTCGAATTAGCCGCCGCAAAAGAGGATTCCAGCTTTTTCCAGTCTCCCCTGTACGGACTCTCTTCTATCTTCTTCACCTCATTGGCATTGAAAAAGAGGGGAGGCGGACTGAATTGATAAAACGTGAACACAAGAATTCCTATAAGCAGGATAAAAAACTGCATTGGAATTTTTATGAATCCGTTCATGATAAGTCCGAGTCTGCTTTCTTTGACAGAACGCCCTGTAAGATACCGCCCTACCTGGCTCTGATCGGTTCCGAAATAACTCAGTTGTAGAAAAAAACCTCCGATGATACCCGACCAGATATTGTATTTATTATTCAGATCAAAATGGGTATCGATGGCATTCATCTTTCCCATTTTACCTGCAATATGCAGGGCATCGCTGAAACCCACATTGGCAGGCAGCATATGTACCACCATCCAGGCTGCCAGAAAGAGCCCTGAAAAAATAATGATCATTTGTAAAAGCTGGGTATAGGATACCGCACGGGCTCCTCCGTAAACAGTATAGAATATGACAATGCCTCCTGTGAAGAAGGTGGTGTACAAAGAATCCACTTTCAGGATAGTGGAAAGAATTATAGAGGGAAGATAGATGGAAATACCTGTTGAAAGTCCTCTCTGGAGCAGGAAGAGAAGAGCAGTGAAGGTCCGGGTTTTCTGATCAAAACGTTTTTCCAGATATTCATAAGCCGTAAATACATTCAGTCGCCTGAAGATGGGGATAAAACTTGTGCACAGCACGATGACAGCCAATGGAAGCCCGAAATAAAACTGTACAAAACGCAGCCCGTCACTATAAGCAAGTCCGGGAGCGCTGATAAAAGTGATTGCGCTGGCCTGTGTGGCCATGACAGAAAGACCTACATGATACCAGGGTAGCTGGCGGTCGGCCAACAGGAAGGTCTCTATGTTTTTAACTCCCCTGCTTTTCCAGATTCCATAGAGGAGAATAAAACCAATTGTCAGTACCAGTATAATCCAGTCGGGAATACTCATGAAAAATGCTTGGAGATAAGATAGAACCCGATAATACAACCTGCCAGGACGGCAATGAGCAGGAGATAAAGCATTGTCCAGCTCCTTGCAAAAGGAGGTTTACCTTCTTTCATGTTGTTTAATCCTGTTGTTTAATGTCCTATTTATTGGCCGGTAAGCTGATAAGGTTAGTCAGAAGCCTGTACGCTCCGGGTACTCCTGCCGGCAGTTCCCGGAAAAAGACCAATCCGGTATACACAAAATTACCCTTGAAATAAGGTGCAACAATCAGACTTCCTTCCGTCGGTTTTTCACCCGGGTCGTGCATGGATAACAAGGCCTGGTAATGACTGTCCGGCTCGCTTGCAAAATAAATACCACGCTCCTGAATCCATCCTTCAAAATCAGCTCCGCTTATTTTATTGGGTATGTTAAATGCGGGATGCTGAGGCAGGCGTATGCTTACTTCTGCATGCTCGTCTGTCACCCTGTCACGTGTTATCGTAAACGGATAAGGTCCTATCTTGGCCGGAGCCGGATCGAAACGGTTATTAGTATTGTACTGTACGATAAGATTCCCGCCATTCTGAACATAGGCCATAAGCCTGGGATAATAAACCTGGAGACGTTCATTGGTATTGTATGCCCTCACTCCTGTAATGATGGCCTGATATCCGGAAAGGTTCTCCGTACGGAGCTGCTCATCCGTCAGGATACTTACCTGATACCCTATCTGTTTCAGACAGGCCGGTATTTCATCTCCTGCTCCGGGGATATACGCAATTTTTGTTCCTGTCTTTTTCAGATTGATATGAACCAGACCAGACTCTGCATCGCTCAAAATAAACTGATACGGAATATGATCATACTCTATCCTGCGTATGCTTTTATTCAATACTTCATTATTGATCTTCAGATTTGCAAGCAGAGGGCCGTCTTTCCCTGTTTTGGGCTGACTCACGCCGGCCTGTATCACCACCTCATCTCCTTTTTTATCCAGCTTGAATTCGGATTTTTTCAGATCCACAATCCACCCTTCCGGAGCTTTAAGCTCCAGTGTTCCGCTTACGTCGTCTGTATTGGCATGAATGGTAAAGTCTATCATGCGCACCCCGGGATCGCTGAAGACATACATCTTTTCGGCTATATTGATTGTTGCAGCCGGCAGTATTTCAAAAGGGCGGTATACTTCTCCTTTGACAGGATCTGTACTCTTATATACTACCGGCCGATCAACAGTCAGCATGATTCCTGCAATCGAGAGAAGAAACTGTATATGCACGGAAGGATCATTCTCCGGTTTGCCGATAAGTAATGGATTGGGAATAGTAAAGGCAGGTATACCATGTTTTTCCCTGAGCCAGTATGGATCAGACGTGTGCTCAGCAAGCAGGATATGATCCTTATGACGAAGTACAAAGGGCTCATTTGTTTTCAAAGCCAAAGCTGTGGTGGTATCGGAACCAGACCAGTAGCTGACTTTTTCAAGTTTGGCATCACAGGCATTCCGCTTTATAACCTGTATGTTAAGGTTCACTGTGCCGCCAGGCACGGAACTGTATTCTGATGCCGACGCCTCTATCCATATTCCTGCACAAGCCAGTATAAGGTTTTCTGTTTCCCTGCGTTTGATATCAGTCCAGAAAGAAGCCGCTTTATTATCACTGCTTAGCAGTTTATACAATGCCCCGAGATCAGGAAGTATAAGCGCAGGGTTGAGAGGGTCGAATTTCTTCTGGCATTTGGTGATAAGGAACCGGATTTGTTCTGCTCCTGAAAAGGAAGTTACATATCCGTTTGATTTCATAGGGCCAAATTGTTTCCAGGTCATGTCAATCTTTTCAAACAGATCTGTCCTGGCTGTATCACCTTTGAGCTGTTTGAAATATTCTATCTGGCTGCCACGTGACCGGGCCGATCCGAATCCCTGGCTTTTATGATTGGACCTGCTCTCCGCAGCAATTTCACCATAACCCTTTCCCAGGAGAGGATTATAAACACCAACATCTATTTTTAACTGATCAGGTGAAGTTGTATTCGTACCCCCGAAATTGAAGGTATTCCAGAATAAACGTCTGGACTTCCATACTGTTACATAATTCAGCTGCCAGGGAAAGCGGGCAGGATCAGCTGCTGCATCAAACGCCTCCTGGGCCAGGATAGCAGACGCTGTGTGATGTCCATGCCCTCCTTCCCCTGTTGTCGGAAAACGGCAAATGATAATATCCGGACGGAAACGCCGTATAGTCCAGACTACATCAGCCAGGATACTGTCCTTATTCCAGATCGAGAAGGTCTCCTCCGGATTTTTTGAGTAGCCGAAATCATTGGCCCTGGTAAAAAATTGTTCAGCCCCGTCAGTTCTTCGGGCAGCGAGAAGTTCCTGAGTACGTATAAGGCCAAGGGCATCACCCTGTTCTTTACCAATGAGATTCTGTCCCCCATCACCCCTGGTAAGCGAAAGATAGGCAGTCCTCACTTTTTTTTCAGTAGCCAGATAAGCCAGCAAACGTGTATTCTCATCATCCGGATGGGCTGCTATATACAATACCGAACCGGTTACTTCCAGCTTTTCAAGCCCCGTGATGATATCACCCGGAGTGGAGGAAGTGAGCTGGGCCTGATACACCATCGGGCTCAGCATAATAGCAATCGTTGAGAAGAATATGTTTTTGTTCATACGGTTCTTATTTCTGGCCCGAAGTTAGAATAAAAAAAACCACCTTATCTGCATTAGCGGATAAGGTGGTTTCACAATTCTTGTTAAGAAAAGATGAACAGAATACGGATTACTGTACCATAATCATTTTTGAATGACTGTTTTTACCGTTTTCCATTCGGAGTATATAGGTTCCTTTGGGCAGATCTCCGCCAGCATACGCCTGTGCAAAAGGGCCGGCCTGGTAGTTCCGCTTATCCAGCACCCTTACCAGCAGCCCGTCTATACTGTAAAGATTCAGTGTCAGACAGCCTTCTTCCCTGGCCTTGAAAGAGATATTCAGAAAGTCTCGGGTAGGTACAGGATAGGCAAGAATAGAGAGATTCTCAGGTTCTGTTTCAGCAATACCGGTAGCAAGCGGTGTGAGCTGTTGATTGAGGACATAGACATTATCAGGTCCGTCTGCAATGGCATTGTTGTTGGTGGCATTGCCGCAGAGGTATATATTGACAGTGCCTGATGCAGGGGCTGTCCAATCGAATATAAAAGAAGCCGAATTGGATGAGTATCCTCCAGCCGAGCTATGGGTAACTGACAGTCTCCCTGTTCCGAAAGCCTGCCAGGTACGGGTATTAGTGGCATCGGTAACGGTAATCGTACCGGCTGTATTATTGATATGTCCGTTGGTGCTTCCGGAATTGTCCAGTATCTCACAGGCAAATCCATAGTGAGCCTTTCCAGCTTCGGCCACTTTTACCGTGAAATGATAAACCTGTCCGGGAGCATACTGGATACCGGTTATGGCAGGAACCGAAGTATAGGTAACACTTCCCGGCCCTGCATTGTCGGCTAAGCCACCACTTCCTGAACCATGGCATCCGCTGCGCGAGCAGGTTCCCATTTCACCGGGACTTCCAACGGAGCTGGCCTGACCCTGTGCACTGGTAATACTGGTATCGGTATCCGAATTGAATGAACACAAAGGTCCGAGGACTAACAAACTTCCTGCAAATACAGGAATCCAGATAAGTGGTTTGCGTTTCATAGGCTGGGTTTTGTATATAAGATGCAGGCCGGAGAGAAAGGTTGCACAGGTAATAAAATGATTGATTTATGTTGTTCATATTCAGCTATTTAATTTTAATCAAGGTTTCTGATGAATTCTGATCTATTTTTAAGGCCCGTGCAACCCCTCTGCCTTTTTCTGCATCTTGTATATAAGACTAACCCTATTCATCGTGTGTGAAAATTACGGATGATGAATTGATAAGTGGCTGTAAAGCCGGCAAACGTGATTTGCAGAAGGCGCTTTATATGCGTTTCTCGGCGAAGATGCTGGGTATTTGCCTCCGTTATACCCGCAATAGGGAAGAAGCCGAAGATGTTCTGCAAGATGGTTTTGTGAAGGTGTTTCAGCATTTGCCTCAGTATGCTTTTGCCGGATCCTTTGAAGGATGGATACGTAAAATAATGGTGAATGCCGCATTGGAACACCTGCGTAAACGGAAAATAGTTTTTGCCCAAAGCGATATTCAGAACCTGGAAGATGACTGCCTTCTCGATGCCGATGTGATAAGTAAGATGGGTGTTCAGGACCTGCTCGGAATTATCAGAGAGCTCTCACCCGGATACCAGGTGGTTTTTAACCTCTATGCTATAGAAGGATTCTCCCATAAGGAAATAGCTGCCATGCTCGATATATCGGAAGGAACTTCCAAATCACAACTTGCCCGGGCAAGGAAAATACTTCAGGATAAAATAAATACAGGTAAAATGAAACCGGTTCCTTAGTCGATAAACAGTTCATGCAGGAAAATAGAAATCATATAACCCCCGATCAGCTCTTTCAACAGGCTTTTGCCGGATTTGAAACAGAGCCTGCTCCTGCTGTGTGGGCAGGGGTTGAAAAAGCCCTGGATGAGGAAAGCAGGAAGCGCCCTGTAGCCTGGTGGGTATGGGGCCTGATGCTGCTGATGCTTGTTGCGGGAACAGAATACTGGCTTTGGACTAGACAGGAGGGAACAGCAGAAGGCAGCTACAGGAGGCAGAAGTCAGGAGATTTGGTAAAAGCAGAAAGTCAGAGTCAGGAGTCAGGAATCAAAAGTCAAGACCAAAAAGCAGAAACAGAGCGGAGAGAGGAGCAACAAGAGGCAAAAATACGGAGCGGAGAAACAGAGCGAAGTGCGAAAATTCAGAGACAAGAAGCAAGCTTGCCAACCGGATTGCCTCACGTAACTTCAGTGAAGGCGGGAGGCAGTATAAAAACAGAAACAAAACAGGAAGACCGGTCAGATACGAAATCAACGAAGGAAAATACTACGCGCAAGGCAAAACAATTCGGGCGAGGCAATGAAGACTCCGTGTCAACTAGTCTGGTAATGCATGGTGCCAATTCATCAACTGCGAAACCCGATACGGATGCAAAACAAGACCATACGGATAAGGAGGCGACAGAGATAAGACAGGAACATGCAGATACGCACGCGGCAGTGATTAACAATATAGAAAAGAAAGACAGGCTCGTAAAAGACAGTGTGCAACAGAAAGCATCTGCCGACTCTGTTCTTGCATCACAAAAATTCATCAAACCTTTCCCTGTAGATTCCTTAAAACCAAAACCGCACGACACCCTCAATCCCAAAGCAGGGGGAGGAGGATTGTCATTTTGTATTTCCTGATTCTTTGCTCCTGAAATACATATGAACCGGATCAAATCCAATTCAGGATCTCAGGCTGTAAACAGCGAAACTCCTAACCCCAGAGGGAATGGGGGATTGAAGATTGGAATTTGTATGAAGGATAAGCTGGAGGTGAGTATAGGTTGCTCCTATGCCTCCTTTAATCAGGAATTTCATGCTCAGACAATTTATTTCCCCAAGACAATTTCACAACCCTTTCTATTCAATTCTTCTCTGGGCGACATGGCTGTTGCCCCAGCTACGATGCTTACCTCCTTCAGTCCGCTGGCCCCGGTAGCCTATTTCCGTTTCCAGTATCAATACACACAAACACTGCAGCTTCTGAATATACCCTTGTCGGCCAGTTATCAGTTCAGGAGAGGAAAATTTGCGGCACTCGTATCGGGTGGAATCAATTTTCAATACCTCCTCTCGCAGCATTCCGTGCTGGAACTCCTCAAGGAAAACGAAATCGACCGGCTTGAATATGATAATCTGGATATACGAAAACTCAACGTCGGAGTATGCTTTGGATTGGGTGCATCCTATCGCATTTCGGACAGGATAACTGTTTATCTGCAACCTTCCGGACGTTTGAATCTGCTGCCTGCTGCCAGCCATTCAGTTGTCCAATCCTCATCCCTCTTTATTGGCTTGGAATGCGGAGTAAGGGTTGGTTTGTAGTATACAGACTTCCAATAATAAGTTGATTCTTCCAAAAGGCAGGTTGACCTTACCCTTGTTTTTTTTATATTTGGTATAAATCCAGCTGCCATAAATTACTGCAGGTACTTATTTGGGACTATTCTGTTTCTGACAGGGATTATATTCCCCTGTAATTCTCATGCCCAATTTCAACTCAATGGTTCAGCAGTATCACTAGGGGGCACTTGTTATGAGCTGACCCCGGATGCAAATACCCAGGGCGGATCCATATGGTACAGCCAGAAGTTTGATCTGAACAAACCTTTCGATATTCAGTTCAGTATGAATCTGGGATGTAAATCCTATTCTACAGGAGCCGATGGAATAGGATTTCTCTTTCAGCCTTTGAGTACGAATGCAGGCAGTGCCGGTGGAGGGATGGGGATGGGTGGCATCACCCCTTCATTCGGGATTGAATTCGATACGTATCAAAATGGCTGGGATCCGGGTTTTTGCCATGTAGCTATGGAAAAAAACGGTGATGTGAATCACACTGTTGCCGCAGATTTGCTTGCCGGACCGGTCCAGCTAAGCCCTACAGGAGCTTCCATACCCGATTGTAATTCACATCCGGCGCGTATAACATGGAATCCTGTAACCAAAACAGTGGATGTTTATTTCGATTGCAGCCTCCGGCTCAGCTACACAGGTGATATTATCAATACCATTTTCGGAGGGAACTCTTTCGTTTACTGGGGCTTTACTGCAGGTACAGGCGGTGCTTCGAATGTACAGTCAGTGTGTATTCAGACAACCTATCTCAATAACCTGCGCGATACCGCTATTTGCAAAGGGGCATCTGTACCCCTGACAGCCACAGGGGGCCTGGGGTATGCCTGGACTCCTGCAGCAGGACTCAGTTCTACCACCACTGCATCCACAACAGCCACCCCTTTATCAACGACAAAATATTATGTGACGATTACAGACAGTTGCGGTTTTCAAACAAAAGACAGCAGTCTGATCACAGTAAGAGCAGTAAAAGATTCTATTACCAATATCACCAATGTGCTTTGTAACGGTGCCAGTACAGGAAGCGCCACTGCCACCCTGAACGGAGGAACCCTGCCCTATACTTATTCCTGGTCGTCAGGAGCTGGCACCCCCACAGCAGGAACCCTGGCAGCAAATACCTATACCGTACAGATAACAGATACATATGGATGTTCGGATATAACCACGGCACTCATCACCCAACCCCCTGCATTAACCTTATCCGTTTCTGGTATTGCAGCGTCCTGCAAAGGATTGTGTGACGGGCAACTGATCTGTATTCCTTCGGGTGGCATATCTCCCTATACCTATTCCTGGAGTACGGGATGTACAGCTCCCGGTTGCAATTCCGTTTGTGCCGGAACTTACAGTCTGGTAGTAACTGATCAGAATGCCTGTACGGCCAATACGAATACCACCGTTGCAGAGCCGGCAACAGCAGTATCACTTGCGTTGTATGCAAGAACAGCACATTGTAATCAGGCCGATGGAAACGATTCTGTCATTGCCAGCGGGGGTACACCGGGATATACCTATACCTGGTCACCCGGTACAGGATCTGTCACGCAGGGTTATCATAATCTTGCTCCGGGGATGTATACCGTCAGTGTAGAGGATTCCCATCATTGCAAGGTTATCGATTCTTTAAAAGTTCCAAATGTACCGGGCCTCATCGCATCTATTCCAGTTACGGTTCCTGAATCCTGTTTTGGAGGGAGTAATGGATCGGCTACTGCAACCTCGACAGGTGCTGTGGGACAATCGACTTATTCCTGGAGCCCTTCAGGAGGTGTGGCTGCAACAGCATCGAATTTGGCAGCGGGCACTTATACCTGTTATATCACCGATTCAGCCGGATGCAAAGACCATGCTAGTGCACTGATTATACAGCCAACAGCAGTCACTGCAGTTCAGATGCCTGCGGCATCGATTTGTATTTCTCAATCAATAGCCCTTACGGCAGCCGGATCGGGTGGTACACCGGCTTATACCTATTCCTGGACGGATGCAGCAGGGACTGTAACCAGCCCGGTAAGTCCTGTAAGTACCACCATCTATACAGTATTATGTACAGACAATAATGGGTGTACCGCTGCATTGCAGACTGTGCAGATAACGGTTAAATCTCCGCTCACAGCGGTTGCTACAGGCACAGCTTCCATCTGCCCTGGAGCATCTGCTCCACTTGGCTGTTCGGCAAGCGGAGGAGACGGTGTGTATTCCTATACCTGGAGTCCGGCCGGGGGACTAAGCAGTACTGTCATCCCAGCCCCTGTTGCAAGTCCATCTGTAACCACTGTCTATACCGTCATCGTAACGGATAATTGCAATACGCCGGCAGATACGCAGCGGGTTACTGTTACGCTTTACCCTACACCGGTACCTGTTTTCAGAAGCCTTGATACTGCCGGCTGTGCTCCGCTTTGTGTGAATTTTCAAAATACAAGTAGTCCGGCCTGTTCGAATGCCTCCTGGACCTTCGGCGACGGGGCCACGGGAACCGGATGTGACAGTGCAAAACATTGTTATACTACGGCAGGCACTTTCTCCTGTCAGGTTAAAGTGAAGGATATACATGGTTGTACCGGCTCAACTACCTTGAATAATTATATTCATGTGTTTCCACTTCCGCATGCCTCTTTCACTTCGGGCCCCCAACCTACCACCATACTGACACCTGATATAACATTCACAGATAACAGCACAGGCTCTGTTTCAAGAACATGGAATTTCGGTGATAAACCCGGATATGCCGATACCAGCCTTTCCTCCTTGCACACATATCCTGACACAGGTTGTTATAAGGTTACGCTTTGTGTAAAGAGTGATAAAGGCTGTGTGGATACCAGCCGTGCTGAAATTTGTATAGATCCCTTTTTTACTTTTTATGCGCCGAATGCTTTTACACCGAATGGTGACGGCAGAAATGAAACCTGGATGCCACAGGGGATCGGGCTGGATCCTAAATTCTATGATCTGAGTGTGTATGATCGATGGGGTATGAGGGTATTCCATACCAATACCTGGGGTAAGGGCTGGGACGGGAAAGCGAATAACGGCTCTGATATTGCCCAGGAAGATGTATATGTATGGGTTGCCGTACTGAAGGACTTTAAAGAGAACAGGTATAATTACAGAGGAATAATTCACCTCGTGAAATAGGGAAAGAATATCTTACTTAAGCTCTATCGTGAAATAAACAGCGATATCCTCTATCAGTACCTGTACCTGTTTGAGTTTTGGATCCTCCTTGGTTTTATTCAGTACGGCCTGTAATTTTTCCAGATATTGTTTACGTTGACTGTGTATCCACTGGGAAGCATAATATACACATTTAACAGTCAGGTCGTTTTCCAGATTCTTGCTTATTCCGGCCGTCAGTTTTTCATAACGTTTATAACATTCCTGAATAGCCAGGTGATCTTGTAAAAAGAAGAGACCAAGGATCAGAGTAGCAAAGAGTGCATCGTATAAACGGTGAAAAGGAATCTGCTGGAAGTTGACCAGCAAGGCTTCCAGATTGGCTACGGCCTGGCGGATCTCTTCATCGGTACCAAGAATAAGGAACCCGCTGTATATGTTCTGAAGATTTATATACCGGACATGCAACCCTTCTTCCCAGATGGGTTTATTCAGCATCTCGACGCAGCGTGACTTGTAATACGCCACCTCTTCCTTGACTTGTAATGGAAGCTGTTTGTTATAATCCTTACGGTAACCGTGATTGTATTCACTTAGAAAATAACTGCATTGTATGCTCAGGAAGATAATTTCAGGAGTGTTGACATAATTTTTCCAGAAACGCAGCGCTTCTCTTTTTTTGATAAGGTGGGCGCTTTCTTTCTGCAATTCCTGATTGTCGAGTGTATACATCAGGTGCTTAAGCTTGAGGTAATCGACATTCAGTTGTATATCATCCGAAAAGGAAAATATGACAAAATTATTCCGGTCAAGATCCTCTGTCAGATCATTGATATCATTGAGTATTTCCCGGCTGTAAAAACGGTCATCATTTAAAAAATTAAGGGAATAAAGCCACGCATACCGGCTCAGCAGATTAACACTCATGGAAGGATGAGTACGTAGCTTCTTGAGATTGACAAGATGATTGACCATCTCCTTGTCGCTCAGCACACTTTTCCCTTTGAAATTAAGATTCTGACGTATGTAGAGGTAGAGATCGTTAAGTGTTGTCTCATACTCCATTATTTCGGCAATACGTTTGTGGTGTTTTACCGCGCTGGTCTTGTCTTCCAGAATATAAGCCTGCTGTGCCAGAAATTTTAATACGGCACAGGCACTGTGATAGTCTTCAATCTTTTCCGCAACATCGATCAGGATATTACCCAGTTCATTGGCTTTTTTGAGCTCTCCTTTATTGATAAGGGCTTCAAGTCTGGCGATATTGTGGGTGAGATAAGAAGGGTAATTACGGCTCAGATACGAAGTAAGACGGAAGGTATGATGTACAAGCTGAAAAAATTTCTTCTTTGATTTTTCATCCTTGGATCCATATACCGCTTCACATAATTCATCCGATTCCTGCGGTGCATCCATCTTTTCACGAATGGCTTCCACCAGTTTCAATGGGAGCTCGGCCTTGATCTCTATCAAATGACTGCGGAATTCCACATAATGAAAATCAGACGAAAGAAGAATGACCTTCTGAATACTCAGCATTCGTGTAAGGGTTGTATTTAAGCTCTGATCTTGAAAATTGGTGATGCAGCGCTTTTAAAAAATATGATGCCCGACAAATTAACGAAAGGGAATCCGCAAAAGCAAATGAAGAGGTGCGAAAATATTGGCTAAATATTTGAGCGTCATGACATTCCGTGAAAGCCTCGATCAAACAGGGTAATTAAGCGATAAAGAAGGAGATATTTTATACGAGCGGATAGAGTACTACCAACCCTGAAATTCTCAATGTTCCACCCTCCAATCAATCGGATCATAACCTTGTTCCCGAAGGATCTGGTTGGTTCTTGAAAAATGTTTACATCCGAAGAAAGCTCCTCTGGCAAGGGGAGAAGGATGTGCGGCTTTGAGCAGGAAATGTTTACGCTGATCAATCAGTACTTCCTTACCCTGTGCGAATTTACCCCATAACAGGAATACAAGCCCCTCTTTCCGGCCAGAGAGTTCTTTGATGACAGCATCAGTAAATGTTTCCCATCCCTTACCCTGATGTGATCCTGCCACATTCTCTCGTACGGTCAGGGTCGCATTCAGGAGCAAGACTCCCTGTCGGGCCCAGGGCGACAGGTCACCTGTACGGGGACAGGGAATACCGATGTCATTCTGGATTTCCTTGAATATATTCACCAGAGAAGGAGGGGGCCTTACCCCTTTGGATACGGAGAAACAAAGGCCATTGGCCTGCCCGGCTCCATGGTAGGGATCCTGGCCTATAATCACCACACGAGTTGAGGCAAAGGAACAGGAATTGAAAGCAGAAAACAGTAGCGGACCGGGAGGGAAAACAGAATACAGGGCTTTTTCCTGCACCAGAAATTGCTTCAGCTCCCGGAAATAAGGGGATTCGAATTCTGCCTTCAGTACCTGTCCCCAACCTTCCTCTATCTGTGGTCCTGATTTGCTTTGATTTTTTTGCTTTTCCATACTGACGAAAATAGAATTTATAAAATACAGCAGCCAAAGTTATTAACAGGATAAATTTAAATGCCCCCCGGACAACCCGGCTAAATTCAACGGATTATTGTTTAGTATACTAAAAAAAGGGATAAATGCAAGTAAAAAGAACTTGACGCTGTAACTTTTGTGTTAACTGTACGTAGGAATTGTATAATTAAAATTTCCGGGAATTGAATATGTAAGAGAAAGTGTTAATTTTGTATGCCTTTTAAAAAAAATGAATTCTAACAGGTAAAAAAGCCTTCTAAACCCCACAAAATGAAAAAGTTTTTCGCTCTTTCGGTTGTAGTTATTTTAGCACTTTCTTTCTTTTCTGCCTGCAGAGCTCCGCATAAATGTGAGGCTTACAGCAAAGTGGAGAACAAGGCTTCCAGGGCTAATTCCTGATTCCCGTTTTTTTTCTTTGTCAGATCGCTCTTAAAGATAATTAAAGCTGATTGTCTGCCTGATATCGGGGTGTAAACTCTTGGCTACCGGGCATGTAAGAGCGCTTTGTTCAAGCAAATGCTTTTCTTTGTCGGTATAAGCCACAGAAGGAAAGCTGACTTCCACAATTATTTCAATAACTCTTCTTGGATTTGAACCCATTATCTTGGTCACTTCGGCCCTGGTTCCGGCTACCGTGATACCATCCCGCTCGGCTACAATCCCCATGATGGAAAGCATACAGCAGGCCAGTGAAGTGGCAAGCAGATCGGTAGGAGAGAATGCCTCGCCTTTTCCATGATTATCTAAAGGTCCATCGGTTACGATCCTGTTCTTGGAAAGCAAATGAACAGCTTCTGTACGGATTTGACCCTGATAAATGACTTCGGAGGTTTTCATATCAATAATTTTAGTGGGAGGATGGAATTAACTATATTTGTTTCAACAAATCTACTTCAATGCTGCGGAGTTTAGTACTTGTTTCCTTATTTATTTTTCCTCTTTGCCTTTTCTCTCAAAATGGAATTGGTGACCCCAATATCTTTCATCCCGCAGAAGCCCCGGCAGTTACAGGACGCTACTCACAGGGAATGGGGGATGAAGTGAAAGTATTGTATCGCAATGAAATGTCGGGGGGCCTTTCGGCCCATACATTTGCCGGGTTCGGACTTAATTTCAGAAGAGCCAAACATGTTACCGGATTCCGTAAACGGGTGCTGGAAGGAGAGCTAACCTATATACGAGACCCTAAGGAAGTGAAGACCGTGAACCCTACATTTGATAATTCAAAAGGGTTCTACTATGGTAAACTCAATTCCCTGATTGTATTTCGTGCTGGGACAGGCTTCCAGAATGTCATCTACAAAAAGCCTGAAAAAAGCGGTGTGGAAATCAGATATGTAACCATGCTGGGCGTTTCATTGGGTATTGCCAAACCTGTTTACCTGGAAATTCTGCATATGACTTCACAACAGAATGAATATACATTAAGTACAGAGCGTTATGATCCGGCAAAACATACCCTGGATGATATTTACGGCAGAGCCCCTTTCTTCAAAGGATTCGGAGAAAGCAAGATTTACCCCGGAGGATATGCTAAACTGGGCCTTAATTTCGAATACGGATCTTATGATGATGATGTAAAAGCCATCGAATGCGGTATTGCTGTCGATGCCTATCCTCAGGTTATCCCAATCATGGCCAGCTCTACCAACCGCCAGGTATTTGTAGGATTCTACATTAATTTCCTCTACGGACGCAAGTGGTTCTGAGATTTTCCCTAAGCAGATATGGACAAGGAACACGTATTAACCGAAGAAAAAAGGCATAAAAAGCCTGACTGGCTTCGTGTAAAGCTGCCAACAGGAAAAGAATACCTGCATGTGCGCAATCTTGTTTCAAAACACAAGCTCCACACGATTTGTGAAAGCGGAAACTGCCCCAATATGGGCGAATGCTGGGGCGCCGGTACTGCCACCTTCATGATTCTCGGTAATATCTGTACCCGCAGCTGCGGATTTTGTGCCGTTGCCACCGGCAAGCCTTTACCTCCTGACCTGCAGGAACCCGAACGGGTAGCCGAGTCTGTGAAGCTCATGAATGTGAAACATTGTGTGATCACCTCAGTCGACCGGGATGAGCTCAAAGACGGAGGGTCCATAATTTGGGCCGAAACAGTGAAGGCTATTCGCCGGGAAAGCCCTTCAACAACCCTTGAAACCCTGATCCCTGATTTCAGAGGACAATGGGAAAATCTGCAACGCATTATAGACGTACATCCTGAAATCGTTTCCCATAATCTTGAAACAGTTCGCCGCCTTACCCGGGAAGTCCGTATTCAGGCTAAATATGATCGCAGCCTGGAAGTTCTGAAAAGACTCAAAGAGGGGGGGATGAAGACAAAATCGGGTATTATGCTCGGCCTAGGCGAGACCAGGGCTGAAGTTTTGGAAACCATGGATGACCTGAGAAGCGTTGGCCTGGATATCCTCACACTGGGTCAATATCTCCAGCCTACACGCAAGCATTTGCAGGTAGCAGAGTTCATACATCCGGATGTCTTTGCTGAATATCAGCAAGCAGGACTGGCAAAAGGCTTCCGTTTTGTGGAAAGCGGCCCCCTGGTACGCTCTTCTTATCATGCCGAAAAACATTTATTCTGATAATTCGAGATTATGTAGGAATTATTAAATATAATTTTTATATTTGCTTTCGTATTATCCCCACCAATACCATCCCCCATACGATTTCAATATTTGTTAAGCATTATTATGCCGCTGCTTTCGTAGATATAATTTATTTAGTAGTTTTGAAAACTTCATTTCGCACGTAAACTGTTTCTATAACACTGAAATACATGAACAACGGAAAATTACTCCTTGCTTCGGCTTTTGTTGCCAGTACCCTTTTGATAGGAATTCCTGTGCTGCAGAATAATTTTCAATCGAAGTACTCCCTTCCACAGGAAAAAACGGATGAATCTGCTTCTGTCAAAACCCAGGATGCAAGCGGATATGCCGCCTACTGGTTTAACAGAAGGAAGGATGAAAACGGAGTGATCAACTTTACCCGTATTGCCGAAGTGACTGATAAGGTTGCCAAAGAAGCACGCAGACATTCTGTCTCAGCCTGGCCCCTTACCTTTACCGAACTTGGACCTGATAACGTAGGTGGCCGTACACGTGCCATATGTATTGATAAAACAGATCACCGCCACATGTTTGCCGGAGGTGTTTCCGGTGGCTTATGGGAATCTCATGATGCAGGCAGCAGCTGGCAGCATGCCCCCAGCTCTGACCAGTTTGATGTACTTACGATCACCAGCATTTGCCAGGCTGCTGACAATACCTGGTATTTTGGAACCGGTGAAGGTGTTTTTTATGGCTATTACGGTGATGGGACAGGTGGATTTATTGGTGGTGGTATCTGGCAGTCACATGACGGGGTAACCTGGACCAGACTTAGCTCAACAACGGCAGTAAACCCAACCAATTCAGGAAATACCTGGGCGGCTATAGGCCGTCTGGCTGCTGACCCAACCAATGCCAGCCGTCTTTATGCTGCTACAGGAAGCGGTTTCAAAGTAAGTTCTGATGCAGGTGTCACCTGGGTATCAGGAGGTACTTCACTGAGCGGGCTTGGATATGATGTAAAGGTCGCCTCTGACGGATCAGTTTATGCTGTCAACGGATCCCGTCTCTTTAAATCACCAAACGGTAACCCTGGATCCTTTGTGCCTATGGCTGCATCAACCGGATTTCCTCAAACCGGTTTCAGACGCATAGAAGTGGCTGTTGCACCAAGCGACCCGAATTATGTATATGCCTATATCGGCTCCGCGTCAGGTCCAGGAACATTTGGCGCCTACCTTTCAACCGATGGAGCGAATACCTGGACTCAGATTGCTGCTGCAGGGAACCTTGTTTTTGAACCCCTCTCTCAAAATGATTATGCCATTGGATTGGGTGTGGATCCTTTCAATCCCAGCAGAGTTGTGGTTGGCGGACTGAATTTATGGAAATGGGAAATGACAAACGGTAACCCTTCGGCTCCTGTAGGTCAGTGGACCCAGCTTTCGAACTGGTCTACCTTCACTGGTGATCCTACTTATGTTCATGCCGACCAGCATATCGTATGCTGGGATCCTGCTCAGCAAGGTAAATTCTATGTAGGTTGTGACGGAGGTATATTCATGTCACTTAACCTCGGACTAGCTTTCATTCCTGTCAACAAAGCCTACCAGGTTACTCAGTTCTATGATGTGGATTGCGATTACCTAGCTCCGAGCCGCAACATCGTATTCGGTGGTTGCCAGGATAATGGTACTCAATTCATCAACGGAAAAGGAAATACTACCCTCTCAGCAGCCTCCATAGGGGGTGGTGACGGAGGGCAGGTGGCCATGTCATTCCTGAATCCGAACGCAATGTTCGGAACTGTTTATTACGGATCCTGTGCCCGTTCTGCGAACCGGGGCAGCGGAGCCAACTCATTCTATAATGCACGCATCACTATTCAGAACGGTGGTGTCGGTAAAGCCGGTTACGGTAATTTCGTGACCCCAATCCGTATTTGGGAAAGCGCCAATGACCCAAACACACAGGATTCCCTGCTGTTTGCTGCTACACGACAGAGCTCTAACGTAGCAACCGGTAACGGTACTACTACTGTTTACAGCTTTGCACTGAAACCGGATTTCAACGGTATACAGCAAACCACTGCCAATATTATTCCTGGATCCATGGCTATCAACGCCGGAAGTCTGAACCTGTCCGATGACGGTGCCGGAAACATTGTAGGCAGCGGTATTACTGCAAGCGGTAATACAATCAACTATGCGACCCGTACATTGAATCTTTCTTTTACAACGGCTCCTTCTACATCCGATCTTATCAAAGTGTCGTATGATGTTACATACCCTGCCGGATCATCCATTATCGTTTCCAGCAAAACAAATAATCTGAAGTTTACTGCCGTCACTTCTTCTTCCACCATTACTTCACTCGGACCCAATGACTCCATCTATGTCAAGGATATCATCCAGGCTAAGTTTGCAGTAGGATTCAGCTATCTGAACGGATTATTCGTCACCAACAAACCCCTTGACTTCAGTACCACACCAATGTGGATCAAAGCTGCCGGACTTACAAGCAAGCCCGATGCTTTTAACGGCGGTCAGGTGGAGGATATGAAATGGTCTGCAAACGGCAATACACTCTTCTTCACCAGTGATAATGGAGGTATTTACCGTGTGGATGGATTAAGCTATATACGCGACAGTATTAACAGTGATATTGAGACCAAGGTTGGTTCAACAATCGTGGCCAATCCAAGAACTCCGATTACCTGTACCCAGCTGGGCTATACAGGAGGAGGAGTACCTCCGGGAAATATAGCTACCCAGATTGATGTAGATCCGAACAATCCGGATAACCTGATCGTAGCTGTAGCCGGTTATACCAATGTAGCGCATGTCTATATGTTGACGAATGCAACCACATGCCCTTCACAGAAAAACAATATGTCAAATTTTACATCGGTACAGGGTAACCTGATTCAGATGCCGGTTTATGCCTGTTCTTTTGATAAATACCACCCGGGTCATGCGCTTGTAGGTACAGAATTCGGAGTGTATTCAACCGACAATATCAACGCAGGTTCTGTAGTATGGACTTCCCAGTGTGGGTTAGGAAGTTTCCCCCGCGTACCGACTCTTAAAATTCATCAAAGCCGTTATGAGCCCTGGAATGGTTGCCAGAATGCCGGTGTCTTCTATTTTGCTACACATGGCCGCGGTGTTTGGAAATCAGAAGTGTCGTATCAGCCTATGGGAATAGCTCCTGTGTCAGGCACTAACCCTTCAACAGTGGCTCCGACAATCCATATATTCCCGAATCCTGTCACTACTAATGGTACTGTTTCATATACTCTGTTCCATTCCGGCGATGTGAAAGTATTTATTTATAACTTACGCGGACAGCTGGTCAAAACGCTGGCCATGGCTCATCAGCCCGAAGGCCAGAACACTTTTGAATTTGAAAGCAGTGAACTGACAGCAGGAACCTATATCATGAGCCTGGAATCGGGCCAGCAAAAGGGTGTATCACGCTTCATTGTGACCAAGTAGTTAAATGAACTTAAATTCCGTAAGCCCTGACGGTAACGTCAGGGCTTTTTTTTTACTTTTGAAAAAAACAAAGCATGAAAAAAATTAGAGTCGCCATCAATGGCTTTGGACGTATCGGCAGAGTCTGTTTCCGTATAATGCAGCAAAGAGAAGGTATTGAAGTGGTGGCTATCAATGATATTACGGATATACCTACGCTTGCACATCTTTTAAAATATGATTCTGTTCATGGCAGATTCGATGGCACAGTAACAGATGAACAGGATGGATTGCTCGTGGATGGCCATAAAATAAAAGTATTTGCCGAGAAGGACCCGGTCAACCTGCCCTGGAAAAAAGTGGATGTTGATCTGGTTATTGAGTCAACAGGTTTCTTCCTGGATAAGAGCAGTGCCGGAAAACATTTGCAGGCCGGAGCCAAACGCGTTATCATTTCCGCTCCCGCTCATAATGACGTAAAAACAATTGTGCTGGGTATCAACGATGCTATTCTTACAAAGGATGACCTGATTTTATCCAATGCTTCCTGTACCACCAACTGTGCGGCACCAATGATCAAGGTGCTGGACGATAACTGGGGTATTGAAGAAGGCTACATAACCACCGTCCATTCCTATACAGGTGATCAGCGACTGCATGATGCTCCTCACAAAGACCTTCGCCGGGCCAGAGCAGCAGCACTGAATATTGTTCCAACCTCTACAGGGGCTGCAAAAGCGATCACGAAAATATTTCCGCATCTGGATGAAAAGATGGGGGGCTGCGGTATACGCGTACCGGTAGCTGACGGTTCCCTGACTGATATTACCTGTGTCTTGAACCGCATACCGAGCGTAGAGGAGATCAATGCTGCATTTAAAAAGGCTGCCAACGGAGCACTGAAAGGTATTCTGGAATATACACTTGATCCGCTTGTTTCGACCGATATTATCGGGAATCCTGCTTCCTGCATTTATGATGCAGAATTCACTTCCATCGTCGGCAATCTCGTTAAAGTTATAGGATGGTATGATAATGAATACGGTTATTCAAGCCGCCTGGCCGATCTTACTGAAAAAATAAGGAAGGAGTACTGAAACGGATCAGGAATGGGCAGACTCAGAATACTTCTTTAATTCCATTGTTTCCCCGTCAAAGACTGCATAGGTATTATAACCGATCCAGTCGCCAAGGTTGATATACCTGCTTTTTTCCCCTACCTGAACATCGAGTGGAAGGTGCCTGTGCCCGAAAACGAAATAATCGTAGTGCTCCTTTTTCAGAATCTCTTTGGAATACTGAATCAGCCATTCTTTGTCCTCACCCAGGAATTTTTCATCGCTTGTACCCTGGCCCTCCTTGGTTCTTTTGGAACAAAAGCGGGCAAACCAAACTCCGAAATTCGGATGGAGACGAGAAAAGAGCCAATGACATACTGAACTGGAGAAAATCATTTTGATGAATTTATATCCTTTGTCACCAGGGCCCAGTCCATCGCCATGACCCATGTAGAATTTCTTTCCAGCAAAATCAGCGGTGAAAATATCTTTGTGTACTATAACACCTGTTTCTGTAGGAAGATAATCCGTAATCCACATATCATGATTGCCGGTGAAAAAATGAACCGGTATACCTGAATCACTGATCTCTGCCAGCTTTCCGAGTAAACGAACAAAACCTCTTGGTACGACGGTCTGGTATTCGAACCAGAAATCAAAAACATCGCCAAGGAGATAGATTTCCTCAGCATCTTTACGTGCTTCTTCCAGCCAGCGTATGATTCTTTTTTCACGAACCAGGCTTGATTCGTAATCAGGAGCACCCAGGTGAAAATCGGATGCAAAATATATTTTCTTCCCTTTTTTCAATCAGAATGAAATGTTGCGGATCAGCTCCAGAGGGTTCATCTTGTCCATATTAAGCGTGAACCGTATGGTTTGATAATATTTGTATTTCTGTGTGGTATAGATGTAGTTGGAGATATCATCCGACATTGCCAGCGGAAAATAGATTTCAACCATGTTTTTAATGACAGAGAAGTTAATCCCTGCATCGTACATTATTTTAGGACCGGGATTATCCTGATTCAGGCTTCTTCCGTCACAGGTTCCGATATCCATGAATAATCGAATGGAACGGGGCAGAACAGGCAGGGAGAATTTAAAATTCACTGCGGTAAGCCAGTAAACAGTTTGCCCCCAGGGTGAATAGACTTTGAATCCTCCGTCTGTTTCTGTCATTTGCCTTGACAGGATTCCCTGTGTTTCACTCCGGCCAAGATAGGTATGGTCATAGAGATAATCATACGGTCCGTATTCCCCGCTCAGCCTGAACGCATAAGCCGGATGGTTGTTGGTTTGAAGGAATGTGCCGATGAAAAAACGCATGTCTATACTTTTCTTCTTCTCAAACGTCAGTTCGTAGTTAGCCGTAAGGGATATCTTCTGCATCTTTTGCCCTGCCTGGTAATCGAGCAGGAGACTGTATGGATTCAGTTTCCGGCTGTTGACAAGGGAATAGCTCAAATCGTTGATCAGCATAGTATCTCTGCCGCGGATAATGGAAGGTGACTGGCTGTAATCAGTTGTATAATTATCCTCAATGATCGCGATGCTCCGGAGTCTGATAACCTGTTTGATTGGACTGCGGGCCCTCTTCTTGCGGAATTCGAAGCTTAGTTCAGGAACTATACGGTTGTATTGAAGCGGAAAGGGGCTTTCATCATAGGCGTACCGGCTGGCACTGAGCCTGAATGTGATTTGTTGCAGCAAGCCTTGCTGTAAAGGAAAATTAAGGTTAAAGCTTCCATAGCCTGCCAGGCTTTTGCTGCCAGCTGCATAAAGAGGCATAAGAATATATTCAAACCGTTTTTGAGGTACGATATTGTTATAGATGCTAACCCCGAACATGAATTTGTTATATTCATTCCAGCCCAGCACCGGGGACCAGAACAGTTGAGTCCGGTCGGGCCTGTCAAGACTGCCAAGAAATTGCAGCTTAAGTGGTTCTATGCGTTTGAAGACTCCCTGAGTGCGTAGGATATTGTTGTTGCGGTTGATTTCCGGCATGTCCGAATTATAATCGATCATGAAATAATCAACTCCTCCTTCCACCGGAGGGAAGCTGAGGCGTTCGGTGTTCCAGAATCCGTCATACCATACAATACCCCTTAGTTTATTGTCCTTAATCCCACAGATGGATACAGGGCCCTTGATCTGTCCTGTGTTGCTTACAACGACCGTATATCCGTTCTCCACCTTTTTGGAGGAAAGGATTTCATAATCCAGTTTGTGTATGCCATTGATCATATCGTCAAAAAACCAGCTCAGATCCTTACCTGAAACCTTCTCCAGGATTTTACGTAGATCATTGGGCTGAGGATGTTTGAATTTCCAGGTTTCAAAATATTCCTGCATGGCTGCATCCATCGTCTTGGTACCCAGATAAGCCATCAGGTAATCGAATGTGATGGCTGTTTTTGAATATACGATACCGGCATAGTTAAAAGTTGTGTATTCAGCAGCCGGCAGCTGAATGGGCTGGTCCATCTCTTTGGCCGCATTTATCAGATAAGTCAGATAATACTGATGCTTGTGCAGATACACGTCGATATCCAGCATTTTTGTCAGCTTGCTGCCTGCGAGGTTGCCAACAAGCCTTGCATCGGGGAATTTGGTTTCTATATACCTGTTCTCATTGAAGGAATTGATTCCCTCATCCATCCAGGGATTTTTACGTTCATTGCTTCCCAGCATTCCATAGAACCAGTTATGGCCTACTTCGTGCATGATAACCGTTTCGAGGGTAAAATCATTGCTTGTTTTTCCGATTACTGTAATGTTTGGATATTCCATTCCGGCTCCGGCACTCAAGCCCCCGTCTACGGCCGTTACCTGATCATAGGCATAGTCTCCGTTCCATAAAGAATAGAAATAAATTGCATCATGCAGATAGGGAAGGCTTTTCAGCCATAAGCCTGCTGTTGCATCTGTAAACAGTGCACGGGTGGTTACTTTATGTTTATCATGAGGAGTTTCCACTTCTCCTTCCAGTACATGGTAACGTTTATCACAGAACCAGGCAAAGTCATGTACCTGGCTCTGGTGGAAATGAAGAGTCTTTGTATGTTTGTCCGATTCAGGGAATTTCATATCTTTTTTTCCACTGGAGGCGAATTCCTCTTTCCATTTGATCGTTTCTGCAACTTTAGAAGCCATGAAGGTTTTCTCTTCCTCATTGCCTACCAGATCGCCGGTAGCACCCACTACATAATTCCGTGGAAGAGTTATTTCCACATCATAGGATCCGAATTCGGAATAGAATTCACCCTGATTCAGAAAGGGCATCTGATTCCATCCGTTCTGGTCATACACTGCAGGCTTCGGATACCACTGTGTAATCTGATATTGCTGGTCAAGATGTCCGAGCCTGGAAAAAATTCCAAGCGGAATTTTAACCCTGAATGGTGTTGTAATCGTGATCCTTTCTCCGGGCTGCAAGGGTTTGTTGAGCCAAATACGGCAGATATCAATGGTGTCTCCCGCAAACTCCCATCTTACACTGTCACCGTTTACCTTGAAATTAAGGCGATCAATAAATCCCCTGTCTTCTTCTTTCGCAAAATAAAACTTGAGATCTCCGTTTTCTGTGAGCTGCTTGCCAAGACAGGTCGTATTCTCCCGGTATGCATTGGGCCAAATATGGAAATAGAGAAAAGGCAAGACATCTCCTGAATTATTGATATACTCAATGCTTTCTGATGCAGTAAGTTCATGCCTTTCGTCATTCAGTGATACTTGTATATGGTAATTCACTTCCTGCTGAAAGTAGGGTTTGGTAAGTGCTCCTGCTGGGCGTGCAAGAAGAGAGAAAAGGAAGAAGAGCGTGATTTTGTTCATAAACCTGTTTATTTGAGGGCTTCGGCCACCTTTGCCGCGAGCTGATCACCCCTCAGGTTTTTGGCAATGATCCGGCCTTGTCTATCAAGTAATACGGTCATAGGGATTCCTTTGATTTCGTATTGTGGCACCACTGCCGATTGCCATTTTTTAAGTTCACTCACGTGATTAACCCAGATCAGTGAGTCGTCGGCAATTGCCTTCATCCAGCTGGCTTTGTTATCATCGAGGGAAACACTGTAGACTTCAAACCCCTTGTCATGATAAGTATGGTATATTTCACGTACATGTGGATTTTCTTTTCTGCAGGGCCCGCACCAGGAAGCCCAGAAGTCGACCAATACAACTTTGCCTTTGAGAGAAGAAAGTGCTATGTCTTTCCCTTCCGGGTTATTCAGTTTTATTTCCGGTGCCACAGATCCTATACTCAGCTTGTTCATCTTGTCAACATAGTCATAGAAAGCCTGAAGATTTTTCTGTTCCGGGTATTTCTTTTTCATGGAGATACTCACTTTCTCAAAATAAGGGAAGCTGGCTTCTTTATCACTGAACAACTGCAGTACGGCAAGGTTGGCAAAGGAGCTTGGGTTTTTATCAATAAAATTACCGGCCCATGTATCACCTTCCTTAAGCAAGGCCATGCTTTGCAACCCCAGGGTGTTATACATAGGTTCAAGAATATGGCTCAGAGAGTCGGAAAGGTGGCTCATCTTTTTAGGATCCTTATTCGCATTGAGATAATACTGAAACACACCTTGTACAGAATCCTGCTTTTGTTTAATAGCATTTACTTTTCTTCTGTTTTCCATTGCATAGGCATTGAAATCCATGAAAAGCTTGGTGTCAGCCGAACCTTCTGTTTTATAGGTGTATCCCAGATTTTTTGCATCCCCGCTTACATTTACCTTTTCAGAGGGATCAAGAATAAGGGTTGCAAAATTACCGGGTGCCAGCATAAGGTTGTAAAAGCCTTTGGCAGGAAGCTTGGTATTGAAAGCGAATTCACCGTTGGCATCCAGTTTCACAGAATCGAGACTGGTAGGCTTGGACGTATTGGCATCCTGCAGCCATATCATCTCACCCGAGGCATTGCTTAATTTCCCCTTAATAAGCGGTTCTGGCTTAGAGCATGAAAAAAGCAAAGAGATTGATGCGAAGATTATGATCATGTGTTTCATTTTCTGAATACGATTAATATTTGCTTAGCTGTTTTCCAGCTCTTTCCTCATCATTTCATTGGCCAGTTTAGGGTCGGCTTTTCCCTTGCTAAGTTTCATCACTTCTCCCATAAAATGCCCGATAAGGCCTGTTTTACCGTTTTTGTATTCCAGTACTTTTTCCGGATACTTGGCAAGAGCCTGTTTGATGAAATCGTGGAGGGCATCGCTGTCTCTTTCCTGAATCAGGTTCAGCTCTTCAGCCAGCTGCAGGGGAGCCTTGCTCCGGTCGGCAATAAGCCCCGGGAAAAGTGTTTGGGAGGCAACGGAGTTGCTTATTTTACCGGTATCGACCAATGCAATCAAAGCAGCTATTTTTTCGGGGCCTATCGGAAAAGCGCTGATATCAATAGCTTCTTCGTTCAGGTAGTTTTTTATGGCTCCCATCATCCAGTTAGCTGCCGCCTTGTAATTACCGGTAATGGAAATGAGGCTTTCGAAATACAGGGCTATCCCTTTTGTTTCTGTGAGGAAATAAGCATCATAATCTGATAAACCCAGCTCATGTTTGTATTTCCTGAAAAGGTGTTCAGGCAGGGGAGGCATTGAAGATTTCACACGGGCAATCGCATCGGAATGAATGATGACCGGAGGCAGGTCCGGTTCCGGGAAATAGCGGTAATCATTTGCCATTTCCTTGCTGCGAAGGGAGAAAGTTGTTCCTTTCACAGCATCAAAACTGCGGGTATCCTGATCCACCATACCACCGGCTTCTATCAGGTCTATATGTCTTTTTATTTCATGTTCTATAGCCAGCTTCACATTGCGTATGGAATTCATGTTTTTTACTTCCACCCGTCTTCCATAAGCAGTTGATCCAACCTTCATGACAGATACATTTGCATCACAGCGCAGGGAACCTTCCTCCATATTTCCGTCACAGATCTCCAGATGACGTACCAGCTTTCTTACCTCACTCAGATAATTATAAGCTTCATCTGCGCTTCTGAGTTCAGGTTCACTCACTATTTCAAGCAGTGCAGTGCCTGCCCTGTTCAGGTCAATCAATGTATCAAAGGGATCCTGGTCGTGTATACTTTTCCCTGCATCTTCTTCCATATGAATACGGGTGAGGTTGATCCTCTTCTCCAGCCCTTCGGCATCCCGTATTGTGATATGCCCTCCGCGGCAGATCGGGGTCTTATCCTGGGTGATCTGATATCCTTTCGGTAAGTCGGCGTAGAAATAGTTCTTACGGGCGTATTGATTAACCTCTGTAATGGCGCAATCCAGGGCAAGCCCAAGTTTAAGGGCATACTCAATCACTTTTTTGTTTGCCTTGGGAAGAGTACCGGGATGGCCCAGAGTGACAGGACTTACATGGGTATTCGGAATTCCACCGTACTCTGCTCTGTCAGAAGAATACGCCTTGCTTTGGGTCAGAAGCTGAATATGTACTTCCAACCCTATAACTGCCTGGTATTTCTGGTAAATGCTCAATGTCCAATAACTGATTTTTAAAACTTAAAGATATAAAAAAAGGCAATCAGAAGTTTGGTTTAAGCATGTACTTGGAGTAAAACTCATTGATGACCCCGACGGCTTCATCAGCCGTATCCACCACGTGAAACAGGTTTAAATCATCGGCATGAATGTTTTTTTCATTGATCATCGTGCTTTTAATCCAATCTATCAGGCCGCTCCAGTAATCCTTTCCAATAAGTACAATAGGGAAATGGGCTATTTTATTGGTCTGAACGAGTGTAATTGATTCAAAAAGCTCATCCATTGTTCCGAATCCTCCCGGCAATGCAATAAATCCCTGAGAGTATTTCAGGAAAATGGTTTTCCGTACAAAAAAATAGTCGAACGTAATCATCTTGTCATGATCGATAAAAGGATTGGAATATTGTTCAAAAGGAAGTTTAATATTGAGACCGACGGATTTTCCTCCTCCCGCCTTGGCACCTTTATTCGCTGCTTCCATAATACCAGGTCCGCCACCTGTTATCACACCATAACCCTCACGTGTAAGCTTAAACGCAATTTCTTCGGCCAGCTTATAATATGCTGTGCCCGGTTTGGTTCTTGCTGATCCGAATACGGAAACACAGGGCCCTATCCTTCCCATTTTTTCGAATCCTTCGACAAACTCAGCAATGATTTTAAAGATTTGCCAGGAGTCCGTAGCTTTAATATCATTCCAGTCTTTTTCCGCAAATGCCTTGCGGATCATTTCTTCATCTTTACTGCTCATCTTGGATGGGTTGAGGGGTTGACTTGGCTCCATAAGTGTTATTGGTTCAGTTCCTTTCGTAAAAATTCTGCTGTATAACTGTGCTTGTTCCTGATAATCTCTTCAGGGGTTCCTTCACAAAGAATCTGTCCGCCTCCCTTGCCACCTTCAGGTCCTACATCTATAATATGATCGGCAACTTTTATGATATCCATGTTATGCTCTATCACCAGCACTGTATTGCCGTTATCGACCAGTTTATTCAGTACATCAAGCAGGATTCGGATATCTTCAAAATGCAGGCCGGTGGTCGGTTCATCAAGAATATAAAAAGTATTGCCGGTTTCTTTCTTTGCAAGTTCGGTAGCCAGCTTAACGCGTTGCGCCTCTCCTCCGCTGAGGGTGGTGGAAGCCTGCCCCAGTGTAACATAACCCAGTCCAACATTCTGCATGGCTTTAATACGGCCAAGGATAGCCGGAATATTTTCGAAAAAACCAACAGCGAGATCAATCGTCATGTTTAGTACATCACTGATCGACTTGCCTTTATACCTTACCTCCAGCGTCTCCCGGTTGTATCTTTTGCCATTACACGTTTCACAATTGACATACACATCGGGTAGGAAATTCATCTCGATGGTTCTTAAACCCGCTCCCATACAGGTTTCACAACGTCCTCCCTTCACATTGAACGAGAACCGGCCCGGTTTGTATCCCCGAATTTTTGCTTCCGGCAAGCTGGCAAACAGGTTGCGTATATCGCTGAATACTCCTGTATAAGTGGACGGATTGGAGCGTGTGGTACGGCCTATTGGACTCTGATCTATTTCTATCACCTTGTCAATATGTCCAACTCCTTCAACCGAACGGTAGGCCAGAGGCTTTTTATCGCTGCGGTAAAAAATCTTGCTCAGGATAGGATAAAGGGTTTCATTGATGAGGGAAGATTTCCCGCTTCCTGAAACACCGGTTACACAGATGAATTTACCCAGGGGGAAAGAAACAGTGACATCATTCAGATTATGTCCGCTGGCACCCTTCAGGGTAAGCATTTTTCCATTACCCGGCCTGCGTTTGAGGGGAACCTTAATACTCCTTTTTCCAAGCAGATAGTCGGCTGTGATTGATCCGGAAGTGATAAATTCAGCAGGACTGCCTTCGGCTACAACCCGCCCTCCGTGTATTCCTGCATGGGGACCGATGTCAAGAATATAATCAGCGCATTGTATCATGTCCTTATCATGCTCTACAACGATTACGGAGTTGCCTATATCCCTCAGGTTGCCCAGGGCTTTGATAAGTTGCTGGTTATCCCGCTGGTGCAAACCAATACTGGGTTCATCCAGAATATAAAGGACACCGACAAGCTGTGAGCCAATCTGTGTGGCAAGCCGTATGCGCTGGGCTTCACCACCCGAAAGGGAACGCGCATTCCGGTCGAGGGTAAGATAGGTCAAGCCAACATCCACGAGGAATTGCAAACGGGAGCGTATTTCCTTGAGGACTTCAGCTGCAATGAGATTTTGTTTGGAGCTCAGTCTTTTTTCTAGGTCTTTGAACCAGGCAGAGAGTTCCAGGATATCCATTTCTGTCAGTTCGGCTATATTCCGCCCATCGAGGCGGAAAAAAAGTGCATCTTTCTTGAGCCTGTGCCCCTGACATTTAGGGCAAACACTTTCATTCATGAATTCCTGGGCCCATTTGCTGATGGCTGCTGATCCGCTTTCTTCTTCCTGGCGGGCTATAAAATTCACAACCCCTTCAAACGAAACAGAATAAGATGTGGCACTGCTGTTTACGTCATTTTTAACCTTAAGAACTTCATCCGTTCCATACAGAATCATGTTCAGTGCATCGTCCGGAATATCCTTGATGGGATCATTGATAGCAAACTGATGCCTTTCTGCAATGGCATCAATATGCCTGAATATAAAGGTATTTCTGTATTCCCCGAGGGGTACGATGCCCCCTTGTTTAATGCTTTTTCCGGAGTTGGGGATAATTTTACTGACATCAATCTGAAGAATATGTCCCAGTCCGTTACATTTAGGGCAGGCTCCATAGGGTGAGTTGAACGAAAAGAGATTCGGTGCCGGTTCGTCATATGATATACCGGAGGAGGGACACATGAGGTGCCGGCTGAAGTGCCTGGCATCGCCTTTATCAGGGTCAATGACCAGGAGCGTACCTTTGCCGTGTTTCATGGCCAGCTGTACCGACTCAGCAATACGCTGCCGGGCTCCGCTGTGAACATCCAGCCGGTCAATTACAATCTCTATATCATGGGTCTTGTAGCGATCTACCTGCATACGTGAATTCGCAGTCAGGTCCTTGATCTCCCCATCAATCCTGGCCTTCAGGAACCCCATACGCTTTATCTGTTCGAACAGTTCCCGGTAGTGACCTTTACGCCCTTTTATGACAGGGGAAAGCAGGGTTATCTTTTTTCCCTGATACCCTTCCAGGATAAGTTTTATGATCTGATCATCGCTGTAGCGAACCATCTTTTCATTCGTTACATAGGAGTATGCATCGGAAGCGCGGGCGAAGAGCAGACGAAGGAAATCATAAATTTCAGTAATGGTCCCTACGGTGGATCTGGGGTTCTTATTAACCGTTTTTTGTTCAATGGATATGACAGGGCTGAGGCCCGTTATCTTATCTACATCGGGCCTTTCCAGTTCACCAAGGAACTGACGGGCATAGGACGAAAATGTTTCAATGTATCTTCTTTGCCCTTCGGCATAGATGGTATCAAATGCAAGCGATGATTTACCGCTGCCGCTAAGTCCTGTAATGACAACCAGCTTGTTCCTTGGAATACGAACGGAAACATCCTTCAGGTTATGAACCCTGGAAGCGATTACTTCAAGCATTTCTTCCTCTGCCGGAAGCGTATCGGCAGATGGTTCTGGCTTCATTTTCATTTTGTTTTCTGACGTATCGTTAATTCCTGTCCGGATTTGATTTCTGCCTTATCCGGGAGATGATTCCAGTTCCGGACATCGTCTTCATTCACACCGTACAGTTTTGCAATGCTGTTAAGGGTTTCATTTTCCTTCACAACATGGGTATGAATACGTGAAATACTGTCGAATGCAATTTCACCCGGTGTAACATAATGCGAAGTATCACCGGTACCTGCCGGAGCTGGTTCCGTTTCATCCTCTGCATAAAGTTTTGCCCCGTTTTTAAGCAGGAGCATTGCATACGTCTTCTTTTCAGCATTTACCAGACTGTTCTTCCTTAGCCAGGGGTTTAGAATTTTCAGGATCTTATAGGTTGTTTTCTGTTTGATCGCGAAATCTGTAAGATCCGTAATAGTTGAATCAATCTTCAAGGCATAGGTCGGCAGGGGAGGGTAGAGATCCTTCTTACGCAGTTCAAATCCGTAGATTTTGGGTTTGGTAATAATATTTTTAACAGCCAGGATCCGGAATACATACCGTGCTGTTTCATCATTCAGAAAAAGGTCATAATAATTTTTTGTTCTTTGTTTTTCAAGTTGTTTGTCGATTCCACCCATGCCAAGGTTATAAGAAGCAGCTACCAGGGTCCAGTTATGATAGCGTTCATATGCTTCCTTAAAGAAGCGGCACGCAGCCGCTGTTGATTTTTCCACGTTGTAACGTTCATCCACTTCTTCAGATATTTCCAGGCCATAGTTACGGGCTGTAGGATCAACAAACTGCCAGAAACCGGTTGCTCCGGCCGGGGAAACAACATTCGTGAGTCCGCTTTCAACCACAGCCACATATTTAAAATCGTCGGGAATGCCATTTCGCTTCAGTATAGGTTCTATAACCGGAAACCAGCGGTTACATCTCTTGAAAAACAGAAGGGTCTGGCTTTGCCAGTAGGTATTGATCAGCAATTCCTTTTCCAGACTTTCACGTATGGTATAATCGGCCAGGGGGACCGGCTCGCCACAGAATTCAGGGGCTGTAGGAATCGTTATGCCGAATATTTTATAACTGGAATTAAAATAATTCTGATACGCTTTGTCGGATACAGGATCGCCGGTGGCATAGTTAAACAACTTGATCAAAACGACAAGCAGGACAAGTCCGAAGAAGGCCGTAAAGTGCTTCCGGAATTTTTTTAAGAGCTGGAGAGAAGACAAAAATCTTTGTTTCATTTAACGGGATGATGTTTCTTGGTTATCCGGTAAAAATAGATCCAAAGTCCGATAATATAGATTGCAGCAATGAGTGAATGTGCATAGGTCCAGGTGGGGAAATAGTTGTTCAACAAAAAGCTGATTCCAAGAGAGAAGAAGCTGATGATAGCAAAGATTAAGGCTACTTTTCGTTCGCTGAATCCCATATAAACCAAATGGTGGGTGGTATGATCTTTTCCTCCGATGAATGGACTCTTTCCTTTTGCAACCCGGTTGATAATGACAATGGATGTATCAATAACAGGCATGATAAAGGCCAGGACGGCTACAAACAATTGTCTGGAAGAGTCATGGTGCTGGCTAAAATCATTTCCGTTCCAGAAACATTTGATGCCAACAGCAGCCAGAAAAACTCCCAGGAACTGGCTGCCGGTATCACCCATAAAAAGCTTACTCGGATTCCAGTTATAATACAAAAATCCGCACAAAGCTGCAAGCACTCCGATCATGATCATGAAGTAAGCAGTGTCATAGTTGTAACGGAGGTATTCAAAGAAAATGGCAAATGCCAGGATATTGATGGAAATGACAGTAGTGATGCCATCCATATTATCCAGCATGTTGATGGAATTCATCATGCCTACCACCCAGAAAATGGTGAGAAGGTAATTCGGAAGGGCATCATTGAATACTTTGATATATACACCTGACATGATCAGAATAATAGCACAGGCAATCTGTGCACTGAGTTTTAATAAGGGGCGGGTATTGTATGCATCATCGGCAAGCCCCATCATGAAGGCCAGCGACCCGGATACAAGCAAACCGAGCAGTTCGGTATTGAGTAATGGTTGTGCCTGGGTAAAGAAGATTGTATAGCTGGCTACAGAAAGAAGGAACAGAAGGTAGAAACTGATTCCACCTAAAGATGGTTTATATTCACTGTTCCAGCGTATCATGCCTTCTGTCCGGTTCCGGATTCCAAGTGTTCTGGAAAAGCGCAGCAATACCCCATTCAGGACAAGGGCAAAACAGGTAACTGATAAAAAATAACCAAGAAAAACGGCAAGAAGGTAGCTGTTCATTATCAGGAAAATAGCTGGCAAAGGTACGAAAACAGGCCCTTTAAAACAAACTCTTGAAGCTGCAGAAAACCTCTCCTTCCTGGTCCTTGCTGGAAATGATCGGATCAGTTGTGTTCCAGTTGATTGCAAGGTCAGGATCATCCCATTTAAGACATCCTTCACTGGCTTTATTGTACCCTTGAGAACATTTATAGCTGAAAATGGTACCCGGAAGGAGGGTCAGGAACCCGTGGGCAAATCCTTCCGGAATAAAAAACATGGCTTTATTTTCCTCATTCAACTCGGCCATTTCATACTTTCCATAGGTTGGTGAATTGGGACGTATATCAACGGCAACATCGCGTACAGCACCCTTGATGACTCTGACAAGCTTGGCCTGGGCAAAAGGCGGATTCTGAAAATGAAGTCCTCTGAGCACTCCCTGTTCAGACAGACTTTGATTATCCTGTACAAAATCCGACTGGATGCCGGATTTTGCAAAAAGTTCCCGGTTCCAGGATTCGAAAAAATACCCTCTGTCATCAGAAAATACTTTAGGCTTGATTAAGAGAAGGCCTTCAATTTTATAACGAACTATTTCCATGGAATCCTATTTAAACCGGTTTTTAGTCTTTGACTTGCCGGGTTTGGTCTCATCATAATAACCATAATTGCTTCCATATCCGTATCCATACCCGTATCCATATCCATAATTGTAGCCATAGCTTCTTCTTTCAATATCCACACCGTTCAGAATGACGGATAGCTTGAGAATATTGCTTTCATTCCGGAGCCTGTCCACATTCTGAATAAAGGCTCTTTTGGAATAATCGGCCCGGAAAATATATATCGGGTAATCGGCCCTTCGCATCATGTCAATTCCATCTGTAACAAGTCCCACCGGAGGGTTGTCAATGATGATCATATCATATTTGGTTTTAAGATAATCAATGATCTCATACATTTTCTGAGAAAGCATAAGTTCAGACGGATTCGGAGGAATAGGGCCTGATGTAATAAAATCCATATTTTCAAGTTGGCTGTGATGTATACATTCGTCCACGGCATCCCTGCCGATAAGGATTGTACTCATTCCTTTGATATTAGATACTTCCAGACCAAGGTGGATTTTCGGTTTGCGCATGTCCAGGTCAAGTACAATGACTTTTTTTCCTGAATAGGCAATAATACCTGCCAGATTCAGTGCTACAAATGTTTTTCCCTCTCCCGAAATGGTAGAGGTAACCGTCATTACTTTCGGACCACTTTCTTCCGAAATAAAATGCATATTGGAACGTACGGAGCGGAAGGCTTCAGCTATCAGGGATTTTGGATTTTTGTCGACCAGTAACTGTGATATAGGAATATCCTTGTTATACTTGGGAATAATACCTAACAAGGAAACTCCCGCATTGGTATGTCTTGTTATTTCGTTCAGTGAACTGATCTTGTTATGAAGCAGGTAACGCAGCAGGATAACAACCAGGCTAAGTAAAACACTGGTAAATATGGCAATAGAGAAAGATGTATTCGGGCTGGGATAAACCGGTACAGATGGGATGGAGGGCTTTTCAAGAACAAGGTGTTGGGATATGAATCCGGCTTTTGAAATCTGATATTCCGTTTTCTTTTCCAATAGCAGTGTGTAAAATTTTTCATTTATTTCATACAGATGCTGAAGTCTTGAAAATTCAACTTCAGCACCAGGATCAGTACTGAATTTCAGCTCGTATTGTTTGGAAAGATCTTTGAGGCGGGCCAGGTTGGTGCTCATTTTGTTTTTAATCACTTCTATCCCTTCCAGCAACATTTTACGCTGTACATCAATGCGGTAATCGAATGATTTGATAGCCGGGTTGTCCAGTTTATTATTGAACAGTGCTTCTTCTCTTTCTGTAATGATTCGGTATAAGGCTGATACCTGGTTGTTCAGGCTGGATAAGTTCTCTGACCCGGATAACATGGATAAGAGGGAAGCGACATCAGGCTTGACCTCGCTCCTGACTTTTTTATCAATTGCTTCGAGTACACTGCTTTCCATTTCGGTTCGCAGGGTTTCATCTTCCAGAGCGCTCATCCGGGTTATTTTGACTCCGCTGAGATCCTGTGTACTGCTGATCTTATTCTCCCGTTTGAAAACCTCCAGTGTTGTTTCCGAATTTTTCAATCTGTTAAACACAGACTCCAGTTGGCTGTCAATAAATTCTAGTACATTTTTGGCGCTTTCACTCCGGCGTTCCACATCGTATGAAATGAACTCATTTACCAGGGCAGAAACAACATCGCATGTTTTCTGCGGGTTATTATCGCGGAAAAGAATTTTAACCGTCTTGGCCGCATCATTCATAATATTTATACTCAAACGGCTGTGGTAGGATGCCGCAAGGGCATCCAGGTCATTGATGACAAAGAAAAATTTCTTCTTTTTCCCGGCCTGGGCAGTGTTCCAGCTTTTGTCGAGTATGATTATTTTAAGATCGGTCTGAGGCAAATCGGAAATCCATTCATTGTCCTTAAAGCTGTGTGTGTAATTTTTTCCACCAACGCTGAAACTGATTTCGCCTGAGGTCAGGCTCTTCCGGTTAATATTGATGCGAAGTCCGCGGATTTCTCCGTTCTTTAATTTGAATTCAACGGCATAAGGTGATTCTTTATAGTGTTCATTGGTGCGGAATGTACCTTCTTCATAATAACTTACCGATAAGGGGAGATTGGCAAGAGCCCGTTTCAGAAACACATTGGAACGAAGCAACTCCAGGTCACCTGCCAATGCATCGGCTGTTTCCTGTTCCGCAAAACCTTTCACATCAAAAACCTTGCTGGCATTATTGCTGCTGTTGATCTGAAGGATGGTGCTCGATTCATAAACCTTGGGTGTATAGCGCAAATAAAGAAAGGCAGAACAAAGGGATAAGGCAAAGAATAAAAAGACCCAGATAATGGACTTCCCGGCGATGGACATAAACAATGCCGGCTCAAATTCATTGCTGAAATTTGTAAGCCGCTCCCGGTAGCTTTCAAAATTTGAATTCGATTGTGAAGTAACGTCTTCCTGAAGCATGGGTGTAGCTTAGTTAGCGCCTGGTCTGAAGATATACGGTATAGACTAGTAATGCACTGCTGAGCAGACTGAGGGCAGGAGTGATTTCTTTCAAAATTTCATTTGTAAGCCTGAATCTGGGCTCCACATACACGATGTCATTTGCCTGCATAACCATACTGCCTTGTGCAACGCCTTCGATATGGGAAAGATCGATCAGGTATACCGTGGGCTTTTGCGGATTGCCACGTATTACCTTAATCTTATAAGCCTTGGCATATTCAGGAATGCCTCCTCCAAGGGCAAGAATTTCAAGAAGGGTAGTATGGTTGTTGGTGACCGTGATAACTTTGGCAGCACTCCCTGATCCCGGGAAAAGGATAATACGTTTATTGGTAACCTTAAGAAGGATGAATGGCTTTACATAATACTGGGAATATTTTTCTTCCAGCATGGCTTCAGCACCCCTCACAGTCAGTCCTTGTAACTTAACGGAACCGAGCACCGGTAATTTGGCGGTGCCGTCATTCTCAACCAGGTACTGCAGAATTCCGGATTGAAGCACATTCTGGGTTCCATTCAGATTGGTTAGGTCAATAAGCTTGAAACCATCATTGGAGAATAAGCGAAATTCAATTATATCATTTTGGGCAATGTTGGATTCCTTTGCCGTAGTGTCCTGCAAGGGGGCATAAACATAATTCTTGGGGGTTTTGAGCATGATATCCGGCCTCAGCATCCTGCAACCCGACCCAGCAATGACAACAAGAAGTAAGAGTATTAATTTACGCATAAACACGTGTTAAGTCTTGAAGATGAAGCAACAAAGTTATGAAAATTATCGTAATGGGAGTTTCATGTTCATGCAGCAGGCGCCGGTACAATATTTTCATGTCTTCTACCAGTCTTGTATAATGAAATTTTTTCCCGACCTGGCCCCAGCCCTGTTCTCCCATTGACTTACGAAGTTCATCATTCTGGGTCAGTTTAAGCAGTTTTGAACAGAAATCATCCGGATCATCCACATTGGCCAGAAAAGCAGTACAGTTTTCCTTCACAATATTTTCCACCCCTCCAGTCCGGGTGCTAAGTACTGGTTTTCCGGCAGCCTGAGCTTCAATGAGGCTCACCGGAGTACCTTCGTTGAAAGAAGACAGAACGATGATGTCAGCCCCTGCACAGGCCCAGTCGGCCCGATGTATCCAGGAGGTGAATACTACATCTTCACCTCCGTTTACCTGGCCGTTCCGGAAACTCAGGTTGAGATTTTTGGCTGCCGATTCGATCGCATTCCGGGACTCCCCGTCACCCACGATGACTCCCCTTATTTTTCGTTTACAGCCTGTAATAGCTCGTTTTAAAGCCAGGAGATAAAGGATATGGTTTTTGACAGGTACAAGCCGGCCGATGATCATAACAAGCAGTTCATCATCCTGAAATCCCCATGTGTTCTTGAAATCCTTCCTTTTCTCATCTTTTCCTTCCCTGAACCTCTGCAAATCAAACCCCAAGGGAATAACGATCATTTTTTCAGGCGGACAAATCCTGTGTTCGGCAGTCAGTTCCTGTTTTTGTTTGTCACTGATGGCGATAATACAGGTGCTTTTATAAGCCAGGTAACGCTCAATATTTTTGAAAAGGGCGGTTTTTATTTTCCCAAAATAGGAATGAAAAACATGTCCGTGAAAGGTATGCACGATAACGGGAACTTTACAGCTTATGGCTGCAAGGCGGCCGAGGGTTCCCGCCTTAGAAGCATGGGTATGAACTATATCCGGCTTGAACTCCCGGATTATTTTTTTCAGTTCCTTATAGGCTTTCCAGTCCTTTTTAAGGTTAATAGCCCGTTTCATTTCCGGCAGCAGCACGGGGTGCAGGCCAAGATCATCCAGGATATGTTCTGAACTGTCTTCCGATTTGTCTTTAGAGCCTCCAACAAGCAGGGTTTCAAATTCAGGCTCCATGAATTTACTCAGGTAAGCCACATTATAAGTGGGCCCCCCGAGGTTAAAGCGATTGATGATTCTTAATACTTTAGGCATTCAGGATGAACAGATTTTTTTCCACCAATGTTGAAACACAATCAGGGCCCATATCCGGGCAACGATATCTTCCGGATCAGCTGACAAAAGCTTGACCTTCATCTTATGGATTTCGTCCGGATTGAAAAGGCCTTGTTCACGTATGAAATTTTCCTCAAGCAGATCTTCAAAAATCATAGCTTTCATACTCGTTCTGAACCAGTGCAGCAGGGGAACTTCAAACCCTTTTTTGGGCCTGTTAAGAATACCTGGAGGAAGCATATCGGCAAATGCCTCCCTTAGAATTTTTTTCTTTTCATTTCTGCTAATCTTAAAGGATTCGGGAAGAGAAAAAACATAATCGACCAGGCGGTAATCCAGAAATGGATTTCTTAGCTCCATTCCGTTAGCCATACTCATCAGGTCTGTCTTTACAAGCATGTCATTTTGTAAAACCAGATTAAAGTCAGTCCTGAGCACACTGTTAAACCCGGATCCGAGTGTATGCAGGAGCTTGTTTTTACGCCCTTCATAAAGGGTCCTTTCTCCGGTTTGCAGCAACAGTCTCTCCACTTCGGGTTCTGTCGTAAAACCTGCCCAGTTCCAGTACCGTTGCTTATCAGTAAATGCAAGGCCGTTGCTGAATTTATGCAGCTGGCGGATCCGGTTACCGGTTTTGCTGTGTCTTGATTTAGGCAGTACTGACCAGAGGGGCTTTCCGGCAGAAGCTGCATATTCCAGGAAAGCTTTATTGCGCATACGGAATTCAGCTTCATGTTTGTGGTATCCGCTGAAGAGTTCATCTGCTCCGTCGCCTGTCAATGCAACTGTCACCTGTTTTCTGGCTTTTTTACTGAGTATATAAACAAGCAAAGCGGACGAATCGGCGAAGGGCTCATCCAGGTAATCAAGAGCTTCGTACAGATTGGCATACAGCTCTTCTTTCCGGAGCTGAAATACGGAATGATCGGTTTTGAATTTTGTTGCAATTTCCTCTGCATAACGGCTTTCATCAAAAAAAGGTTCATCCGGAAAACCTATGGAAAAACTTTTTAATCCTTTCTTAAACCCGGAAGCAATCGCCGTGATTATGGAAGAATCAATTCCTCCGCTTAAAAATACACCCAGAGGAACGTCCGAAACCATTCTTTTGCTTACTGCATCTTCGAGTATGGTGCGGACCTGCCGGGTCGCATCTTCATAAGCAGGAACAGGGCTCAGCGCTCTGACCTGTAATTCATAATAGCAGTGGATGTGACTCTGGCCTTTACGGATAAACATGTAATGCCCGGCGTCAAGTTTTTTGACAGACGTGAAAATTGTATCCGGAACAGGTATATAATTGAGATGAAGATAAGTCCTCAGTGAGGAGGAGTCAATCTCCCTGCTGATACCATAGGGCAGGAGGGCTTTCATTTCGGACGCAAATACGATCCTGTCCTTATTCAGTGAATACAAAAGCGGTTTTACTCCGTAGCGGTCTCTTGCCAGATACAGACTTTCTTCTTCCTTATCATATACGACAAATGAAAAGAAACCGTTCAGCATAGGAAGACATTTTTCCTTATGCCTGATCCATAGCTGGAGCAATACTTCCGTATCACTTTCAGACTGAAACTGAATGCCCTCTGTCTGCAGTGTAATGCGGTGTTCCCGGAAGTTAAAGATTTCTCCATTCAGAATGAGGGTGTATCTTTTGTCCGGATCCTGGAAAGGTTGTGCGGCAGCCTGGGTGGTATCAATAATCCGGAGTCTTCTGTGACCAAGGGCACAAAAATGGTGTGTAAACACGCCTGAGTCATCCGGTCCGCGCTGCTTCAGACAGTCATTGGATGCATTTACGAGCTCCAGTTGCTGGCTGAATTGTTCAGAAAAGACCTGAATGCCGGTTATACCGCACATAAATAGGGTTCTGGGGTTATTTAACTGCGATCACGGAAATTTCGACATTCACATCGAGTGGCAAACGTGAAACCTGGACTGTTTCTCTGGCCGGGTAATCGCCGGTGAAAAAGGAACCATACGTTTCATTCACCGCCGAAAAATGATTCAGATCTTTCAGAAAAATTGTTGTCTTAACGATATGTGATAAATTCATTCCGGCTTCTTCCAGTATGGCTTTGATATTCTCCATGACCTGTGTTGTTTCGGTCCGGATATCCTGAAGCATCATTTCACCCGAAGCTTTTTTGGCCACCTGACCTGAAATATACAGGGTGTTGCCGCTTAGCACGGCATGACTGTAAGGCCCGATCGGGGTAGGCGCATTTTTGGAGGTGATTATTTTTTTCATGTAGTGTAAGTTAATCGTTAGAGTCCGTATTCGCTCACTAAATAAATCATTGCTGCCATGGAAGCTCCGCCCAGTTCTAGCTCTCTGCGGCTTACCATTGAGAATTTATCCTGAGGGGTATGATGGATATCGAAGTAGCGCTGAGGATCGGGAATCAGTTCCATAAGCGGTACATTCATCAGTTTGTTCAAAGGTTCTATATCTGAGCCTCCACCAGAGCCCGAAAAATCATACACACCATACGGCAAAAAGAGGGCTTGCCAGGAGCAGATGATTTTTTTCTTAGGTGCATCCATTTCGGTCGAGAACCCACGGGGAGTGAATCCACCCCGGTCACTTTCAAGAGCCATGATATGTTTTTCATTTTTCTCCTGCGCAGCACGGGCATACTCTTTTCCACCCCGCGTCCCATTCTCTTCATTCATAAACATCACCGCCCGTATGGTTCGTTTAGGGCTGATACCGAGTGCCCTGAAAATGCGTATCACTTCCATACTTTGTACAATACCGGTACCATCATCACTGGCTCCATCTCCGGTTTCCCAGGAGTCAAGATGTCCTCCGACATCTATTATCTGATCCGGGAATACACTGCCTTTCAGTTCGGCAATAACATTATAGGATTTTACATCCGGAAGTGTCTTGCAAGACTGCCTGAACCAAAAATGCATGCCGGGATCTTTTTTAAGTTCTGTACTCAGCAGTTCAGCACCGAGGGTGCTTATTGCGCAGCATGGAATCTGAGGGAAGCTGTCGTTATAATGCATGCTGCCTGTATGCGGGAAGTCGTTAATATCCGGAGTCATTGACCGGCACACGGTACCTATTGCACCGAACCGGGCAGCGCGTGAAGGTCCTGCCCAACGCTGATCGACAGCCCCGCCATAAGCCTCAAAGGTGGAGATAAGGGTCTTGTCAAATGAACGGTTGAAAAAGACAATTTTGCCTTCTATGCCTTGTTTACCTAAGGTATTCAGCTCATCAAGAGATTTTACTTCCACAACCTGAGCATTGATACCCTGGGCCGGAGTGGACACAGAACCTCCGAGAGCACAAACGCTGACGGATACTGGTGCTGTTCCTTTATGCATAAATCGGGCTTTCTCTTTTTCTCCCCTCACCCAGTGAGGTACCATGCATTCCTGCAGATACACCGTATCGGGATGGATTTTTTTTAGTGTTTCAAAACAAAAGCGCACAGCCTTTTCGGCCTGGGGCGATCCGGCAAGCCGTCCTCCGATTTTATTACTCAGGTAATCGAGGTTGGAATAACTCTGGCCATGAAGCAGGGCTTCGTCAAATAGGGAGCGTATCCGGATAGAGTCTTTGTTCTGGGCAGGGAGCATGGAAGAGATCAAAAGAAAAAAAAGAAAAAAAATATTCCGGTTCATGTAAAAACATTAAGTGGATGGTAAATATACGAATTGGACCCGTATCTCTAATTGGTATAATCATACCATTCTTTCTTGCGGCTGAGCTTGAGGTCCTGAAGAAGGGCAGATTTAACTTTCAGATCCAGACTATAACTCTGGCGGGGACCTATCGGTATCCAGTTGAAGCTCATATCCCAGCAATGCAAGTCGCGGTGCACATTGATATTAGTGTACGCAATACTCTGTTTAACCAGGTCATAACCTGTATTGAAACCTATTTTCCATTTGGGTGTCAGGTTGAAATCGCCGGTAAAGCGAATTGTCTGGGTGATAACATCGGTGATCACAGGTTTGGTATAATAATCGGCAATGAAAACAGGGTAGGTAGGATCAGGTCGCCCCGTCCGGCTGTAATTGATGGAATATTGAATGTTAAGTGTCCATTTCAGGTTGAAATCAACATAATCCTCCGGATGTTTCAGGATGTTTTCTCTTTCTTCCCGGCTCCCCTTATCTGTTTTTTTCACGGGTTCGGGTTTTTTCCTGCTTTTGAAACTTGTTCCAACCGACATGTTCGCATTCGTGAGCCTTGCAATACGGTCATTGTGATTAATTTCAAATTTTTCAATGTCCGCTCCGTCGGCTCCCATCAGATACGGATCAAGAGTTGTAGTGCCTGCGATTGTGACGGGATTGTTTATTTTTTTAAAAAGAATTGTCGAAGCATTGATTGAAATAACTGACCATTTGAAATGAGGAGCGGCAGCATTGTAAGAACTGTTGATGGCCACGTTGTCCAATATAGATGCATAGCGGAAAGGATCTTTGGCTGTATCCGATCTTGCTTTCAGCTTAGCTTCCAGACTGTTAGTAAGGCCGAAAGCAACCGCCTCCTGCAGCCCTGAAGGGGGAAGGCCGAAAAGGGAGGAAGGGAAGACGCTGTAGGTGCTGTACTGACCTGCTGTGTTGGTTTGTACATTTTTATAATAGCCATATTTATTCTCTGAGAAATCAGGACGGTAAACGAACGATACGGTAGGTGTGATAATATGCTGGATTGCTTTTACATTGCCATGTTTAAACAAAAAGCGTCCATAAAATTTGGTGGTGAGGCCGGCAGAGAATACATAATCGACCTCATTCTTCAGAGCCAGGCTTGTATCTGTTTTGACTATGGCAGAGTCTTTAATGAGTGCATACTTTTTATTGATTGCAGTGGAATACAAATTATCTGTTATTGTCAGATTAGGGTTCAGGCTTATATAGTTCAGACTGTTCAGTATTCGGCTGCGGGTATGGAGGTGGCTGCGCAGGGTGGTGGTGATGGGAATGACCGTATGTATTCCATTCTGAAGCTTCTTTTCAAACGCACCTTTCAGAAATGTTGAATCACCTGAATGGTAATCATTACGAAGGTCAACAGTAGCGCTCAAACCTATTTTGTCGTACCATTTTTCTCCAATTGTATTGTTTGACTTAAAAGGGTTAATCCTGTTCATGGTCAGGACAATGTCCGGCAGACTTAAATCGACCGTATGATTATGACTGTTCTGGGTATGTCTGAGATTGGCACTGATGCTGAAAGGTGTACCCAGGAAATTTTTGCTCCAGGAGATATTGGATTGCAATGTATTAGCCAGATACTCAGCCGGGCGAATGGCATTGATAGAGTTGTAGTTGGATGTTCCGGCATTGACGGATGCCGTGAAACGGATGGAGGGATTAGCGAGGGGATCCTGCGTATGTGTCCAGTTGATGTGATAATCGTCCTCATTGATGTTATAGGTTGTTCCGGTTTGTATTATGTTGCGGGCATAAATGAGACCCACCATCCCTGAATATTGATACCGTACCCTGTAGTTGCTCTCTGTTTTGAGCTGATAGCTTCCGTGTGAATATATATCTCCTTTCAGGGCCAGGTCAAACTTGTCACTCAGCCCGAAATAATACCCTCCGTTTTGAAGATAAAAGCCCTGGGTGACAGATTCCCCGTAAGTGGGGAGTATGATTCCACTTGAACGCCCTCTTTTATTCGGGAAGAAGACAAATGGAACCGTCAGAGGGGTATTGATTCCCATGACCTGTAAGGTGGCTGGTCCGGTAATAATTTTATCATCGGCAATAACTTTCAGTTTTTTGGCATGGATGGCAAAGTGCGGATCGTCCAGCACACAGGTGGAATAACGTCCGTCAGAGATAAAGTAAGTACTTGTGGAGTCTTTTTTAACCGCTTCGCCTAATATTTTGCCATCACCTTCCTGGGTCGTTATTTCGTAAATTTTACCCTTCTTCGTTTCAGTATTGTATTTTATTTTACGTGCCGTAAATGATTTCGCTCCTTCTTTTACAACCGGTTTGCCGACCAATACACGGTTACTGTCCATTTTCCCTTCAGCTACGATGATATGTGTTTTAAAATTAACCTCCATATAGGCTGCATGAATTGTAGTTGACTCATAATCAACCACTGCGTCCCCATATAGATAAACCTTCTGACTGTCGAGAGCCAGGATGATGGAATCCTTGGCACTGTAATGCACCTTGGATTTCAAGGAGTTATCAGCTTCGGCGACATGGTTGGTATCTGTCTTTTCCTTATCTTTGGAATAGAAAGGCCTTGCAACTGTCTGCAAGGCAGTTATTAACAAGCAAAAGATGAAAAATAGTCTGACGTGTACTCTCAAATCCGGACTGTTGGTGATAAATTTGCTTAAAATCTGATAATCAAGGCCCAAAACTAAATAAAATCCTGTATTTTTCATTGTACCTTGTTAGAACACCAAACGTGAAAAAAGCCTTTCTGCTATCATTCATCTTCTCTCTTTTTCTCCATTCCTTCGCCTGCCCTCCAATAATTAAGCCAGGAGAAGTTAAAAATATTGGCAAAGATCTGAAGGTCAAAACTGTTGTGATTGATGCCGGCCATGGAGGCAAGGATCCGGGTTGCCATGGCGATTTGTACAAAGAAAAGGATATTGCACTTTCGGTTGCTCTCAAGCTTGGAAAATATATTGAGGATAATTTCAAAGATGTGAAGGTTATTTTTACCCGAAAAACGGACGTTTTTGTTGAGTTAAATGAAAGGGCTGCCATTGCCAACCGGAATAATGCCGATCTCTTTATCTGTGTTCATTGTAATTCTGCCTGTGTTTATGATAAAAAGACGCATAAGGATATATGTAATGAAGATGCACATGGTTCGGAAACATATGTGATGGGCCCCAGCAAAGATGCCGGCAACCTGGAAATTACAAAAAGAGAGAATAAAAGTATTTTACTTGAAGATGATTATAAGAAAAATTATGACGGGTTTGATCCTACTTCTGATGAGGCGAATATCCTGTTTACCATGTATCAGAATGTATTCAGGAATCAAAGTCTGAGCCTAGCCAGTAAAATCCAGGAGTGTTACAAGCAAAAGGCGGGAAGAAATGATAAGGGGGTTCAGCAGGCTGGTTTTCTGGTGCTATGGAAAACGGCCATGCCCAGTCTACTTACAGAAATAGGCTTTCTTACCAACCATAAAGAGGAAAAATTCCTTGGATCTGAAAAAGGTCAGAGTTTTATGGCCTCCTCTATTTTCAGGGCTTTCCGTTTGTATAAGAATGAAGTTGAAGGAACTACCGTCAAATACAATGACGAATTTGAAAAGGCGGAACCCTATAATGCGGAGAAAGAGGAAAAAGCTGAGAAGGCCGAAAAGAAAGCCCGGGAATTAGCTGAAAAAGAAGCCATTAAGGCAGAAGATAAACAGGATTCGGGTAGTTCAAAGACTGTATTGCCAAAGGAAGAAAAGAAAGAATCCACTCCGGATGATAAGTACAACAAACATAATTATGCCCCGGGTCATGGAAATGAAGAAACAAAAGCCGGGGAAGGATCAGAGCAGGTCCTTGTTTACAAAGTTATTTTTTATGCTTCGGATAAGAAGCTTGGAATGGATGATCCTAAATTCGACGGAATTAATCAGATAGAATGCTATGAAGAAGGAGGGCGGTTTAAATATACCTCCGGAGCTTTTGAAAAAATGAATGATGCTGCCAAATGCCAGAATGAACTGCGGAAGAAAGGCTATAAAGATGCATTTGTAACAGGTTTCCGGAACGGGAAACGGGTGAAATAAAATAGTAACTTTGGCGCGCATTAACCCTTGAGCTGTGGCTTTGAAGATTTCAAAAGAAGTTAGAACCGGTATTGTCGTCCTGATTGCTATCGGGGTTTTTATATATGGCTTTAATATTCTGAAAGGCCGTAACCTGTTTTCGAGGACCTACCGTCTCTATGCCGTTTACCATAATATTGACGGGCTTGCTCCTACAAACCCGGTACAGATTAATGGATACAAGGTCGGTACCGTTAAGGATATGGATCTGCTTCCTGATCATTCGGGCAGAATCCTTGTCGAGCTGGTTATTACTGAACATGATCTCAAAATTGCCAAAGGTTCTGTTGCTGAAATCGTAAGTCTTGATTTACTTGGCACCAAGGCTGTCAGCATAAAGATGAGAGATACTTCAGGAGTGAAAGGACTGAACGGTTATTACCAGGATAAAGACACCTTAAACGGTCAGGTTCAGGAAGGGCTTAAAGAGGGAGTTACCCGTACCCTGGCACCCCTCCAGGTTAAAGCGAAGGAACTCCTTAATTCCATTGATTCGGTGATGGAAATCGTGACAATCGTGCTGAACAAAGATGCCCGCAGTAACCTGAGTAAAAGTTTCGCGCATATTACTGCAGCAATGGCCTCCCTGGAAAAAACTTCACTGAGGCTTGATACCCTGGTCCGTACTGAAAAATCACGTATTCATATGATCTTTGTTAATATCGATCACATTTCTTCTGTTCTGAGTGAAAATGCCGACAAGCTGAGCCATATTATCAAGAATCTGGATAATGTAAGCGACAGCCTTGCGAAAGCCAAAATAACATCTACCATCAACAATGCCAACAGTGCTCTGGCACATGCTGCGTCTGTACTTGACAAAGTGAACAAAGGGGAAGGCTCCCTGGGTCTGCTCGTAAATGACAAGCGGTTATACAACCACCTCGATTCAGCTTCTGTTGATCTGGATAAACTCTTCATTGACCTGAACGCTAATCCGGGCCGTTATGTACATTTATCTCTCTTTGGAGGAAAGGAAAAGAAAAAGAAGAAAAAGAAAGTGCCTCCACCTGTTAACTAAGTGATATGGGTATTCAGAATGTAATCTTCCTCTTGCTCCTCATTGGTGCCATAGCGCTCTTCACCCGGAATGTGCGTAAGGTGATCCGGAATATACGGTTGGGGAAGGATACAGATCGCAGCGACAATCCTCCTGAACGCTGGAAAACAATGACCCTGGTTGCGTTGGGTCAAAGCAAAATGCTTAGCAGACCAATACCGGCCATACTGCATATCCTGGTCTATATTGGTTTTGTGCTCATCAACATTGAAGTTGTGGAGATGCTTGTAGACGGGTCTTTAGGAACCCACCGTTTCCTTTCCTTTCTCGGACCACTCTATGGTTATCTGATTGCCTTTTTTGAAATTCTGGCATTCCTGGTCACATTCGGATGTGCCATGTTTCTGATCCGGAGGAATATTGTCAGGATCAAACGATTCATAAGTAAGGATCTGAACGGCTGGCCGCGCACGGATGCCAATATTATTTTGTGTACAGAAATCCTCCTCATGTCTGCACTGTTCATTATGAATGCCGCCGACCAAAGTCTCCAGACAAGAGGATACGGACATTATGAAAAAGCAGGGTTGTTTCCTGTAAGCTCTTTATTCCTTCCTGCTTTCAGCGCGATGAGTGACGGCGCACTGGTGATCCTGGAACGGTCCTGCTGGTGGTTTCACATCATCGGAATACTTGGTTTTCTGAACTACCTAGTAGTTTCCAAGCATTTCCACATCCTGCTTGCATTCCCGAATGTATATTACTCCAACCTTAAACCCAAAGGTCAGTTTTCCAATCTGGCTTCTGTTACCAACGAAGTAAAAGCCATGCTTGATCCTTCCTTTGTTACAGAACCGGCCACAGCGGATCAGCCTTTGCGTTTTGGAGCCAGGGATGTGAATGATTTGAGCTGGAAGCAACTCCTGGATGCTTATACATGTACCGAATGCGGGCGCTGTACTTCATCCTGCCCTGCCAACCAGACCGGTAAATTGCTATCTCCTCGCAAAATCATGATGGATACCCGGGACCGCCTGACAGTTTATGGTCAGAATCTGGATCAGAACGGAGCCTTTAAAGAGGATGGCAAAGCCTTGCTGGGCGATTATATAACGGCTGAGGAATTATGGGCCTGTACTTCCTGTAATGCATGTGTACAGGAATGTCCTGTCAATATTGATCCATTATCCATTATCATGGATCTTCGCCGTTTCCTTGTCATGGAGCAAAGTGCAGCACCGGCAGGTCTTAACCTGATGTTTACCAATATAGAAAATAATGGTGCCCCCTGGCAGTTTTCTCCGGCCGACCGGTTGAACTGGGCCAGTGAAGCCTGATCAGTTATTTAACCATTAATATCGCCTCTCATGACCCTGCAGGAAAAAGAAGAAAATGGTAAAAAAATCAGTCCGGTATTGCCCGGGCATGTTAAGAATTTTCTCATAGATATTGATGGTACTGTTGGGGAAGACATTCCCAATGAAGAACCCGAACGAATGGTTGATGCGGCCATTTATCCGGATGCGCTTCAAAAGGTAAATCAGTGGTTTGAGGAAGGGCATATTATCACCTTTTTTACATCCCGTACGGAAGCCCACAGAGTGGTGACAGAAGCCTGGCTTAAAAAGAACGGTTTTCTGTATCATGGGCTCTTGATGGGAAAACCCAGGGGCGGTAATTATCATTGGATTGATAATCATATGGTACGTGCTACACGTTTTACTGGTAAGTTCACCGATCTGATTGAAAAGAATACGAATATTCAGGTTTTTGAAGAATAGCTAATATGGATCAACAACTTTCAGTACCGACTATGGCTGAATTTGCCGCACGTGGAGAAGCTCCCGAGATTCTTTTCTGGGTGGGCTGTGCAGGCAGTTTTGATGACAGAGCCAAAAAAATCACAAAGGCTATCGTACGCATTCTGAATCATGTGGGTATTAAATTCGCTGTACTTGGAACGGAAGAAACCTGCAGTGGCGATCCTGCCAAAAGAGGAGGCAATGAGTTTTTGTTCCAGATGCAGGCAATGAACGCCATTACCGTATTGAACGGGTACGGGGTAAAAAAGATTGTAACTGCCTGCCCGCATTGCTTCAATACCCTTAAAAATGAGTATCCGTCGCTGGGCGGGACATACGAGGTGATACATCATACCCAGCTTATGCAACAGCTGCTCGACAGCGGGAAGCTAAGTGTAAAAGGAGGAGCCTGGAAAGGCAAGACCCTCACCTTTCATGATCCCTGTTACCTTGGACGGGCCAATGAAGTTTATGAAGCTCCCCGTGAAGTGCTGGAAAAACTGGAAGCGGAACTGGTTGAAATGAAGAGAAGCAAGGCCAAAGGTTTTTGCTGCGGTGCCGGTGGGGCACAAATGTTTAAAGATGCGGAAAAAGGCAATAAGGAAGTGAATATAGAACGCAGTGAAGAAGCCCTGGCATTGAATCCTCAGGTTATTGCAACAGCCTGTCCATTCTGTATGACAATGATGACAGACGGGGTTAAACATTTTAATAAAGAAGGCCAGACCAAGGTATTGGATGTGGCTGAATTGATTGCCCAGGCCAACGACTTATAGAATATATTGTGATATTCAATATAAAAAACATGGAAAGCTTCGATAGACTAAGACCCGAAAGCAGAATCTGGATCTTTCAGAGCAGAACCACACTGACATCGGAAATTCTTGCAGGCATTGCTGAGCGGGCTAGAGCTTTTATCGCTCAATGGAAATCACACGGAGCTGATGTTGCAGCGGGTTTCACCCTGGCCTATAACCATTTTCTGATTGTTGCGCTCGACGAGGCTGTAACCAGCGCCGGAGGATGCAGTATTGATACGCTATTGAAGTTCGTACAAGGTCTTGAAAAGGAATTTGGACTCAGTTTGCTCGACAGGATGAATATTGCCTGGGAACAGGATGGTCAGGTGCATACGGCCGGTATGGGTGCTTTTGAGGAACTCCTCGATACCGGTAAACTGAGCGGGCAAACCCTGGTGTTCAATAACCTCGTTAAGACAAAGGCTGACCTCATCGGAAACTGGAAGATACCCCTTCTAAAAAGCTGGCATTCCCGTTTAATGAAAGTGAAGTAATCTGTTTATCTATACAACAGAAAAGAGTCCTGACGGAAACGTCAGGACTCTTTTTATAGGGTTAAGGAAGAATTCTTAGTGAATATCCTTAAAGAAGTCTTTCATGCTCATATTATGAGCCTTCAGCACCTTCAGAAATGAACCGATAGTGAAGTTTGTGCCTTTTTCCATTCTCCAGTACAGAACACGGGAAATATCATGTTCAAACGCAAAATAGTCATAAGCAGGGTAGCCTTTCTTTAGACGCAGTTTTTTTAGTTTTTCTCCGATCTGCATAACTCGGGGATCCATGGCTTTGGTGCTTTTAGCAACTGCTTTGGCTGGGGCTTTGGTTTTTTTCTTCATTTGAAAATGGTTCAGGTCCGGTGAGTGGCCGGTGTTTTTAATGTGTGATTGATAGTATTGGATTAGGGCAAAGATACGTAAGTTTTCCTGTAAAAAGCAAATAATGTTTCATCTATGGTATTAATAGAATGATGCAATCAGAATGGGGATTCGTAGAAGAAAAGCTATAATTAGGTTTCTTTACGCTTTTGGGAGGGAGGAATTATTTCCAGGTGAACACATCATTTTTGTCTTTAGGCCTGAGAGGCCCGTAATCCTTAAATTCCTTGAGACGAAGTTCTTTCGGATTCAGTTCTTTAGGGGGATACAATGTCCCGTCCGGTTTGTTAAGCAGGGTGATTTTTTCGACGGAGTTGTTTTTTAAATAGATCAACAGGTCACTGCAGTCTGCCTTGTTAACTCCTGTCAGTTTGTTTTTCTCCTTAACATAGTAAATGGCCTGCCCGTTCCCTTCCACAAACACTTTTGCCAGTTTGTTGGCTTTGAAATAACCAACCATGTTCTTGCCTTTTATTTGATTATACCTTATACTGTCTTCTTGTTCAATAATAAAGGAATTTGTAAACATGCGCAGGAGTTTCATTTCTCCATTTGCCAGGGTGAGTTCTACATGGGAGGCATTGAGCTGACTTTTGTCTGACCACAATACCGGTTCCATAAACATATTCATTGTTGAATCGTGGTAGGAGTAGACCAATGAATCGCATTTGCCCTGCACTTCCGGTTTGTAAAATTTGACTTTGTGGTAGGCATACATGGTACGAAGCATTGGCATGCTGTCCTTGCTTATAGCGCCGGTGATATTTTTCCGGCGCCGCTCTTCGGTAAGTTTTTTCCATTCTGCCGAATCGATAAGGGAAATCACTTTCAGGGTATCCGCATGCAGAAAGAGAGTATCTTTTTTATTGATCTGTTTAAGCAGAGCATGTCCGGTTACGACAGATACATTTTGTATCTCGCTGTTCACGGCATAATCTCCCGTCACATTGAGGTGCTGGCTTGTATCGGTAAGGATCACATGCCCCAGCGCCCGGCCATATCCCTTTTTCCGGTCATAAAAAACACTGTCGCCCTGCAGGCTTTGCTTGCCGGTATTAATAAGGCTGTTCTTGCTGAAACGGGCCAGATCGTGTTTTGTATCATAGTAGCCGTTTTCACAATAGATTGAATTTTTATTGTCCCTGATCCAGGTAGGGCCGAAGAAGTAAGCAACTTTTGAGGAGGTATTATAATCGAGGGTGTCTGAATTCATTGTGTATTTCGGATTGGTCAGCACCACATTCTTCTTAAAAGCCATCATACGGCTTGATCCCACATAATATCCTGTCAGGCTGGTGAGTACATTATCCTGGCTGTGCAGTGTGCCTCCTTCCGAATAGGTTGCCAGTTTCTGACTCACATCATAGGTCATATGCTCGGTTGTAAGGGTCATATCCTTATCAATAAGGCGTATGTTTTTTTCAAGACGTGCGAATTTTTTATTTCCGTCATATTTCATTTCATCTCCAAAAAGATTCAGGGAGTCACCCTGTTTAAAATGTACACGGGAATAGGCATCCAGTGAGTTATCGGAAAAGAGGTGGGCACTGTCGCAATACATGGTTACATTATCCTGGGTAAAGACAACATTGCCGAGCAGCCTTCTTGTTTCTTTACCTCCAATAGGTTTGCTGCCCTCGAAGACATCGGAAGAGAATTTGATTTTTTTCTTTTCTTTCTGGGCATGAGCAGGCAAAGAGAAAAGGAGTAAGGCGGTCAGCCCAAGGTAAATACCTTTGTGGAGGAGGATAAGGACAGAGCCTGCTTTCTTCCGTATCATTTTGTCAGCATCAGGCCGGAACTGCTCCGCGGAAAAGAGTTTGTTTCCTGTCAGGGCCTACCGATACGATACGGATGGGTACACCGGTTTCTTTTTCGATGAATTCAATATAGCGGCAAAGTTCTGCAGGCATGTCATCACTTGAGTGGAGCCCAGTTAGATCCTTCTTCCAGCCTGGAAGTTCGGCATAAACAGGTGAAACAAATTCAGGAGCAATATCATAAGGGAGATAATCTATTTTTTCTCCCCTGTGCAGATAATGCGTACATACTTTGATCCGGTCAAAACCGCTGAGGATATCAGCCTTCATCATAATAAGTTCGCTGACTCCGTTGATCATTACTGCAAATTTAAGGGCAGGCAGATCGAGCCATCCTGTACGCCGTGGGCGGCCTGTGGTAGATCCGAATTCATTTCCTGTTTTACGGATCTGTTCCCCTGTTTCATCCAGAAGTTCAGTCGGAAAAGGACCGCTTCCTACACGGGTGCAATACGCTTTAAAAATGCCAATGACACGTCCTATACGTGAGGGTGACAGACCGAGCCCGGTACAGGCTCCTGCACAAATGGTATTGGAAGAAGTAACAAAAGGATAAGAACCAAAGTCAATATCGAGCATGGAGCCCTGAGCGCCTTCGGCAAGTATTCGCTTATTAGCCCTGAATGCTTCATTCATATACTGTTCGCATTCCACAGTTTGTAATGACTGAAGCAGATGTATGCCCTCAAACCAGGCCGGTTCAAGTTCTGCCAGGTTATATTCAAACTTGTAGGCAGCCAGAATTTCCTTGTGCTTGGTAACCAGCTGTTCGTATTTTTCACGGAACCGGGGGTTCTGAATATCGCCTACACGGAGTCCGTTACGGCCTGTTTTGTCCATATAAGTAGGGCCGATACCCTTGAGTGTCGATCCTATTTTTTCAAGCCCTTTGTGAGCTTCGGAAGCCGCATCCAGCAAACGATGGGTAGGAAGGATAAGGTGGGCCCGGCTTGCAATACGGAGTTTGGTATGTACATCGACACCCATTTTCTTAAGGGCGTCAATTTCTTTTTTAAAAATGACAGGGTCAATGACCACGCCATTTCCTACTACATTGATAGCAGTAGGGTGGAAGATACCCGAAGGGATGGTATGTAAAACATGTTTAATGCCGTTGAATTCCAGTGTATGGCCTGCATTCGGACCGCCCTGAAAACGGGCTATGATATCGTAACCGGGGGTTAAAACATCCACGATCTTTCCTTTACCTTCATCGCCCCATTGGAGGCCTAAGAGCACATCTGCTTTCATTTTAACTTTGATACGGCCGATTCCAGGGTTTCGGTGACGGTGAATACGGTATTGAGTTTGGTAATGATCAGTAATTCATTTACACGTTTGGAAACATTTGTAATGACTACTTCACCTCCTGCTTTCCGGACACGGGAAAGGATATTGATCATGACATTCAATCCGGAGCTGTTAATATACTTCAGATCCTGAAGATCAAAAACCATTTTTATTTTACGGGATTCTATCAGGTCATCGACTGAAGTGCTCAGCTCAGAGGCCTGACCTTTGTCAATAAGTTCACCGCTGAGGTGCACTATTTCGACGCCGATTTCCGGTTCGATTCGGAATGAAAAGGTCATACAGGTTGCTTTTTGGTATGAATTTTAAGATGCTCACATTTGCCTGTTTTTTCAAGGCTCCTGCAGTGTCCGTAGAAATTAAGTGCGTGATGCTTTATATTAAACTGAAGGATATCTTCGGCCATTTTCTGTATTTGCTGTACGCGGGGGTCACAAAATTCAACCACCCGTTCACAATCCATGCATATTAAATGATCATGCTGTTTGTATTCAAATGCCTTTTCGAACTGAGCCAGGTTTTTACCAAACTGATGCTTCGTAACCAGGTTACAGTCCAGCAGCAGCTCAATCGTATTGTACAGGGTAGCCCGGCTAACCCTGTATTTCTTATTCTTCATGTGAATATAGAGACTTTCTATATCAAAATGTCCGTTACGGCTGTATATCTCATTCAAAATCGCAAACCTTTCCGGGGTTTTCCTATGGTTCTTTTTCTCCAGATAATGCGAAAACAATGTCTTTACTTTTTCCTTAACTTCCTGTTCGGCCATGAGAAAAACGAGCTTAAAAAAGCAGGTTTAAAGATACTAATTTAAATTAAACGTCTGGATTATTGCTTGTTTAGCGGATTGGCAGGTTTATCCATGCTCCTGAAAGCCCGGATTTTTATCCTCAGCCATTGAAGTGCTTCCGCCTCTCCCTGAAAGACCCTTGTTTCGGCAAGGGGTTTGCTGTATTGTATAAAATGATTGGCTTCTATCTGATTCATCAGATTGCGGGAACGGAAGGCGCGTGCTATCAGATTACTGTCAAGCTCATTACGTACAGAAGCCAGCTTTTTCGCAATATTGGTCAGGAGTATATTATGATTGTTGAAATCATAATACAAGGCATGAGGGCCGCCTTCAGCAAGTTCGAGTATGGCCTTGAGTATATCAATGGCACATGTTTCATCCAGCTCTCCGTCTCTCGTAAATACAATGGCGATGATCTTTTCTTCGATCAGATATACATTCGCTAGGGATACCGCAATTATTCTCTTCTTCACAATCAGCTGGTCCAGGGATTCAATCACTAAGTTAGGTAAAAAGAATGATGAAATCCAAATACTTGCCGACAAGCGCTTAGCTTTTGCCGTCAATCCTGGTTACACTCACCACTCCGGGTACCTTTCTGAGCTTATTCATGAGACTTGTCATGTGTTTTGTATCGTGGACGAACACCATTATCGTTCCTTCAAAAGTGCCGTCGTTGGTATCGAAGCTGATGGAACGCATATTCACATTCAGCTCGCTGGAGATAATCTTGGTGATATTATTTACAAGTCCGATTTCATCAATTCCGCTGATATGGATACCGGCCAGAAAGGACAATAACTCCTGACTCATCCATTTGGCTTTTACGATGCGGTAGGCATAATTGGACATAAGGGCAAGCATTGGGGCAGTTGACGCGATGAATTTTGATGCCTTCGTTAATGGTGATAAATCCGAATACATCATCGCCCGGGATAGGTGTGCAGCAAGGGGACAGTTTATAGTCAATCTTATCCAGGCTCTCACCAAGGATTAGCATATCCGATTTACCCCTCACATTGCTCACCATCTGTTCCAGAGATGGTTGCTTGCTTTCCGGTTTGGCTGCTGCCTTGGAAGGTTTCTTATCCTTATCGCGTATATAATTCTTGACGGTTTTAAGATCCAGCATACCCATGGCTACCCGGAAGAACAACTCCTGGGCACTGGGCAGCTTCATATAGGTGGCATAGAGGTTAATGTTCTGGACAGTAAAGTCGAGCTTGAGGTGGTTGAATTTACGTTCCAGCATTTCCCTGCCTTCCTCGGCCTTCTTCTTCTTCTCCTCTTTGAGTGCATTCTTTATTTTCGCCTTTGCCCTTGCAGTAACCACATAACCCAGCCAGTCTTCCTTAGGGTGTTGCTTTACAGAAGTCAGGACCTCAACCTGATCTCCGCTTTTCAGGGCATGGCTCAGGGGCACCAGTTTGTGATTCACCTTGGCGCCGATACATTTTTCACCCACCTTGGTATGTACATCGAAAGCAAAATCAAGGGCTGTGGCATTGGCCGGTAATGTCCGCATTTCCCCTTTCGGAGTAAATACGAATATTTCCTCCGCAAACAGGTTCAGCTTGAAATCATCAATAAAGTCGAGGGCATTTTGTTCCGGACTTTCGAGCAGCTCCCTGATTTTCCGTATCCATTCTTCGAGCTGGCTTTCCCTTTCGGCTCCGTCTTCCTTGTATTTCCAATGGGCTGCATATCCTTTTTCAGCCAGCTCATCCATGCGGTGGGTACGGATCTGTACTTCCACCCATTTTCCGTCGGGGCCCATTACGGTGGTATGCAGGCTTTCGTAACCGTTGGCCTTGGGAGTTGAAATCCAGTCGCGCAAACGCTCCGGACTGGGATGATAAAAATCCGTAACGATGGAATAAACCCTCCAGCAATCCGCTTTTTCACGGTCTACCGGTGTGTCGACAATGATACGGACTGCAAAGAGATCATAAATCTCTTCGAAAGGCACACCCTTTGTTTTTATTTTATGGTAAATGGAAAAGATAGATTTTGGGCGGCCCAGTATTTTGTATTTCAGGCTTGCTTCATCCAGGGCTTCCTTGATAGGAACAATAAACTTATTGATGAATTTTCTCCTTTCAGGATCAGACTCAGCGAGTTTTTGTTCAATCTCATGGTACACTTCGGTCTCGGTATACTTCAGGCCCAGATCTTCCAGCTCGCTTTTGATGGCATTAAGGCCAAGGCGGTGTGCAAGCGGAGCATAGAGATAAAGTGTTTCCGAGGCAATCTTCAGCTGTTTGTCACGGGCCATTGACTCGAGGGTACGCATATTATGCAGCCGGTCGGCCAGCTTGATCAGGATGACCCGTATATCATCCGAAAGGGTGAGGAGCATTTTCCGGAAGTTCTCGGCCTGGAGAGAACTGCTCTGGTCAAAAACACCGGAAATTTTGGTAAGGCCGTCAATAATCTTGGCTTCCTTATCACCAAACAAGCCCCGGATATCTTCCAGGGTCAGGTCTGTATCCTCTACTACATCATGGAGAAGGGCACAAACAACGGAAGTGGTACCCAGGCCTATTTCTTCGGCACAAATCTGAGCTACGGCTATAGGGTGGTATATATACGGCTCGCCAGATTTACGGCGCATATCTTTGTGCGCTTCGAGTGATATTTCGAATGCTTTTCGGATCAGTTCCTTATCTCCTTTCTCCAGTCTGCGTCTGCAGGCGGTAAGGAGGGTACGGTATCGCTTCAGAATTTCTTTCTTCTCGGCCTCTATATCAATTACAGGATTCTTCTCCATTGCCATAAGCGAGCAAATACGTGTTGGGGACTGGTTTCTATCAGGACAAAAATAAGCATTTTGGATGGAAAAGGCTGCTCACCTTTTGTTGTAATATTCCTCCAGTGCCTTATTAAGTTTAGCCACCATTTGCTCAGGAGTAAGCTTCGCGGCGACCCCGCTGTATTTGCGTATCAGGAAGGGAAAGGGAGGTTTTAACTGTCGCAGCTGATCATCCATCATCAGAAGCCCTTCTATGCTCTGTTCTTCACTGGAACCGAATTCGGCAATAAGATAATGAGCAGGAACAGGGGTAATAGTGGTGTCTTGTTTCAACTGGTCATTGAGCAGGCAGTTTTTGAGCGTATGTGCCTTTACCTGTTCTGCTGAGGAGGTATAAAAGAAATAAACCGGACTGAAGTGATAATTTTTACGAAAGGCAGCGATGATATTTTTGTTTTCTGCTTCCACTTTCAGGAGATATGCAGCAGCGCCTTTGTCGAGGGCCTTGGCTTGCAGGGCCCCTGTTTTAAGGCCGACCAGAAGGGCTCCGTTCTTCAGGGTTTCAATTTGCACAGGTGCCGTACCCTCCTTTTCCTGTGCCGGGAGGAATGCTGTGCAGCTCAACAACAGATTCAGGAGGAGTAATTTCATCGGGTTACTTTATCATCCAGCCAATACCGAGGCGCACTTCCAGGGTTTCTTTGGCAAAGGGTCCGTTTGATTTGGCATGTCTTCCCAAAGGAATATAAAACGGGGATGCAAGTTCAGGTAAGAAACGAATATGTTTTCCAATTGGCAGTTCATACCCCAGTCGTATGCCAGGGGCTATGGCATTGCAATGTGAAGTGCCGTTGTATTCATACACATCAGGGGAGTTGAAGGAACGGTATTGAATATCCTGCCGTTGTATAATTGAAAAATAGGCCAGTTCAAATCCAGCTCTCATTCCGGCGGGTGAAGCCGCATTGCTCTTCCTGGAAGGGAAGAACCATTCATAGCTGGCCCTGTAAAACTGGCCGGTGAAGCGGGTGGTGATGGATCCGGGATAAGCATTTACAGGTGCATTGCCATCAGGCGGTATCACATTGCTTGAAGAAATGGAACTTTCCCATCCGCTGCTTCCGTTCAGATTCGGGGAGTTACCGGCCGAAGCCAGTTCACTTTGACTGCCGAGCTGTCCTGTTCCGAATTCGAAACCGATAAGGGTTTTATTGGTCAGATAATATTTAAACCCTATTCCCGGATAAGCTCTGTCAATACCTGCCGATCCGCTGATCCAGGCTTCCATATGCTGGGCATGCAAGCCTGCAGCAAGGGTCAGAAGAAGAAGGAATTGAAACAGCCGTTTATGCATGTTCAGTTTGAATGGTATTACAAATTTAACTTTTCCGCCGGATATGCAGGATAACACTTCCTTATTTGGCCGGGAGCACAGTAGCCCTGCATTCTCCAAAGCCGATACATATTCCGTCTTTTTCGGCACGACCGCGAATTACGACTGTGTCTCCGTCGTTGATGAATTTGCGTTCAGAGCCATTTTTAAGTTTAAGGGGATTACTGCCTCTCCAGGTCAATTCCAGCATAGATCCGAAAGAAGTAGGGTCAGGCCCGCTGATAGTACCGGAAGCCATCAGATCGCCCACATTAATATTACATCCGTTCACGGTATGATGTGCCAGTTGCTGCTCCATAGTCCAGTACATGTACTTATAGTTCGACCGGCTTACAACAGTTTCATCGCTTGAATTTTCCGGAATAATAGAAACTTCCAGAGGGATATCAATATTCTTATTCCCATAGTATTGCAGATAAGGCAATACAGCCGGTCCCTGCTTATACCCCTCGGTGCGGAAGGGCTCCAGGGCATCAAGGGTTACAATCCAGGGTGAAAGGGTAGAGGCAAAATTTTTGGCCAGGAAAGGTCCCAGAGGAACATATTCCCAGGTCTGTATGTCACGCGCACTCCAGTCGTTGAACAAGGTCATTCCGAAAATAAAATCGTCAGCCTCGCCTGTTGAAACACTGTCGCCCATGTTTGTACTACGCCCGATGATAAATCCCATTTCGAGTTCAAAATCCAGAGCCTTAGTAGGGCCGAAAGAAGGCAGCTCGGCATCGGCAGCCTTTGTCTGTCCTTTAGGCCGGTGAAAGCTGTGCCCGGATACACAGATGGAAGAAGACCTTCCGTGATACCCTACTGGCAAATGCTTCCAGTTCGGCAGCAAGGCATTGGCAGGGTCGCGGAACATTTTTCCAACATTAGTGGCATGATCAATACTTGAATAGAAATCGGTATAGTCTCCTATCCGTACGGGTATCTGCAATGTCACATCGGAAAGTTTGTGTATGATTCTTTTCTGTTGATCGGGCCGGTCACGCAATTCCGGATTTTCAACATTGAGCATGTCGGAAACGATTTGGCGTAACAGACGGCATTTTTCCTTGCCCATACCGATAACCGGATTCAGAAATTGATTTTCAAAGATCTGAAGATTTACATTCAGGTCTTTCATATATCCATGCAGAGCTGCCTCGGCAAGGTCCACCACATAATCGCCTATGGCTATACCTGCCCTTGGCAGTTTGCCTTCCCGTTTAAAGATTCCAAAGGGAAGGTTCTGGATAGGAAAATCACTCTCCGGACTGACCGGTAACCAGGATTTCAAGGCAGGATCATTCGCTTTTATCATAAGACTTTACTTCGCGTTATTTTTTATTTTTTCTTCCAGCTTACGTATGGTCCTGTTCTTGCTTACAATAAACAGGGCCAGTAAGGGAAGCACAAGCATGTTGACGAAGGTAAACAAAGAAAACAAGCTGAACATTTTACCAAGGCTTGAAGCGCTGCTGGAGGCTGAGGCTATCATATACTGTTTGCCGTAAATATGCATGGCTATTCCCCAGCCACCTCCCAGCAGGGAAAAGAGAAGGAGAAGGAGGTAGGAAGGCAGGCTTGTTTTGAAGAAAAGCTTTCCCATTCCGAAAATGATTCCGCTGGCAACGATGGCATACAATACGAATACGGAACAAACCAGAATTGTAGGTGCCGAACCTTCTAATGTTGTAGTTGCTTCCTGCTGGAGTAAGACCATGGGGGTAAAATTAAGAGATTCTATGTATCTTTTTCCATTCCAATCGTTATCAATTTATGATACAGAGGCTGATTTTTATGGTATGTCTGTTTTTCAGCACTTTTGCCTGGGGACAGGGCAGCACGGCAAGCACTATTGTAGTGAGGAAGAAAGTGAAACCTGCATTGGAATCAAGTAAGTCCGAAACTGGAGATTATTATCCTGTCATACAATGGAAAACCTATGACCTGACTACCGTGCGTATTCACAACGGTACTTTGCCTGCTTTCCCCGGAGGGGATACTGCCAGGGCTTCTTTTATTGTAAATAACACCCGTTATAAGGAAGAATGGAAACGTGCACGTAAAAATGGCAAGGTCATTGTTGATTTCACCCTGGATACACTGGGTCGTGTAAACGATGCCTCAGTCAAAAACAGAATCGGCATGGGTTGTGATGAGGAAGCATTAAGAGTGGTTCAAAGCATGCCTGCATGGAAACCGGCAATGCTCACAGGTAAGAAAGTAAAAGTGTTCATGAGCCTGGCTGTTTATTTCCCTCCGAAGTGATAATCGGGATTCATTGTTCTTTGATACAAGATTGGTTTCTCTTTAATTGAATGTACGACTTGTTTGCGTAGATGGACATAGTATTCCTGAACAAAAAGATCGTATTTCTGAACAAATACCTCCTATATCTGACCAAATATATCATACCCGCTATGAATAAATGGAATCACTTAATTATTAATAATTTAGCCTGATGAAACCCTATTTGTTTTTGCTTTTTTTTCTGTTTGTAAGTGGCTTAAGCCTGGCCCAGGATACCACTAAACACGTTCTTGTGGTAAGAAGACCCACCCGTCTTATCGATACCAATGCGGTAGTACTGCCCGCATTATTTGAACCCGACCAGCCGGCTGAGTTTCCGGGAGGGAAGTATGAGCTTGCCAGGTACCTGCATGAGCATGTGGTATACCCTGAAAAGGCAAAAACAGACAGTGTTCAAGGCTCTGTTATACTTAGAATGACCATCAGTGCAGCCGGGAAGGTGGGTAAGATAAAAGTGGTTAAAAGCCTGGGTTCGGGCTGTGATGAGGCAGCCATCCATATGGCATCTAAAATGCCTGCCTGGATTGGGGCCATGCACAAAGGAAAACACATAGAATCAGAGGTTTACCTTCCTATTGTGTTTTTAATCCAATAAGCTGTATCTTTTTTCCCGGATAGCGTTATGGGTTCAGATAACAATCAGAACTATGCAGCCGGCCATCCTTCATCATCCTATGGAATATGTGTCGAAATACCATGCCAGCACTGAAGCCCTGAACGAGGAGTGGGTTGAAATTCAGGCAGCCCAGGCCAATCCGGCCCGGTTCGAGGTATTGTATGACAGGTATTACGAACGCATCTTATCTTTTATTTACCAGCGTTTAGACGATAAAGACCTGGCTTTTGACATCACCTCCCAGGTTTTTCTGAAAGCCATGCAAAACCTGCATAAGTTTCAGTTTAAAGGGGTCCCCTTTGCTTCCTGGTTGTTTCGGATTGCCAAAAATGAGGTTTACCAGCTTTTCAGGGATCAGAAAGCGGAACGTACCGTGAACATAGAGAAGGTGAACCTGAAATCAATGGTCGAGGAGATGGACGAGGATATGTATGAACCTTATTATGGATTATTAAAAGAAAGTGTTGCTTCTCTGGATGAAGCAGAGATACAGTTTATAGAAATGCGTTTTTTTGAAAAGAGGGCTTTTAAAGAGATAGGTGAGATTATGAATATTACCGAGAATCATGCCAAGGTTAAGCTGTACAGGATTCTCGACAAGTTGAAAAAAGCATTGTTGAAAAAGAAAAAAGCCCACTGAAAAAAGACATTTAATGCACACTCCGATGAAAGCGAAAATTAACATAGACAGGGAGCCGTTAACCCCGGAAGAGATCAGGGGCCGCAAGGATTTCAATGCTGTGCTGAAACAGTATCAGCAAAGCCCTGCACAGGCAGGATCGGCCACCAAGCCTTTCTTCAAATCAACCGGATTCCTGGCAAGCGGAGTCCTTGTAGTATGCACGGCGGTATCTGTTTTTATGTACAGCATCTATCACAGCAAATCAGAATCGAAAGCAAATGTTGAAAAATCAGTCCTCAAACCGGAACAAAACAGCAACCTGACTTATCTTCCTGCTGCTACAGGCAATCTGAAAATGAAGATCAGTCCGCCTATAAAGAAACTGGATATACCGTATCAGCATTATCAGGTAGATGCAGCACAGGGAGGAGAATTCAAAACCCAGAAAGGATCCCGGATCAGGGTACCAAAGCAGGCTTTTGCCGATGCAAATGGTAAGGCTCTGAACGGACAGGTTGAGCTCCGCTTCCGGGAGTTTCATGACCCTGTTGATTTCTTCCTTTGCGGAATCCCTATGTGTTATGACTCAGCAGGTGTACGCTATCAGTTTGAATCAGCCGGAATGATAGAACTCCTCGGATTTAAAGATGGCAAGCCTGTGTATATTCTTCCCGGTAAAAAGGTGGAGATAGAGCTGGATTCCCGCCGCACCGGAGGAACAGCCTATAATATATACCGTTTCGATACTGCTACCTGCAACTGGGAATACCTGGGCAAGGATAAGCTGGCCCGTCAGGCTGTATCGGAAGCAACAGGCCGTGCTTCAGACAGTGTCTCGGATCAGGCCCGTATCAATGCCCTGCCTGAAATAAAAGCCATTGACGCACAAATAGAACAGGTTCGTACCGACTGTGAAAAACAGCTTCAGCAATTACCTAAAAACCCTGCAGAACCTTCCAAACCGGTAAAGGCTACAGCCTCACGCAAGCATTTCAATATAGATGTAAAAGCTTCGGAATTTCCTGAGCTGGTTCAATACAAATCCAGTGATTGGGAAGTGGACCCGGCGAACAAAAAAGTGAGTGACGAGATATTCGATATGACCTGGGAAGATGCAAAGCTCAGCGAAGGGACTAAGAAAGGTGTCAATTATTACCTGACCCTGAGCGGAAACAACAAGACCATTAAGCTTCTCGTTGATCCCGTTTTTGAAGGGAAAAACTATGATAAAGCCATGGCTGATTTCAATTCCAAATTCAAAATTTATGAATCGGGAAGACAGGACAGGTTGGCTAAGGAGCAAAAAATAAAGATGTTCGAGGATTCTATGGTAACAGCTACCGTGGAGAAACGCAAAGAATTGCTTGCTGCCCGAAACTTCGAAATGAATAAGACTGCCTCACTTGTAAGTTGTTTTTCAATAAGCGGATTCGGAGTATATAACTGTGATGCCCCTTGTTATTATCCCAAAGGTATGGTTACTCCTATACGGCTGGTGGATGCATCGGGTAATTTGCTCCCATGCAGAGATGCATACCTTGTTGATAATTCAAAGAACAGCCTCTTTACCTATTACGGGGCTGAGATTCCTGCTTTCCGATTCAATCCTCAGGCAAAGAATCTGCTTTGGACAATGGCCAATGGTAAGTTATACCTGTTGCGTAACAAACAATTCTCAACTATTACAGGGGTTGCCGGACATCAGGATGTACAGATGGAAGAAGTCAAGCAGGAATTTAAAACAGCGGAGGAGATGAAGGTGTATATGGGGATTTGATTAATTTCGCACAGTGCATACCCGCCCTTATTTATTTTATATCCTTTCTTTTATTGAAGGCGCTGCTGTCATGGCAGCCGAATTGCTTGGAGCAAAGATGCTGGCTCCTTATTTCGGATCCTCTCTCTATGTATGGGCTACTGTTATGGCTATCACCCTCGGGGGACTGGCCATGGGTTATTTTTGCGGAGGCCTGCTCTCATACAAAAAAAAGGGCCCCTTGGTGCTTTATTACGTGATGTTCCTGGCTTCTGTGCTGGTTATGCTCATGCCCTTCACCTCCAAAATGATTCTGACCCTTATCGGGGCTCATGCGCTGTTACCTTCTGTTATTCTCAGTGCTTCCATCTTCCTGTTGCCTCCGATTTTTATGATGGGCATGGTAAGTCCGCTGATAATCCGCAGTATTACCACCCATATTGATCATGCCGGGCGCTCTGCCGGAGCCATATATGCCATCTCTACCTTAGGCGGTATCTGTTCCACATTCCTTACCGGTTTTTGGATCATCCCTTCCTTCGGACTTATGAAACCCTGTATCATTACCGGTATTATCCTCGGAATTATTCCGGTGATCATGATTCTGAAAACAAACAAGGCAGCAGCTTTATTCTTCCTTGTCTTTGCCTCCTGGACTTTTTACCGTTCATTTTCCGTTGAATTTCCTGCCGGCCTTTCTGTTCCTTATTCCAGTGAAGGCTTGCTGGGTCAGGTAATGGTGGTGGATTATCCGGGTAAGAATCCATACGGCACAACCTACGGAACAAACCGGGTTTTGTTCGTTAACCGTATCACCCAAAGTCAATATAATAATGAAGCGGATTCACTTAAACACTTCGGCTATGTCGATATGATCCTCCAGGCTGTTACCCTGTTTCCTGAAAAACCTTCCGTACTTGTCTGCGGCCTTGGAGGAGGCAGCCTGGCTCAGGAACTGCTGAATAAGGGATGCCGGGTCGATGCCTGCGAACTGGATCCCCGAATGGAAATGGTTGCCAAAACTTATTTTCATTTAAGTCCGGAGCTGGCCGTACATATTGATGATGCCCGGCATTATATACGGAATACAACAAATCACTATGATGCTATTGTTCTGGATCTGTTCAGAGGTGAAGAAAGCCCCGGTCATTGTTTCAGTCTGGAAGCGATAGAAGAAATGAAGGCCCATCTGAAACCCGGGGGAGTGCTGATGATTAACGGGAATGGATTTATAACCGGAAAACGGGGAGCGGGGATGAGAGCTGTATACCGTACCCTTTCTGCCGGAGGGCTGAGCGTTTGCCTGGCTGCTTCCAATGCCGATGAAGCCTGGCGTAACCTGCTTTTTTTTGCCGGAGAAAAGGAGGATCTGAAACTGACTCAGATAGCAGAAATGATGAAGAAATCGGGGAGGCCGGTGCTTGGAAAGGAATCATTGTCTTCATCGGAAGACCTGATACTGACCGATAATTTACCGGCCCTTGATGAACTCAATGCAGATGCTTATCGTAACTGGAGGAGCGCCACCATAACTTATTTTGTGAGTGAAGCACAGCGTAAACGGAATTTGCCAATTTTTCAATAAGGGCAACAATGAAATTTAAATTCCACCTCGTTCCCGCGTCACATCCCTTGCTCCGCTATCAGCACGAGTATGTGAGCCTGTGCGAAGGACTCCGGGAGCTGGGGCGTGAATTCTACGGCTCGGATACGTACTGGCAGGAACCTGATAACAATCACTTTCTGATCACAAAAGCCCCTGCATCTTTTGAAAGCGATGTGGATGTTTACAATACCTATTTCTTTGCCGCATTTCCGGAAGCCATCCTGCATGTGAACTACGATAAAATGAATATTCTGATTGACAGGGAAGACGGGCTTTACGGTGCATACAGTCATCCCATGTTTAAGAAATTTGATCTGATTCTGCGTACTCATTACAACGGACATGTTAATTATGCTTACTATCATCCGAATATCAAACCCTGGGCATTCGGGCTTAGTGAACGTATTATGAAAACCACAAACCGGTCTTTCGGGGAACCGGTGGCAGACAGGATGCTGGTTAATTTCAGGTTGCCTCACCAACTCCGGGATAAGGCAGCAAAGGAATTCATTCCGGTTATTGCTGATAAATATCCTGTGTTCAACGGAGTTACCAGAGCCATTGAGGACGCTGTGCCTGATTCAGCAAGCGATTATGACCGCATCAACTGGAAGCAGAGCGGACACCGTCATGACCCCGAATATTACCGTTTGCTGAATACCTCCTTGCTGACTTCCGCTTTCGGAGGATTTATCTTTCCCCGCCCTTTTGCAACAAACCGCATGGTCAGGCAAGCCCAGAACGGGGTCCGCCTTTGGTCTTCCCTGTCAGCTAAACTTGGACTGGATATAGCCCCGTTGAATTTTATTGATCAGTTCGACAGCTGGCGACTTTGGGAATCTTTCTATTCCCAAACATGCCCTGTGCATATGGACTTTGATTACTGGAAATGGGTACTCCCGGTGATGCCGGTCAATAAACAACATTACTGGGGAGTGAAAGGTTTTGAATTTGAAAAGAGTGCAGCAGCGTTAAAAGGGCTTCACAGGGATGATATACTTCAGATAGGTCTCCAGGGCAGACAATGGTCTGAACAATATTACAGTCCGGTTGCTATGGCAGAGCGTTTGTTAGTGTTAGTCAGCAACGTTAGTAAGAGACAGCATTAACTGCTCTTCACAGCAAGCATTTCCTTCCTTTTTTTATACCAGTTCCTTATTTTTTCCATTGCTGGCTTCTCCACCACATAATGTATCAACGCGGCCAGCCCCAGTTCGACTGGCAGCACAATAAAGAAAGCAGCCTGCCAGTGACTCAGCGATGTTTTAGCTACAAGGAAAGGGATCAGAATGGTAAGTGCCAGGTATTGATGGCTAAGGTATAATCCGTAGGAAATCCTGCCCAGAAAAAGAGTGATACGGTTTACAATAAAACCCAGGGCACCGTTCACATACAGAATGAAGAATAAGAAATAAGCAGAAAGGACAAAGGTGTATTCCTGAAAGCTGATTACTCCATTACTTCTTCCCCCGATCCGGAATAAGGTCAGCTGAACCAGGAAGCAGATCACAATGCCTGCATATCTTAGCAAGGAAGGTTTATCAAACCGGATTTTGTAAAAAAGCAGGCCTGCAACAAAGAGCGGGAAGTGATTGATGAGCGGAATACGGTGGTCCAGAAAATGCTGCAGAGCAGGGGCCGAAGCCTGAAGAAAATATCCGTAGCAGAAAACAGGAACGAGGAGGATGATTCCGATACGCTCTATGTGTTTCAGCTGGCCTGTTATAAAAACCCCAAGCATAAACAGGTAGAAAAGCATTTCAACGATCATGGTCCAGTAGGGCCCGTCAATATCAGTAAATCCGAAATAAGACTGAAACATGGTCATATTACTCATGTAGGAGCCAAGAAATAATTTAATTCCCGGATGAGTTGTCCAGTATACCAGTATGGCTGTAAGTGTTACACATGCCCAGTAGGTAGGATAGATACGTGAAAAACGGCTGAGGATAAAATCCTTCCAGTGTTTTGTTTTTTCAAGGGTGAGGAGGATGACAAACCCGCTGATAATAAAAAACAGATCAACTCCGGTAATACCGAATTTAAAACCAAACCGGGCTTCAGGCTGCCCCATGGTAAAGTGATAAAAGACGACCAGGAGGGCGGCAATACCCCTGAGTGCATCCAATTCACTAATACGCTGGCTTTGCTCCTTTTTCAATAAATAATATGAGGTTGTGAGTGATTGTAACTCCTGTTCAGACAAATATAGGGAACGCTTTCATCATTGCATTGACCTTCTTTTTGACGGCCGTAATGACCTTCTCATCCTCTTTGCAGGTTAGCACTTCATCAATCATATTCACGATTACAGGGATATGTTTTTCCTTGATTCCGCGGGTAGTGATTGCAGGTGTTCCGACACGCATACCGGAAGTGACGAAGGGTGATTTGTCATCAAAAGGCACCATGTTTTTATTGACTGTTATATCGGCTTTGACGAGAATGTTTTCAGCAAATTTACCGGTCAGATCTTTGGAGCGGAGATCAATCAGCATACAATGGTTGTCTGTACCTCCTGAGATCACTTTATATCCTTTCTTAACAAAACATTCGGCCATGACCCTGGCATTTTTCTGAACCCGTATCATGTATTTCATATAGCTTTCGTCCAGGGCTTCTCCGAAAGCAACAGCCTTTGCAGCTATCACATGTTCCAGAGGGCCACCCTGTGTGCCCGGAAATACAGCACCATCGAGAATAGCCGACATCATTTTGATTTCACCTTTTGGTGTTGTCAGTCCCCATGGATTCGGGAAATCCTTGCCCATCATAATCATTCCTCCGCGGGGGCCGCGCAGTGTCTTATGTGTAGTGGTGGTAACAATATGGCAATGCGGAAGCGGATCATTGAGTAATCCGCGTGCAATGAGGCCTGCAGGATGCGAAATATCGGCCATGAGCAGAGCTCCAACTTTGTCGGCAATTTTACGGAAGGCTTTATAGTCCCAGTCACGGGAATAGGATGATGCTCCGCAAATGATCAGTTTGGGTTTTTCGCGAAGTGCTGTTTCTTCCACTGATTTCATATCCACACGTCCTGTTTCCTTGCTGACACCGTAAAAAGTGGGGTGGTATAATTTTCCGCTGAAATTAACGGGAGAGCCATGTGTGAGGTGACCACCGTGACTCAGATCAAAACCGAGAATGGTATCGCCGGCCTGAAGCACACCCAGCATAACAGCTGCATTGGCCTGAGCCCCGCTATGAGGCTGCACATTGGCCCAGGAGGCATTGAAGAGGGTTTTGGCCCTGTCAATGGCAAGCTGTTCCACCTTGTCAACCACTTCACAACCTCCGTAATAGCGTTTGCCCGGAAGGCCTTCAGCATATTTATTGGTCAGACAGGATCCCATGGCTTTCATCACATCATCGCTTACAAAATTTTCAGAAGCGATCAGTTCTATTCCGTATTTCTGACGATGTTGTTCTTCCCTGATCAGGTCAAACAATACAGTATCTTTTTTCATCTTTGCCATAAGGGGGTGTTTTTTACGATGCAAATGTAAATATTAACTAATAGCCCGGGACTTCAGGCCCGGGTTTCGGGCCAGTCTTTTTTCAACAGTTTTAACGCCGGGATCAGGACAATCAGCATAATGGGGCTTTGGGTCATATCCATTAGAAAACGGGCTATAAGATATCCTTTTTCAGAATGGTTGGCCAGATAGCCTCCTGTCCAGAAAACAGCAGCTGTAAGGAAGAGCAGAGCATACGTAATCAAAACCCAGCGCAGGTATTTTTTTACAGGAAAAAACAAGGCTATAAGCGCCAGAGTATACCCCATAAATACGAGCGAAAAGAGGAAAGTAAGTACCCATTTCAGGTAATACAGTCTCATATAGGTATAGGATTCCAGAAATAACATGGAGGGATCCAGGTCTGTATCCTTATGCCCGTAATAAGATGCCCTTATCTGAGCATTCACATTGTGGAATACAAACTCCCTGAAAAAACCGGTTGCGATAAAAATCGCCACAAGCAACACAAGGAGCATATTGACGCGGAATTTCATGCCTCCTTTTTCGAACGTTTAAAGGGTGAAAAGCGGTTTACCCATATCATCCAGAGCATAAAAATAAAACTATACACCAGTATCTTAAATACATAATCATGATTGAAGGAAAGCCATTGGGGTTTATAAAGCACAATCATACATAAGCCGGCAATACGGATTGTATTGACAAGGAAAATGCCGAAAATGCCCGCAGGGATAAACCAAAATTTATGCTTCGCCGGACCGGGAAAAGCAAGCAGGAAAGCCGTAAAAAGGGCAAAGAGTGTGATACCATTGCAGGGGTCTCCTATCCAGACACCGTTGGTTCCATCTATACCAACCACCCGTATGGTGTCTGAATGAGAGGTGAAGGTGGTATATCCCAGCAAACGGAGCAGATGATCGGTGGAAAAAACGGAAGAATTGATGACCATGGAATCAAGCTTCCCATTGGGATTGATTACCAGCTCATACGCTACATACCAGGAAGTATAAAGGACAATAAAGAGAATAAAAAAACGAAGGAGAGGGTTCCTTAAAAAACGAACGTTCATCTTAGGTTAAACTAGGCAGCTTTCTTCCTGTAAAAACCGGAATAAATTTTCCAGCCCCCAAGCAGCATACCGGCAACAAGCAGGAATAAAACCCCACCGTCAATAGGCAGACAGGGAGGAGGCCAGCAAGGAGGACCACCCATAGGAGGAGGGCCGGGAGCAGCTAACAATCCTGTCTGAATCAGCAGACCGGATAGAAGAAGGGTAAGAGTTTTCCTTGCTATAGACCTTTTCATACGTTTTTTTTCAAAATGAATTAAATAAAATTCAGAGGTGATACTGTGTCAAATTTAAGGAATTTATTCCAAATTCTGTCTATTTTGCCCTGACTCTTTGATCAGCCATGCCCCGGGAGTCAAAAAAACGCAGATTATGAGTGCCGGAACTGATGAATTGATAAATTTGCATCTTTCGGCCTAATCCAATAGCACTTGAGCTCAAGCAAAAATGCCTCGATGATCAGTATGGCAGACCTGAAAACGGTCTGGAAAATCGTTGCCAAAAACTGGTATATCGCGCTTGTATTAGTCTCTGTTTTTCTTGCTATAGGATGGATCTATGCCTATAAACAAACCAATATTTATAGCGCAAAGACCCAGATCCTGCTCAAGTCAAACACCTCTGTAAATGCCTCCAGTATCATTACCGAAAACTCGGATTTTTACGGAGGAGGAAGCCAGACCTTCGTTGGCAACTCCAACGAAATAAGGGTTATTCAAAGTTATGACCTGATGAAAAAAACCCTGGATCGTCTGGATCTGGATGTTTCTTATTACCTCATTGGACGAATCCGGACTGAGGAATTATTTAACGGCCTTCCCTTTAAAATTAAGGTGTTCAATTTGAAACCTTCCCTGTATGAGCAGGATATACGTTTCAATATTCTTAACTGGGATCAATTCGAAATCTCCTATAAGGTCGGAGCCGTTGAAATCAGGAAAACCGGTTATTTCGGTAGGGAATTCATAGACCCTGATTTCCATCTCCTGGTGATCCGTGCTCCTGGTCTGGACCGGGGAATGGTAGATGGCTTGAAACTGTTACATTACATGATAGAGATACACAGGCATGAAAACCTGATTTATCGTTTTTTAGCCAATCTGGATGTGAAAAATCCGGATTATACCAATGTCCTGGAATTGTCAATGAACGACCCCCTTCCGGAACGGGCGGTTGTGCTGCTCGATACCCTTGCAGAGGTTTATATCGAAAATACGCTCAAATCCAGACTGAAGCTGAATGAAAATACCCTGAGTTACATCGACAAACAAATGCTGGAGGTGACGGCTATTCTGAACAGCATTGAAGATACCATGCAGGGATATAAAGAAAAAAATGCCATTCTGGATTTGACCAGGGAAGGGGATACGTATTTCTCCAAACTTTCTGCCTTCGATAACAGCAAAGTGGAAGTCGGTCTTGAGATTGAAGCCCTGAATGATCTGGAATCCTATATCATTACAGGCAAGGATCCTGAATTACTTCCCCCTTCAGTGTATCTGGTGAAAGGGGATGGATTTCTGCAAGCCTCTGTTTCTGAACTGTACAATTTGCAGCTCGCACGGAATACGGCTCTAAATGTGACCAAGGAAGGCAGCCCGGGAATTATCGATGTGGATAAAAGAATTAATGCCCTAAAAAGGAACTTGCTTACATATATAGGGAATCTAAGGGTTGCATTGCAGCAGAAAACGGTGGATATACAGAAGGAAATTGCAAATTATATAGGCGATATCAAAAGTCTGCCTTATAAACAGAGAGGTTTGTTGAATATACAGCGCAAACTGAGTGTAAATGAAGGAATGTATGTGTTTTTACTCCAGAAAAGGGCGAATACTGTCATTGCCAAGGCAAGCATTATACCCGAAACGAAAGTCATTGAAACAGCACGGTCAGTGGGTATTGTCAAGCCAGACCGGAATAAGATTGTTACCAATTTTATATTTTTCGGGTTAATTCTAAGTGTCATCATCATTGCTGTAAGGGTGCTCTCATTCTCCAGAATTGAAAGCATGGATGAGCTGAAGTCAAAAACAACATTATCCATTATCGGAGAGGTTATTTTCATGCCTACCGTTAATGACTTGCTTATTGCGGCTGAGAGCGAGCCCAAATCCCAGATTGCAGAAGCTTTCCGGACCATACGGACCAATTTACAGTATTTATCATTAGCCGAAGGTTGTAAGACGGTTGTGGTTACGTCCAATAACCCCGGCGAAGGAAAAACATTCTGTTGTCTGAACCTGGCCGGTATTCTTGCCAAAGCAGGGAAAAGGGTACTTGTTCTTGAGTTGGATTTGCATAAACCCCGTGTTCAGAAAGGATTAAATCTTATTGCAGATATCGGAATCAGCACCATTGTTATTGGCAAAAACAACATTGCCGAATGTGTCAAACATTCCCAGATTGAGAACCTCGATGCGATCCTTTCAGGGCCTTTACCTCCCAATCCTTCTGAAATCATCCTGTCAAAGGAATTGCAGGACATCCTGAACTTCGGTAAGGAACACTATGATTATGTTATCATTGATACGCCTCCGGTAGGGCTTATATCCGATGCGATTCTGTTGATGAAGGCAGCCGATGTCCGCCTCTTTGTTATTAATACGAAATTTCCCTATAAGGATAGCCTTGCCAATGCACATGAAATTGTAGAGAAGAATAATCTGACCCATTTTGCCTTCATCCTGAATGCCGTGAAAAGGAATAAGTCGAAGTATTATTATAACCGTTATGGATATGGTTATGGAAGTTATGGGGGGTATGGAAGTTATGGAGGCTATGGTGGGTACGGAAGTTATGGAGATTCCGGGAAAAGCGGCAAATCCTGAGAACTGAAACCCAAAAAAGTAGATCATGTTATCAAGAGTGAGGAATAAAATCTGGCAAGTACAGGAGTCGCTTGGCAGGTCATTTTCTGGAATGAAAATCCTGGGTTATTACGGGAGAGCCCTACGCTATAATTTTCCGAATATCCTTAAGCCATCCGTTCCAATCAATATCCGGGCTGCTAAACTGCTGGAAGAGTTTAAAGAAAATGGTTTTTTTAAACTGGATCAGACTTTTGTTGAAACGGCGGAATTAATCGAGCATGATTATCTCAACAAACATCTTAGCGGAGAACTTGATAAAGAACTGTATAAAAAGGGATTGATTTTTGATTTCATGTCCACTCCCGCTGAAACAAAGCGTTATCTGGAGCTTGGAATTGAGGCCAGTATTTATATTTCAGTGAGTGATTCCAGATTCGAATCCTTATTGTGTAATGAGGATTTATGTTCCATTCTGTATAATTATTTCAAAAGGCAGCCGTACTACCGGGGACCGATACATGTGAAACAGGATAATTTTGAAGATAAAATCAAGCTCAATATAGCTTCCAAGTATCATCTTGACAGTTGTATGCATCAGTTGACATTCATCCTTTTTTTATGTGATGTTGATGAGGATGTGACGCATACACTTTATGCCAAAGGATCGCATAAGAAATACTGGTTTAAGCAGGATATGGACCGTTATAAATTTAAGGACAGCTGGGTAGAGGAAAACTGGCCTATCATACCCATTTTTGGAAAAAAAGGAGACCTGATGATATTTGATGCCGGTAACGGATTTCATAAGGTAACGGAAAGGCTTCATTCAACCCGTAAACTGGCCTGGATGAATATTACCTGTGGATCGGATTTGAAGCCGGGTATTTTGAAGGATAAACTCTCCGATGTGAAATACCTGGAAGGTAAGCCCGCACATATTAAAAAAATGTTCACGAAAATATTTGCTTAAGCCGGAAGAGAATTGTTTTTTTTTGCAAAAAACTCCCCCGATAAACTGAATAATCAATTAGTTTATTGGGGGAGTTTTTATTTGCAATCCCTGTATCAGTTATTCACCATGATTTTTCTGGTTACAATATGGGAGCCGGCAAGGTTCACCGTTACGATATAGATTCCGGAAGCAGTGCCTGGTAATTCCAGGGTATACGTGTCTTTGAATGCAACAAGGCTTCTGTCGCTCATTACCTTTTTGCCCTGGAGGTCATAAATACCAACCCTAGTATTGGTTGATTCATCCAGATCAAAGAGAACGGAAATACTTCCGTTTTTGGAGAGGAATGAAACCTGATTTTCGCTATAGAACAGATCGGCCGGTTTTACAGGGGCCAGGATGTTCTCGCAGGTTGCTGGTTTTCTGCTCAGATGCAGGATAAAGCGATCGGGATTGTCAGTGGATTTTGCCTGAAAATTATATTCAGATTGATTTTTAAGATCGGTAACCTGCTTGGTTTGCAGGTCTTCAAGCAGCACGCATGAGTATTCGCTCATGGAGAAAGCTCCCCAGGATTCAACTTTATACTGTCCGTCCTGACCGGTTATACATTTTAGAGGGATAGTTACGGTTTCATAAGCAGAAGAATTAAACGTGTTGCGTGTAAGTCTTTTTCCGTCCTGAACCATGTAAAGGCCAGGAGCTTTTTTTACAGGGCTTTCAATATACCGTGCATCATAAGGTGTTTCAAAACCCAGGGTTGCATGTTCATCGAAATTGACCGTTATTTCCTGAAACAAGTCAGGAAGGGTGTTTGTGCTCAGTTTAAGTTTAAGGTTGTACGGGGCTGCTTCCCGGAAATCGAAAGTACTTGCTGTAGAAGTGTTTTTGCTGTTCTCTTTGAAGGTAATGCTGTTGCTTCCGGCTCCGGTTGCATAAATAATAAACCCTTGCCCACATGGCAGATCAAAACCATTGCCATGTGCTACATAATTTCCATTAGACAATACATAAATCGTACTCAGGTCTACATTGCCCGCTTTGGTAATATTCGTTCCGGAGGCATCCCAGGTAATATGCGACGCATACGGATTGGATACGTGGTTTTCGCCGGGATCCGTTGAACCTCCTGTAAAAGTTAAACTAGGGGAAGCAATATTGCCCGCATTGGGTATACCATCGCAAGTGATGGTTTTGGCATTCCAGGTAGCCGGGGAATACGTATCGGCCAGCCATACTGTATAACCCACTCCGGGAGCAAGGGGATAAGCAGTGCTCGTTATGGCAGTGTAATTGTTGGAAGACAGAGTTTCATTATACAAAGTAAACGAATTGAAACCTGAAGCGGTACCGTTAATTCCTCCCACCCCGCTTATAAAGAATTGACTATCCCAATCGTTTACAGTATTGTTGCTTACGGTTGTCCCTATATCAGCCCAGTTGCCCTGGCCTGGGTTAGGAGTCCAGCGTTGACAATGATAGGTTCCTGCGAAGGTACCTGAACCATTCCCGATGTATGCATTGGAAGCGGCATTGGCAGCAAGGGTAATGGAAGATCCTCCGGCCTGGGTCATAACCGCGCCTGGATACTTACAAATAAGGCTGTTCGTGATTGTATACGTTCCGCTGCTGAATGTGGCGCCCGCATAGTTATAGGATCCAAGATTATAAAAATTGGTAGCTACAGTAGCATTCAATGACTGGTTGGTTGTTCCGTTTAGATATACATCGTTGCTTTGTGGGGTAAAGGTGCCATTGAAGGTAGCTGAACCGGCAATACCGAGATATTCGGAAGTTGATCCCAGATCGAATATTCCCGAGCTAAGCAGAAAATTATTGGTTACAGTAGTATTATTTCCGAGAGTGACATGAGAGCCCGTAGAGGTAAGGTTGTAAAAGCTAAGAGCACCCCCTGTAAGCGCCTGAGGAGTTGCTCCATTCAGGGTTACTGTACCGGTGTGGAAATTAAGGTTTGCGTTCATGGTTACATTCCCGCCAATGGAAACTGCATAGTTGGATGAAGAAACATCAAAGCTTCCTGCATTTAAGGTAAAGGCTCCTGCGCAGCTTATGGGGTTAGCCAGTGTCGTTGTATTCGCCGTATTTTTTGTCAGGTTGTTAAAGGTTTCCGTTCCAGCTCCTTTGGAAATGGTTTGCGATCCTGTCGGGGCAAAAATGACTGTAGAAGTGCCGGGCGAAAAGGTCCCACCTGAATTATTCCAATTTCCTGACAATGTGATATTAAAGGTAGATCCCGCAAGAGTTCCACTGACGATTGTCAGATTTGACAAACTGATATCTGAGGTCAGGGTATAAGTACCGGTGTAATATTGTTGCAGGGGTCCGAAGGTTTCAGTTCCTCCTCCTGTTTTTCCGATTTTTGCATTAATGGAACTGCTACAAAGCTGGACTGCACTAGTGCCGGGTGTAAATGTGCCTCCATTGTTCACCCAGTCTCCATACAATGTAATAATGGGATTGTTTACACTCGCATCAAGGGTTCCTGAATTAATTGTAAGGGTATTGTTAAGAATAAGTACAGAGCTACCCAGAACAACTTTGCCCGTTCCGGCACCACGACTGATAGTCAATGTGTTAAAGGTTTCATTCGCCGAAGTGGCTTTAGTCAGGGTTTGATTACTTGCTCCGGCACCGTTAAATATAATATCGAGCAGGCTGACATTTGAACTGGTACAGTTATTTGTAAAATTTCCACCTAAATAGAGCTTAAATCCATTCGGGTTAAGCGCTGTTCCAGAACTGATTGTGAGGTTGTTATTCACATTCAAATCAGCCGGAAAATAAATGGAAGTGTTTGCCAATAAAGACAAATTAGAGTAGGTGGCGGAGACAATTGAAGTAGCTCCTGGTAGGTAGGTCACCGTGTTGGTGGCAGTACTAGCCGAAAGTGTACCGGTACCGCCAATGTTCGCGCTGACAGACAAAGCGGAACCATTCATGTTATTCCATGTGCAACCTGCATTCAAAAATAATGTGCCTACCGTCACATTGCCACTGTTATTAACAGTTACACCACCCGTGTAAAGGGTCATGCTTCCAATTTTGGTGAAATTCACACCAGCCGAAATATTCAATGTGTTCGCGTAAGCAACGATAAGTCCAGAGAAATTAACATTATAGGAACCGGCCAGTGTGTAAGTACTTGCAATGGCGGTCCAGAAATTTAAGCGCCCGCTTCCTGTCCAGCTTCCGTTGGCGGTAAAGGAAGACGCACAGTCAATAGTTCCGGTAAGGGTCAGGGCCGCTCCGGGATTTATAGTAATACTGTTTATGGTGACCGCAAGGCCGGATTGAACCGTTATTGGATTTCCGGAAGATATGACCACATCATCACCTGGATTCGGTACACCAATGTCCCAAGAACCTGCATTGTTCCAGTTTCCGCCACCGTGAGAAGAGGTGACAGTAACTCCAAATGAATCCTGAATTTGAAAAAGGAAAAAAGCCGAAAACAAGGCAAGAGTCGTGAATATATGTCTTGTCATGGGTCGCGATTTAGTTGTTTTTTTAAACTATAAATGAGTGTACGAAAATATACATTATTATGTTTCAGATTGTTGAATAATCGTAAAAAAAGAACTCAATTGAAAGTCAGACCTTTAATTTCGTAAATTTGGCAGATATTTACCAGTTTTTTTTAATCTATTTTGTGCATATTTCCAGAATTTTCCATAGGACTAGTTTAATTATGTTTTTTGAACAACTAACAATCTCCTGCAATTATGCAGCATAGCGTTGAGGATGAGTGGGATATGGAGATCGGGGCTGCTTCGTCCTGGTATGATCTTAAATTGAATGAGCTCTGGCAATATCGGGATCTGGTGTTGCTTTTTGTAAAACGGGATTTTGTGGCTGCTTATAAACAAACCATATTGGGTCCTCTATGGTTTCTTATCCAACCGATTGCCCAGACTCTGGTCATGAGTTTGGTTTTTGGGGGCATTGCATTGATACCAACAGATGGGAGTCCCCGTCCTCTGTTTTATCTCTCCGGAGTTGTTTGCTGGGGTTACTTTTCTTCCTGCCTCACTAAAACTGCCAATACATTTGTTTACAATGCGGGAGTTTTTGGAAAAGTGTATTTTCCAAGGCTGACTGTACCTATTTCCGTCGTTATTTCAAATCTTTTTGCTTTTTTAATTCAGTTTTGCCTTTTTTTAGTCTTTATGGGAATATATCATTTTAAAGGAGTGGACGTTCATTTGACGGTCTTTGCTTTTCTTCTACCCGTACTCCTTCTTATCATGGGGCTAATGGGACTGGCCTTTGGTCTTATAGTTTCGTCTCTTACAACAAAATATAGGGATCTGGCTTTGCTCGTTGCATTTGGTGTTCAGTTGCTTATGTACGCTGCCCCAGTAGTCTATCCTCTAAAGATAGTGAGTGAAAAATATAAACCATTTGTTCAGGCCAATCCGATGACCGCCATTATCGAAGCTTTCCGTAAGGGGTTCATGGGTACCGGAGAGGTAACTTTGCTTCAGCTTGGGTATAGTTCGGTTTTTACCCTTGTGATTCTGCTCTTCGGAGTACTGATTTTTAACCGAATAGAGAAAACATTTATCGATACTGTTTAATGCATGAGTTCTATCGTTATTAAAATTGAGCATTTGAGTAAGGAATACCGGCTGGGTGAGGTCGGAACGGGCCAGCTTTCTGCAGATATAGGAAGATGGGTAGCCAGAGTAAGAGGAAAAGAAGACCCCATGAAGCGTCTGGATGAGAAAGGAGTTTATGGTGAAGTTCATAAAGCGCTTGAAGATGTGTCCTTTGAAGTATGCCAGGGAGATGTGATGGGGATAGTCGGTAAGAACGGAGCCGGAAAATCGACCTTGCTGAAAATTTTGTCAAGGGTTACAAGTCCTACTTCCGGACGAGTCATGTGTCGGGGACGTATTGCAAGTCTTTTAGAAGTAGGAACTGGATTTCACCAGGATCTGACTGGCAGGGAAAATGTTTTTCTGAATGCGGCCATTTTGGGTATGACACGTCAGGAAGTGAAGGCAAAGTTTGATGAAATTGTCGAATTCTCGGGAGTCTCCAAATTTATTGATACCCCGGTCAAAAGGTATTCTTCAGGTATGTTTGTGCGATTAGCATTTGCCGTGGCAGCTCATTTGGAACCAGAAATATTGATTGTGGATGAAGTACTTGCTGTTGGGGATGCTGAGTTTCAGAAAAAATGTCTTGGCAAAATGAAGGATGTGGCAACAAAAGGCAGAACGGTATTGTTTGTTAGTCATAATATGGGGGCAGTACGAACACTCTGTACAAAAGGTATTGTACTTAAAAAGGGCAACCTGATTTATAACGGCAATGCCGAAGAAGCAATCAATATGTACCTTAAATTTAATTCCACAGATAGCAGTGAAGCTGTAAAGGAATATAAACTTGAACCCGGTCTCAAAGCACAGGTGATTCGTGCGAGGCTTTTGAATAGTAAAAATGAACCAGCAAATGAGTTTGATGTTTTCGATTCCATTACATTGGAAGCAGAGTATGTCATCAATCAGGATATAGAAGGGATGTGTGTGTGTATTGCAGTGAAAAAAGAGGATGAAGTTCTCTTTAATACATATGATACGGATTTGAGTCCTGAATTATTTGAAAAAAGGAAAGCTGGAACTTATAAGACCAGGGTAACCTTTCAAAAGCCAATGAAGGAAGGTCGTTATGAGATCCAGCTTTCAATTGGAAGAGCAACCTTGGGTACCATCCAGCTTCTGGATAATATATTTACTTTTTATACTGAAAACAGGTCTTTCGATCCTACGTTTGCCTCTTACTCAAGGCCTGCGAAGATTGCTGTGCAATTACCCTGGGAGTTGGAAGATTTGGGAAACTAAATGTCAAAGAGATAAAATACGAATGAAGGGATGAAAAAATTACTGGAATACTATCCTCATCATAAAGATTATATGGGAATGTTTAACGAATTCCGTCCGTTTGTTACATTCACGAATACTCCTCTTTGGAGATCTGGTTCGGTTAATACGGATAAGTATGGTCTTCGTGAGCAATATGATTCGAATGGAGAATATATTGATCTGGATGAAGTAAGCAAAAAATACGATCAGTGTAATGTGATAATAGGAGGAAGCACGGTATTCGGAACCGATGCGTCGTCTGACAAACACACACTTTCGTTTTACCTGAATGAGGTTAATATTCCTTGTATAAGCCTCGGTAATTGCGGAGCTGTCAGTCACCAGGAACTCGCAGCCTTCCTTTTGTACAAGAGAAAATTACCTAAGATCAAGAACATCATTCTTTTTTCTGGATTGAATAATTGTTCTCTTTCCTCCATTGACGGAAGCTTGTTCTATCCGGAACATGGAGCTGTTTTTTTTGAAGATATAATGGCAAAGGAGCTTTACCATCAGTATGAAGGATTCACAGCCTCCACTTTCATTCTGTCAAAATTCGAATATTACAGGGCGATTGAAAAAAGGTTCAAACGAAGCGCTCTTTTTCGTCACCTGATTCACATATTTTACAGAAATAAAATTAAGAACCCGCCAAAATTTGTTCTTCGTTCCTATGAAGAAAAACAGGAAATGATGAACTCGTTTCTTGCAAACGAATTTGAAACCTGGAGTTGGATTCAGAAGGCATCCGGTGCACAGATACATTATATTATTCAGCCTGTGGTTGGCTGGACACATAAACCACTTGCGAAGGGTGAGCAGGCTTTAATTGATGAATATCATGAACATTATCCGGCAGTAAAGCAATACGCAAATGACGCTGCTTTTGGAAAATATAAGGCATTTCTGCGTAATCTGTGTATGGAGAGAAATTTTCAATTTCTTGATTCTAATGAATGGCTGAATGGTACTGAAATGGTTTCCGAGGAAATCTTTACAGATATTTGCCATCTCTCTGATCGGGGAAATGAGTTTCTGGCAAGTAAAATTCGCGAGCACATAAATCTGAATTAATATGCTTTTCTCTATTATCCGGTACATAAGTCGGCGGTACATCCGCAGATTGAACAAAGGCAAGCTGGGCACTGAAACAGAATTTGTTAACCAACCTGTAGCAGAGAAATTCGATACCAATTATCCCTTTTACTGATCCGGCATGAATTCTACTAAAAAATTTAAATACAGACTTTTTTTCTATCTTCTTTTTTTGTTCAGAAAAAAACATTCCGGAAAAAAGCGCGCATCATACTGGAAAGAGAAGAAAAAGTCATCTGATTATTACGATTGCATCTGATATAGTATGTATATACTGGGAATATCTGCATTTTACCATGACTCAGCTGCATGTCTGTTGCTTGAAGGTAAAGTTATTGCCGCAGCCCAGGAAGAACGATTTACCAGGATTAAGCATGATGCAGCATTCCCTGTAAATGCTATAAAATTTTGCCTGGATCATGCCGGCATCAGTTTTGACAGGGTTGAATATGTCGGATTTTATGAAAAGCCCCATTTAAAATTTCAACGCATCCTTCAAACGTATGTGGATTTTTTTCCGGCTGGTTACAATACTTTTCAGTCAGCCATGGAGCTCTGGACAAACAAGAAATGGGAAATCCCGGCCATCATCAGGCAAAGCCTTTTTAAGCTGTCTCCTACCGGAGGAGAGAAGTCAATTTGGGACGGGCGAATTGTTTTTTCCGAACACCATGATTCGCACATTTCTTCTGCTTTTTTTCCCTCCCCTTTTAAAGAGGCAGCTATCCTCAGTATTGATGGTGTGGGAGAATGGACTACCACCAGTATGGCTTCTGGACAGACTGACACCAGAGGGATTAGCAATTATACTATATTAAAAGAAATAGAATACCCTGATTCATTGGGTCTGCTTTACAGTGCAATCACTTATTTTCTTGGTTTCAAAGTGAATTCAGGGGAATATAAGGTAATGGGGCTAGCCCCATACGGGGTACCCCGTTATACCTCTAAGATCCTGGACAACCTAATTGATCTGCGTGAAGATGGTTCATTTAAGATAAATATGGACTATTTTTCCTATCCGTATGACCATATCATGATCCGTCCTCCATTAGAGCAATTATTCGGAATTTCAAGAAGGAAGCCGGAAGATTTACTTACGAATGAACACTTTGACATTGCAGCTTCCCTGCAACAGGTTACGGAAACAGTTGTTATTAAGCTTGCCAATCAGTGTAAAAAAGATACGGGTCATCTCAATTTATGTATGGCCGGAGGAGTGGCTTTGAATTGTGTCGCAAACGGTAAAATATTGCAGCAAACCGGGTTCAGGGATCTCTGGATACAACCTGCAGCCGGCGATGCAGGAGGTGCACTGGGGGTCTGCTATTACATCTGGCATCATGTATTGGGTGAACGTAAAACCCTGTCTGCATCGAGCACGAAGGATAATATGGCAGGAAGTTATCTTGGCCCTGAATTTTCATCTGAAGCCATTCAGGATATACTCGATAAGGAAAACATTTCTTATTATAAATGTAGGGATGAAGAGGAACTGGTTGAAAAAACCATAAAGACGATTGCTGATGAAAAGGTGGTTGGGTGGTTCCAGGGTAGAATGGAGTTCGGTCCCCGTGCTCTCGGAAACAGATCCATCATCGGGGATCCCCGGTCACTGAAAATGCAGCACGATATGAATGTGAAGATCAAGTACCGGGAATCTTTCCGCCCGTTTGCCCCTTCTGTATTACGTGAACATGTTCAGGATTGGTTTGAAATTCAGGGCAAAGAAGAGTCCATGCTGGGGGCACTGAATTCGGGCTATGATTCACCCTATATGCTTCTGGTGGCCCCGGTTAAAAACACCAAAAGAAAACAAGTAACAGCTGAGCAGGAAAATCTGTTCGGAATAGAAAAGCTTAAAGTAGTAAGATCTGAAATCCCTTCTTGTACTCATGTGGATTACTCAGCCCGTATTCAGACAGTTCATAAGGATACCAACGGATTGTATCATAAGCTGATCAGTGCATTTTATGAATCGAGTGGGATCCCTGTTTTGATAAATACTTCCTTTAATGTCAGAGGGGAACCCATTGTCTGTTCTCCCTCCGATGCACTCCGATGCTTTCTGGGAACTGAAATGGATTTTCTTGTAATGGGTTTATATATTGTAAGTAAGACGGAGATAAGTGAGGATAAATTACTTAATTATAAGGATAAATTTGAACTGGATTAATTATTGGAAACACTATTTCTTATAACAGCCAGGGGAGGTTCCAAAGGATTGCCCGGAAAAAACAGTAAGCAGCTGGCAGGTAAACCATTAATTGCTTATTCCATTGAGTATGCAAGAAATTTTGCAAAGGATGATTGCATTTGCCTGAGCACGGATGATAAAGATATTATAAAGATTGCTGAAAATTCGGGACTGCCAGTGCCTTTTATAAGACCGGCTGAACTCTCCGGTGATACTGCCGGAAGTTATGAAGTCATCTTACATGCCTTAAACCATTATAAGAAACAAGGGCGCACATTTGATACCTTGATCCTTTTGCAGCCTACCTCGCCGTTCCGTCTTAAAAGACACCTGACTGAAGCGCTTCAGTTGTACACTCCCGGAACGGATATGGTTGTTTCCGTCAAGAAAGTAAAAGGTAATCCGTATTCAATTCTTTTTGAGGAAGGGGATGACGGATATTTGAGAAAGCTGATGAATGCCGGAATAGTCGGACGAAGACAGGATGCACCGGAGGTATATCAGCATAACGGGTCAATTTATATCATGAATGTTAAGGCGCTTACTGAAGGGCATTTTTCCCAATTCAAAAGCGTCAGAAAATATGTTATGGAAGAAGAATATTCCATGGATATCGATACTCCGCTAGATTGGCTATGGTGTGAATTTTTAGTGGCCAACAATGCAATTAAACTTTGACAGAATGGTAAAACCTATCTATATCGGGACCCGGGCTGTAGGACCGGATTATCCTCCTCTCGTCATCGCAGAACTGGGGATCAATCATGAAGGATCATTAAAGACAGCTTTTGAAATGGTAGATGCGGCGGCAAGAGCTGGAGCGGAAGTGTTAAAACATCAGACGCATGTAGTGGAGGATGAGATGTCGGATGAAGCGAAGAAGATCATTCCCGGAAATGCTGATGTTTCAATTTTTGAAATTATGAAACGGTGTGCGCTTTCCGAAGAAGAGGAAATAAAACTCAAAGCTTATGTAGAATCCAAAGGCATGACTTTTATAAGCACACCATTTTCAAGGGCTGCCGCTGAAAGGCTCAGAAGAATGGATATTCCTGCCTACAAAATAGGCTCCGGCGAGTGTAATAATTTCCCCTTGCTCGAACATATAGCCACTTTCGGGAAACCGGTGATTCTAAGTACCGGAATGAATTCCATGGATAGCATTCTGAAAGCAGTCTCTGTTTTCAGAAAGCATAACACCCCCCTTGCTCTCCTGCATTGTACGAATGTGTACCCGACACCGCCTCGTCTGGTTCGTCTGGGTGCTATGGTTCAGATGATGGATGAATTCCCGGAAACGGTCGTAGGTCTCTCTGATCACACCACTTCCAGTTATACCTGTCTGGGTGCGGTAGCATTGGGTGCTTGCATCCTGGAAAGGCATTTTACAGATCATATGCAACGCCATGGGCCGGATATTGTCTGTTCTATGGATGAAGATGCACTCAGACAACTCATCACCGGATCACGGATTATTTGGGAAGCAAGAGGTGGGAAGAAAGGTCCTGTTGCAGAGGAAAAGCCTACGATTGATTTCGCCTATGCATCGGTGGTTTCTATACGGCCTATCAGTAAAGGAGAATTATTTACACGCGAGAATATCTGGGTCAAACGACCCGGAACAGGTGAAATAAAAGCGGAAAAGTTCGAACAGGTTTTGGGAAAGTCAGCCCAAAAAGATATTCCCGACAGTGCATTGCTGTGCTGGTCTGACATTAAAGATGATAAGCTATGAGAAAAGTATTTGTAGTAATTGAACGACGTGCCGATTACAGCCGGTACAAGCCTATCCTTGAACAAATGAAAAAGGATAGTTTTTTTAAGATACACCTGGTCGTGACCGGTATATGTCTCTTGGAAGAACATGGCAGTGATATCAATTACATTGAACAGGATGGATTTCAGATTTCGGCCCGGA